>NZ_JBIWPF010000001.1:889092-1010882 GCF_044768125.1 Streptomyces sp. NPDC101166
GCCGACTCGATGCTGATGGCCCGATTCTGCGCCCGGGTACGCAAGCAAACCGACCTGCCATCGGTTTCCATGCCGGACGTCTACAAAAACCCGACAATACGAAAGCTTGCAGCCGCCCTCGCCGACACCAAAACCGACCGCAAAACCATGCCTGCCTCGCAGCAGGCAACTCCGGCGGCTCTCAGTGCGCCGCCGAGACGGGCGCGCAATGGTGAGTACGTCCTCTGCGGGGCGTTGCAACTCCTGTTCCTCCTCGGCTACCCCGCCCTTACCACCATCGTCGCGGTGAAGGGCTACGAATGGGTCTCGGCCGGCCCGAACCCGATCGACATCTACCTGCGGGCGGTCGTGTACGGCAGCGCGATGTTCCTCGGCCTCTGCTGCCTTCCGATCATGCTCAAGTGGCTGATCGTCGGCCGGTGGAAGCCCCAGCAGATCCGCGTCTGGAGCATGGCGTACTTCCGCTTCTGGCTCGTCAAGACCCTGGTCCAGCGGAACCCGATGGCGCTGTTCGTCGGTTCACCGCTCTACATGCTCTACCTGAGGGCACTGGGCGCGAAGGTCGGGCGCGGCGCCGTCATCTTCTCCAGGAACGTGCCCGTGTGCACCGACCTGCTCAGCCTCGGCGACGGCGCGGTGATCCGGAAGGATTCGTTCTTCAACGGCTACCGGGCCCACAACGGCATCATCCAGACGGGCGCGGTCAGCCTCGGCAAGGACGCGCTCGTCGGCGAGATGACGGTGCTCGACATCTGGACCTCGCTGGGTGACGGGGCCGAGCTGGGGCACTCCTCCTCGCTGCACACCGGACAGACCGTGCCCGACGGCGAGCGCCGGCACGGCTCCCCCGCGCAGCCGTCCGACGTCGGCTGCCAGCGGATCCCCACGATGGACGTCAGCACCCGGCGACGGGTCGTCTTCGCGACCGTGCAACTGGTGAACCTGCTTCTGGTGGGTACGCCGCTGATGTTCGTCATCGCGATCCTCGCGCTCACGAAAATCCCGCAGCTCGTCACGCTGTCGGCCGCGGAACCGGTCTCCTTCACGAGCTGGGCGTTCTACCGCGACGACGCGCTGGTCATATCCGCCGTTTCCTTCTTCGGCGCCGTACTCGTCGGCATCGTGTTCGTGGGAACCGTTCCGCGCGTGCTGAATTTCTTCATCAAGCCGGACAAGGTCTACCCGCTGTACGGGTTCCACTACTGGATCCACCGCGCGATCGCCCGCACGAGCAACAGCAGGTTCTACAACACTCTTTTCGGTGGCACCTCCTGCATCGTCCATTACCTGCGTTGGCTGGGCTACGACCTTCGGGGGGTGCGGCAGACCGGTTCGAACTTCGGCGAAATGGTCAAACAGGACACCCCGTTCCTCAGCGCGGTCGGCAGCGGAACAATGGTCGCGGACGGGTTGTCCATCATCAATGCCGATGTCTCGAGCACGTCGTTCCGGCTGTCCCGCGTGTCGATCGGGGCAGAGAACTTCCTCGGGAACCTGATCGCCTATGCCGCGCAGGGCAGGACGGGCGACAACTGCCTCCTCGCGACGAAGGTCATGGTTCCCGTCGACGGACAGGTGCGGGAAGGCGTGGGCCTGCTGGGCGCGCCCAGCTTCGAGATCCCGCGGTCGGTCAGGCGTGACAAGCATCTGGACGTGCGGAGCAAGGACGAGCTGCGCCGCGGCCTGCGGGCCAAGAACGTCTACAACACCATCAGCATGGCGCTGTTCCTGCTGGTGCGCTGGTTCTTCATCTTCCTCGTCACGGTGCTCTACTTGGCCGCCATCGACCTCTGGGCCTCCCTGGGTGCGCTCGCCTTTGCACCGGCCACAGCCGGGGTCTTCGTTTTCACCGTCGCCTACAACGTCCTGGTCGACCGGCTGGTCCGGCAGCTGCAGTGCTTGCGGCCGCAGGGCTGCTCGATCTACGACCGCGCCTTCTGGCGGCACGAACGCTTCTGGAAAGTGAGTTCTCTCGCCTATGTCCTCGTCTTCAACGGCACCCCGCTCAAGAACGTGGTCTGGCGGCTGCTCGGTATGCGGGTCGGCCGCCGGGTCTTCGACGACGGCCTCCGCGTGTCCGAGCGGACGTTCACCACGATCGGGGACGACTGCACCTTCAATGTGGACACTGTCGTTCAGTGCCACTCGCAGGAGGACGGAGGATTCAAGTCGGACCGTAGCGTGATCGGTGCCGGCTGCACGCTCGGTGTCGGCGCATTCGTCCACTACGGCGTGACAATGGGCGACGGCGCGGTGCTCGCCACCAGCTCCTTCCTCATGAAGGGCGAGGAAATGCCACCGCACGCCCTGTGGGGCGGGAACCCGGCCAGGAAGATGCGTGAGCAGTCGGCTGACCTTCGGCTGCGAAGGAACAGTCTCGACGACCGCGCCGACGTGCTCGTCCGCGGCGACTGACACCCGGCAAGCGTGGAACGTTGGGACGATTCGATGGGCGATCGGATTGAAACCGACCGGGAGTTCTGGCGGGCTGTGCTGTGCGCGGGCGGCGCGACCGCGATCCCGCGGTGGACGCTCGACCCGGCACCGGGCGTCGCCGAGCACATCGCGACTCTTCTGCGGCGGACGCGCCGGCCTGCCTGTGAGCTGGAGGTGCCGCTGCACTCGGTGGCGCCTGCCGCGCACCGAGAACACCCTGCTGCGGGTGGCCGGGGTCCGCGACGGCGCCGTGGTGGTCGCCGAGCGAGCCCGACCGCAGCACGCACCTGGTGCTCTTCCACTCCGGCCCGAGGCTGCTCGAGGCCGAGGCCCTGCGCCACTTCTTCGACCTGGACGGCGCGCCGCTGTCGGCGGTGCGGCCGGCGATCGCCCTGGAACGGGCAGTCTCCCCTAGGGCGTGTTTCGAAAGTAGCGTCGTCCGCCCGGAGGGCGGGGCTCGCGGCGGCGATGGGGGCACCTCCCGCGCGAGCTCGGTTCGAGCGTGGGGGAGCGTGCGATCGCAAGGCGGAGGGTCGCCCTCGTACTGGGCGTACGAGGGCGATCCCGACAACGCGGCGAGCGCGCGTGCCAGGCGTCGCGAGCCAGACGGGACTTTCGAAACACGCCCTAGGACCTCACCACCACCCGGCCCTCGCCGATCTGGCCTGCTGGTCACGACAGGCTCGAGACGGCACCGGGCGTGCAGTGCGTCAAGAGTGGACATCGAGGGATCAAGGAGAAATGAGATGTCGACCTCCTCTCAGGCGGCGCTGCTCGAAGTGGACCTGCAACCTGGCAAACCGCCGATCCTGCACACCGGGCCTGTCGGCGACGCGGTGCGCTGGGCAGCCGAGCACCGGACGGCGCTGCGCGCGGTGGTCGCCGAGCACGGATCGGTCCTGGTCCGCGGCCTCGGGCTGCGCGACGCGGCCGAGACCGTCGCCGTCTTCCACCAACTGGCCCGCACCGGTCTGATGACCGAGAGAGAGGCCTTCGCCTCCCGGCGGACCTACGCAGAGGGTGTGTACTCCTCCTCGAAGTGGCCGCCGAACCAGCCGATGTGCATGCACCACGAACTGAGCTACCGGCTCGAGTTTCCCGGCCTGATGTTCTTCGCGTGCCTGTCCGCGCCCACCGAGGGCGGGGCGACCGGTGTGGCGGACTCGACGGCCGTGCTCGACGCGCTGCCCGGTGACCTCGTCGAACGACTCGAGCGGGAGGGCTGGACACTCGTCCGCAACTACAACGAGGAGATCGGCACGTCGGTCGCCGAGGCGTTCGGCACCGAGGACCGTGGCGCGGTCGAGAGCTACTGCCGCGCCAACGCCATCGAGTTCGAGTGGCGACCCGATGGAGGGCTGTGCACCTGGCAGCGCCGCAGCGCGGTGGTGCGGCACCCGGTCACGGGGCGGCGCTGCTGGTTCAACCAGATCGCCTTCCTCAACGAGTGGACGCTCGACCCCGAGGTGCGCGAGTTCCTGGTCGACACCTACGGCGCCGAGGGGCTGCCGTTCACCACTCGCTTCGGGGGCGGCGACCCGATAGGCGAGGAGGTCGTGCACCTGCTCAACGAGGTGTACGAGGCCGAAACCGTGCGGGAGCCCTGGCAGGCGGGGGATCTGATGCTCGTCGACAACATCCGCAGCGCACACAGCAGGGAGCCCTTCGCCGGACCGCGTGAAGTCCTGGTCGGGATGGTCGACCCGGTACGCCTGGCCGACTGCTCGCCGACTGTCAGGGTGAACGCCGGATGACCACCGCCGAAATGATCACCCGAGTGCCGGACCTCGTTGCGAGGTCCGCCCAACGGAACCCCGGCGCGCCCGCCCTGACCGCACGAACGATCACGATCTCCTATGCCGATCTGCACGAGCGGACGGAGCTCGCGGCCGTCGGCCTGCGCGACCTCGGCCTCGATGGTGGCGAGCGCGTCGCGGTCTTCCTCGACAAGAGGATCGAGACCGTCGTGGCGCTGCTCGCCTGCTCGCGGGCCGGTGGCGTGTTCGTCCCGGTGAATCCCGTGCTGCGGGCCAGACAGGTGAGGCACATCCTGGACGACTGTGCCGTGCGGGTACTGGTGACCTCCAGGGACCGGCTGCGGACCCTGCGCGCCGAGCTCGCCGCCTGCAAGTCACTCTCCCACGTCCTCGTGCTGGACGACTCGCTTGGGGAGGACGAGGAAGCCCCCTACCGCGTGCTCCCCTGGTCGAAGGTCGCCGAACCCGCGAGCCAGGACGTGTGTCCTCCGACGGGCGGCGTCGACACGGATGTGGCCGCGATCCTCTACACCTCGGGGAGCACCGGGGCCCCGAAGGGCGTCGTACTGTCGCACCGGAACCTCGTCGTCGGCGCGGAGAGCGTCAGCACTTACCTGGACAACACGGCAGAGGACCGAATCCTGGCCGTTCTCCCGCTGAGCTTCGACGCCGGGCTGAGCCAATTGACGACCGGCTTCTGCGTCGGCGCTCATGTGGTGCTCGCCAACTACCTACTGCCGGCGGATGTCGTCCGGCTGTGCGCGAAGCACCGCATCACCGGGCTGGTGGGCGTACCGCCGCTGTGGACCCAGCTCGCAGCCCAGACGTGGCCGTCCGAGGCCGTGGCCGGGGTGCGCTACTTCGCGAACACCGGGGGACGACTCCCGCGCGTCACCCTGCAACGACTGCGAGCGATCTTCCCGACCGCAACGCCATACCTGATGTACGGCCTCACAGAGGCGTTCCGCTCCACCTACCTCGATCCCCGGGAGGTCGACCGGCGGCCCGATTCGATCGGCAAGGCGATCCCGAACGCCGAGATCCTCGTGGTCCGGGAGGACGGCGGCCTGTGCAGTCCGGGAGAGCCGGGTGAACTGGTGCACCGAGGTCCGCTTGTCACGTTGGGTTATTGGAATGACCCGGAGCGTACGGCCGAGCGGTTCCGGCCACCGCCGAACCGTCCGGTCGAGCTGTGTACGCCCGAGCTGGCGGTCTGGTCCGGCGATGTCGTCGTCCGCGACGAGGAGGGCTTCCTGTACTTCGTCGGACGGCGTGACGACATGATCAAGACATCGGGATATCGGGTCAGCCCGCAAGAGATCGAGGAAGTGGCCTACGAGACCGGCCTGGTCCAGGATGCCGTCGCGCTCGGCCTCGACGACGAGGCACTTGGCCACCGGATCGTCCTCGTCGTGTCACCCTGCGATCCCGCCGGTTTCGACCCGGCTGCGGTGACCGCACGCCTGCGGCAGGAACTACCCGGCTACATGGTGCCCGCCGAGGTGATGGTTCTCGATGTTCTGCCCCGCTCGCCGAACGGCAAGTTCGACCGGGCATTCCTTCGCCACGAGCTCACCGCCTCCCGCCCGCAGGAGCCCGCATGACCGCAGGCGCCTACGCGCATCCCACGATCAGCCGGTTCGCGATCGCCGACGGAATGCTCCGCATCGGTGGCCCCTCGGTCGGGTTGCTCGCTGAGCGCGCCGGTGCCACCCCGTTCTTCACCTACCGGCCTGCGGCGACGGACCTCGACGTCCTCGGCTTTCACGTGTTGTCCGGCTCGCAGAACGTGTACGCCGATGTCCTTTCCGCTGCACACGGCAGGAACGCCGACCTCGTCGTGCGGCTCGGCGACCCGGCTGCTGAGACTGTCAGCGTCGGGTGCTTGTGCACCCTGCTGGACGTGCTCGCACGTGATGTCCGCCTCCCGCGTGCCGAGATCGGCGACCTTGTGGCGGTCTTTCAGGCCCGCTCCTATGGGATCACGGCCAGTCCCACAGCGTTCCTCGGCCATCCGATGCCGACGGAGGTGATGGTGCAGATCGCAGGCCGCCGGGTCTGCACGACTGATGAGGAGAAGCCATATGACTCGCTCGCAAGAGATCTCGCAGGCGATTTTCGAGGACGTCAAGGCCCTCGTGGTGGTCACGCTGGACATCGAGGACCGGGCCGATGACCTCGGGCCGGAGACGGGCCTGTACGGCAATCTTCCTGAGCTCGACTCGCTCACCGTCGTCAAGCTCATCGTCGCATTGCAGAAACGGTTCGGGATCGAGATCGGGATCGAGGTCGTCGGTGAGACCTTCGACACCCTCGGGCGGCTGGCGGCCTTCGTGGAGTCCAAGGTGTGCTGAGAGCCGCTCCGCGGAGTCGGGTACTTGAGGGGTCGTTCTCTTTCCGAACCTGGTGTGCGGATTCCGCTGGTCGGACATGGGATGGCGGTTGTCGCGGAAGCCTCGACTCGTTGCTGATCGAGTTGTCCCGGAGAGGAGAAGGCAGCCTGTGCGGGTCGGGCCGCTCTGTTGTCTGTCTCAGTGCAGTCCGCTGTAAGCGGCCATGATGATCTCCATGCCGCGGTCGTCCTCCTGCCGGTCCCGGTCGATCATCTGGTTCATGACGTAGGCCACCGTCATGCGTGAGTCGGGGTCGCTCACGACCAGCGAGCCGCCCCAGCCGCCCCAGCCGAAGGTGTTGCCGAACTTGCCGAAGCCCACCGTCCAGCACATCGGGGTGCCCAGCACGCGGTCGCCGCCGCGGAACACTTCCTGCCAAGCGGGCTCGCAACCCTGGGGGGACAGCAGGCGCACGCCGCCGGCCGAGCCCTGGTTCGCCAGTACCGACTGGGCCAGGGCGACGGAACGAGCGTTGCCGAAGCCGTTCACCGCAGGGATCTGCGCACGGCGCCAGGCCGCAGAGTTGGCGTCCTTGACCCGGATCGCGGCACCGGTGTTCTCCCGGGACGCGCCATCCGGTCCGGGCGGTGCGGTGGCGGCGTACTCGTCGGTCAGTGACGGCGGCGGGATGAGCGGTGCGACGCGGTGGTCATGTTCGGTGGAGAGCCCGATGTGGAAGTCCGCGCCGAGCGGTTCGGCCACTTCCTCGGCGAAGAACTCGCCGAGGCTGCGGCCGGTGACGCGACGGACGATCTCACCGACAAGGAAGCCGAAGGTGAGCGCGTGATAGCCGGCGGCCGTTCCCGGCACCCAATCGGGCGCCTGCGCTGCCAGAGCCGCGGACACGCTCTCCCATTCGTAGAGCTCCTCGACCGCCGTCAGCCCGGACACGTCCGGCAGCCCTGCGGTGTGCGACAGCACGTGTCGCACCAGCACGTTCTCCTTGCCGGCCGTGGCGAACTCGGGCCAGTAGGCGGCGACCGGGGCGGACAGATCGAGCTCGCCCCGGTCGGCCAGGATCAGTGCGCACAGGGCGGTCATGTTCTTGGTCGTCGAGTTCACGCCGGTCAGGGTGTCGCGCTCCCAGCTGACGGAGCGGTCGGCATCGGCGTACCCGCCCCAGATGTCGACCACCGGCTCGCCGTTGACGTAGACGGCCGCCGAGGCACCCACGTCGTCCTTGCCGAGCAAAGCTGCAAGAGCCGCCTGGACCGCCTCGAACCGCGGCTCGCAAAACCCCTTGACATCAGTCATGGGCGTAAGCCTCGTGCCAGGTCAGGGCTTCCTGCCCGATAATTCCCGCACTGGTTCTGTCGGGTGGGGCGCGGTCACATCTTCTCTACTCCGGCAAGGCGGTCGGGCTGCCGGATCGCCCGGTCGACTGCTCGTGTCTTCAGTCGGGTCGGTCGACGGTCCGTCGGCGGCTCGGAGCGCAGCGCCGACGACTCACGCCAGGGCGCCTTGCGCAGCGAGGCACTCCGCCGTGGGTGTTCTGTGGCGGAGACGAGAACGAAGGGCGGATACGCGTGCTGGAGCGGCTGAATCAGGCGCTGGACCACCTGGAGGCCTGCCTCGACCGGGAGATCGACATGACAGAGGTGGCCCGGATCGCCGCGGTGTCGGAGTACCACTTCCGGCGGCTGTTCTCCGCGCTCGCCGGGATGCCGCTCCCGGTCTACGTGCGGCGCCGACGCATGACGCTCGCTGGGGCTGAGGTGCTGGCCGGGGACCTGACGCTGCTCGATGTCGCGGTGCGGTACGGGTACAGCTCGGGCGAGGCGTTCGCCCGGGCGTTCCGTTCGGTGCACGGCGTCGGCCCGGGCGAGGCCCGGCGAAGGGGCGCTGTGCTCACGGCACAGCCCCGCATGTCGTTCCGTGTCGTCGTCGAAGGCAGCACGGCCATGCGCTACAGGATCGTCGAGAAGGGGTCGTTTCGGGTCGTCGGCAGAAAGGCCCGGCTCCCACTCGTGCCGGAGGGGCTCAACACGGCGGCTGTGGCGCACTTGGAGAGCCTGGACGAGTCGGTGATCGTGCGGATGAAGAAGCTGGCCGGCCGGGAGCCGGAGGGGATTTTGTCGGCGGTGCTGTACCTGACCGACAGCCGGGAGGAGGGCGCCGAGGCGGACTACTGGATCGGCGTGGTGACCGGTCCCGAGGTGGCCGCCGAGGAGCTTGACGCCCTCGACGTTCCGGCCGGGACCTGGGCGGTCTTCGACCATCGCGGGCCCTATCCGAGTGCCCTCCAGGAGCTGTGGCGAGACGTGTTCACGCATTGGTTCCCCTCGAATCCGTACACGAGCCGACCGGGTCCGGAGCTCTTGCGGACGCAGCCGGTGGAGATCGGCGCGGAGACCGACTCCCAGCTGTGGATCCCCGTCGAGCGGGAGCGCGGCAGCGCCGGGGCCTGAACACCGGCACCTGCTCCCCGGGGGTCCTGGCTCAGCCGCACGGTAGCGTGTAGAGCTGCTGGGCGAGTGCGGCGTGTTCTGTGCTGAGGCGGTTGTCGCCGGTCCGTCAACTGCTCCGTCTGTTGACGGACGTGCCCAAGGAACCGCTTTTCCTCCTCGCTGTGGCCGCCTCGGACCATCTCGTCACCGAAGCAGCCCGGCTCGTTGCGGAGTTCCATCACGCACGACAAGACGCGTCCGGCCCGTTTGAGGCGCACCTGCGCCGAATTGAGGCGCCGACCCGGGTGCTGAGGCGTCGCGACGAACCGTCCGCCGGCGTCACACAGTGCTGAGCGGGTGGGCCGCCGTGGCCGAGCGTGGAGGCCAGGCGTGGGGCGCGAGTATGCCCAGGACGTAGGCGCGGGCCACGAGGGCCGGACGGGTGGCGGCGCCCAGCAGGTGCCGCAGGCGGCTGAGGTGGTAGTCGAGCGTCTGCCGCGACAGTTTCAGCGAGGCGGCTATGTCGCTGTTGCTGCTGCCCTGCGCCAGCAGCGACAGGATGCGGATCTGCGCGGCGGTCAGCGGCGGATGCGCCTCATGGGCGAGGCTCTGATGGGTGATCACCGCCCAGACGTGCCGAGCCCGACTGGCGGAATGGCCGATAGTCGTCAGGTGGAGCTCCGCCCGCCGCTGCAGTCCATGGGTGTCGACGAGCACGGCGGTGGTCTCGACACGTCGGGTGCGGCGGGCGATCAGACTGTTCCAGCGACGGTGCAACTGTTCGAGGTCGGGTCCCGGTCCGGGGGCCAGCAGTGTGTGGGCGCGGCGGCCCACGAGGTCGGTCAGGCCGAGGTGGAAGAGTTCGGCGGCCGCCACGCTGGCCTCGATCACGCGCCCGTTCGCCGACAGCAGGGCGCAGGGCAGGCCGCTGTGGTCACGCAGGGCGCTGAGGTTCTCCTCGGCCTCCTGGCGCTGCGCCGTGGCCCGCACATGGTCGGTGATGTCCACGTAGATGCCGGCGATGCACGTACGGGACTGTTCCCGCACCGGGAAGCGGTGGCCGACCGCGCGGCCCGTGGTGCCGTCCTGACGCACGTAGCGCAGGGTGTGGCGGACGGGCGTGCCCCTGGTGAGTATCTGCTGGTCAAGTGCCCTGAACCGGTCGGCCTCGGCCGGGGCGTCGAAGTCCTCGATGTATCTGCCGACCAGCTGTTGCGGCACGGTGCCGTAGAGGTGCGCGTAGGCGTGGTTGGCCCACAGGTAGCGCCCGTGGCGGTCCCGGATGAAGGCGGCCGCCGGAGCGAGGTCCACGAGGTCCGCGAAGGCGGCGTAGCCGGAGGGTATCGCGAGCCCTGCTCCCTGCTGCCGCGGGTCCGGGGCATGCCGTGAGCCGCCCGGGTCGCCGGTGTCGTCCGACTCACCTGTCCGCAAGGGCCCGTCGGCCTCCCCCTCCCCCGTCTGCCACGGCTCGTCGGCTTCCCTCCAGAACACGGGAAGGTTCTCGAGCAGTGTCTTGAGGCTTGGGTCGCCCACAACGGTCTCCGTTCGCATACGACTGTTTGACGCACAGTCACATGTCGTTGGATATACCGCCCGCTACAGAACACAAGCTCGATTCCCGGCCGACTTGCCGGGAGCTGCCTGGCCCCCGTCGCCTTACCGCTCGGGCCTGGCTCCAGGGACGAAAGTCTGCGAATCACCCCGGCGACTCAGGCATTTGCCTGAGTCGTGAGCGCCCTCTGCGGCGATATGGACGGGTACAGCCTGGTCCCCTGGAGGGTGCGGGCGGACACGCCGGACGCCGTTCCCCCGCCCGCGATCCCCGGGCCCGTCACCGCACCACCGGTGCCGAGGAGGGCCTCTACCGACCAGGTGAATGGAGACGAATTCCTGTGAGCACGGTGCTGTTGGTGCATGCCAAGGGTGGTCCGCCGCTCGGCCATGTCCTGTCCCGGACGGCTGCGAGGGCGGACGTGCACCTGCTGGCGCTCAGCGCTCTTCCCGCCACCGTGGCGGGTTCCGCCGCCAGACTGTGCGCCTCGGTCACGACGCCGGACGACGCCGCCCGCCGCGACCTGGTCTCCCTGATCGTCTCGCACGCCCAGGAGGTCGGCGCGGACGCCGTGCTCACCTTCTCCGAGTACGCGGTCGTGGCCGTCGCCGAGGCCTGCGAGAAGCTCGCTCTGCCGGGCGCGGGCGCGGCCGCCGCACTCGCACGCGACAAACGGCTGATGCGCGGCACCTGGCAGCGAAGCGGCCTGCCGCAGCCTGCGTTCCGCCCGGTCGCCACGGAGGCGGATCTGCAGGCGGCGGTGAACGCCCTGTCCTGTCCGCTGCTGCTCAAGGCGGCCTGGAGCGCGGGATCCACCGCCCACCAGATCATCGCCTCCCCCGATGAGGCGTCCGCCGCCTGGGCCCGCTCGCGCCAGGTCATGGCGGAGTCCGCCCAGTTGGGATACGCGGAGCTGCACGTCGCCGAGGCGAACGCCCACTTCGTGGTCGAGGAGATCGTCAGCGGCACCGCGGCGGACTGGTTCGACGAGCCCGGCTGGGGCGACTATCTCAGCGTCGAGGGCGTCGTGGCGGACGGCGTCTTCCACCCCGTCTGCCTCAGCGGCCGGATGCCCACCATCGAGCCCTTCACCGAGCGCGCCGGCATCACCCCCGCTCTGCTCTCGCCGGACGCGCAGGACCGCGTCGTGGACCTGGCACGCCGCGCCGTCGACGCGCTGGGCCTGCGCGACTGCGGGACGCACACGGAGATCAAGCTCGGCCCCGACGGCACCATGTGGCTCATCGAGACCGCCGCCCGGTTCGGCGGCGCGATGACCGTGCCGCAGATCGAGGAGGTCTTCGAACTCGATCTGGTGGGCATGCTCGTCGACCACCTGCTGGGACGCCCGGTCGCCTGGCCGGAGCAGGCCCTGACGCCGGCGCAGGCACGAGGGGCGGCAGGCTCCCTCGTCGTCCTCGCCGTGGACGGCCGCGGCGAGGCCTGGCACGACCGCAGGGTCTGGGACTTCCCCGTGGTCGCGTCGGACGTCCCGCTGAGCCCGGACAGCGAACTGTCGGTGGTGGCGGAGAGCTCCCTGCCCGACGGCAGTGTCGTGCCGGTCTACGACCCCGCCGCGGGCGCCAACACCATGGCGGCCCTGTGCCTGCTCTCCGCCGCCGACCCGCGGACGGTGCTGCGGGACTTCGAGACCCTGGTGGACGCCCTGCCCCGGGTGCTGCCCGCCGCGCAGTCCGAGGAGGTCCCCGCATGAGCACCCACCTGGCCACCGGAGCCGCCGTGACCGCCACCGACCGCACGGTCGTCGGCGAGAACCTCTCCCTGCCGCTCTTCCGCACGCTGTCGGGGGTCCTGGCGGGTCACCCCTACCTCAAGGTCGTCGTCGACCGAGCGGAGAACACCTGGCACCTGCTCGACACCGACGCGCACCCCTTCCACGTCAACTACATCGCCACCCGGGTGCTGGGGATGGATCTGGACGCGCTGGACGCGCAGTTGGACGCGTTCAACGCCTCCGTCTACACCGATCCCGAGCGCCGATTCCTGCTCGGTGTGCTGTCCCTGCACACCGAGCAGGACGACGGCAGGGAGCGGCCGTTCCTCGTCCTGGAGACGACCGAGGCCGACACCATGCACGGCGAACTGCTCACCTTCTACTACGAGTTCGTCCGGTCCCGGGTCGACAGCAGTCTGCCGCTGCTGCTCAAGCCCGCCAACCACGGACAGGAGGAGGAGCTGTCGGCGATCAGCGAACAGCGCGTGCCCCGCATCCTCAGCCACGAGCTGTTCGGCTCCCGGGAGCGCACACCGCTGAACCCCGGCGAGGCCACCGGGCGGCTGCGCTTCTTCCGGACGGCCGAGGAGTACAGGGCGGCGGAGTCCGGCCTGGGCTGGGCCGACATCGTCGCGATGCCCTGCCTGCCCGACGACGTACCGCGTGTGGCCGGCTTCATCAACACCGCGCCGATCACACCGCTTTCGCACACCAACGTCCTCGCCTCCGGCTGGGGCATCCCCAACGCGATCGTCCGCGACCTGGAACAACTCGTCGACGAGGACGGCCTCGACGACGCGTGGGTGCGCTACCGGGTCGCCGAGGACGACATATCCCTGCAGCGCCTCGACCACGAACCCGACCTGCGGGCGCCGGCCTGGCACCAGCAGCGCATCCGACTCGAACCGCCGCTGCTCGAAGGCGCCCCCGTGCTCTCCCTGCACCGCCTGCGCAGCGCCGACCGCGACCGCTACGGCACGAAGGCCGCCAACCTCGGCGAGCTGCACCACGTCCTCGACAGCCGCACGGTGGACCTGACCTCCTTCTACGGCCGGCCCCGCCCGCCGCGCGAGGACCTCTACCGCCACCTCGCCACCCGCCTCGGTCTCAGCGCCTTCACCGTGGAGCAACTCCGCTGCAGGGCCGCCGAGTTCGTCGCCGAGTCCGTCGGAGCCCCGGAGGGCGTCGCCCTCCCCTTCGCGCTCCAGCAGCAGTTCCTCGCCTCCTCTCCGGCCCTCCAGCAGGGCATCGGCAAACTGAAGATGGCGCTCGAACTCGACGCCACCGACGTCCTCGACTCGCTGTGCCTGCACCTGCAGCACCTGATCCGGCACATCCCCGTCCCCGAGTCGGTCACCCGGCAGATCGACCAGGCCTTTCCCGCGGCGGCGGCCACGCGCCGACGACTGGTGGTGCGCTCTTCCTCCAACGCCGAGGACCTCCCCGGGTTCTCCGCGGCGGGCGTCTACGACTCCGTCACCACCGTCCATGGGACGGGTGAACTCCTCGACGCCGTACGCCAGGTGTGGGCCTCCCTCGTGTCGCCCCGCAGCGTGCGGCTGCGCCACCAGGTCGGCATCTCCCTCGACGACACCTACATGGGCGTGATCATCCAGGAGTACGTGCCCGCCTCCCTGGGCGGCGTCCTCGTGACCTGCAACCCGACCCGCCGGGAGGACTTCCGCAACGTCTACCTCAACTGTTCCCCGGGCTCGCCGGAGCAGGTCGTCGACGGGACGGTGCTGCCGCAGCAGTACCTGTACAACACCGTGGAGGGCGGCGGCCGTACCGTCGCGCTGGGATCGTGGAACCAGGGGCTGTCCGCCGCCGTCCGCGCCCGGCTCGCCGACCTGTCCCTGACCGGACGGCTCCTGCAGTCCCACTTCAGCGAAGCCGACGTGGACAAGCCCCTCGACATCGAGTGGCTGATGACCGAGCAGGGCGACTTCCGGCTGGTCCAGATCCGCCCCTACGCGCTGTGAGGGCGCTTCCCGGCCGGCCTCGCCCCGGCACCGGAGCGGGCACGGGCCTGACCGACACCGCCCGCCGGATCATCCGGCTCAACTACGGCTTCCAGCTGCTGTTCAACCTGCTGTGGTGGATGCCGGTGTTCTACGCCTACCAGAAGGCGGCCGGCCTCTCGGACGGGCAGATCTTCGGCATCCAGAGCATCTACTACGTGGCCTTCTGCCTGCTGGAGATCCCGACCGGGCTGATCGCCGACCGGATCGGCACCCGCAACTGCCTGCGGGCCGGCGCGGTGGTGATGACGGCCGCGAACCTGGCCCCGGTCGTCAGCGCCTCCTACACGGGGTTCCTCGTCCACTTCCTGGCCATCGCCGCCGGCCGGTCGCTCACCTCGGGCGCGGCGAGCGCCTACCTGTACGACGGACTGCGGGCGGAACGGTGCGACGAGCACTATCTGCGCGCGGAGGGCACCGCGCGGGCACTTGGGCTGGCGGCGAAAGTGTTGTGCTGGCCGCTGGTCGGACCGTTGATGGCTCTCGCCCACCCGGCCCCGTACGTGCTCAGCGCCGTGAGTGCGGCGGGCTCCCTCGTCTGCGCCGTGCTGCTGCCCCGCCTCGCCGGAGCGGAAGCCGGCGCGGACACGGGCCGGGGTAGCGGCGGGCGCCGGGGCGGCGCCTTCCTGCGGGACGCGGGAACCGCGCTGCGCTGCGTCGCCTCCTCACCGTGGCTGGCCCTGGTGATGGTGCAGGGCGTGGCGGTCTTCACGCTGTCGCGCATCTGCCAGGTCAACCTCTTCCAGCCGATCCTGCTGGACCACGGCATCGGCGAGGCCTCGCACGGTGGGGTGCTGGCCGCGATGACCGTGGCGGAGGCGGTGGCGTCCGCCCGACCCCAATGGCTCAGCCGCAGACTGCCGCCGGTCGCCTGGGTGTCCGTCCTCAGCCTCGCGCTGGCGGGCGCCCTGGCGGCCATGACCCTGGGCGGGCCGTGGACCGTCGTCGTGCTGCTCTGCCTGTTCGCCGCCGCCACCGGGTTCGCGTTCCCCGTCCAGCGCAAACTGGTCAATGACGCGGTCCCCGCGCATGCACCGCGGGCCACCCTGCTGTCGGTGGAGAGCATCGTGGACCGCGCCGTGTGTGCGCTGGCCGCGATCGCCGTGGGCGCGTACCTGTCGGCCGGGCATCTGGACGCCCTGCTGTGGCACAGCGCGCTGGCCACCGCGGTGCTGCTCGGGGTCTTCCAACTGCTGCTGCGCAGCGGGGTGGTCGACCGTACCGGCCAGGGCGGGGATCGGGCGATGCCGTCGCAGGCGGGCGGCCCGGGAGCCGGCACCGCGTCAGCGGGGGTGGGCGACGGTGCTCCCGACCCGGCGGACGCGGACGCGGCGGGAGAGCCCGGCCGCGAGGGGGCCCTCGAACCGGGCGAGGCCGCCCGGAGACCACGCACGACGTGACGGCCGGGTGATCGGAAAGGGCGTACGACGACGGGGCGGTCCCTGCTGCGGCTACGGCCGTAGCAGGGACCGGGACGGTGATCAGCCGTGGCGACGGCCGAGGAGTTCGACCAGTCCCGCCGGCAGGAACACGGGCCGCTTCGGCCGACCGACCTGGTACGACACGAAGCCCAGCGACGAGGCGACGGACACCTCCTGGGCGGTCTCCGCCTGGTAGACGACCCGGCAGCCGGCTGAGTCGTCCTTGGCGCGCTGCCACAGGACCGGGGACGGCTTGCGTTCGGCCTCGGTGCGCGGCGTACGGATCCGGTCGCCGAAGTCCGCCCAAGCGAAGGGCACCGGGCCCCGCCACGTCGCGTCGACCTCGGTCCGGAGCCGGGCGGCGCGTTCAGCGTCGGTCGTGCCCCAGGAGGGCGGGACGTTGGTGATCAGGCCGACCCTGATGTGGCGTCCCCGCAGGTTCCGCAGGTATGAGGCCGCCCCGGGCAGGTAGGTGGTGCTGCCGTCGTCGGCGGTGTGCACCAGGGTCTCCCCCAGGTCGAAGTACACGACAGGACAGGCCCGTTCCGCGTGTGCGGGCGTGGTGGCGGCCGCACCCGGGCCCTTGCCGGCCTCCTCGGGGGCAGCCGCGGTCGCCGGCGTGCAGAGCATCGCCGACACCAGGGCTGCGCCCAGTGCGAGGCCCGCACGGGCCGGCCTGTTGGAGGCGGATCCGTTCATGTGCACCGTCATCCCTTCACTGTCATAGGCATGACACGCTAACGCTCCTGCGGTCCCTCGGTGGGCCGAGCACACGACTGGCTTGAACCCGCCCCTGGCCCGGGGCGGGTCTTCGTGGCCCTATTGCCCGCGTGCCGGCTGGTTGGCGATGAGCAGGGTGGTACCGGCCGGACGATAACCGAGCCGGGCGTAGATGCGCGCGACGGCCTCGTCGGCGTAGGCGAGGAAGACGGTGGGCACGCCGTGGTCGCGGGCGTGGGCCACCAGGGCCGCCATGACGGCGGCGCCGAGCCCCTGCCGTCGGGCGGCGGGAAGCGTGCCGATGCCGCCGATCTCCGTGGCGCAGGCCGCCGGGTGATGGTGCCCCACGGCGAGAGGGGTGCCGTCCGGTGCGAAGGCGGCGACGAGGGCCTTACGGCCGGTGCGCAGAAAAGGCCTGTTCATGGCGACCGTGCCGTCCGCCCGCAGTCGCTCGGCTGCCCGGGCGAGTTCCGCGGGTCCCGCTGGGCCCACAGCGGTGCCCTCGTCCGCGAACGCAAGGCCGGGCAGGGCGAGTACGGCCGGCAGGGAGGGATCGTCGGCGTCAACGGCACGGACGGTGACGCCGTCGGGGACGGGCTGCGGCGACGGTCGGCGGTCCGCATCGATCACCATCAACGGCCTTTCCGCCACCGGGAGTCCGGCCGCCTCGATGCGCTGGCGCAACGACGGCGTCACCTCGGCGAGCCACTCGAAGGCCTCCGGTACGCCGAGCTCGCGCTGCCGGGCGCGCACCAGGTCGATGTCGGAGACGGAGGGCACGCGCAGGCGCCCCGCCGAAGCCGGGCGGGCGTGGTGCGGGCCGCCGTAGTACGGGGCGCCTGCCTCCTTGCGCCGGAACAGCCTGAAAGGGCCCAGCACTTCGGCCTCCGCGAAGTGCAGCGGCACCGTGTCGTAGTACTCGTCGATGTGCTCGCGCAGGGAGAGGTCGTTCACGGGGCCCATCCCATCACGGGGCATCCCGACCGCGCCCACGGCCTGATCGTGCGGGGCTCCGCGCCGAGACCTGTCAGCGCTTCGGCGGGGCTGACGGCGGCGCCACGACCGGGCCTGCTCGTGCGCCCTCCTCGCACTCCACGGCGTCAGTACAGGTCCCCCTGGAAGGCGTGCCGGACGTCGGCGGGGCAGACGAAGATGCGCAGGCCTCCCCAGCGGCCGACGACCACCCCTGCCTCATCGTCGCCGGCCACGGTGAACAGGAGCGTCGTGGCCGCGCCGCAGTCACGGCAGGCGAGGACTGCGGGGTGCGTCAGGTGCCAGGTGGGCCGGCCGCCGAGTTTCCAGCCGGCGAGACGGGTGATGACGTCACCTCCGTCGCCGCTCTCACGGATTCGGCGGGCAACAACGGCTGGCCGTCCGCCGCCCGATGTCTGGCCAACGCTCAGCATGCCGATTGGAAGCACATCCCGGAGTAGCCAACATTCCGTGTCGCACGACTGGACAGTGGCACCGTTCGTATCCGTTAATCCATCCCATGTATCTGTTGACACGGCTGATGCGGTCGAGACCCCGACGCGCCCCGGCCGCGTTGCGATGCAGGGCTGCGCCGCGTCCGCCGCTGACGGCTCCGCCGGTGTTGTCGCCGGCCTGTCACCTGAGGCGCCACATCGGCAGCAGACACCCCGTGACGTATGGCGCCCCACCAAGGGACAGCGAACGCATCGACGACGAACGCGTCGACGACCAGACAGTCACCCATCCCTCACCGAGAGGTTAGAGATGTCCTCCTCCTTAAGCAGGCGACGCCTGCTGCAAGCAGCCGGGGCCACCGCCGCCGCCTCTGCCACCGGGTCCCTGGTCGGCGCATCCCCCGCCCGCGCGGCCGTCCCTCCCGCAAGGGCCGACATCGGGGTCTTGGCGCACCCCTTCACACTCGGTCAGGTCCAGCTCACCGCGAGCCGGTGGCTCGGCAACCAGAACCGTACGCGGAACTACCTGCGGTCCGTCGACGTCGACCGACTGCTGTACAACTTCCGAGCAAACCATCGGCTGTCCACCAACGGCGCAGCGGCCAACGGAGGTTGGGACGCGCCGACGTTTCCTTTCCGCACCCACGTGCAAGGGCACTTCCTCACGGCATGGGCACAGCTGTACGCGGTGACCGGGGACACCACCTGCCGGGACAAGGCGACCACCATGGTGGCGGAGTTGGCCAGATGTCAGGCCAACAACAGCGCAGCCGGTTACAACGCCGGCTACCTCTCCGGCTATCCGGAGTCCGACTTCACCGCGCTCGAACAACGAACCCTGAACAACGGCAACGTGCCGTACTACACCATCCACAAGACCCTCGCCGGTCTGCTGGACGCATGGCGCCACATCGGCAGCACGCAAGCCCGGGACGTGCTGCTCGCCCTGGCGGGGTGGGTCGACCTGCGCACCGGTCGGCTGAGCGGGCAGCAGATGCAGGCCATGCTGGGAACCGAGTTCGGCGGCATGAACGCCGTGCTGACCGACCTCCACCAGCAGACAGGCGACGCGCGGTGGCTCACCGTCGCCCAGCGGTTCGACCACGCCGCGGTGTTCGACCCCCTGGCGTCCGGCCGGGACCAGCTCAACGGACTGCACGCCAACACCCAGGTGCCCAAGTGGATCGGGGCCGCACGGGAGTACAAGGCCACCGGCACGACCCGCTACCGGGACATCGCGTCCAACGCCTGGAACATCACCGTCGACGCACACACCTACGCCATCGGCGGCAACAGCCAGGCGGAGCACTTCCGCGCCCCGAACGCCGTCGCCGGCTACCTGAGCAAGGACACCTGCGAGAGCTGCAACACCTTCAACATGCTCACCCTCACTCGGGAACTGTTCGCCCTGGCCCCGAACCGGGCCGCGCTGTTCGACTACTACGAGCGGGCATGGCTCAACCAGATGATCGGCCAGCAGAATCCGGCCGACGAACACGGCCACGTCACCTACTTCACCCCGCTCAACCCGGGAGGCCGGCGCGGTGTGGGCCCGGCGTGGGGCGGCGGCACCTGGAGCACCGACTACGGCACCTTCTGGTGCTGCCAGGGCACGGGCCTGGAGATGCACACCAGGCTGATGGACTCCATCTACTACCGCAACGACAACACGCTGATCGTGAACCTCTTCGTGCCCTCGGTGCTCAACTGGTCAGAGCGCGGAATCACCGTCACGCAGACCACGTCGTACCCGGTCAGCGACACCACGACCTTGCAGGTCACCGGCAACGTCAGTGGAACCTGGGCGATGCGCGTCCGCATCCCGAGCTGGACCGTCGGGGCCACCATCAGCGTGAACGGCACCGCGCAGAACATCACCACCACGCCCGGCAGCTACGCCACCCTGACCCGTTCCTGGAGTTCCGGCGACACGGTAACCGTCCGCCTGCCCATGCGAGTGGTCATGCGAGCGGCCAACGACAACGCGAGCGTCGCCGCGATCACCTACGGCCCGGTGGTCCTGTCCGGCAACTACGGTGACACTGCGCTCAGTTCACTCCCGTCGCTCAACACCTCCTCGATCTCACGGACCAGCAGCAGTTCGCTCGCCTTCACCGCCACCGCCAACGGCTCCACCGTCAACCTGGGACCGTTCCACGACGCACACGGCCACAACTACACCGTCTACTGGAACGTCAGCGACACCAGCACTGTGCGTCTCGCCAACGCGGGCAGCGGTCTTGTTCTGGGCATCCAGGACATGTCCACGGCCGACGGCGGCCGCGCACTGCAGTGGAACGACTCGGGTACCGCGGACCACAACTGGCAGATGATCCCCGACGGAAACGGATTCCGCTTCCGCAACGCGCACAGCGGCAAGGTGCTCGGCGTCCAGAACATGTCCACGACGGACGGTGCGACGGTCCTGCAGTGGTCGGACAACGGCACGGCCGACCACGTATGGACGCTGCTCGACCAGGGAGACGGCACCTACAAGATCCGCAACGGGAACAGCGGCAAGCTGCTCGCCATCGCGAACAACTCCACCGCCGCCGGCGCGTTCGCGGTCCAGGACTCGGACAACGGCACGGCCGACAACCGGTGGCGCATCGTGCGGAACTGAGGTCGACCGTACGACCCCCGATCGCTCTCCTTTGGCCTCGCCTGCTCGGCTACCCGACCATTGTGGGAACGCACGCCGATGCCGTGGGCCTGCGTCGGGTTCGCCGGGCCCCCGACCCGCTCGCCGGTCCAGCGCACCCGCACCGGCGGCCTCACGCATCTCCTCACCAAGCCCCGGGCGTCCGAGTGCCGCATCGCACTCCCGGCCGAATGCAACCACTCCCTCGAGAGCATCAGGACCGGCAGGAAAGGGGCCGTTCAGCGCGGAATCACCCAGCCCGGTGCCCAGGTGCCGGCGGCGTCGTGGTCGGCCGTCGTGGCGGCGAGGTGGGTGCGGAGGGTGGCCAGCGCCGGGTGGGGGTTGTCGCGGTGCCAGAGGAGCGAGTGCGGGTAGACGGGCGTCGGGTCGGTCACCGGGATGCGGCGCAGGCCGTGGTCAGCGGGCCAGATGAGGCGGGTGTGCTCGCCCATGAAGGTGGCCAGGGCCGGGGTGTCGGAGATGGTGTCGAGGAGCGCGTCGGAGCCGAAGTTGGGGCCGGTCACCTCAATGGTGAGGCCGAACTCGGCGACGAGGTCGTCGTAGTAGGCGCCCCACTCGGTACCGGGGGCGATGCCGGGCATCCAGATCCGGTGCCCGGTGAGCTGGGCGACGGTCACGGACCGGGCGCCTGCCAATGCGTGGGCGGGGCCGGTGAGGAGCTGGAGCGGCTCGTCGAGCACCCGGATGGACTCGATGTCCTCGGGGAGGGGTCGGCCTGGCGCGGCGACGGCGCGGAAGGACGCGTCGATCGCACCGGAGCGAATGGCGGTGACGGCGGTCTCGATGTCGAACAGCATCATCACGTCGAGGTCGATCTCGGGGTGTGCGCGATGGAAACCGCGCATCAGGCTCGACTGCGCGCTGCGCGAGGCGATCACGTCGACGCGAAGCGGACGGTGGCCGGGGCGCACGGACGCGCCTGCACGCTCGGCGACGCGCAGCAGCTCGCGTGCGTGGGGCAGGAACGCCTGACCATCGATGGTGAGCTCAGCTCCGCGTGGGGCACGGGTGAACAATCGCACGCCGAGGGTGCGCTCCAGCGCGGCGATGCGTTTGGAGACGGCCTGCTGGGTGATCGAAAGGTCGGCGGCGGCTTTCTGGAACTGGCCCGCTTCCGCGACGGCGACGAAGGTACGCACTGCTTCGAGATCCACGCCGACCCACCTTAGTGAACAACTGATTGTTGTGGATTGCCGGCAGGTCAGTTGTTTGACCTGCTGTTGTCCTGCCCGCTTATCTCTCCATGGTCAACGTCAGTTTGTTCCGGTGGGGCCTCAAAGGGAGTGCGCTGAGCGTGGTGGGCAGGAGACGGTTGGGTCGGCAGTTCGGCTGGCTGTGGGCGTCATATGCGGTGAGCGCATATGGGTCCGGGCTGGGGTTCGGGGCTTTGCCGCTGATCGCCGTGCTGGTGCTGCATGCCGGACCCGCCGAGGTGTCCGCCCTGTCGGCGGTGGGACCTGCGGTGGGTGCGCTGATTGCGGTGCCGCTCGCGCCATGGGTGGAGTTCCGGCACAAGCGCCCAGTCATGATCATGATGGACCTGGCCCGGTTCACGGCCATGGCGACCATCCCGGTCGCCTACGCCTTCGGATGGCTCAGTTTCGTCCAACTGCTCGTGGTCTCCGCCGTGGTCGCCGCAGCCAAGATCGCGTTCAATGCGGCCGGCGGCGCCTGTCTCAAGGCCCTCGTGCGGCCGGACGACCTGCTCATCGCCAACGCGCGGTTCGAGTCCACGAACTGGAGCTCCATCGCAGTGGGGCCACCGCTGGGCGGGGCGGCGATCGGCCTGTTCGGGCCGGTCACCACCGTGGTGGCCGACGCGCTCAGCCATTTGCTCTCCGCGTTGGGCATCACCGCGATCCGCGGCCAGGAAGAAGCGCAGCGAACGACCGACAAGAGCCCGGTCCGGGCGAGCGCACTGCTCGACGGCTGGCGACACCTCATGGGCCACCCCGGTCTGCGTGCCCTCTACCTCAACCAAATGCTCGTCGCCGGGCTGATCATGGCCACCGAGCCGCTGCTCGCCGTGGTCCTGCTTCGCCAGTTCGGGTTCCCGCCCTGGCAGTACGCCCTCGCCTTCGCCGCCCCCTGTCTCGGCGGACTCATCGGCTCGCGGCTGGCCCGTCGTGTCGTGGCTCGCTTCGGCCGGCACTGGTTCCGGACCGTCGGCACCTTGCGCGCCATCTGGCTGATCGGCCTGGCCTTTGTCCGTCCCGGCGTCGTCGGCCTCGTCACCGTGATCGCCGTCGAGCTGGCAATCATCATCAACATGAGCCTGTACAGCCCGGTGCTCGCCACCTACCGGCTCGAGCACACCCCAAAGCATCTCGTCGCCCGCACCCTGTCGGCCTGGTCGATCGGCCAGCAGGCGTCCATCGCCGTCCTCACCGCACTCGCCGGGCTGCTCGCCGACGCCACCAGCCCACGTACCGCTCTCACGGTCGCAGGACTGCTCATCTTGACCACACCGCTCCTGCTTCCCCGACACGACCAGACGTCACAGCACGAGCCGGAACTGTCCCGCAGCCACTCATGAGGCACCACAACTTGCCACCCGCAGGCCGCAGCCGGTCCGCCGACGCGTGTCCGCGTCGACCTGGCACACCACCGGTCAAGGAGAACTCCCGGGAGCACTGCCCCCGCGCTTGACCCCGCCCGCACCGCTCTTCTCGTCATGGACCACCAGCCCGCGATCCTGGCCTTTGTGCCCGAAGGCGAGGACCGAAACGCGCTGCTCGGTGGTGTGGAAGGGGCCGTCGTCGACGTCCGCGCAAACGGCGGCACCATCGCCTACGTACGCGTCGGCTTCACCGGTACCGACTGGGACGCGATCCCAGCCTCCAACAAGTCCTTCGCCCCGCTGGCCCGACACCGCGTCATGCACCACGAGGCGCCTGCCGCTGCCATCCACGAGCGCCTGGCCCCTCAGGACAGCGACATCGTCGTGCGCAAGACCCGCTACGGCGGCATGTCCACCACCGACCTCGACCAGCAACTACGCGAGCGTGGCATCACCACTCTGGTCGTGTCCGGCATCAGCACCAGTGGCGCCGTCCTGTCCACCGTCATCGACGCGGCCGACGGCGACTACCGGCTCCACGTCCTGGCTGACGGTGTCGCCGACCCGGACACCGAAGTCCACGATGTCCTGCTCCACCACGTCTTCCCCTCACGGGCCCACATCATCGACACCACCGAGCTGCGCGACATCGCCCGGCACTGCGGCGCTCCCGTTTCGCTGCCGAGCGGTCGCCGCCGATCTGCTGCGATCGCAGTAGACGAAAGAGCCTGCGTACGGCCAACGACGAGAGGCCGGAGAACTGCGACTGTTCGGGTGGGTCGAGATCGTCGGCCCACACGCACATGGCAGTCCCCTCGAAAGGCTCGTCGATGTCCTCTCTCGCCCGCTGGTGCCACCGGCACCGGCTAGCCGTCGTCCTGGTCTGGGTGGGCTTGTTGCTCGCTCTCGGTGCCGGAGTCGGTGCGGCCGGCAGCGCCTTCGGCAACAGCCCGACCTCGCAGGACACCGACTCAGCCCGGGCGACGGCACTGCTCCAGCAGGCCTCCAACAGCGCGGCGGGCAAGAGCGGCAGGGTGGTCTGGCAGGTGAACGGCGGAAGGGTCACCGAGCCCGCCGCCGAGCAGACGATGACCAAGACCCTGAAGGAGATAGCCGAGGCGCCGGGCGTCGCCGGGGTGACCAGCCCCTACACGCCGGCCGGCCAGGGACAGATCAGCAAGGACAGTCGGACGGCCTACGCCTCGGTCGCGTTCGACCGGGACGTGGAGGACGCCCAGGTCGACCATGTGAAGGAACTCGCCACCGGCCCGGAGTCGGAGAACCTGCACATCGCCCTCAACGGGCAGGCGTTCACCGTCAACCCCGAACCCAACGCGGTAGCCGACGCCATGGGCATCGTCCTCGCCTTCGTCGTGTTGCTGTTCGTCTTCCGGGCGATCTGGGTGGCGGCGCTGCCGATCCTCACGGCCGTCGTCGGTGTCGGCACCTCCGCGGTCGCGGTGATGCTGCTCAGCCACGTCATCACGCTCTCCGACACCACACTGACCCTGGGTTCGCTGATCGGTCTGGGCGTGGGCATCGACTACGCGCTCTTCATCGTCAACCGCCACCGCGCCAACCTCATGGCGGGCATGGGCGTCGCCGAGTCGGTCGCCAAGTCCCTCAACACCTCCGGGCGGGCCGTGGTGTTCGCCGGTCTGACCGTCGTCGTCGCGCTGCTGGGCATGCTCACCCTGAACGTCGGCATCATCAACGGCATGGCGATCGGCGCGGCCGTCACCGTCGTCCTGACCGTGCTGGCCGCCATCACCCTGCTCCCGGCGCTGCTCGGCATGATCGGCCCGCGCGTCCTCAGCAAGAAGGAGCGCCACGGCACGGCTGGTCGGGCGAGCCGCCCGTCCTCCGGGCGCGGCGGGCTGTGGCACCGGTGGGCCGAGCGCGTCCAGGCGCGGCCCAAGACCCTGGGTGTCGTCGCCCTGGCCGTGCTCGCCGCTCTCGCGCTGCCGACGCTGTCGCTGCGCCTGGGGGCGTCCGACGACGGCAACCTGCCCACGACCTCGACGAACCGTCAGGCGTACGACATGATCGCCGACGGCTTCGGCCCCGGCTTCAACGGCCCCCTCGTGCTCGCCGTCCAGGCCCCCACCGCCGCCGACAAGGCCGCCGAGGCGAAGCTCGTCACCGCTCTCGAGCAGGTCGACGGTGTCGCCGACGCCAACGCCGCGCCCATGAAGGACGGGCAGACCGTCGGTGTGATCCAGGTCGTCCCGACGACCTCCCCGCAGTCGGAGGCCACGTCCGACCTCATCCATCACCTGCGGGACGACGTGATCCCCGAGGCTGAGCAGGGGACGTCGATGAAGGTCTACGTGGGTGGTGTCACCGCGAGCAACGACGACTTCGCTTCGGTCCTGATGGGCAAGCTTCCGATCTTCGTGCTGGTGATCGCCGCCCTGGGATTCCTGCTGCTGACCGTCGCCTTCCGCAGCCTGCTCATCCCGGCGGTCGGCGCACTGCTCAACATCCTCAGCATCGGGGTCGCCTTCGGCGCGATCGTGGTGGTCTTCCAGTACGGCTTCGGCGCCGGAGCGCTCGGGCTCGGGGCCGGCGGACCGATCGAGTCGTTCGTGCCGATCCTGGTCGTCGGCATCATGTTCGGCCTGTCCATGGACTACCAGGTCTTCCTGGTCAGCCGGATGCGCGAGGAGTGGACGCACACCGGCGACAGCCACCGCGCGGTCCGGGTCGGACAGGCCGAGACCGGCAAGGTGATCGTCGTCGCCGCGACCATCATGGTCTGCGTGTTCGGTTCCTTCGTCTTCGGCGGCATGCGCGTCATCTCCGAGTTCGGCGTCAGCCTCGCCGTCGCCGTCGCCGTCGACGCCCTGCTGATCCGCATGGTCGTCGTACCGGCGCTGATGCACCTGTGCGGACGGGCCAACTGGTGGCTGCCCCGCCGCCTGGACAAGGCCCTGCCCAACGTCTCCGTGGAAGGCCCCGCCGACGAGCCCACGCTGCTGCTGCACGCGGTGCAGGAGCCTCAGACCAGTGGCCTGACCCGCTGACCTCCAGCACGACGGACCGACATCGCACGCGGGCCGGTGGAAGGCGGGTGACCTCGCCTTCCACCGGCCGGCGCTGCTTAGAGTGAGAGAATGGAACTGCCCATGATGTGGCGACAGTGGCTGGCCCGTCATGACCGGATCACCGACGTCCTGCCCGCGGTGCCTCTGCTCGTGATCGCCGCGGGGGCGACCGCCGCCGGTCAGCACGGCTGGCAGCAGCCTCGTTGGCACGATGTCGTGTGGACGGCGCTGTCCTGCGTGCCGTTGGCCTTCCGGAGCCGCTGGCCGCTGGGCGTGGCCCTGTTCACGGTGGCGGGCGACCTCACGCTGATGGCCGTCGCCCCGCACATCGCGCCGACCCCGGCGGCGAGCCTGATCGCCCTGTACACCCTGGCCCTCCTCGGCAGCCGGCGCACCGCGTGGATCGTCGGCTCCGTCTCGGCCGTGGCGATCACCGGTGTCTACGCCGCGACACACGCGGAGTCCGTGGTGGCGGGGGCCAGCCTGTTGCGGTTCGACTTCGCACTCGCAGCCACCGCGCTCGGCCGCGCCGTCCTCAACCGCCGTCAGAGCCTCGCGGCGGCCAGGGAACGTGTGGACCACGCCGAACGCACACGGGAGGAAGAGGCCCGGCGCCGGGTCGCGGAGGAACGCGTGCGCATCGCGCGCGACCTGCACGACGTCGTCGCCCACCACATCACCCTGGTCAACGCCCAGGCCGGCGTGGCTCACCACCTCATGCGCGCCAACCCCGACCAGGCGTACGAGGCGCTCGCCCACATCAAGGACAACAGCCGCGCCGCGCTCGACGAACTGCGGGCCACCGTCGGCCTGTTGCGTCAGCCCGACGACGCGCCGGGCTCGCGGGCACCCATCCCGCGTCTGGCCGATCTCGACGCTCTGGTCGGCGGGTTCCAGGCGAGCGGGCTGTCCGTGTGGGTGGCCCGGACCGGGGCTCCCTCGCCCCTGGCGCCGGCCACCGAACTGACCGCCTACCGCATCATCCAGGAGGCCCTCACCAACACGCACAAACACGCGTCCGCGACCCGGACCGCGGTGGTCCTGGACTACGGCGTGCACGCGCTGCGGGTCACCGTGACGGACGACGGGCGCCCCGGTACGCCGAAGGGCGCGGGCGGCGGCCACGGCCTGATCGGGATGCGCGAGCGGGCCATCGCCATCGGCGGTACCATCACCGCCGGGCCCCGGCCGGAGGGCGGTTTCCAGGTCGTCGCCGACCTGCCGCTCTCCCTCGCCCCCTCCCTGCCTGACGCCCCCTGAGGAAGAGACCGTCCATGTCCATTCGCGTCCTGCTCGCCGACGACCAGGCCCTGCTCCGCGGCACCTTCCGGCTGCTCATCGACGCACAGCCCGACATGGACGTCGTCGCGGAGGCCTCCAACGGACGGGAGGCGGCCCGGCTGGCCCGGGCCGAGCGCGCCGACGTGGTGGTCATGGACATCCGGATGCCCGAGGTCGACGGTATCGAGGCGACCCGGCTGATCGCCCAGGACGAGGACCTGGCCGGGGTGAAGGTCCTCGTCCTGACCACCTTCGAGGAGGACGACCTCGTCATCGAGGCCCTGCGGGCGGGGGCGAGCGGATTCCTGGGCAAGGGAGTCGAACCGGCTCAACTGCTCGACGCCGTCCGCCTGGTGGCCGGCGGAGAGGCACTGCTCTCCCCGACGGCCACCAAGGGCCTCATCGCCCGTGTCCTCGCCCAGCCCTCCCCCGGCGATTTCGTCGACGCCGCCCGCCTGGCCACCCTGACCCCCCGGGAACGGGAGGTGCTGACCCTGGTGGGCTCCGGCCTGGCCAACGACGAGATCGCCGAACGCCTCTTCGTCACGCCCGTGACCGTCAAGACCCACGCCAACCGGGCGATGGCCAAACTCGGCGCCCGCGACCGTGCCCAGCTCGTCGTCATCGCCTACGAGACCGGCCTGGTGCGCGCGAGGGAACGGCGCGGCTGAGGCCCGCCCGCCGTGGCCGGCGACTCGGCCGGCCAGAGCGGGCCGCCGGAGCCGGCCGCCGCCTGCGTCCGCCGGTCAGCCCCCCTTCTGCTGCGCGGCGGCGAGCGCGGCCTCAGCCTTCCTGCGGTAGACGGCCAGCTTCTCGGCGGGGGCGATGATCTGGCGGCTGCGGGACCTGACGGACACGTCGTGGTCCCCCGCGGCCCTGCGCAGCGCGCCCACGGTGGCCTGTTCGCGGGGGACGTGGGTGAACGGGTCGAAGGAGTACCAGCGCATCGCGTTCGCGTGCGTCATCTTGTCGATGTCGACGTCCGGCACGGAGTGCGCGGTCAGCACCTCGTGGAGTTCCTCGGGGGCGTTGGGCCACATCGAGTCGCTGTGCGGGTAGTCGGCCTCCCAGCAGATGTTGTCGATGCCGATGTCGTGACGGAGCTTCACCCCGATCGGGTCGCTGATGAAGCAGGTCAGGAAGTGCTCGCGGAAGATCTCCGAGGGCTGCTTGCCACCGAAGTCCTGGAGGGTCCAGGTGGCGTGCATCTCGTAGGTGCGGTCGAGACGGTCCAGGAAGTACGGGATCCAGCCGGTGCCGCCCTCCGACAGCGCGATCCTGATGGCCGGGTACTCCTTGAGGACGCGGGACCACATCAGGTCCGCGGCCGCCTGCACCAGGTTGATGGGCTGGAGGGTCATCATCACGTCCGGCGGCGCGTCGGGCGCGGTGATGGCGAGGCGGCCGGAGGACCCGATGTGCAGATTCATGACCGTGCCGCAGTCGGTCAGGGCCCGCCATACCGGGTCCCAGTACTCGGAGTGGAAGCTGGGGTAGCCGAGCGGGACGGGGTTTTCCGGGAAGGTGAGGGCGTGACAGCCCTTCTCGGCGACCCGTCTTATCTCCTGGGCGCACAGTTCGGCGTCCCAGATGGCGGGGAGTGCCATGGGGATGAAGCGGCCGGGATGGGCGGCGCACCACTCGTCGATGTGCCAGTCGTTGTAGGCGCGCACCAGGGCGAGCGAGAAGTCGGAGTCCTCGGTGGCGAACAGGCGGGCGGAGAAGCCGGGGAAGGAGGGGAAGTTCATCTGGGCGAGGACGCCGCCGGCGTTCATGTCGGCGACGCGTTCGTCGACGTCGTAGCAGCCGGGCCGGATCTCCTCCAGGCCCTGCGGCTCCATGCCGTACTCCTCCTTGGGCCGGCCCGCGACCGCGTTGAGCGCCGCGTTGCCTATCCGGGCGTCCCGGAACTGCCAGACGTCGCTGCCGTCCTCGCTGTGGACCAGACGCGGAGCGTCCTTCTTGTAGCGGGCGGGCAGGTGGTTGGCGAACAGGTCCGGCGGTTCGATGATGTGGTCGTCGACGCTGATGAGGATCATGTCGTCGCGGTCCATGGGACTCCTTGTGGCTGAGGGGCGGATCAGTCCGAGGCGGGCAGGGCCTTGGGCGGTTTGATCGCCAGGGGCTCTCCTGCGTACGTGAGGCGGCCGGCGCCGGAGGCGGTGCAGAGGAGTTCGAGCGTGTCGGCCGGGTCGACGTAGCGCTTGCCGATGAGGGTGTCCGGAGCCTGGCCCGACGGCTGCGGGGCGGGGGCTTCCTGGGCCGGCAGCATCGGGCTGCCGCCGCATTCGACCGGGCCCGTCACCTGCTGCGGAGCCCGGATCACGATGACGCGGGTGGTGCCGGTGACCGAGGCCAGTTGGTCACCGGGGCGCAGGCCCGGGGTGGGGGGTGACGCCATGGCGCGGTTCTCCTTGGTGTGCGGGTGCGGGTGCTGGTGCGGGCGGGGCGAGCGTCTCCCCGAGCCGGTCCAGGTCGTAGGACTGGCGGGCGAGCCAGAAGCGCAGGAATCCGGTGAGCGAGTAGCGCAGGAACAGGGCTCCGCCCACCACGGTGGCGGCGATGCCGCCGAGGCCGATGGCGAGCGCGTCGCCCTGGGCGAGGGAGTTGTCGGTGGCGTGGGCGAGCGGGAAGGCGAGCATGCCCAGCACGAGCCCGGCGGCCATGAGCCCTCCGCCCAGGCGCAGCCAGAGGGTGGCGCGGGCGGCGGCGGGGTCGGGGATCTTGAGTTCTGCGAGTTCGCGGATGAACCGTTCTGCACGCGCGTCGGGAGGTGCGGTCATGTCGGGCTCCCCAGGTAGTAGGAGGAGAGTTCGGCGTGCAGGGAGCCGTCGGGGTGCCCCTGCCACCGGATGCGGCCGCGGACGAGGACGGCGGCATGGTCGGCGATCTTCAGCACGGCCGTGGCGAACTGCTCGACGACGAGCACGGCGACGCCCTGCCGGGCGATCTCGACGACGAGTTCGTACAGCTCGGCGACGACCACCGGGGCGAGGCCCATGGAGAGCTCGTCCAGGAGGAGGACGGCCGGGTCGGTGGCGAGGCCGCGGGCCAGGGCGAGCATCTGCTGTTCGCCGCCGGAGAGCGTGCCCGCGGGCTGGGCGCGCCGGGTCGCGAGGACGGGGAAGCGGGCGTAGGCGTTCTCCTCGATCTCCTGCCGGGCGCGGCCCGTGAAGGTCATCATCCGGAGGTTGTCTCGCACGGAGAGGTTGGGGAAGACGCCGCGGCCCTGAGGCACCAGGCACACGCCGGCGCGGGCGAGGTCGCGGGGGTGGATGCCGGTGGCGTCCCGGCCGCCGAGCAGCAACCGGCCGGAGCTGGGCCGGTGCACTCCGGCGGCGACCGACAGGAGGGTGGTCTTGCCGGCTCCGTTGGGGCCGAGGAGAGCCACCACCCGGCCCGCCTCGACGGCCAGGTCGACCGCGTGCAGGACGGTGATGGCACCGTGGGCGGCGTGGATGTCCTCCAGCTCCAGCAGGGGTCCGCTCATGGCCGTGCTTCCCCCAGATAGGCGGCGAGGACCCTCGGGTCCTGCCGGACGCGGGCGGGCGGGCCGCCCGCGACGACGGTGCCCAGGTCGAGGACGTACACGTCGTCGCAGACGGTCATGACCAGGCTCATGTCGTGCTCGACGAGCAGAACGGCCGTGCCCTCGTCGGCCAGCGAGCGCAGCAGCCGGCCGAACCGAGCCGTCTCGTCGGCGTCCTGTCCGGCCGCGGGTTCGTCGAGGAGCAGGACGCGTGGGCGCAGGACGAGGGCGCGGCCGACCTCGACGAGGCGGGCCAGGCCGGTGGGGAGCGTGTCCGCGGGGTCGTCCGCCACGCCGGTCAGTCCGAGCCGCTCCAGTACCGTGTCGGCCGTTCGGGCGGCGTGGCGGCGGCCGGGACCGAGTTCGGCGGCGACCAGGAGGTTGTCGCGCACGGAGAGGCGGCCGAAGAGCTCCAGGTGCTGGAAGGTGCGGGACATGCCGCGCCGGGCGCGGCGGGCGGGACCCTCGCGGGTGATGTCGCGGTCGCCGAGACGGACCCGGCCCGCGCGAGGGCGGCGCAGCCCGCACACCACGTCGAACAGGGTGGACTTTCCGGCGCCGTTGGGGCCGATGAGGCCGGTGATCCGGCCCGCCTCGGCGCTCAGGGACACGCCGTCGAGAGCGCGGCGGCCTCCGAAGGAGACGGTGACCCCCTCAGCGCGCAGCAGTGGTGGCACGGCTCAGCACCTCCCCGTCGTCGGGCCGCCAGGGGCGGCGCAGGCCCCACCACTCGGGCGGGATGTCGGTGGGCGGCTGCCGTCGGGCGGTCGCACGGGAGCGCAGCAGCAGGGCGGTGACGACGCCGACCGTGAGAAGCAGCCGGCCGTTCGTCACGTCGAGGGCGGCGAGCAGCCAGCACCCGCCGAGGACGGCGAGCAGGGCGGACAACAGGGGCCGGTTCCGGCCCAGCGGCCGCCATTCGGCGCGCATCCGGGCCAGTACGCCGCTGGGGCTCCGGGCGAGGCCCATGCCGGCGAGGGCGACGAGCAGGGACGTCACGTCGTGGGCCCATGGGCCGGCCCCGTGCAGCAGCTGCGCCGGGGCGACGAAGGCGATGCCGGTGAACAGTCCCGTGCCGACGGCGCCGAGACCGCCGATGACGGCGATCAGGAAGAGGGGCAGTCCGGCGACGAGGTTGAACTGCTCGGCGGTGACGGTCTTCAGCTGCATGCCGTACAGGGCGCCACCCAGCCCCGCGATGCCCGCGGACAGTGCGAAGACGGCGGTCTTGGTGGCGAGGAGCCGTCCGCCGAGGGTGGCGTAGGCGGCCTCGCTGTCGCGCAGTGCGATCAGCCGGCGGCCGAAGCGGCCGCGGCGCAGCGCGGCCACACCGAGCGAGGCGAGGGCGAGGCAGGCGGCGGAGAGCACCAGCAGCTGGGCCGGGGACGTGAGGTGCAGGCCGAACAGGTCGGGGCCGGTGACCGCGACCGAGCCCTGGTCGAAGAAGGCGATGCGCACGCCCAGTACCTCGAAGGAGGGCAGGGTGAAGATCCAACGGTCGAGGACCACGGCGAAGGCCGCGGTGCCGAGGGCCAGGTAGATACCGGACAGGCGCAGCGCGGGCAGCGCGATCAGCGCGCCGACGGCCCCGGCGACCAGGACGGCTACGGGCAGTGCCCACAACTCGCCGTGGGCGCCGAGGTGTCCCCAGACCACGGCTCCGATGCCGGCGATGGACAGCTGGCACAGGGAGATCTGTCCGGTGTATCCCGCGAGCGGCACGAAGGACAGGGCGATGACGCCGAGCGGGAAGAGTGTGCCGTAGGAGATGACGGCGTCCTCCGTCAGGACCGTCACCAGCACCAGGGCGAACAACAGGACGGCGCCCGCCAGGAGGAGGCTGCCGCGTGCCGTGGGGAGGGGGACGGGAACCGGGGTGCGGCCCCGGCCGCGCAGCCGGCGGTGGGGGAAGGCCAGCAGGGCCAGGAACAGCAGCAGGGCGGGGGCGGCCAGGCGCAGGCCGGGCAGGTAGTCGTTCTGCGGCAGGTATCCGGCGAGGTAGGCCTCCAGCAGGCCCACGACGAGCGCCCCGAGGAAGGTGAGCGGGAGGCTGCGCAGGCGGCCGAACACGGCGGCGGTGTACGCGCTGACGATGAGCAGGGAGAGCTGCTGGGCGTCGAGTGCGACGGCCGGGGCGATGAGGATGCCGCCGACGGCGGCGAGTTGGATGCCGAGCACCCAGGCGAGGCGGGTGGCGCGCAGTGGGTCCGCGCCGGTGAGGCCCGCGAGCGCCCGGTCGTCGACGCAGGCGCGCATCTCCGTGCCGGCGCGGGTGCGGTGCAGCAGGAACCACAGGGCTCCGGCGATCGCGAGGGCGACCGCCATGGTGATGGCCTGGTGCCAGGTGACCGCGGCCGGGCCGATGCGCAGGGCGGGCCGGTCGGCGAGGAACGGCGTGAGCGGGCGCGCGGTGTTGGGGTCCCACACCCAGCGGGCGAACGCGATGCAGCCCGTGAGGAGCGCGACGGTCATCACCAGGCGTTCGGCCTCGCCGAGGGCCTGCACCGGCCGCATCAGCACGCGTTCGACGAACAGCCCGAAGGCCGGGGCCAGGACGAGCAGGACGAAGGCGAGGGCGAGGGGGACCGGCCAGCCCCACCCGACGGCCAGTTGCCAGTAGGCGAAGGCGGACAGCATCCCGGCCGCGCCATGGGCGAAGTTGAACACACCTGTGGTGGCGTGGGTGACCACCAGACCGGTGCCGATCACGGCGTAGACGGCGGCGGTGCTCAGGCCCACGACCGTGAAGGCCAGGAACTGATCCATGGCTTGGAAATTAGCTTCTCCCTATTGGAGAAGCAACCATCCGGAGTGATACTCCTCTAGCGAGAATGTAATTCTCGCTCGGTCCGAAGACCGTCCGCAGACGGTTCACAGACGAGAGGACGAGGCCCTTGAGCGACACCGACGACCTGGTGGAGATCGAACAGCTCCTCGCCCGTTACGCGGTCGCGATGACCCGCGGGGACGTGGACCGTGTGCTCGCCGTGTTCACCCCCGACGGCAGCTACAGCGCCTTCGGGGACACCTACCCGCTCGACGGGTTCCCGGCGCTCGTCTCCGCCGCCCCGAAAGGGCTGTTCCTCGTAGGCACGCCGGTGATCGAACTGGACGGCGACACAGCCTCCGGCACCCAGCCGCTGTGCTTCGTCGAGCACTCCGCGCACGAGATGCGCATCGGCTACTACGACGACACCTACGTCCGCACCCTCAAGGGCTGGCGGCTGCGCACCCGGGCCATGACCTTCATCCGCCGCAGCGGCGCCCACGACTCGGGCCGCCCGCACGCCTTCGAGCACACCCGCGGATGAGGACGGGGGAGTTCCAGCAGGCGGTGGGCACCTGGCTGGACGGTCACAACCTGTCCCCCGGCCGGGACAACGGTCTGGACGCCCAGGTCGCCCAACTGGCCCGCGTCCGGCGGGAGCTGTGGGCGGCGGGCTGGATGCGGCACGGATGGCCGGACGCGGTCGGCGGGCTCGGCGGCCCGAGCGTGCTGCGGGCGGTACTGGGCGAAGAGGTCGCCTCGCGGGATCTCACGGAGCCCGGCCTGTGGTCGATGGTGGAGGTGCTGGTCCCCACGCTGATCGACTACGCGCCGCCCGCGCTGGCCGCCGACATGGTGCCCCGGCTGCTGAGCGGACAGGAGCAGTGGTGTCAGGGCTTCTCCGAGCCGGGCTCGGGCAGTGACCTGGCCTCCCTGTCGACCAGGGCGGTGCCGCACGACGACGGCTGGGTGGTGACGGGGCAGAAGGTCTGGACGAGCCTCGCCCAGTACGCGGCCCGCTGCGTCCTGCTGGCCCGGACGGGAGGGCCCGGACACGGCGGGATCAGCGCCTTCTTCGTCGACATGGACTCCCCCGGCGTCACCGTACGGCCGCTGCGCACCATGCACGGCGTGGACGAGTTCGCCGAGGTGTTCTTCGACGGCGTACGGGTCCCCGCCGACCGTCTGCTGGGCTCGCCCGGTGACGGCTGGCGCCTGGCGATGGATCTGCTTCCGCACGAACGGTCCACCTGCTTCTGGCACCGCGTCGCCCATCTCTACAGTCGGCTCGACCGCCTCCTGGCCGACGACTGCGAGCCGGACGCGGACGCGCTGGGGACCGTGTGGCTGGACCTGCACGGCGTGCGCTGCCGCTCGGCGGCCACCCAGCGGGCCTTGGCCGACGGCGGACGGCTCGGCCCGGAGACCTCCGTGGACAAGATCCTGCTCGCCGGCGCCGAGCAGCGGCTCTTCGACACCGCGCGGGACCTCCTGCCCGGGGCCGTGGAGCTGGCGCCGGACGGAGCATGGCGCACCGAGTACCTCTACTCACGGGCCGCGACGATCTACGGAGGCACCGCCGAGATCCAGCGCAACATCGTCGCCCGCCGGCTGCTGGACCTCGGGAAGGAGTGAGAGGCGGTGGACGCAACCGATCGCGCACTGTTGGAAGACGCCCTGCGCAAGACGCTGACGACGAACGCGCGGGGAGCCGACGTGGACGCGAGCCTGGCCGAACTGGGCTGGGCGGAGATGCTCGTACAGGAGCCGGACGCCACCGTCCCGCTGGTGTTCCGGCTGCTCGGGGAGACCGGCGTCCAGGCTCCGGTCCTCAACGACGTCGTCCTGCTGGCTGCGGGCCGCCCCCTCGGAGGAACTGTGCCGCTGCCGTACGCGGGAGGGGCCTGGGTGCGGTGGGCCCGGGGGGACGGGGCGCCGGCCGGCACCCTGGACCCCGGGCTGCCGCTGCGCGGCGCCGAGCCGGGCGACCTGCCCGCGGCGGCCGTGGCGGCAGGGCGCCGGGCGCTGGGCTGGTGGCTCCTGGGCACCGGACGGGCCATGGCGACACTCGCGCGCGAACACGTCCTGAACCGGGAGCAGTTCGGCCGCCCCCTGGCCTCCTTCCAGGCGCTGCGGCACCGGCTGGCCGAGACGCATGTGGCACTGGAAGCGGCCGAGGCCGTGCTCGCAGCGCGGTTCACCGACACCGCCGACCACACCGGCGCGCTGCTCGCCAAGGCCACCGCCGGCCGCGCCGCTCTCACCGCTGCCCGCCACTGCCAGCAGGCACTCGGCGGCGTCGGTTTCACCGCCGAGCACGCGCTGCACCGGCACGTCAAACGTGCCCTGGTGCTCGACGGGCTGCTCGGCTCCACGCGTGAACTGACCCGCGAGGCCGGCCGGGTGCTGCTGCGTGAGACGGGTGCGCCCCGCCTCGTGCACCTCTGAGGAGCCATCGTGACGGACCTGTGGAACGACCTGCTCGGCTGCCTCGACCTCGCGCCCTGCGGACCGGGGGCGTACGAGGGCCGCTCACAACAGCTCGAGTACCGACGGCTGTTCGGCGGGCAACTGCTCGCCCAGTTCGCCTGCGCCGCCCAGCTCACCGCGCCGGGCAAGGGGCTGAAGTCACTGCACACGCAGTTTCTGCGGGAGGGGCACACGGATGAGCCGGTGCGCTACGAGACCGACCTGCCGCAGAACGGCCGGACGTTCGCAGCGGTACGGCTCACCGCGCGCCAGGAACACGGCGTCATCGCGGTGGCGAACGCGAGCCTGCACGCGTGGGAGGAAGGGCCCGACCGGCAGACGACGCCCCCCGTGCCGGCGCTGCCCGAGCCGGAGCACGTCGTCGAACTCGGCCTGCTCCCCTGGGAGTCCAGGGCGACAGCCGAGCTCGACACGACGAGGACCGAGCCTCCCGGGTACGAAATCTGGACCCGGATCCCGCAGGCTCCGCGTCCCGTCGCCCCCGCCCTGCTCGCCTACGCCACCGATCTCACGCTCATCGGCACCGCCCTGCGGCCCGTCGAGGGCCTGACGCAGAGGGACGCCGGTCGGGCGTTCACCTCGGCCGTCACCTCGCACACCGTGTGGTTCCACCGGCCTTTCGCGACCGGGGACTGGGTACTCCTGCGCCAGCACAGTCCGCTCGCCGCGCACGCGCGGTGCTTCGGGCGGGGCGAGGTCCTCACCCCGGGGGGCGAACTGCTCGCCTCCTACGCGCAGGAGGCACTGCTGCGGTTCACGGCCTAGGTCAGCGCTGGGTCGTGTCCGCAAGGTCCCGTCGTCCACCCGGAGGGCGGGCCGCGCGGCGTCTGGCGCGTGCTCCCGGCGTGCCGGGCGGAGGCCCTCGTACTGGACGCACCTGGGGGCTTCGCCCGTGCGGCGAGAGGGCGTGCCCGACGCCGCACGGCAGGCGGGAGTCTGCGGGCGCGACCTGGTGCCGCGCCAGGCGGCGTTCGCCCGTCGGGCGTCCGTTGCCTGCCGCGGCACCCGGCCACGGTCACGGCGCGGGCACGTCCAGGACCAGGGCGGAGCCCATGCCGCCTCCCGCGCACATCGACGCCACGCCCACTCCCCCGCCCCGGCGCCGCAGCTCGTGGACGAGCGTGACGACCATGCGGGTGCCGGTCGCGGCCACCGGGTGGCCCAGTGAGCAGCCGCTGCCGTTGACGTTCACGCGGTCCGGGTCGAGTTCGAGGCGGCCGATCGCGGCGAGCGGTACCGACGCGAAGGCCTCGTTGATCTCGAACAGGTCCACGTCGGAGACGGTCATCCCCGCCCGTGCCAGGGCTTTGGGGATGGCGCGCACCGGGGTCAGACCGGTCTCGGCCGGGTCCAGGGCGACCGAGGCCCAGGAGCACACCCTGGCCAGCACGGGCAGGCCGAGCCTCTCCCGTGCCAGGCGCTCGTCGGCCACGGCCACGGCCGCCGCGGCGTCGTTGGCGCCGCAGGCGTTGCCCGCCGTGATGGAGAAGCCGTCGATGTCCGGGTGAAGCGGCTTGAGCGCCGCCAGCTTCTCCGCGCTGGTGTCGCGGCGCGGGTGTTCGTCCGCCTCGAAGAGGCCGTACGGGGTGTCGACCGGCACGGTCTCCTGCGTGAAGCGGCCCTCGTCGAGGGCGCGGACGGCGTTGCGGTGGGAGCGCAGCGCCCAGGCGTCCATCTCGGCCCGGGTGAGGCCCTCCCGTACGGCGGTGTTCCAGCCGACCGTGATCGACATGTCGAGGTTGGGGGCGTCCGGGCGGTCGGGATGCGAGGGCGGTACCCAGCGCTCGCGGTCCCGGAAGGACAGTTTGGGCGCGGTGGAGGCGGAGTTGACGCCGCCGGCGAGTACCAGGCGGTCCATGCCGGCCCGTACCGAGGCCGCCGCGGTCGAGACGGCGGCGAGCCCGGCCGCGCAGTGGCGGTTCAGGGCGAGCCCCGGAACCTGCGGCAGGCCCGCGGTCACGGCGGCGTGGCGGGCGATGACGCCACCGCCGTAGTGCGATTCGGCGAGGATCAGATCGTCCACGAGGTCCGGGGACAGGCCTTCGGCGACCGCCGTGACGACACGGTCCGCCAGGTCGTGGGCGGTCGTGTCGCGCAGGCTCCCCTTGAAGGCGGTGCCGATCGGAGTGCGCAGGGCGGCGACGAGCACGGCGTCAGGCATCGGCGGCCTCTTCCAGTTCGGCGACCAGGGTGCGGCGCATGAGCTTTCCGGTGGGGGTGCGAGGCAGTTCGGGGCGGAAGACGACGGTGTCCGGGGTCTTGGCCGACCGCAGGCGCTGCTTGGCGAAGGAGCGGATCTCGTCCGGGTCACCGGCTCCGACCAGCACCGCGACCAGGCGCTGCCCCCACTCCGGGTCGGGCAGCCCCAGGACGGCAGCCTCGCGCACCCCCGGGTACTGGAGCAGGACGTCCTCGATCTCGGCGGGGGCGATGTTCTCCCCGCCCCGGATGATGGTGTCGTCGGCGCGCCCCTCGATGAAGAGGTAACCGTCCTCGTCCAGGCGGCCCCGGTCGCGGGTGGCGAACCATCCGTCGCCGTCCGCTCTCGCGCCTGGCTCCGCGTACTCGCCGGAGATCTGCTCCCCGCGCACGAAGACCAGCCCCGTCTCCCCGGGTTGGAGCCGTGTCCCGCGCTCGTCGCGGATCTCGACCTCCACGCCGGGCAGCGGCCGGCCGACGGAGCCGAGACGGGCCTGTACCGCCGGGTCGTCGGAGGTGATCGCCCTCCAGTGGTCGTCGGGGCCCAGTACGCAGACGGACGAGGCGGTCTCGGTCAGCCCGTAGGCGTTGACGAACCCGGTCCGCGGGAACTGCCGCAGGGCCCGCTCCAGCACCGGGCGGGGACAGCGCGCTCCTCCGTAGGCGAGGCTGCGCAGGTCGGGCACACCGGCCTCCGCGTCCGCGAGCTCGTCGGTGATCCGGGCGAGCATGGTGGGGACGACCATGGCGTGGGTGACCCGCTCCCGGCGCACCGTGGCCAGCCAGTCGGCCGGGCCGAAAGCCGCCTGGTAGACGACGCGGCGACCGGCGTACAGGTTCGTCAGCAGGTTCATCAGGCCGGCCACGTGGTAGGGCGGGAGAGCCACCAGCGTCGCGTCGGACGCCTCCGCCGAGCCGAAGTCCTGGGTGTTGAAGACGTAGGCGAGCAGATGGCGGTGCCGCAGCAGGGCCGCCTTGGGGGCGGCGGTGGTGCCGCTGGTGTAGAGGACCACGGCGGTGGCGTCGCGGTCCTCGGGGACGGGCCGCCCTTCGGCCTGGCCCGGCCCCGGGGTCAGCAGCGCGTCGAGGTCGGCCGGACGCAGCACTTGGGCACCGGGGTGCCGGGCGATCAGGGCTTGCGACTGCTCCTCGCCGAGTCGGTAGTTGAGGGGGACGAACGGGATTCCGGCCAGGGCCGCGCCGAACAGGGCGACGGGGTAGGCGAGGTGGTTCGGGCCCTGGTACAGGACCGCGGTGCGGTCACGGAAGCGGTCGGCCGCGTGGCGTGCGAGGTGATGGAGCTCGGCCGCGGAGAGCGAGCGGCCGCTCTCCGTGACGGCCGGCCGGTCCCCCGCGGAGGTGGCCATTTCCAGGATCACGGCTATATTCATGAGAATGGCATTCTCATACACTCAGAGCGCTGCTCGCAAGGGAGGGGAATGACGTGCGCATCAATGATTCGGCGGCCCTGGTGGTGGGAGGCGCGGGCGGCCTCGGCGAGGCGACGGTACGGCGACTCCACGCGGCGGGCGCCCGGGTCGTGGTCGCCGACCTCGCCGACGACAAGGGCAAGGCGCTGGAGGAGGAGCTCGGTGTGCGGTACGTCCGCACCGACGCCACGGACGAGGACGCGATGGCCGCCGCGATGGAAGCAGCCGGGCAGGCGGGCGAGTTCCGGATCGCCGTCGATTGCCACGGCGGCCCGGCCGGCGGGGGACGGCTGGTCGGCAAGGATGGTTCCCCCCTGGGCCTCGCCGCGTTCCGCACGACCGTCGACGTCTATCTCACCGGCGTCTTCAATGTCATGCGCATGGCAGCATCGGCCATCGCGCGCACCTCCCCCCGGGGCGAGGACGGCGGGCGCGGCGTGATCGTCACGACGTCGTCCATCGCGGCCTACGAGGGCCAGGTCGGCCAGCTGCCGTACGCCGCGGCGAAGGGCGGGGTGAGCGCGATGACGCTCGTCGCCGCCCGGGACCTGTCCCCGCTCGGCATCCGCGTGGTCTCCGTCGCTCCCGGCACCGTCCTGACACCCGCGTACGGGAAGGGCGCCGACCGCCTGGAGGCGTACTGGGGGCCCCAGGTGCCGCATCCGCGGCGCATGGGGCGTCCTCAGGAGTACGCCGCGCTGGTCCAGCACCTGTGCGAGAACGACTACCTCAACGGTGAAGTGGTCCGCCTGGACGGCGGGTTGAGGTTCCCACCGAAGTAGCCCCCACCTAAGGAGTCTCATGCGTACGCGAACCAGAGGCCTTGCCGCCCTGGTGGCCCTTGTGGGCATCACCACCTTCCTGTCCCCGGCTCAGGCCGCCCCGGCCTCCTCGGCCGCTCCGCCCCCGCCCGCCCCCGAGCGGATCACGGTGAAGAGGCTGCCGCTGCCGCCGACCGCCCCCTCGAACGAGGCCGGATCCTGCACACGCGCCGTGAACCCACGCGGAACCGGCTGCGTGTCGGCCGACTGGGCGGCCACGATGCGGGCCGGGGGCTTCCTTCCGGAGGGCGGTGTGGTCACCGCCAACGTGACCTTCACCGGCGCCCCGGCCGCGCCCGACCCGGCGAGTGTCTACAGCGGAAGCCAGCTGATCGCCGTGCGGACGGACGGGAAGACCTTCCCCGACGGCGACGCGTGGAAATGCCTCACGTGCGGCACACCGCCTGAGAACAGACAGGGCATGAACCCCGACATCAGCTACCCGCAGCCCTTCGCCGACGGCCGGCGTGTGCTGTGGGGGACGAACATCCTCGACTGCGGCCCCCACCGGCTCGCGTCCGCGGCCTGCACCCCGGCCCGCGTGCGCATCCACCCGATCCGCTGGAACACCAAGGCCGACGGTTCGGGTGCCGGCAGCACGATCCGGGAACTGCGCCTGCACCCCGACCAGGTGCACCTCGGATTCAACGCCACCTCGATCACGGCCGGGCGGTTCGACCAGTACGGCTACTTCGCGCGACTGAGGTTCGACCCGTCCCCCACGACGGGCACACCGCGGGTGCCCCGCTACGACCTGGAAAAGGTCACCCGCATGTTCGACCCCGCCACCACCGAGCAGCCGGTGCACGTCGACCCCAAGGACTCCTCGAAGCTTGTGTTCGACGCCTCGGTGCCCTCCGTCGGCGAGCTGCGCGGCTTCTCGAAGGACGGCAAGGAGGTCTTCTACGTCGGTTTCCCCGCCGAGTCGTCCAACATGGACCTCATGGCCGCCGACCTGCGCACCGGCAAGGTCCGCAGGGTGACGTCCGACCCCGAGTACACCGACCCCATGGACTCGTCTCCGGACGACCGGTGGATCGTGGCGCTGGACACCCGGGGCAGCGACCGCATGGCCTTCATGTCCGGCATGAGCGGCATCCCTCCGATCACCGACCTGCTGAGCACCTCGGCGGTCTCCTCCGTGCGCAACAACGGCGGTCGGCGCTTCTTCCAGCCCTATCTCATCGACCGGCACGGTGACCGCGGCCGCTATCAGGGCCAGCGGCTCAACTACGCGAACACCTCCCCGGGCTGGAACGCGGGTGCCGACCCCCGCTGGTCTCCGGACGGTACGGCGGTCGTCTACCACGAGCGCCTGGTGTCGGCGCCCGCCTGCGGCGGAGCGAACCCTCTGCCCTGCCCCGTGTCCGAGGAGCCGGGCGGCCGCCGTACCCGGCTGATGCTCGCGGAGCTGGTCGAGCGTGAGCCGGTACGCGCCCGGCCGGTGAAGCCGGTCTCCGACGAACTGCCGTGGGGCACGCCCTACGTCCCGGGCAGCGCGGTTCCGGAGCGGCCCTACCCGCCCCAGGGCACCTACACCCTGCGCGGGAAGGCGTCCGGCGGCGCGAAAGTCGACATCGTGTGGGACGACGCCAGGACCGGCGTGAAGACGGTGTCACTGCGCTACACGCACTACTCGGACGACGGCCGGACCTTCCTGGACGGCACCGAGAGCGTGACCCGCGTCAGCCACAGCTCCACCCTCACCACCCTCGACTGGAGCTCGGACCTGGTCAAGACCGGGCGGAACGGCAGGACACTGGCCACCAAGAAGACGGGCGCCGATGGCTTCCACCTGACGATCGACCTGTGGGACACGGTCTTCCAGGCGACCGGCACCCTGACCACGACCGTCGGCCGGCGGACCTACCACCAGCCGGCGAACGGGACCTGACACCGGCCGGGGGCCTGACCCGCCGGAGCGCGGGTCAGGCCCCCTTCCGCCGGACCGGGCGGCATCAGAGCAGGTCGCCGTGTTCCCCCAGACCGGGCGGCGGGCCGTACGACGGCTGGTGCCCGGCGATCCGGAACGGGCTCGCGACCAGGCGGTGTTCACCCGCCCACACGACGGCGTCGGGAAAATCGACGAGCGCCTGGGGCAGCGTGCGTACGGCGGCGGCGGGCACGCCCAGCGGACGCAGCCGGCGCTCCCAGCTCGCCGCCGAGTCCGCGGCGAGCGCCTTCGTCACCGCGGCCACCACCTCCTCGCGGCGGGCCGCGCGCTCGGCCATCGTCGGGTAGCCCTCGATGCCGGCCTCGGCGGCGAAGGAACGCCAGAAGCCGTCGTGGGTGATGAAGAGGGCCAGGTGTCCCTCGGCGGTGGGAAAAAGCTGGGCGGGGACGTAGTGGGCGTGGGCGCCTCCGAGGCGGCGCGGGGCCCTGCCGTCGTTGAGCCAGGCCGCGGCGTGGTAGTTCAGCTGCGAGAGCATCACGTCGCGCAGCGACACCTCGATCTGGCCACCGCGTCCGGAGACGATCTGCGCCAGCAGTCCCAAAGCGGCCGCCATTCCGGCCGAGTTGTCGACCGAGGAGTAGCCGGGCAGCGCGGGCGGTCCGTCCGGGTCGCCCGTCATGGCCGCGACGCCGGTGGCCGCCTGGACGACGTAGTCGAAGGCCGGCAGGTCGCCCGCGTCCATGCCCCAGCCGGTGAGGGCCACGCACACCAGGCGCTCGTTGTAGGGCTTCAGCGCCTCGTAGGTCAGACCGAAGCGCTCGACGGCGGACGGTTTGAGGTTGACCAGCAGGGCGTCGGCGTCGCGTACCAGCTCGTGCAGCCGGTCCTGGCCGGCCGGAGCCGACAGGTCCACGCGGACCGAGCGCTTGTTCCGGTTGAGGCTGGCGAAGTAGGCGTCGGAGACCTGCCGGGACAGGTCGCCGTCCGGCGGTTCGACCTTGGTCACCCGGGCGCCCAGGTCGGCGAGCAGCATGGTGGCGTACGGGCCGGCGAGGATGTGGCCGACCTCCAGGACGCGCAGGCCGGTCAGCGGACCGTTCACCGCAGGTCCGCCGCGACCGCGGCGACGGCGTCACGGGTGCGCAGCTTGGAGGCGACGAGTTCGTCGCGGCCGTTGCCGATGGGCAGCAGGCGGACGGACAGGTCGGTCACGCCCGCGTCGGCGAAGCGCCGGAAGCGGGCCCGGATGGCCGCCTCGTCGCCCGCCGCGCACAGGTCGCCGACGTCACGGGCATCGCCGTACTCCAGCAGCCGCTGGTAGTTGGGGGACACCTCGGCCTCGCCGAGGATGCGGTTGGCGCGCTCGCGCGCGGCGTCGGCCTCGTGCGGTGCGCACAGACACACCGGGATGCCGGCGACGATGCGGGGTGCCGGGCGGCCCGCGGCCTCGGCGGCCTTGGTGATCGTCGGGACGACGTGCTCGGCGACCGACCGCTCGTCCGCCATCCACAGGACCGTGCCGTCGGTGTGCTCCCCCGCGATGCGCAGCATCACCGGGCCCAGCGCGGCCATCAGGACCGGCAGGGAGGTGAGCGGGGCGATGGTGAGCGGGTTGTGGACGCGGAAGACGTCGTTCTCGATGTCCACCGAAACGCCCCCGGAAAGAGCCGAGTTGAGCACCTCCAGGTAGGCGCGGGTGTACGCCGCGGGTTTCTCGTACGGCAGGCCCAGCATGTCCCGGACGATCCAGTGGTGTGAGGCGCCGACGCCGAGCGTGAGCCGGCCGCCCGCCGCCGCCTGTGCGGACACGGCCTGGCGGGCCAGCGCGATGGGGTGCTGGGCGTGGACCGGGACGACGGCCGTGCCCAGTTCGATGCGCTCGGTGGCCTGACCCATGAGGGCGATGGCGGTCAGGGCGTCGAAGTCGGTCGGCACCTGGGGAACCCACACGGTGTCGAACCCGGCCTCCTCGGCCCACCTGGCGTCGTCGGCCATGCGGGCCGCCTTGTGCGCGGCATCACCCCGTTCGGGGCCGCTCATCACTCCGACTCGCATGTCAGTCCTCCGGGGCTGTCAGGGCGCGGATGTCCGCGACGATCGCGTCGAGCGGGGTGCCCGTGGGGTACACCCCGGCGGCCCCGGCCTCCCGCAGTCGCGCCACGTCCGAGGCCGGGATGGTGCCGCCGACCACGACGGGGATGTCGTCGCCGCCCGCGGCGCGCAGCGCGTCGAGCGTGCGGCGGGTGAGGGTGAGGTGGGCGCCGGAGAGGATGGACAGCCCGACCAGGGCGACGTCCTCCTGCACGGCGGTGACGGCGATGTCGTCCACGCGGTGCCGGATGCCGGTGAACACCACCTCGAACCCGGCGTCCCGCAGGCCGCGGGCGACCAGCTTCGCGCCCCGGTCGTGGCCGTCCAGGCCGGGCTTGGCGACGAGTACGCGCACCGGTGCGGTCATCAGAACACCACCGGCTGCCGGAACTCGCCCCACACCGCGCGCAGGGCGTCGGCCATCTCGCCGACCGTGCAGTAGGCGCCCGCGCAGGCGACGAGCGGGTCCATCAGGTTGGTGTCTCCTTCGGCGGCGCGCCGCAGGTCGTCGAGGCGGGCGCGCACCTCGGCGGCGCTGCGCTCGGACTTGACCCGCGCGAGCCGCTTGAGCTGGCGTTCGCGGCCCTCGGCGTCGAGTTCGTAGGTGGCGAGGTCGGGCGGGGGCTCGTCCACGGTGAACCGGTTGACGCCGACGACGGGCCGCTCACCGGAGGCGGTCTCCTGGTGCAGCCGCCACGCCTCGTCGGCGATGAGTCCCTGGAGGTAGCCGTCCTCGATGCAGCGCACCATGCCGCCGTGCGCCTCCAGGTCGGCCATGATCTCGACGATCCGCTCCTCGGTGGCGTCGGTCAGGGCCTCCACGAAGTACGAACCGCCCAGCGGGTCGGCGACCTTGGTCACGCCCGTCTCGTGCGCGAGGACCTGCTGGGTGCGCAGGGCGAGCGTGGTCGACTCCTCGCTCGGCAGGGCGAACGGCTCGTCCCAGGCCGCGGTGAACATCGACTGCACGCCGCCGAGCACGGACGCGAGTGCCTCGTAGGCGACGCGCACAGTGTTGTTGCGGGCCTGCGGGGCGTGCAGGGAGGCCCCGCCGGCGACACAGCCGAAGCGGAACATGGCCGCCTTGTCGGTGCTCGCGCCGAACCTCTCGCGCACGATGGTCGCCCAGCGCCTGCGTCCCGCACGGTACTTGGCGACCTCCTCGAAGAAGTCGCCGTGGGTGTAGAAGAAGAAGGAGACCTGCGGGGCGAACTGGTCGATGGTCATCCGGCCGCGTTCGAGGACGGTCTCGCAGTAGGTGACGCCGTCAGCGAGGGTGAACGCCATCTCCTGTACGGCGTTGGCGCCCGCGTCCCGGAAGTGCGCCCCGGCGACAGAGATCGCGTTGAAGCGGGGCACCTGCGCGGCGCAGAACTCGATCGTGTCGGCGATGAGCCGGAGCGAGGGCTCCGGGGGCCAGATCCAGGTGCCGCGCGAGGCGTACTCCTTGAGGATGTCGTTCTGGATGGTGCCGGTGAGCTTCGCCCGGGGGATGCCCCGCTTCTCGGCGGCGGCGACGTAGAACGCGAGCAGGATCGCCGCGGTGCCGTTGATGGTGAAGCTGGTGCTGATCCGGTCCAGCGGGATGGCGTCGAAGAGGATCTCGGCGTCGGCGAGGGTGTCCAGCGCGACTCCGACGCGGCCGACCTCGTCGGCGTACTCCGGGTCGTCGGAGTCGTAACCGCACTGGGTCGGCAGGTCGAGCGCCACCGACAGGCCGGTGCCGCCCTGGTCGAGGAGGTAGCGGTAGCGGCGGTTGGACTCCTCGGCGGTGCCGAAGCCGGAGTACTGGCGCAGGGTCCAGGTGCGGCCCCGGTATCCGGTGGGGTAGTTGCCGCGGGTGAAGGGGAACGCGCCCGGCTCGGAGGGTTCGGCGCGGCGGTCTGCGGGCCCGTACACCGGCTTCAGAGGGATGCCGGAGTCGGTGCGGAAGTCCTGGGTCATGACAGTTGGTCCTTCATCACCTTTCCGGTGGCGTTCAGCGGCAGTTCCGTGCGGAACTCGATATGGCGGGGCACCTTGAAACCGGCCATCCGCTCACGCGCCCAGGCGATCAGCTCGGCCTCCGTGATCCCGGCGAACTCGGTGCGCGAGACCACGAAGGCCTTGCCGACCTGGCCCAGCCGCTCGTCGGGCACGCCGATGACGGCGGCCTGGGCGACGGCCGGGTGTCTCAGCAGGAAGCCCTCGATCTCGGCGGGGTAGGCGTTGAAGCCGCCGACCACGAACATGTCCTTCTTGCGGCCGACGATCCGCAGGCGGCCCTCGCAGTCCAGTGCGCCGAGGTCGCCGGTGTGCAGCCAGCCCTCGGCGTCGACGGCCTCGGCGGTGGCCTCGGGGTCGTCGAGGTAGCCGCGCATGACGGCGTAGCCCCGGACGAGTACCTCCCGGTCCTCGGCGACGCGCACCTCGAAACCCTCGCACGGTCTGCCCACGGTGGTGGCGACGGCCTCGTACGGGTCGCCGGGGCGGGACGCGGTGACGGTGCCGGCCTCGGTGAGGCCGTAGCCGGTCATCAGGTGCGTGAACGGCAGCTCGGTGGTGATGCGCCGGACCAGCTCGACCGGGATGTCCGCCGCGCCGGTCACCGCGACCCGCAGCGAGGACAGGTCACGGTCCGCGCCGGCCTCCAGGAGGGAGTGGTACAGGGTCGGCGGTCCGGGCAGGACGGTCACCCGTTCCTTCTCCACCAGGTCCAGCACCCGGTCCACGTCGAAGACGGCGACCGGGAGCACGGTGGCGCCCCGGATCACCGACGCGACCAGGCCCGCCTTGTAGCCGAAGATGTGGAAGAAGGGGTTGACGATCAGGTACCGGTCGCCCTGTCGGAGCCGGGCCAGGTCGCACCACTCGGTGTACAGGCGCAGCGTCTGGCCGTGCGTGGTCATCACGCCCTTGGGGCGTCCCGTCGTACCGGAGGTGAAGACGATGTCCGCCAGGTCGTCCTCGCTGCTCCTGGGTTCCATCGGCTCACCGGAGGCGAGGAAGCCGGAGGTCTTCAGATCGATGACGCGAACGCCGGGCGGACCGGTGAACTCCCGGTCCAGGAAGCCGTTCTGGACGAGCAGCACCTTGGCGCCGCTGCGTACGACGATGTCGTGGGCCTCCTCGTCGAGGAAGCGGGTGTTCACCGGCACCAGCACCCCGCCGGCCGTGAGCAGGCCGAACGCGGCGACGATCCACTCGGCGGAGTTGGGCGCCCACAGCGCCACCCGGTCGCCCGGACCGACGCCCGCCGAGGCGAACGCCCCGGCTGTGCGGCGGACCCGGTCGGCCAGGTCGCGGAAGGTGAGGCGCGCCTCACCGTCCACGACGGCCTCGGCGTCGCCGAACCGGTCGGCCGAGCTCAGCACCAGTTCGGGGATGGTGCGGGCGGTGGTCATGCGTCGATCAGCCGGGCCAGATTGCCGCCCATGACCTTGGCCTTGTCCTCCTCGGACAGCTTCGGGAGGTGGTCGACGTAGGTGACGGGGTCGGCGAGGCCCTCGGGGTGGGGGTAGTCGGAGCCGAACAGGACCCGCTCGATGCCGATGAGGTTGCCGAGTCCCGCCATGTCCTCCTCCCAGAACGGGCTGATGTGGATGTGCCGCTTGAAGACGTCGACCGGGTCCTCCCGGAACTCGTGGGGCATCTTCTTGTGGACGTCGGCGAGCCGGCTCAGCAGGGGCTCCACCCACGAGGCGCCGTTCTCGATGACGGCGACCTTCAGCTCGGGGAAGCGGGACAGCGCGCCGTGGCAGATCAGCGAGGAGACGGCGTCCTCGATCGGCCGCCACTCGTTGACCTGCCGGAAGGCGTTAGGCTTGAAGGGCAGGAACTCGCGCCGCTGCCCCTCCCAGTCGTTGGCGTAGTTCGAGTAGCCGCTGTCGGAGGAGTGGAAGGCGACCAGGACGCCGGTCTCCACGACCCGCTTCCAGAACGGGTCGAACTCGGGCAGCGCGAAGGACCGGGTGCCGCCGAAGCCGGGGACCGGCGCGGGGCGGATGAGGATGGCGCGGGCGCCGCGCTCCACGACCCAGTTCAGCTCCTCGATCGCCTTGTCGACGATCGGCAGGGTGATGACGGGGACGGTGAAGATGCGGTCCTTGTAGGTGAAGCCCCAGGTGTCGTGCAGCCACTGGTTGAGGGAGTGGACGACGACGTGGATCAGCTCCGGGTCGTCCTTCATCCGTTCCTCGATGAGACTCGCCAGCGTCGGGAACATCAGGCTGCGCTGGATGCCGAGCTCGTCCATCAGCGCAAGGCGCGGGGCCGGTTCGCGGAAGGCCGGGACGGAGCGCATGGGCTCGCCGAAGATCTCCCGGCGGGTCTTGCCCTCGGGATTGCCGACCCGGAAGTACTCCTCCATCGCGCCGGGGCGGGCGACGACCTCGAAGGTGGGGTTCGGGATGTACTCGCTGATCTGCCCGCGTATCGCGATCTTGGTGCGGCCGCCCACGTTCACGTACTGGATGGCGCCCCGGTACTCCTCGGGGAGGTACTTGGTGAGCGCTTCCTGCGTCTCGTAGAGGTGGTTGTCCGCGTCGAACAGCGGATACGCGAGTTCACGAGAGGGCATGAGATTCTCCTTCACCGTTTACGAGAATCGTATTCTCGTACTGAGGGAGTGGCAATATTCTTGCGAAGGACGAACTTCTTCACCTTGCCGCTCGGGGTGCGCGGGAAGTCCTCGACCTCGTGGACCACCTCGGGCCACTTCTGCCGGGCCAGACCCGCCCGGTCGAAGCGCAGGCGCACCTCGGTCAGACTCGGCGCCGACCAGCCGGGAAGCATGCGCAGGACGGCGGCGGCCCGCTCCCCCAGACGCGGGTCCGGCACGGCCACCACGGCCGCCTCCGCCACGCCGTCCAGCCCCAGCAGGACCTCCTCCACCTCCAGGGCGCTGATGTTCTCCCCGCCCCGGATGATGACGTCGGCCTTGCGGTCGGTGACGGTCAGCCAGCCGTCGGCGTCGAGCACGCCGATGTCGCCGGTGCGGTACCAGCCGTCGGCGTCGAAGGCGGCGGCGGTGAGCTCCGGGTCGGTGTAGCCGAGGCAGAGGTCGGGACCGCGGGTGAGGATCTCACCGTCCTCGGCGAGCCGGACCTCCGTGCCGGGCAGCGCGAGCCCGTCGGTGTGCAGGCGTTTGACGGCGGGGCTCTCGTAGGGGGTGCAGGTGACCGACGGGTGCTCGGTGGAGCCGTAGGCGCGGAAGACGGTGATGCCGAGCGCCTCCAGCCGGGTCGTCACGGCGGAGGGGATGGAGGCGCCGCCCAGTCCGGCGTACTTCAGCCGCGCGACATGCTCTTCGGTGCAGTGGGGGTGGTCGAGCAGGCTGGTCATGTAGTACGTCGCCCCGCCGCCGACGGTGAGCCCCTCGGCGCGCATGAGGGCCAGCGCCCGGGCCGGGTCCCAGGAGTCGCCGAGGTTGACCGGAGTGCCGTCGAGGACCGGGATGAGGAACGCGTTGACCATGCCGATGAAGTGGCCGACCGGCGCCACCGTGAACTGCCGTCCCCGGTCCGGGGGGTAACTCGCGGCCAGCTGGCGGGTCTCGAAGCCGAGGGTGCGGTGACTGTGGACGACCCCCTTGGGGTCCCGGGTGGTGCCGGAGGTGAAGGCGACGAGGGCGGGTCCGCCCGGGTCCACCGGCAGGACGCCGGCCAGCGGTTCGTCGGCGAGCAGCTCCTCGAAGTCCCGGTCGACGACCCCGACGACCGGCACCTCGGCGCACAGCTCCGGCCGGAACTCGGCCCGCCCGAAGCGCTCAGCGGCGAAGAACACCTTAGGGCGGGTGGCCTCGACGATGTAGCGGACCTCCTTGGGCCCGTAGAAGTGGACCACCGGGACGACGACGGCACCGAGGAAGGCCGAGGCCCAGAACACGGCGGCCGCCTCCATCCAGTTGGGCAGCTGCATGACCACCATGTCACCCGGACCGACGCCACGCGCCCGCAGGCCGGCGGCCAGCCGCCGCGCCGTACGCTCCACGTCGGCGAACGTGCCCCTCCAGGGCCGCACCGCGGAGTGCACGCGGAACTCCACCTCCCCGGACGCGCCCAGCCCGTGCGCCAGCATCTCGCCCAGGGTCTCGCCGGTCCACCAGCCCTCCGACTCGTAGCGCGCCACGAGCCCGGGCGGGATTGACCGCAGGGCACCGGGGGGAATCGTCGTCATGACAGATGCTCCTCCCTCGTTTGGAGAATTGCACTCTCCCATAGGGAGAAGGTAAGTTCCATACATGGCACGGGACCATGGCTTCCATCCGGTGCGGATCACCCGGGTCGTCGACGAGACACCGGACACCCGCACCTTCGCCCTCGACGCGCGCTTTCCCTACCGGGCCGGGCAGTTCCTGACCTTCAAGATGTGCGGGACGCTGCGCAGCTACTCGATGTCGTCCTCGCCCGACACGGACGGGGAGGTCTGCGTCACGGTCAAGCGCGTGCCCGGCGGGCTGGTCTCCGGCTGGATGCACGAGCGGCTCAGGCCCGGCGACACCCTGGAGGCCACACTGCCCGGCGGTTCGTTCTGTCTGCGTGCGGACGCCGCCGACCGGCCGCTCGTCGCGTACGCCGGCGGCAGCGGCATCACCCCGGTGTTCTCCCTGGTCAAAAGCGCGCTGGCGACGACGCGCCGCAGCGTCCGGCTGCTGGCCGCCCACCGAAGCGCCGACGCCGCCATCTTCCGCGAGGCACTCGGCACGCTCGCCGCGCGCCACCCCGGCCGGCTCGCCGTCCGGCACCACCTGGACGACCGGGACGGACTGGTCACGGCCGAGACGATAGGGACGCTGGCCGACCCGGACGCGGACCACTACCTCTGCGGACCGGAGCCGTTCATGGCGTTGGTGGAGGACACCCTGAAGACCCACCGGGTGGCCCCTGGGCACCTCTTCGTCGAGCGGTTCACCCCGGCGGCAGCGGAGGAGGCACCCGCCGCTCCGCCCGAGCCCGCCAGGGGGACCGTCACCGTCGGTCTGCGGGGCGAGAGCCGTACCGTGCCGCAGCGACCGGGCGAGACCCTGCTGCAGAGCGCCCGCCGGGCCGGCTTCACGCCGCCGTTCTCCTGTGAATCGGGGGACTGCGCCACCTGCATGGCCCGGCTGACCGACGGCGAGGCCAAGATGCGCGTGAACAACGCCCTGGATTCCGACGAGGTCGCCGAGGGCTACGTGCTCACCTGCCAGGCCGAGCCGACCACCCCGGACGTGACCGTGGTGTACGAGGACTGACCCGCCGGCATCCGCACCCGCCCGACGACCGGAAGGCCACGCATGGTTGAGCTGGAGCTTCAGGACGGCCTGGCCGTCGTCACCATCGATCGTCCGCACGCCCGCAACGCCATCGACCCGCACACCATGGGCGAGCTGGAGAAGGCGCTGGACGCGGCCGAGGGCGCGCGGGCCCTGGCGGTGACCGGGTCGGGCGAGAAGGCGTTCGTCTCCGGCGGCGACCTGAAAGAACTCGCACGGCTGCGCACCGAGGGCGAGGCGTCGGACATGGCACTGCGGATGCGGGCGCTGTGCGACAGGATCGCCGCGTATCCCGGGCCGGTGGTGGCCGCTCTCAACGGGCACGCCCTGGGCGGCGGCGCCGAGGTCGCGGTGGCGGCCGACATCCGCGTCGCCGCCGATGACATCCGGATCGGGTTCAACCAGACGAAGCTCGCCATCGTGCCCGCATGGGGCGGCGGGGAGCGGCTGGCGCGGCTGGTGGGGCCCGGGCGGGCCCTGCTGCTGGCCGGCACCGGGCAGGTGCTGGCGGCGGCCGAGGCCGAGCGGCTGGGGCTGGTCGACCTGGTCCTGCCGCGAGCGCGGTTCGCCGTCGGCTGGCGGGAGCTGGCCCGCTCCCTGGCCACCCCGCAGGCGCGCGAGATCAAGAACCTCACCACCCGGAACCGACCGGCACGCGAGGCCGCCGGGGCGTTCGCCCGGCTGTGGGTGTCCGAGGAGCACTGGGAAGCCGCGGAAAGGGTGATGTCCCGTGGCAAGTGACGTACGCGTCGACGAGGGGCCGTTCGGCCCGGAGGTGCGCCCCGAGAGCGGTGCCGTGGCACAGACGGTGTTGTACCTGCACGGCGACCCGCGGCTCGCGGGCACCCCGCGGGACGCGCTGCCGACCGCCCGGGAACTGGCCCGGCTCACCGGGTACGCGATCGTCTGCGCCCGCTACCGGCCCCGGTTCCCGCAGGCGTTGGACGAGGTGCAGGCGGCCTGGGAGCACTGCCACGCGGGTGGACCGGCGGCGGTGGCGGGCAAGCGGCTCGGCGGGGCCCTCGCCGCCGGCCTGTTGCTGCGGCTGCGGGACGCGGGCGCGACGCTGCCGACCTGCGCGGTGCTCTCCTCACCGGTGCTGGACTTCACGCTCGACGCGCCCAGCCTGCTCTTCAACGCGGCGGCCGACCGCACCGTGGACGCGGAAGCGCTGCCGCTGCGGGCGGCCATGTACGCGGGGACGACCCCGCGCGATCATCCGCTGCTCAGTCCGCTGCACGGCAATCTCCACGGCCTGCCGCCGCTGCAACTGCACGCGGCCGGCACGGAGGTGCTCCTCGACGACACGCTGTCCTTCGCGACCCGGGCGGCGCACTCCGGGGTGGCGGTGGACATGCGGATCCACGAGGACTCCGCCGCCCAGGGCCTGCGGCAGTTGGCGGCGACGGCGGAGTTCCTGCGGACCTGGTGCCCGAACGGGCTCGTCACTCCCCGTCGCGGATGAACTCGGCGGCGCGCCACGCCATCGCCGTCACCGGTCCGTTCAGGTGCCCGGACACCATCGCCGGCAGGTCGCGGTCCCAGCCACAGCCGGGTCGCCGAGCCGCTGCAGGCCGTCCCCGGCGGCACGGCAACCCAGCCGTAGATCATGCCGTTGACGGAGCTGGACCCGCCGAGCACCTTGCCCGCGGTCCGACACCTCGTGGTCGCCGCCCTCCCGGAGCGGGCGGGTGCGGTAGAAGCGCGACGGCGCCGCGCGGTCCCCTCCTCGGCTTCCCGCGCGGCGCCGGCCCGGTGGTGGCAGCGGGTCAGGAACCCGGGGTGTCGTCGCGGTACACCCGGCCGCCCTTCATCACGAAGCACACCCGTCCGGTGACGGACAGGTCGGCGAGCGGGTCGCCGGGGACGGCGATGACGTCCGCCAGCAGTCCGGGTGCGATCCGGCCCCGGTCGCCCGCGTCGATCAGCTCGGCCGCGACGGTGGTCGCGGCGCGCAGGGCGTCGACCGGCCGCATGCCCCGGTCGGTGAGGGCGAGGAGTTCCATGACGCCCTTGCCGTGCGGGATGGCGGGGGCGTCGGTGCCTAAGGCGACCTTGAGCCCGCGCCTGATCGCGCGGGCGGTGGACTCCCGGGCGCGCGGGAAGACCTCGGCGGCCTTCGCCCGGAGCGCCGGGTCCGCGTGCGCGGTGTCCATGCCCTCGGTGAGCGAGGTGGTGGCGACCAGGAAGGTGCCTCGTTCGGCCATCAGGTCGAGGGTCGCGTCGCTCGCCAGGAAACCGTGCTCGATGCAGTCGACGCCCGCCTCGACGGCGGCCCGGATCGCCGAGTCGCCCATGCAGTGCGCGGCGACCTTGAGCCCCGCACGGTGCGCCTCGTCGACGGCGGCACGCACTTCCTCGTCGGAGTACTGCTGCGCGCCGGCGGGGCCGGTGTGCGACATGACGCCGTTGGAGGCGCACACCTTGATGACCCGTGCCCCGTACTTGATCTGGTGGCGGACCGCCTTGCGCACCTCCGCCACCCCGTTGGCGATGCCCTCCTCCACGGTGAGGGGCAGCACACCGGGGGCGAACGCCTGGAACATGGTCGGGTCGAGGTGTCCGCCGGTCGGGGCGATCGCGTGTCCGGCGGGCACCACGCGCGGGCCCTCGACCCACCCGAGGTCGATCGCCTTCTTCAGCGCGACGTCGAGCAGCACTCCCCCGGTCTGCACGAACAGGCCGAGATTGCGCACGGTGGTGTAGCCCCGCCGCAGCGTGCGCCGGGCGTTGGCGACCGCGCGCAGGGTACGCACGGCCGGGTCCTCCTGGACGGGGATCAGCGGGCTGCGGTGGTCGGGCCCGCCGAGGAAGAGGTTGACCTCCATGTCCATCAGGCCCGGCATGAGGGTGACGTCGCCGAGGTCGCGGACGACCGTGCCCTGCGGGAGCCGGGCCGGCTGGATCTCGGCGATGTGCTCGCCCACCACGAGCACCTCGCCGGGCTCGGCGATCTCGCCCTTGTCGATGTCCAGCAGACGCGCCGCCCGCAGCAGCACGGGGGGCTGCGGCGTTCCCTCCCGGGGGGACCGCCCGGGTTCCTGTGCGGCCATCACACGGCGGGTTCGATGACGGCGTCGATGCTCGAGGGGCCGCTGTCCGGGACCCTCGGCTGGCCCCACGCCTCCACCGGGAAGGCGACGGTCACCAGCGCACAGAAGGCCCACAGCAGATGCTTGTCCTGGTCGCCGATGTCGTCGAGGCTCAGGTTCTCCAGGTAATCGGTGTTCTGCCGGAGCAGCGGGTACGCCACGTCGTAGAAGGCCTGAAGCTCCTCCATGGTGCTGCTGACGCGTTTGGCGTAGCGGGCCCGCTCGCCGCGGACCGCCCAGTCCGCGAACGGTTCCAGCGCGGCGAAGCCGGGGGGAAAGACGTTGCCCATGTCAAAGGTCTCCGTTGTCTGTTCGGCGGGCGTCTTCGGGCGGAGGGGGCTCAGGAGGCGGGCGCCGTGGAAGCCCGCTGCCGGTGGTCGTGCACGTAGCTCTGCGCGGTGGTGTGCAGGTGACGCAGCAGGACCTCCTGGTCGCAGAGCGGGAACCGGTCGACGGTGCGCGACTCGAGCATGGTCTGGGTCGCCTCCAGGGTGTTGCCGTCCTGAAGGCCGTACTCCTTGAACGTCACGGCGGCCAGTTCCTGCTGAAGCCGCTCGAAGCCGTTCTTCGGCGGGACGAAGTAGCAGGTCCCCTCGAAGATGTGGGTGTTGTACGAGGTCGGCCAGTAGTGGTAGGTCAGCACCCAGTTGGGCCGCCAGATCAGCAGCATGAAGTTGGGGAAGAACACGAACGAGTCCATCCCCCAGACCTCACTGCGCGTCGGGTTGATCGCCGGCGGCAGCTCCTCGGTCGTCATGCCGATGTCGGGGGCGTCCCACGGGCCGAAGAGTCCGCTGCGCAGGACCCGTTCGATGGGCTTGACCATCGCCTTCTCCTTGGGGGGCGCGATGCCGCCCCAGGACGAGACCATGCTGTGCGGGCCGTCGATGTCGTAGGCCAGCGCCTCGTAGCCGTACTTCTTGATCTTGGCGGCCTCGCCCGCCTCGTACTGCCCGGCGTGCAGGATCGGCGCGTGGTAGAACTCGGCGAACGCGTCGATGAACAGCTTCCAGTTGCTGCCGATCTCGGCACGGTACTTGTGCACCCGGGTGAGCTTGTGGAACGGGTAGCCGTCGATGCCCTGCGCGAACTTGCCGAGGTAGGCCTTCAGGGGCGTGGAGTTCTCCGGGTCGAGGTTGACGAAGACGAACCCCTCCCACACCTCGGTCTGCACCTGCATCAGCCCGTACTTCGACTTGTCCATGTCGAAGAACTCGGACTCCTGCTGGACGAAGGTGAGCTTGCCCTCCAGGTCGTACCGCCAGGCGTGGTACTTGCAGGTGAAGGCCCGGCAGGTGCCCTTGGTCTCCTCGCGCGGGTAGTCGTCCCACACCAGCTTGTTGCCCCGGTGGCGGCACACGTTGTGGAAGGCGCGCACCTCACCGTCCGAGCCGCGGACCACGACGACGGACGCCCGGGCGGCGTCCAGCTCCTTGGTGAAGTAACTTCCCTTGCGCGGCAGCTGCTCGACCCGCCCGACGTTCAGCCAGGTCCGGCGGAAGATCGCGTCCCGCTCCTGCTCGTAGAACTCCGGCGAGATCGAGTCGGCGTAGGAGACGGGCCCGGTGTCGATCTTGAAGTGCTCGGTCCAACTGCCCTCGGCGGGCTTGGGGAAGTGTGCCATGGGTCGGAACCTCCGCTCGGGGTGACTCCGCCACGATAACAAGAGTCTCGATTTTGAGAATAGCGTTTCCATATCTTGCTCAATGAGCTTTGGTCACAGACGTTGAGTTCATTTCCGCATGCCGGTAGCTTCGTATCACTGGCGTCACAACTCCGCGCACCCAGGAGGGGCGATGGCGACACGCCGTGCGAACACGACCCGACCGGGCCGTGGGAGAAGGCTCCGGCTCACCGGCATGCTGGTCACCGTGTCCGGTGTCGCGGTGCTGGCAGTCGCCCCCGCGGGCCACTCCACAGCGCCCGCCGCGCACTCCCCCGGCAGACTCCCGCAGCTGGTCGCGGCGATGACCCTGGACGAGAAACTGTCGTTCGTCCAGGGCCGCTGGGACGATCCGCAGCAGAAGGTCATCGGTGAGTCGGGGTACATCCCCGGAGTGGCCAGGCTCGGAATCCCGCCGCTGCGGATGAGTGACGGTCCGGCCGGTACGCGCGCCGCCCCCTCCTCGACGGCGATGCCGGCGCCGGTCGCCCTGGCCTCCTCCTTCGACGACCGGCTGGCGCGTGAGTACGGAAGGGTCCTCGGCCGCGACGGACGCGCCCGGGGCATGGACGTGGTGCTCGCCCCGATGGTCAACACCATCCGCGTGCCGTACGCGGGCCGCAACTTCGAGGCCTACAGCGAGGACCCGCTCGTCAACTCCCGCATGGTGAGCCAGGAGATCCGCGGCATCCAGGACGAAGGTCTGATCGCCACGACCAAGCACTTCGCGGCCAACAACCAGGAGACGAACCGCCAGAGCGTCAACGCGAACGTCGGGGAGCAGGCGCTCCACGAGGTGGAACTCTCCGGGTTCGAAGCGGCCGTCAAGGCCGGTACCGGATCGATCATGTGCTCCTACAACAAGGTCAACGGCGCGCACTCGTGCAGCAACGACACCTTGCTGACCTCCATCCTGCGGGAGCAGTGGGGATTTAGCGGATGGGTCATGTCGGACTGGTCCGGAACACGCGCCACCACGGACATCCTCCGCGGACTCGACCAGGACATGCCCGGTCCGCCCATCGGTCCGGACTACTTCGGTGCGCCGCTCAAAGCCGCGATCCAGGAGGGTTCGGTCCCGGTCACGGCACTCGACCGGTCCGTCACCCGCATCCTCGGCACCATGCGGAGGTTCGGTCTGCTGCGCTGCGCATCCCCTCAAGGGCCCCCGCCCGGCTGCTCGTTGCCGGCGCGGCCCCGATTCGACGCCACCGCCGGTAACGCCGTCGCCCAGCGGGCAGCCGAGGACGGGGCCGTCCTGCTGCGCAACAAGGGCGACGCCCTGCCGCTCAGCCGGCGTGTGGCCCAGGACGTCGCGCTCATCGGCACTCCGGCGGTCGCTCCCGTGATCGGGGGCGGAGGCAGCTCCTCGGTGATCCCCAGCACCGTGACCGTTCCGCGCGAGGAGATCGTCAAGCGCGCCGGAAGCGGCTCGACGGTTTCCTACCGTCCGGGCGTCGACACCATCGGCACGGTGATCCCCGGTTCGGCGCTCTCCGGCGGAGCGATCGACCACACCGGACGCAACGCGCTCACGACGAAGACCTACGACCAGACGCGCACGCTGACGGCACCCGAGGACGGCGACTACCTGCTCAGCATCCGTTCAACGGTGAGCAACCGGTCGCTGACCGTCGACGGCCGCAAGGTCGCCGAGGCGAACAGCTACCGCACCGACACGCTCACCGGCACCTCCGCACGTGTCCACCTCGAGGCGGGGAAGCACGAGATCGGTGTGAAGGTGAAGGGCTACGGCGTCGACCCGACCATGCAGGTGCAGCTGACCTGGACCCCGCCCCGGGCCGCGCGGGCCGATCTGGCGGCGGCCGTCGCCGCGGCCCGGAAGGCCAGGACCGCCGTGGTGTTCGTCCACGACGAGCAGACGGAGGGCGCGGACCGCACCACCCTGGCGCTGCCTCACGACCAGGACGCCCTCGTCTCGGCGGTCGCCAGGGCCAACCGCAACACGATCGTCGTCATGAACACCGGCGGACCTGTCACGATGCCGTGGCTGAGCTCGGTCGAAGGCGTGCTGCAGATGCACTACCCCGGCCAGATGGGCGGCGTCGCCACCGCGCGGTTGCTCTTCGGTGAGGCGGCACCGGGGGGCAGGCTCACCCAGACGTTCCCGCTGGACGACGCGCACACGATCGTGAGCGGCATGCCTCGACGCTTCCCGGGTGTCGACGGGCAGGAGGAGTACTCCGAGGGCGTCCTCGTAGGCCACCGCTGGTACGACCGACAGCAGATGAAGACGCTGTTCCCCTTCGGCTACGGCCTGTCCTACACGACGTTCTCCTACAGCGGCCTGAAGGTCACGCCTCGGCCCGAAGGGCTGACCGTCAGCTTCACTGTCAGGAACACCGGTGAACGCGCCGGACAGGAGGTCCCGCAGATCTACCTCGGCCCCAGCACCGAGGTGAGGAACGCGCAGCAGCCCCCGCGGAAGCTGGTGGGGTACCAGAAGGTCCGCCTGGGCCCCGGCGAGTCCCGCCGCGTCACGGTCACCGTGCCGAAGCGGCAACTCCAGTACTGGGACAGCGCCGCGCACGGCTGGGGCACGGGCACCGGTTCCCGGGACGTCTGGGTGGGCTCGTCCTCGCAGGACCTTCCGCTCCACCGCGACGTCTCCGTGCGTCGATGACCCCGTTGATCCCGCGAGACGGAAGGGGCGGCGGCCCGGTCGGGTTCGTGGGCCTGGGCGCCATGGGCGGCGCCCTGGCGTCCAACCTGGTCCGGGCCGGGTTCGAGGTGGTGGCGTACGACGCCGCCGGACCCGCGCGCACCCCGCTGGGCGCCCGCTGGGCGCCGAGCCCGGCGGATGTGGCGCGGGCGGCCGTGACGGTGGTGCTCAGCCTGCCGGACGGGGCCGTCTGCCAGGACGTGGTGCGGGACCTCGCGGCCGCCCGGGACCGGCGGGTCACCCACGTCGTGGACACGTCCACGGTGGGGGTGACGGCCGCCCGCGTGCTGTCGGCGATGGGGCCGGTGTACGTGGACGCGCCTGTGTCGGGCGGGGTGGCCGGGGCGCGCCGGCGCACCCTGATGGTCATGTACTCCGGGTCGGACGAGGACTGCGCCCGGGTGGAGCCGGTGCTCGCCGGGCTCAGCGACCGTCGGCGCAGGGTCGGCGACCGGCCCGGGCAGGCGCAGGCGCTGAAGCTGGCCAACAACTTCCTGTCCGCGACCGCACTCGCGGCGACCAGCGAGGCCGTCGCCTTCGGGCGGGCCGCGGGGCTGGACCCGGCCCTGATGGTGGAGGTGCTCAATGCCTCCAGCGGACGCAGCGGGGCCAGTGCGGACAAGTTCCCCAGCGAGGTGCTCACCGGCCGTTACGCCTCGGGGTTCAGCAACGCGCTGATGGCCAAGGACGTGCGGCTGTATCTGGAAGAGGTACGGCGGCTGAGCGGCGCCCGGACCATGGGGGCGGTGACGGGCTCGGTGTGGGAGGCGTTCACCGCCGCGGAACCCGGTGCCGACTTCACCCGCATCTACCCGTTCGTCGCCGGGGACTGATCCTCCGTGTCCGCGGTGTCGGTGCCGAGGAGGACCGCCACGGTGTCCCGGACGATCTGCGGATACCGGTCCGCATCCGGGTCCACGAGCCACAGCTGGTGGACGCCCTCGATCAGTGCCAGCACCGCGGCCGCGGCGGTCGGCGCGCTCAGCCCGCTGGGCACCCGCTCCCCGTACCGTTCGACCAGGCTCGCGACGAGGTGGTCCTGGACGGAGCGGCACCGCTGCCGGATGTAGCCGGCGGCGGGTTCCTGACCGGTGACCGCCTCGGCCAGCACCACGCTGTGCACGGTGGCGAGCGACGGATGACTCTGTTCGAAGGCGACGGTCTCGGCGAAGTCGCCCGCCCAGTCCTCGCCGACCCGCCGTCCCGCCAGGTTCTCCCGGGCGAGCTCCTCACGGAAGCGCAGGATCTCCAGCAGCAGCCGCTTCTTGCTGGGGAAGTAGTGCAGGACGCCCTGACGGGTGAGGCCGGCCCGCTCCGCGACCGCGTCGATCGAGGTGCCCTTGAATCCGCGGGCGGCCAGGACCTCCAGCGCCGCCTCCAGGACCTGCTCACGCCGCTGAGACACCACGTCGTGCCCTTCCGTCGTCTGGAGAGGTGCCCGCACACCGTACGCACGCGAGTCGCCGCAGGTCGAGAGGGCGTACGGGTTCCCTCTCAACGTCCCATCGCGGCAAGGGCGGACAGGGCGGCGTTCCGCAGTGCCGCGGCGTCGCGTACGCCCGCCTTGTCCGCGATCTCGCCGAACAGGCGGACGTCCTTGGCGAGCAGGCCGCCCGCGTGGGCCGCGATGCGCTCCAGGCCGCCGCCCGCGTCGCAGACCCGGTCCAGCGCGAAGCTGGCCGCGCTGCCGCGCGGCAGGACCCGGGCCAGGGCGGTGCGGTCCAGACCGAGAGTGCCTCCCAGCCCGAGGGCGTCGGCGGCGAGCCCCAGGTGGGCGGTGAACAGCAGGTTGTTGAGAAGCTTGGCGAGCTGGCCGGAGCCGGTCGGGCCGAGGTGGACGACGGGGTCGCCGTAGGTGTGGAACACCGGGCGGCAGAAGGCGAAGACCTGGGGGTCGCCGCCCGCCATGACGACCAGGGTGCCCTCTTCGGCTGCCCGGCCGCCGCCGCTGACCGGCGCGTCCAGGACGAAGACACCCGACGCACGGGCCAGCGCCTCCAGACGACGGCAGGTGTCGGGGTGGACGGTGGAGTGGACCACGATCACCCCGCCGCGGCGCAGCCCGGCGAGGACGCCGTCCGGGCCGGTGATCACCTGTTCGACGTCGGCGTCGTCGACGACGCACAGGCACACCAGATCGCTGGCGGCGGCCAGTTCGGCGGGCGAACTCGCCATCACGGCCCCGCTGTCCGCGAACGGGGCGAGTGTGGTGCGCCTGCGTGCCCACAGGGTCGTCGGGTGTCCCGCCCCGACGATCCGGCGGGCCATGGGCGCGCCCTGGCTGCCCAGTCCGATGAAGCCCACGCGGGCGGGCGCCCCGCTCATGTCGTCCTCCTTGGCCGCCAGAACACGGCGAGCAGCCCGGCGGTCGCCACCACGCCCACCCCGAGCACGGCACCGGCGCCCGCCCACCCGGTCACCTCGATGCCGGCCGCCGTGTCCACCGCGTACTCCCCCGGTCCCCACGCGCCGAACGCCACGGCGAGCACGCCCAGGACGAGGACGTACTCGTAGCCCTCCTTGAAGACGAAGAAACCGTGCGGACGGTGGGCGAGCAGTCCGGCGACCAGCATCACCGACAGCACGGCCGCGCAGGCCAGCGGGGTCAGCAGCCCGAGGACGAGCAGGACGCCCGCGCCGATCTCGGTGACCACGCTCAGCCAGGCCTGCAGCCGCGGCCGGGTCAGGCCGAGACCGGCGAACCAGCCGGCGGTCCCGGTGATGCCGCCCCCGCCGCGCCAGTGGTTCCAGCCGTGCGCCACCATGACCGCGCCGAGCACGAGCCGCATCGCGAGCGCGGCGGCGTCGAAGGCCTCACCCATCGTGCCTCCCCCGTTCCGTGGGCAGCGCCTGCACGCCGAGCGCACACTCCTCGACGAAAGCGAGGACACGCAGGTGGTAGGCGAGGGCGGTGCGGCCCACGCTGGTGTTGTGGCCGGCCCCTGCCTGTTCATGGAGCACCACCCGGGGAGAGCCGGTGAACATCGAGGCCAGGTCGCACAGCCCTTCCGGCCCGTTGACCCACACCTGTTCGTGCTCGGCGAGGGTGATGTGGACCGGGACCGCGATGCGCGCCGACAGCCGGGCGAGATCCTCCTGCCAGCCGTCGCGGTGTCCCTCGTAGGCGGGCGAAGGAGAACCGATCCGCTGTCCGCCGTGCACGTCGGGCGCGTAGGCCTGCGGCGGGTGCCAGAGCGCGTGGCGCAGGCTTGGCCGGGCGCGGGTCGGATCACGTCGCCACTCCTCCATCGCCCTTACGGCCCTGGGGTGGTGCACGCGGCCCATGCCCGCCAGCTCAACGCCGAGCAGGTCTTCGACTCGCGGGCCGCTCGCCATGCGCAGGGTGAGTTCGGAGCCCGCCGAGTGCGCCCACAGGAACACGCCGAGGCCGCGCTCAAGCTCCTTCAACAGCGCGTCCACGGCCTCGTGCGCGAAGTCCGTGCGCTGTTCGGCCGTGCGCATGCGGTCCTCGTGTCCGGCCGAACTGCCGTAGCCGGGGCGGTCCAGGGCGACGACGGTGAAGCCGGCCGCGGCGGCGGTGCGCAGGAGCGAGAGCCTCGGGTGGCCGGGGTGGTCGAAGTAGGCGGAGGTGGTGGCCCCTCCGTGCAGGGCCACGATCACGGCCTGTGGGCGAGGCACCTCGGCCACCAGCGCGGACGCCGGCACTCCGTGCACGTCGACCACCTGCCGGCGCACGGCGGTGGTGAGTTCGGGTTCGAGTGAGGTCACGCCACGGTCCTGATGGTCACGGTCCTGGAAGTCATGCGTCCGTCCTGAGCAGGAGTACGCCGCTGGGGGTGAGCCCGCCGCTGGAGACCACCGCCGTGCGCGCCCCCGCGACCTGCCGCCGCCCCGCCCGGCCGCGCAGTTGGAGCACGGCCTCGTGGAGCAGGCCCATGCCATGGGTCCGGCCGTGGGAGAGCTGACCGCCGTGCGGGTTCAGGGGCAGCGCGCCGTCGGGGGCGATGTTCTTGCCGCCGTCCAGGAAGTCGCGCGCCTCGCCGATGCCGCAGAAGCCGAGCGCCTCGATCCAGGACAGGCAGTTGAAGGTGAAGCCGTCGTAGAGCAGCGCCACGTCCACGTCGGCGGGGCGCAGGTCGGTGCGCGTCCACAGATGGGCGGACTGGCCGAGGACCTGGGGTTCGTGGGTGAGGGTGGACTGGTCCCATTCGGGACGTTCGACGATCTGCGTGCCGACGGCCTCGACCCGTACCGGTGGTCCGGGGAGGTCGGGCGCGGTCTCGGCGGCGGAGACGACGACGGCGACGGAGGCGTCGCAGGGGACGTCGCAGTCGTAGAGGCCGAAGGGGGTGCTGACGGTGCGTGCCGAGAGGTAGTCGTCCATGGTGAGCGGGTCGCGGTAGATCGCGTCCGGGTGGCGGGCCGCGTTGGCACGCTGGTTGAGGGCGATCCAGCCGAGGGTCTCGCGGGTGGTGCCATAGCGGTGCATGTGCCGCTGGGCGTTCATGGCGAGCATCACCGCGGGCGAGACGGCACCGAAGGGCTTGAACCAACCGTCCGCACCGGCCCGTTGGGGCACGGCGATCCTGCCCTGCCGGACGAGTGCGCCGTGCGTCGCCTCCCACACCGTGCGGAAGCACAGCACGTGCCGGGCCAGGCCGCCCGCCACCGCGAGCATCGCGGCGATCACCGAGCCGCCCGGTCCGGGGGTCTCCGCCGCCCCGTTGTGCCACACCGGGCGGATGCCGAGCGCGGACTCCACAGCGGTCACACCGCCCTCGGCGAAGCCTCCGTACGCGCCGCCGCCGGGATAGGTGGACAGTCCGTCGATGTCGTCGAGGGTCAGGCCCGCGTCGGCGACGGCTCTCTCACAGGCCTCGACGGTGAGGTCGAGGGGCGGGACCATCAGGCGGCGGCCTATGCGTGAGGCGCCCGCGCCGCTGATGACCGCACGGTCCTCGAACCGGGGGCCGCGCAGCGCCGGGCGGAGGTGTCCGGTGACCGGGGGGTCCTCGGGCAGGGGCGCGGGCAGGGGCTGGCGCGCACACGGCCGGAACAGGGGCAGCCAGGCGTCACCGGCCTGCTCGAAGACCACTTCCATGCGTATGCCGATCCGCAGGTCCTCCGGCGCGCAGCCGACGACGTTGGTCGTCAGCCTGACGCGCGGGTCCTCCTCGATCGCCACCTGGACGACGACGAACGGGGAGGGCAGACCCGGGAGCGGGAAGCGATGGTTGACGGTGAAGCCGATCAGGGTGGCGAAGCCCGAGACCTCTTCGGCCTCGGTCTCGTGTCCCCGGCAGTGGCGGCAGACGGGCTGCGGCGGGTGGATCAGGGCCCGGCACGCGGTGCAGGTCTGGAAGCGGAGCCGTCCGTCCCGGCCGGAGGTCCAGAAGAATTCGGTCTCCAGGCGGATCTCCGGCTGCGGACGGACCGTGCCCCCGGTCTCGCTCAACGGATTTTCGCCTCCGCCTTGCGGACCGTGACCGGCTCGGCCAGTCCCTGTTCGTCGCAAGCCTGCTGGAGGTTGTCCAGGGTTTCCGCCAGCCCGGGTCCGAGGCGGGCGCCCGGGGTGAAGGTGGCCGGAAGGTGGCGCATGCCCTGGATGACGCCGATGGTCTCGTAGTGGACCGTACCCTCGGGGTCGCACTCGAAGTCCGGGATCCGGTCGAGGACCTGGAGCAGCATCCGCTTGAACACCGTGCGGGCGACGTTGGAGCCGATGCAGCGATGGATGCCCAGGCCGAAGGCGGTGTGGCGGTTGCCCCCGCGTGCGAGGTCGACCTGGTCGGGGTCGGGGAAGACCTGTGGGTCCCGGTTGGCCATCGCCCACGACAGCCACAGCCGGTCGCCCTCCTTGAGCTCGGCGCCCACGATCTCGCAGTCCTCGGCGACGGTGCGTCCGTCGCCGGGTGCCGGGGTGAAGTAGCGCAGGAACTCCTCGGTGGCCGTGTCCAGCAGTGTGTCCCGCTCCCCGCTCAGCCGGGCCCGTTCACCGGGGTGTTGGGAGAGCCACTCCAGGGCGTGCGCGGTCAGGGCGGTGGTGGTGTCGAAGCCGCCGCCGATGAGCAGGGCCAGCGCGCCGACCAGGTCCTCCTCGCGCGGGGCCGCGCCGTCGATCTCCAGGTGGACGAGAGCGTCGACGAGGCCGGGGCGGGGGTGCGCGCGGACCTCCTGCAGCGTGGTGGCGATGTCCCTGATCATCGCCATGTGAGCCTCCACCACCCGGGCCATCTCCGGCGAGTGCGGCGGGGTGTAGACACCGGCGTGGGCGGGCTCGTTGTACAGCTCCCACTTCTTCAGCGGGATGCCCATCATGGCGAGTGTGAACACGGCCGGCACGATGTTGGCGAGGTCGTCGACGAAGTCGATCCGGCCCGTCTCGATCCTCTCGTCGATGCAGGCCCGCGCCACGTCGTCGATGAACGGGATCCACCGCTGCACGGCGGCCGGGGAGAGGTAGGGGTTGAGGGCGGTGCGGTAGGCACGCTGCTCGGGCGGGTCCATCTCCAGGAAGCCGCCGCGCAGGCCCCTGCCGCGGGGCGGGGCGGGGATGCTGATGCCGCGGTAGCCGCGCCGCTCGCCGTGGATGTCGTGGTCGTTGGACAGCTTGTCGCCGGCGCGGGCGAAGGCGAGCAGCTCTCGGTTGCCGGCGGCCACCCAGTGTCCGTCGTAGGTGTCGGTCCAGGCGAGCGGGCAGCCGCTGTGGAACGCGCGGGTCTGCTCCTCGAACCGGTCGCGGTACTCCGGGGCGTGCCGGTCGAAGTGGACGCGGGGCTGTTTGCGGGCGTCGTCGCCGGTGGTGTCCGGTGCGGTCATGGGCTGTGCTTCCTCTCGGTCCGCCGGGTACGGCTCAGAACACGCCGATCGCGCGTTCGGGGCAGGAGCGGACGGCCTCGACCACCGCGTCCTCCTGGTCGGTGGGGACGTCCTCGGCGACGGGTGAGGAGTGTCCGTCGATCTCGCTCAGCTCGAAGACCTTGGGGGCGCGCATGGCGCACAGGGTGTGCCCCTGGCAGCGCTCGGGGTCGACGCGTACCTTCACGTCTCTCACTTCCGGTTCAGGTCAGGTCGGACAGGGACTTGCCGACATCGGCGAGGGTGGCGGGCTTGCCGTAGCCGCCCTTGTACTCGTAGATGGGGGAATCGCAGCGGAAGGCGCCCTGGTCGGGCTTGAAGTCGGCCACCTGCCAGCCTTTGGCGGTCGCCTCGACGACGGAGTAGCACGTGGGCGGCTCCTTCGAGGTGAGGTCGAAGGGGGCCTGCAGGCCGCCCGCGGTGAAGTCGGTGTTCTTCATGGCGTTCTCGTACACGCACTTCCGTGTGATCTCGGCGCAGTCGCGGGCCGCGGTGGCGAACAGCAGCCAGGCGGAGAAGGCGCGCAGGGCCGGGTAGGTGACCTGTTTGCCGGGGGCGTACTTCTCGAACAGGCCGGTCAGCTGCCGCACGGCCGGGTTGTCGGCGGCGCTCTCCAGCGGGGCGGTGGCGAAGAGTTCGGCGTAGTTGTGCTGCTTGTCCAGGGCGGCTCCGGCCAGTCGGGGGAAGGCGGGGCCGTAGGCGTTGCTGTTGGCGTCGATCCAGTCGGGGCTGTAGCCGATGCCGGTGAGGGCCTGCTCCAGTTTGGCGAGGCTCGCGAAGTCGCCCAGGAAGACCAGGCCCCGGACGCCGGACTTCTTGATCGACTGGGCGTACGGCGTCCAGTCGGAGACTCCGGCCGCCGGGTACAGGTCGCTGTAGGAGACCTTGCCGCCGAGGCCGGCGACGGCTTCCTTGAACTGGGCGGACATGGCCTTGGTGACGGGAGAGTCGCCGGCGATGATGCCGACCTTCTTCGCCGAGTCCGGGTACTTCTCCTTCAGCAGCCAGGAGTAATAGCCGGCGTACTGGAAGTAGCCGGCGGTGGGGCCGGAGGCCAGTGCCTGGAGGTCGGAGCCGATGGCGCCGATCTGGCTGGACTGGGAGGGGAAGTTGGGCAGCAGGCACTTCAACCGGTCCTGGACGCCGAGGCTGTCCAGGGCGGCGCCGCCGCCCACGAGCGCGAAGTCCGCCTTGCATGCCTCCAGGACCCGCTGACGGACCTCCATGAGCTTCGCGTCGCGGGTGACGGGAACGAGGTCGAGGCCGTTGATGCCGCCCGCGTCGTTGCACCAGGACGTGAACACCTTCGCGGCGTCCACGAATTCGGACCTCTTGGTGAAACCGATGTCGGACAGGACACCGACCTGGATCTCGTCGTCGGTGACGCCCTGGACGGTGGAGGGTCTGGTGGTGCCGGGACCGCAGACGTCCTTCAGGGTGCCGAAGTCCCCACTCGCCTCGGCGGCGGGGCTCGTCCTGCGGGCGGGGTCGGTGCCGGGGTCGTCGCCGGAGCGGGTGGAGCAGCCGGCCAGCAGCACCGCGGTCACGGCGACCGCGCCGATCAGCGTCCTGCGCATGGTGCCTCCTCGGGGAGCTCGGACGCCGTCGTCCGAGGGAGGTGAGGGAGTGCGTGGGGTGGCGTGGGCCGGGTGCTGTGCCGACGCCGTCAGGTGATCGCGCCGCTCGCCTTGAGGGCGAGGATGCGGTCCCAGTCGTAGCCGAGCTCGGTGAGGATCTCCTCGGTCTGGGCGGCGAACTCGGGGGCGGCTCCCAGGCGGGTGTCCTCGACGTCGAACTGGACGGGGCTGGAGACCAGTTCGAGGTCGCCGGCCCGCCCGATGTAGCCGTTGGCGCGGACCTGCTGGTCGGCGGCGGCCTGGAGGGTGTCCTGGACGGGTGCCCAGGGCCCGTCGAGCGCGGCGAGGTCCTCGGACCACTCGCTCAGGGTGCGGCTCGCGATCACCTCGCGGAGGATCTTCACCCCGTCCGCCGTGTGCTCGGCGATGGCCTCGGCGGTGGCGAACCGGGGGTCGTCGGCGAGTTCCGGCCGGCCGATGCAGCGGCACACCCCGGGCCAGAACTTGGCCGGCTGGAGCATGACGAAGGCGATGAACCGGCCGTCGGCGGTGCGGTAGAGCCCCGAGAGCGGGTTGGTGGGTGAGCCGTGCGCGCTGGGCGTGACACCCTCCCAGGCACGGTCGAGGTGGACGGACAGGGCGATGGAGTGGCCGAGTGCCCACAGGCCGCTGCCGAGCAGCGAGACGTCCACGACGGGGGCCTCACCGGTGCGTTCGCGGCGCAGCAGGGCGGCCGCTATGCCGCCGGCGAGGTTGGTACCGGAGACGGTGTCGCCGTAGGCGGGTCCGGGTGGGCTGATCATGCCGTCGCTGCCGGGCGGGGTGATGCTGGCGGCGGTCCCCGCGCGGGCCCAGAAGGCGGTCATGTCGTAGCCGCCCTTGTCCGCCTCCGGACCGCGCGGGCCGAGGGCGCTGCCGCGGGCGTAGACGATGCGCGGGTTGACGGCGCGGATGTCGTCGACGTCGATGCCGAGCCGCGTGCGGGAGGCGGGCATGAAGCTGGTGAGGAAGACGTCGGAGTCCTTCACCAGTTCGTACAGCACCTCCTGGCCCTCGGGGCGGGACATGTCCAGGCCGAGGGAGCGCTTGCCCCGGTTGGCGTGGGCGACGTTGGGGTTGGGTTCGCCCTCCACCCGGAACGGGCCGGTCTGGCGCAGCCCGCGCTGCGGGTCGCCGGTGACGGCGTGCTCGATCTTGACGACGTCGGCGCCCCAGTCGGCGAGCACGGCCCCGGCCGAGGGGACGAAGCCGTACATGGCGACTTCGAGGACGCGGATGCCTTCGAGTGGTTTCACGTCCCCTCCCCGGCCGGCACGACGCGGCCGAACGCCTTCTCCTCCAGGAACTCCTCGAACCCGGCGCGTCCGCTCTCCCGGCCGATGCCGGACTGCTTGTACCCGCCGAAGGGCACGTCGGCGGAGAAGTAGTTGCCGCCGTTGATCGAGAAGGTGCCGGTGCGGATGCGGCGGGCCAGGCGGATCGCGCGCGCGTCGTCGGCGCTGTGCACGGCGCCGGACAGGCCGTACTTGGAGTGGTTGGCGATGCGGACGGCGTCGTCCTCGTCGTCGTAGGGGATGACCGCGAGGACGGGTCCGAAGACCTCCTCCTGGGCGATCTCGCTGTCGGGGTCCACGCCGGCGAGGAGGGTGGGTTCGTAGAACCAGCCGGGGTCGACGCGGGTGCCGCCGCGGACGAGCGTCGCCCCGGCCTCGACGGCGCGCCGCACCATCGCGTCGACCTTGTCGCGCTGCTGCTCGCTGATGAGCGGGCCCATGGCGGTCTCCGGGGCCTTCGGGTCGCCGACGCGGACGCGTTCCATGCCCGCCGCGACGAGCCGCACGATCCGGTCGTGGTCGGCGCGCGGCACGAGGAGCCGGGAGGTGAGGGCGCAGCCCTGGCCGGAGTGGGAGCAGATGGTGAAGGCGGCGAACATGGCGGCCCTGGTGTAGTCCGCGTCGTCCAGGACGATCATGGCGGACTTGCCGCCGAGTTCGAGGAAGACCCGCTTCACGGTGCCGGCCGCGGCGGCCATGATGGCCCGCCCGGTGGTGGTGGCGCCGGTGAAGGTGACCAGGTCCACGTCGGGGTGCGTGGTGAGCAGTTCGCCGACCTCGGTGCGCGAGGAGCTCAGGACGCTCACGACACCGGGCGGGATGTCGGTGTGCTCCGCGACGAGTTCGCCGAGCGCGAGGGTGGTCAGCGGGGTCTGCGGGGCGCCCTTGAGGACGACGGTGCAGCCGGCCGCGAGCGCGGGAGCGAGCTTGGCCAGGGCGAGCTGGTTGGGGAAGTTGTACGGCAGGATGGCGGCGACGACCCCGGCCGCCTCCTTCTCCACCCAGCGGTGGTGGCGTTGGCCGCGGCTCTCCTTCTCTCCGAGGTCCTCGGTGAACTCGTAGGTCTCCAGGACGTCCGCGTAGTACGTCACCAGGCCGATCGGCTCGTCGAGCTGGGGGCCGTGGGTGAGCTGGCGGGGCGCGCCGACCTCGGCGATGGTCAGCTCGCGCAGCTCCTCGCGGTGGTCGTCGAGGGCTTGGTGGAGCTGGCGCAGACAGCGCAGCCTCAGGTCCTTGTCCGTGGCCCAGTCGGTGGTGTCGAAGGCGCGGCGGGCGGCGGCGATCGCGGCCTCGGCGTCGGCCTTCGTGGCGTCCGGAGCGTGGCCGAGCAGGTCACCGGTGGCGGGGTCGTACGAGGGGAAGGTGCTGTCCCCGGCCACCAGTTTGCCGTCGATCAGCTGGGACTTGGCGACGAGGGAGCTCACAGCCGCACCACCGATCCGCCGTCGACGGCGATGACCTGTCCGGTGACCCAGGCGGCCTCGTCGGAGAGCAGGAACATGAGGGCGCCCGCCTGGTCGGCGGCGGTGCCCATGCGCTTGAGGGCGAAGGACTGCACCATGGCCGTGCGGTACTCCTCGGGGATGATGCTGCGGGCCGCCTCGGTGTCCGTGGGTCCCGGCGCGATCGCGTTGACGCGGATGCCGCGCGGGCCGAGTTCGGCGGCGAGGGAGGCGGTGAGGTGGTTGATGCCGGCCTTGGCGAGCCCGTAGAAGCCGGTGGCCTGCCAGGCCGCGGTGGAGGACTGGTTGACGACGGCCGCGCCCTCCTTAAGGTGCGGCAGCGCGGCGCGGGTGACGTGCAGCGCGCCGAGCAGGTTCACCTTCAGGAAGCGGTCGAGGTAGTCGTAGTCGACGGTGACGATGCCCTCGCGGCGCATGCCGTGGAAGATCGCGGCGTTGTTGACCAGGTGGTCGATCCGCCCGAACTCGCGCATCACGGTCTCGATGAGCGCTTCGGCGGAGGCGGGGTCGGCCACGTCGGTCCGCACGAACAGGGCGTCGCCGATCTCCTTGGCGACCCGCTGCCCCTGCTCCTCGTTCAGCTCCGCGACCACCACGCGTGCGCCCTCGGCCGCCAGCGCCCGGGCGTACCCCTCGCCGATGCCCTGGCCGGCTCCGGTGACGATGATCACCTTGTCCTTGAACCGCATCCCAGCCTCCTCGCTCAGTTGCTCGGAAACTACATTCTCCCTTAGCGTGAAGCAAGGATTCGTACACGAGAATCACACTGTCATGCAGGTGCGCTTCTCTCCCAACACCCCGGCATGCATGGGGGTTTCCGCCCCACACCTCATGAGAATAGGATTCTCGTATTCGGAAGGGGCATTTCCATGATCGATTCGAAAGCGTTGGGTCCGGCATTCGGTGTCGAGTTCACCGGGGTCGGGGACCCCCTCGACGACTCCTTCGTCCACCGCTGCGTGGAGGCCCTCAAATGGCGGGGCGTCCTGCTGGTGCGCGGGCTGCATCTCGACGACGAGCAGCAACTGGCGTTCAGCCGCCGACTGGGCGAAGTGGTCGCGCTGAACGGCCAGGAGATCTTCCCGATCTCCATCAACCCGGAGAAGAGCAGGACCGCCAAGTACCTCAAGGGCGCCTTCTTCTGGCATCTCGACGGCACCACCGACGACGTGCCGGTGAAGGCCACCACCCTGACCGCCCGCCAGATCGCCATGACCGGCGGCGGCACCGACTTCGCCAGCACCTACGCGGCGTACGAGAACCTGCCGGAGAAGGACCGCGAGCGCTTCGAGTCCCTGCGGGTGGTGCACAGCTTCGAGGCCGCCCAGCGGCTGGTGAACCCCGACCCCGATGAGAAGGAGCTCACCGCCTGGCGTGCCCAGCCCACCCACGAGGTGTCCCTGGTGTGGCGGCGCCGCGACGGCCGCCGCTCCCTGGTCACCGGCGCCACCGCCGACCATGTCGTCGGCATGGACCCCGTCGAGAGCCGCGCCCTGCTGGACGAACTGCTCGACCGGACCACCCAGGAGCGTTTCCGCTACACCCACGAGTGGGAGGTCGGCGATCTGGTGGTCTGGGACAACACCGGCGTCCTGCACCGGGCACTTCCCTACGACGAGGACTCCGAGCGGCTGCTGCACCGCACGACCGTCGTCGGCGACGAGGCGTTCGCATGAGCGCCGCGCCGGCCTCGACCGCCGTCGTGACCGGCGGTGCCTCCGGCATCGGCCGGGCGATCGCACAGCGGCTCACCGCCGACGGCCTGAACGTGGCCGTGCTCGACCTCTCCCCCGTCGAGGAGGGCTTCGGGCTGACGGTGGACGTCACGGACCGTGCCCAGGTCGACAAGGCGATGGACGCGGTGCGCGAGCGGTTCGGGCCCGTGCGTGTCCTGGTCAACGCGGCCGGCAAGGACGGCTTCACCCGCTTCGCGGACCTGCCCTTCGCCGACTGGCAGCGCGTGGTCGACATCAATCTCAACGGCGTCTTCCACTGCGTCCAGTCGGCCCTGCCGGACATGCTCCGGGCCCGCTGGGGCCGCATCGTGAACATCTCGTCCTCCAGCACGCACTCGGGACAGCCGTTCATGGCGCACTACGTCGCCGCCAAGTCCGCCGTCAACGGGCTCACCAAGGCCCTCGCCCTGGAACTCGGACCGAAGGGCATCACGGTGAACGCCATCCCACCCGGCTTCATCGACACCCCCATGCTGCGCACCGCCGAACAGAACCAGCGACTCGGCGGCACCATCGAGGACCACATCGCCCGTACACCGGTACGCCGCGTCGGCCGCCCGGAGGACATCGCCGCGACCTGCGCCTTCCTGGTCGGCGAGGAGGCCGGTTACATCACCGGGCAGATCATCGGCGTGAACGGGGGCCGCAACACATGACGAGGGTGCCACCCGTCCCGTACGAGGAATGGGACACCGAGGTGCTGCGGCCATTGACCGGCGGGCGTACCGTTCCGCCGTCGAACGTGCTCGGTCTGCTGCTGAACCACCCGGACCTGGCCGAGGCGTTCCTCACCTTCGGCACCCACCTGCTGTACCGCAGCACCCTGCCCGCGCGGACGCGGGAGCTGACGATCCTCCGGGTCGCCTGGCGGCACCGGTGCCGGTACGAGTGGTCCCACCACGTGTCGCTGGCGCGTGCGGCGGGTGTCACCGAGACGGAGCTCGAGGAGGTTCGCCGAGGCGCGGCCACCCTGCTGAACCGGGCCGTGGACGAACTGGAGACCACCTCCACCCTCTCCGACGAGGTGTACGGGGAACTGGCGAAGGACATGGACGAACGCCGGCTGATGGACTTCGTGTTCACCGTCGGGGCGTACGGAATGCAGGCCATGGCCTACAACACCTTCGGCGTGGAGCCCGACCCGGGGACGGACGACGGGGGCATGAGCGGTCAGGGGGCGGCCGCGTGACCGGGAGAGATGGTGACATGCGGCGTTCCGCACGGCACGGCGAGCCGCTTCACGTCGTCCAGTGGGCCACGGGAACCATCGGCGCACAGTCGCTGCGCGCCGTCCTCGGCCACCCCGGCATGACGCTGGCCGGAGTTCACGTCCACTCGCCGGGCAAGGCCGGACGGGACGCCGGCGACCTGTGCGGCACGGGCCCCACCGGCGTCACCACCACCCACCGTCTCGACGACGTCCTCGCCCTGGGCGCCGACTGCGTGCTGTACATGCCGCGCGCGGCCGGCCTGGACGACCTGTGCGCCCTGCTCGCGTCCGGCGCGAACGTCGTGGCCACGACCGGCGGGTTCCACCACCCGGCCGGCATGGATCCGGCGGTCCGCGGACGCGTCGAGGCGGCCTGCGAGCGGGGTGGCACCACGCTCCACGACACCGGCAGCAGCCCGGGCTTCATCACCGAGGCCGTTCCGCTCGTGCTGGCCTCCGTCCAGCGGCGGCTGGAGAGACTGGCCGTCCACGAGTACGCGGATCTGTCCCAACGGAACTCACCGGAGCTGCTGTTCGACATCATGGGCTTCGGCCGGGCGCCTGCCGCGGAGTTCGACGAGGGACGTCTCGCGCACCTCCGGGGGAGCTTCGGGCCGTCGTTGCGTCTGGTGGCCGACGCCCTCGGGGTGCCGCTCGACTCCGTACAGGCCAGTGGGAGGTTCGCCACCGCGGCACGCACGACCGGCATCGCCGCCGGCGTCCTGCCCGCCGGCACGGTGGCGGCGCAGCGTACGACCCTGTCCGGCCTGCGCGGCGGCCGCACGCTGCTGGAGTTCAACGCCACCTGGTACTGCACCACGGACCTGGAGCCGGCCTGGGACCTGCGACCCACGGGATGGCATCTGACGGTGGACGGCGACGCGCCCCTCGACGTCGACCTGCGGGTCCCCGTGCCGCTGGAGCGGCTGGGGGCGGTCTCCCCCCGCTACACCGCGCACCGGGCCGTCAACGCGGTACCCGCCGTCTGTGCGGCGGCACCGGGCATCCGGACCACGGTGGACCTCCCCCCGTTCACCGCGGCCCTCGGCTGAGCCCGGGGCCGTCCCCGGCTCAGCCCTGCTTCAGTCGCTGCTTCATCTCGTCCAGGCGGGTCAGGATCGGGAAGCCGTCCACGCTCAGCGCGTTGCCGTGCCCCGTCTGATGGACGTCGAAGACCGACTGGAGGGCGGCGTGGAAGCCCTGGACGTCGAGGGTCTGGTTGACGGCCCGTTTGGCCTGGCGCAGCCCGAAAGGCGGCATCGCGGCTATCCGTTCGGCCAACTCGTGGGTCGTCGAGCCGAGTTCGTCGAGGGGCACGACCGTGTTCACCATGCCGACCTGCTCGGCCTCGCGGGCGGTCAGCGGCCGTCCGGTGAAGAGGATCTCCTTGGCCTTGCGCGGGCCCAGTTCCCAGGTGTGGCCGTGGTACTCGACACCGCCGATGCCCATGTGCACCACCGGATCGGAGAACTCGGCGTTCTCCGCCGCGACGATGAGGTCGCACGGCCAGCACAGCATCAGCCCGGCCGCGATGCACTTGCCCTGGACGGCCGCGATGGTCGGCTTGGGGATGTTGCGCCACTTCAGCGCGTACTCCAGATAGTGGCGGGTCTCGGTGTCGTAGATCCACTCCAGGGTGATCTCGCCGGGGCCGGGCCAGCGGTCCTTCAGGTCGTGCCCGGCGGAGAAGTGCCGCCCGTTCGCCCTGAGGACGACGACCCGGACGTCCCGGTCGCGCGCAGCCCGGGTGTAGGCCGCGTCCAGGTCGTCGAGGAGCGCCAGGGTCTGGGCGTTGGCCGCCTCGGGCCGGTTGAGGGTGATCGCGGCGATGCCGTCCTCGACCTCGTACAGGATCTGGTCCATGTGGCGTGTCCTCTTGTCCCTCGTCTATCGCGGCAGGCCGAGGATGCGCTCGGCAATGATGTTGCGCTGGATCTCGCTGGTGCCGCCCGCGATGGTGCCGGCGAAGCTGCGCGCGTACCGCTCGAACCAGCTGGAGATGAAGTGCTCGTGGTGCATGTGGTGGTACGGGCCCGTGCGGGCCGGATGCTCCAGCCCCTCGGCGCCGTGCGCCTCCAGCGCGTGCAGCGAGGCGGACTGGACGGCCTCGGAGCCGAGCAGTTTGAGCACCGAGATCTCCGCCGGGTCCCGGTCCGGGCCCAGCTGGCGGTAGCCGAGCAGCCGCAGCGCCGTCAGGTCCATGCGGAGCGTGGCGTACCACTCCTGGCCGGCTCCCGCGCCGGCCGCGTCGCGGAGCAGGTCCTCAAGGCGTTCGGCGTACGACAGCCACAGCAGCGTGCGCTCGTGGCGGAGGGAGCCGTTCGCCACCCGCCAGCCCTCGTTCAGGGGGCCTACGAGGTTCTCGCGGGGCACCCTGACGTCGGTGAGGAACACCTCGTTGAAGTCGAGGTCGTCCTCGGCGGCGATCGATCCGAACGGGCGGCGCACGACGCCTTCGGTGCCGGTCGGGATCAGCAGGGCGCTGATGCCCTGGTGCTTGGGCGCGTCCGGGTCGGTGCGGACGAAGGTGAGCAGGACGTCGGCGTCGTGCGCGCCGGAGGTCCAGATCTTCTGCCCGTCGACCACGAACCCGTCCCGGTCCGGTACGGCCCTGGTGCGCAGGGAGGCCAGGTCGGAGCCTGCCTCGGGTTCGCTCATGCCGAGCGCGGCGGTGATCTCGGCACGCAGGATCGGCACCGCCCAGCGGCGCTTCTGCTCCTCGGTGCCGAAGGTGAGCAGGGAGGCGGCGATGATGCCGAGGCCCTGGGGGTTGAAGCTGTGGTAGACCCGGCGGCGGGCCAGCTCCTCCAGGTGGGCGAGTTGCTGGGGCAGGGTGGCGTCCCGGCCGCCGTACTCGGGCGGCTGGCCCGGCAGCAGCCAGCCCGCGTCGAACAGGGTGCGCTGCCAGCGGCGTGCCCAGGCGGGGACGTCGCCGCTGGAGCCGGCGCGTTCGCGGGCCTCGGCCTCGTCGGGCAGGTGGGCGTCGAGAAAGGCGGCGAACTCCGCGCGGAACGCCTCCACCTCGGGGTCGTCGGCCAGCTTCATCACGCGAGCAATGCCTTCCTGTGAACGGATGCGACACCGAGGAGCAGGTCGCAGGCCTGGGCGCGTTTGAGGTGGTACTGCAGTTCGTTCTCCCAGGTGAAGCCCATGGCGCCGAACAGCTGCAGACCGTGCCGGAAGACCAGGCGCTGGCACTCGCCCGCCGCGGCCTTGGCCATGTGCGCGGCGTCGGTCCGGCGCGGGTCGTCCTCCGCGAGGGTCAGGGCGCCGAAGTGGGTGAGGGCACGGGCCCGTTCGATGGCCACGTGCATGTCGGCCGCCTTGTGCTTGACGGCCTGGAAGGAGCCGAGCGGCCGGCCGAACTGTGCACGCTGCTTCACATGGTCCAGGACGAGGTCGAGGACGCGCCGGCAGGCGCCGACACAGGTGGCGGCCAGCCCCAGCAGGGCCAGTTCGGGCACCGCGGCGACCAGGCCGTCGGCGTCCACATGGGCGGCGTGCAGGTGCGGATCGAGCACCGGCACCCGTCCCGCGGCCAGCTCCGCTCCCGGGACGACGATGACACCCCGGCGGGTGAGCAGTGCGACCTCGTCCGCCCGGTCGGCGTCCAGGACGTAGCGCCCGGCGCCGTCGAACACGGCGGTGCCGCTGCCCTCGGGGAGGCGGCCGGTGAGCGGTGCGAACCAGGTGGCGGTGGCCAGGAACGGGGTGGGATCGGCGGCGTACCCCAGTTCCTCGAGGATGAGGGCGAGTTCGAGCGGGGGCGCCTCCAGCCAGCCGAGGCGGAGGTAGGTGTCCCACTGCTGGTCCTCGGGGCGGCCGCGCACCTTGGTCACCGTCTCGCGCACGGTGCGCCGCAGCAGCCGCTGCTCCTCGTCGAGTTCGAACTCCACGCCCGGCCCCCTCCGCCGTACCACCGGCTGCATCCGGGCACGAGCCCGGACCGGGGTTGAGAATAACATTCTCACATTGCGCGAGTAAGACTCTTGCACTTCGTAGAGCGTAATTCGGTAGGGCTCCGGCCTCCCCTTTCCGCATACGTGGAGTACCGTTCTTCCCATGAGTGTCGTCCCCGCCGAATCCGTCGAGTCCCCCGAGCCCGCCTGGCGGCAGCGCGCCGTCGAGCGCTCCACCCGGGCGGCGAAGCTGCGCGCCGAGCAGCGCGTGCAGCGCTTCCTGGACGCCGCCCAGGAACTCATCGCCGACAAGGGCACCACCGACTTCACCGTGCAGGAGGTCGTGGAGCGCTCCCGCCAGTCGCTGCGCAGCTTCTACCAGCACTTCGACGGCAAGCACGAGCTGCTGCTCGCGCTGTTCGAGGACGCGCTGGCGAGGTCGGCCGCCGACATCCGCGAGAAGACCGCCACGGGGCAGGACCCGCTGACGCGACTGCGGATCGCGGTCGAGTTGCTCTACGACTCCTCCAAGCCCCGTCCCGGCCGGCAGTCGCCCCTCTTCACCGACTTCGCCGTCCAGCTCCTGGTGTCCCACCCGGACCAGGTGGCCACCGCGCACCTGCCCCTGCTCAGCCTCTTCACCGAGCTGGTGGAGGAGGCCGTGGAGGCGGGGCAGGCCACCTCCCCGAAGGCCCGGCGCACCGCCTCCCTGATCATGCAGACGGCCATGTTCACGGCCCAGGCCCCCGCCGCCCCGGTCGGAGCCCACCCGTCCCCGATCACCGTCGAGGAGGTGTGGGCGTTCTGCCTCGGCGGGATCACGGGCGGAGCGGTGGCGGGCCCCCAGGAGTCGGCGACCGGGCCTGCCGCGAAGAAGACAGGTGCGGCGAAGAAGTCGGCCCCCGCGAAGAAGGCGACCTCGGGCACCACGGCGAAGAGGACAACCTCGGGCACCACCGCCAAGAAGACGGCATCGGCCACCACCGCGAAGAAGTCCGCCACACCGGCAAAGTCCGGCACCCGTAAGGCGACTTCCCGGCCCCGGACCTGATCCGACCGCCCTCACGCTCGGGCCCCCGCGGCGCACCCGCGGGGGCCCGCTCACGTCGAAACATCTCCCCCGGGCTCTTGACCGATCGTTTTGGTCTGACCTTTGATATGTTTCGCACTTTCCATCAGCCGCCCGGCAGAGGGGTTCCCCACCGTGGACTTCGAGCTGACCGAGGATCAGGAGACGATCCGCAAGTCCGTGGCCGGTCTCCTGCGTGATTTCGACGACCGGTACTGGATGGAGAAGGACCGGGACCACGCGTTCCCTGAGGAGTTCTACACCGCGGTCGCGGACGGCGGCTGGCTCGGGATCACGATCCCCGAGGAGCACGGCGGCCACGGACTCGGCATCACGGAGGCCACGCTGCTGCTGGAGGAGGTCGCGCGCTCCGGCGGTGGCATGAACGCCGCCAGCGCGATCCACATGTCGATCTTCGGCATGCATCCGGTGGTGGTGCACGGCTCCGAGGAGCTGAAGCGGCGCACCCTGCCCCGTATCGCGCGCGGCGATCTGCACGTGTGCTTCGGGGTGACGGAGCCGGGCGCCGGACTGGACACGACGAGCATCACGACGCACGCCCGCCGGGACGGCGACCACTACGTCGTCAGTGGACGCAAGGTGTGGATCTCCAAGGCCCTGGAGTCGGAGAAGATCCTGCTGCTGACCCGCACGGCCCGGCGCGACGAGGTCGGCAGGCCGACGGACGGCATGACCCTGTTCCTGACCGACCTGGACCGCGACCGGGTGGACATCCGCCCGATCCCGAAGATGGGCCGCAACGCCGTCTCCTCCAACGAGCTGTTCATCGACGAGCTCAGAGTGCCCGTCGAGGACCGGGTCGGCGAGGAGGGCCAGGGCTTCCGCCATCTGCTCGACGGCCTCAACCCGGAGCGGATGCTGATCGCCGCCGAGGCGCTCGGCATCGGCCGGGTCGCCCTGGAGCGGGCCGTGCGGTACGGCCGTGAGCGGGAGGTGTTCGGCCGGCCCATCGGCATGAACCAGGGCATCCAGTTCCCGCTCGCCGACGCACTCACCCGCCTCGACGCGGCGGAGCTCGTGCTGCGCAAGGCGACGTGGCTGTACGACCGGGGCCGGCCGTGCGGGCGGGAGGCCAACACCGCCAAGTACCTGTGCGCGGACGCCGGGTTCACCGCCGCCGACCGGGCCCTGCAGACGCACGGCGGCATGGGCTACTCCGAGGAGTATCCGGTGGCGCGCTTCTTCCGGGAGGCCCGCCTGACGCGGATCGCGCCGGTCAGCCAGGAGATGGTCCTGAACTATCTGGGGTCCCACACGCTGGGGCTTCCGAGGAGCTACTGAGGAGCCGTGATGGCCGAAGGAACGGGACTGTTCGATCTGGCAGGGCGTTCGGCGCTGGTGACCGGCGCCGGCGGTGGCATCGGCTCGGCGGTGGCCGAGGCGCTGGCACGGGCCGGGGCCGCGGTGCTCGTCACCGATGTCGACGAGGCGGCTGCCGCTGCCGTGGCCACGAAGCTGACCGCGCGGGGCCTGCGGGCCGAGGGGGCCGCCCTGGACGTCGTGGACCGGGAAGCGGCCGACGCCGCGGTGTCCCGGGCCGCCGCGCTCACCGGCGGGACGCTGCACATCCTCGTCAACAACGCCGGGGTCACCGCTCCCGCGATGTTCGAGAAGCTGGAGAAGGAGTCGGTGCGGCGACTGATCGAGATCCATGTGCTGGGAGCGTTCCAGTGCGCGCAGGCCGCGCTGCCCTTCCTGCCGACGGACGGCACCGGGCGGATCATCAACGTCACGTCGTCGGCCGGCCTGACCGGCACCCTGGGCCAGGTGAACTATTCGGCGGCCAAGGCCGCCGTCATCGGGTTCACCAAATCGCTGGCCCGCGAGCTGGCCAGGAAGAACATCCTGGTCAACGCGCTGGCGCCGCTGGCGGCGACCTCGATGACCGAGACCATCCGTACCGACCCGAAGTTCGCGGACCGGATGCTCGCCCGGATCCCGCTGGGCCGGTGGGCGGAGCCGGCCGAGGTCGCGGGCGCGTTCGTCTTCCTCGCCTCCGACGCGGCGTCCTTCGTCACCGGGCAGGTGCTGCCGGTGGACGGCGGGCTGGTCATCTGACGGACGGCACGCGGTGTTGAATGGTTCAGCCGAAACGGATGCCCGACGAGAGGCCTGAACCCGTGCCCAGCGCCCATTCCACCTCCCGCACCCCGCGCTTCGACACGCTCACCGTCCCCAAGGCCTCGGACGTCCTGGCCGCCGAGGTGCGTGAGCGCATCCTGACCGGGGAGTTCGCGGAGGGCACGGCTCTGCCTCCCGAGCGGCAGCTGGTGGAGCAGACGGGGCTGAGCCGGGCGACCGTCCGGGAGGCGCTGCGCATCCTGGAGGTCGAGCGGCTGGTGGAGATCCGGCCGGGACGCGGGGGCGGGGCCTTCGTGCGCCGGCCGGGCCGGGAGTCCCTGGCGAACACGGTCCAGTTGGTGATCCGGGGCCAGCAGATCCGGCTGGAGGCCCTGCATGAGACCCGCGAGGCGATCGAACCGGCGTGCGCGGCGCTCGCGGCCGGCCGGCGCACCGAGCGGGACCTGGCCGACCTGGACGCCGCCCACGCCGAGCTGGTCGGGGCCGGTGAGGACATCCGGCGCTTCCTGCGGGCCAACGTCCGCTGGCACAACGGGGTGGCGAGGGCCGGCGGCAACGAGCTGCTCATCGGGTTCCTCAGCGCTCTCTCGGAGTCGATCTACGCCGCCACGAACCTGGAACGGTTCATGGACGCCCGGATCCGCGAGGTCACCGCCCAGGCGCACGCGAAGATCACCGAGGCCATCAGGGCGGGTGACTCGGCGGCCGCCCGGCGGCGGATGAGCCGTCATGTGTGCGGGTTCGCACGGGCCGCCGCGGAGGTGGACCGCCGGGAACGGGTGGAACTGACCGAGCCCGAGGCCTGATCCGCCCGGCAACGGGTGAGAATATGATTCTCCATTTTGCGCAACACCATTGACACATTCGGTCTGACCTTTAATAACATCGGTGGCATGACCGACGTGAGCCCCGTCCTGACCGTGGCCGACGACGGAGACGTCCGCATCGTCACGCTGAACCGCCCCGACCACCTCAACGGTGTCTCGGCGGAGCTCCACCTCCGGCTGTCCCAAGTGTGGCGGGAGCTCGCCGAGGACCCCGGAGCGCGGGCTGTCGTCCTCACCGGAGCCGGGCGGGCGTTCAGCGCGGGCGGCGACTTCGACCATCTGCTCCGCCACCACGACGACCCGGAGCTGCGGGAGCGGTCCATCCGGCTCGACCGCACCATCCAGACGGACATGATCCGCTTCCCGCTGCCGGTCGTCGCCGCCGTCAACGGCCCAGCCGTGGGCCTCGGCTGCTCCCTCGCGCTGGGGTGCGACCTCGTCCTCATGGCCGACGACGCCTACCTCGCCGACCCGCACGTCTCGGTGGGCCTGGTGGCGGGCGACGGCGGGGTGACCCTGTGGCCGCTGCTGACCAGCCTGCTGCGCGTGAAGCAGTACCTGTTCACCGGGGACCGCATGCCGGCCGCCACCGCCGTCGAACTCGGCCTGGCCAACCGGACCGTCCCGGGGGCCGACCTGATGGGTGAGGCCCTGGCCCTGGCCCACCGGCTCGCGGCCCAGCCCCCGGAGGCACTGCGGGCCACGAAGGCGGCCCTCGCGGCGGTGGTCGAACAGGTCTCGCGCGGCGGCATGGAAGCGGCGCTGCTGGCCGAGCGCTCCACCATGACCAGCTCCGACCACATCCGCATCGTGGGCGACCTCGCCTCCCGCGCGAACCGCCGCGCCACCACCACCACTGCCGCCGCCGCCGAGGACTGAGCGTGGAACGCGAGGAGTTCACGCTGGTCCGGGACATGCTGCGGGCGTTCGCGTCCCGCTTCCGCACGGACTGCGCCGACGGTGCCGAGCCGCAGGCTCGCGCGGCCGCGCAGCGGGCACTGGACGAACTCGGCCTGACGGACCTGCGCCGCACCTCCCCGCCGGCCGCCACCGTGCAGGAATGCGCCCTGCTCGCCGAGGAACACGGCCGGCAGCCGCTGACCACGTCCCTCCTCGGCACCGCGCTGCTCGCCCCCGAGCTGCGGCGTCTCATCGACGGGGGCGAGCGGCCCGACGCCGTCCGCGGCTCCCGCCCCACCGTCGCACTCGCCCATGACCTGCGCTTCCCCGGCCCCGAAGCGACCGGGCTCGTCGCCTGGGACTGCGAAGGGGCCGACACCGCCCTGTCCGTCGACGCCGAAGGACGCGTCACCGAACACGAGGTGGGGGCGCCGGCACCGACCGCGGACCTGCTGCGGAGCGTGCGGCACGCCTCCGCCGAAGGGCGGCCCGTCGGCCGGCTCACCGCCGGGGCACACCAGCGCTGGCAGGCATACGCCCTGGTCGTCGTGGCGAGCGAACTCGTGGGCGCGGCCCGCTCGTTCGCCGAGCAGAGCACGGACTACGCCCGCGAACGCCACCAGTACGGACAGCCGATCGGCTCCTTCCAAGCCGTGCAGCACCTGCTCGCCGACGCCACCGTCCTGGTGGAGGCCGGCACGAGCGCCACCCGCCACGCCGCCTGGTGCCTGGACCACGAAGCGTCCGGACCGGCTCTGACCGCGGCCCGTGTGGCCAAGGCGGAGGTCGACGTCTCGGCCGTCGAGGCGGTGTACGCCGGGATGCAGGTCTTCGGCGGGATCGCCCAGACCTGGGAGCACGTGGCTCACCTGTACCTGCGCCGGGTCCTCGCCGGAACCACGCTGCTGGCGACCACAGCCGATCTGCTGCCCGCGCTGGCCGCACCGGAGGCGACACCATGACCGGCACGACCGACCTGCCCCTGGACTTCGGCGACCCGGCGGACCTGGACCGTCTACGCCGGGACTTCCGCGCCTGGCTGACCCGTCATCCGCTGCCCGAGCGGCCGGCGGACGAACCGCTCCCCGTCTTCCTGCACCGCTGGCACCGCCGGCTGCACTCCGGCGGCTGGGTGGGCCTCGACGTCCCGGAGGAGTACGGCGGCCGGGGCCTGACCGCGCTGCACCAGGTGGCCGTCAGCGACGAACTGGGAGCGCGGGGCGCGCCCGGCGTCCCCCGCATCGGCTACCTCGCCCACGCCCTGTTGGAGTTCGGCTCCGAGGAGCAGCGCCGCCGTCTGCTGCCGCGCATGCTCTCCGGCGACGACGTGTGGTGCCAGGGCTTCAGCGAGCCCGGTGCCGGCTCGGACCTGGCCGGCATGAGCACCTGTGCCGAGCGCCGCCCGGAGGGCCACTACATCGTCAACGGCCAGAAACTGTGGACTAGTTACGCCCAGTACTCCGGCCTCTGCCTGCTGCTGGCCCGCACCGACCGCACCGCACCCTCCCACGCCTGTCTCTCGGCCTTCGTCCTGCCGCTGGACCGCCCCGGCGTGACCGTCCGGCCCCTGCGCGCGGCCAACGGCGACGACGAGTTCTGCGAGCTGTTCCTCGACGACGTCCGCCTGGAGGAGACCGAGCGGATCGGCGCCGAGGGTGACGGCTGGCCGCTGGCGATGACGACGGTGGCGTACGAGCGCAACGCCCTGGACACCGGTCACCTCTCGAAGTACGGGCTGCTGATCGAACGGCTGCGCCGCGCCGCGCACGAGCGCCGCAGCACGCTCCCGGACGGCTTGCTGTCGGACATCGGCCGCTGTGTCGTCGACTACCGGGTCCTGGTCGCCCACGCCCGGCGCCGCACCGCCGAACGGCTCGCCGGGCAGCCCGCGGGACCGGAGTCGTCGGTGGACAAGCTGCTCATGACCCGCGCCGAACAACGCCTGTACGAGACGGCGCTGAAGGTCTTCCCCGAGGAGCTGTACGGGGAGGGCGGCGAGGTCCTGGGCGACTACTTCTACTCGCGGGCCGCGTCCGTGTACGGCGGCACGTCCCAGATCCAGCGGAACATCATCGCCAAGCGGCTGCTGCGCCTGCCCGCCGACCGCCGTGCCTGAACGGAGCCCCCCGCCATGCGACACGACCTGGAGTTCCTCAGCATTCCGAACGTGGTGAGGGTCGCCGCCCGGCGGTTCGGTGACGCCCCGGCCCTCGTCGATGGCGAACTGCGCCTCACCTTCCGGGAACTGGAGGCCCGGATGATCCACGCGGTGCGCTCTGCGCTCGCGCTCGGCATCGGGCCGGGTGACCGCGTCGGCCTGTGCGCGCCGAACACGGCGGAGTGGATCGTGACGGCTCTCGGCATCCAGGGCGCGGGAGGTGTCGTCGTCCCGCTCAACACGCGTTTCAAGCCGGCCGAGATCTCCTACATCCTGCGGAAGTCCGGCGCGAAGGCACTGTTCGCCGCCGCGTCGTTCCTCGGCATCGACTACATCGCCGAGCTGAGACGCGCCGATCCCGAACTACCCGCGCTGCGCATCGCGGTGTCGATGCCGGGCGGAGCGGAAGGCCTGTACTGGAGTCAGTTCCTCGCGCACGGCGAAGAGTGCCCCGAGGCGGCCGCCCTCGAATCCGTCGACCGGCTCACTCCGGATCACGTCTCCGACGTGATGTTCACCTCCGGCACCACCGGCCACCCCAAGGGCGTGATCCTCACCCACGGGCAGACGCTGCGGGCGTACGGCTGGATGTCCACGGAATACACCTTCGGCGCCTCCGACAGCTTCCTGGTCATCCCGCCCTTCTTCCACTGCTTCGGATACAAGGCGGGCTGGCTCGCCTCCCTGATGCACGGCGTGACCGTGATCCCCATGGCGGTCTTCGACGCGGGGCGCGCACTCGAAATCGTTGAGGCGGAGCGGGTGAGCATCGTCCTCGGCCCGCCGACCATCTTCCACGACCTCCTGAACCATCCGCGGCGTTCCTCGTACGACCTTTCGTCCCTGCGGGTGTCCATGACGGGCGGCACGACCGTCCCGGAGTCGCTGATCCGGGCGATGAAGAACGACCTGTCCTTCGACATCGTGTTGAGCGCCTACGGGCTCACGGAGTCGACGGCGCTGGTCACCACGACCAGGGTCGGGGACACCGAGGAGACCGTGGCCCGCACCACCGGGCGCCCCATCCCGGACGTCGAGGTCCGGATCGCCGACGACACCGGGAAGGACGTGCCGGCGGGCGAGGCGGGTGAGGTCCTGGTCCGCGGCTACAACGTGACGCGCGGCTACTGGGACGACCCTGCGGCCACCGCCGAGACGATCGACTGCGAGGGCTGGCTGCACACCGGTGACATCGGCCGCCTGGACGCGGACGGCAACCTGGCGATCGTCGACCGGAAGAAGGAGATGTTCATCGTCGGCGGCTTCAACGCATACCCGGCCGAGATCGAGAAGCTGCTCCTCGGCTACGAGCCGATAGCGCAGGCGGCGGTGATCGGGGTTCCGGACGAGCGGCTCGGGGAGGTCGGTTGCGCCTTCGTCGTGCCGAGGGCCGCAGCGGACGTCACGGAGCAGGACGTCATCACGTGGGCGAGGGCGCACATGGCGAACTTCAAGGTGCCCCGCCAGGTGCGCTTCGTGGACCAACTACCGCGCAATGCCAGCCAGAAGGTGCTCAAGCACGAACTGCGCGCACGGCTGGGGAGCTGAGCCGGTGACGGACGGCGGCCCCCTGGCGGGGCTCACGGTGGTGGCGCTGGAACAGGCCGTGTCGGCCCCCATGTGCACGCGTACGCTCGGTGACTTCGGCGCCCGGGTCATCAAGGTGGAGAATCCGGCGGGCGGCGACTTCGCCCGCCACTACGACGACGTGGTGGGCGGACTCGCGGCGCACTTCGTGTGGGCCAACCGGGGCAAGGAGTCGGTGGCCCTGGACCTGAAGTCGGACGCCGGACAGGCGGTCCTGCACCGGCTGCTGGAGCGCGCCGACGTCCTGGTCTCCAACCTGACCCCCGGCACCACGGCCAAGCTGGGCCTCTCCCCCGCCGACCTGGAGGTACGCCACCCGGAGCTGATCGCCGTGGAGATCGACGGGTACGGCCCCGGCGGGCCCCTCTCCCACAAACGCGCCTACGACCTGCTGGTCCAGGCGGAGTCCGGGGCCTGCTCGGTGACCGGCCTGGAGGGCGCTCCCGCCAAACCGGGCCCGCCCGTCGCGGACGTGTGCAGCGGGCTGTACGCGGCGCTGTCGGTGCTGTCGCTGCTGTACGCGCGGCGGTCGGGGCAGGTCGCGGTGAGCCTGTTCGACACCATGGCGGAGCTGATGGGCTACCCGCTGACGTACACCCGGCACTCGGGGGTCGAGCAGCGGCCGCTCGGCATGAGTTCGCCCGCGGTGTCCCCCTACGGCGCCTATCGCACGGCCGACGGGCAGACCGTCGTGCTCGGCACCACGAACGACCGTGAATGGCGGCGGCTGGCCACGGAGCTGATCGGCCGACCGGACCTGGCGGACGACGCGCGGTTCCGCTCGAACGCCGGCCGTGTGGAGCACCGCGCGATCCTCGACGCCGCGATCGGCGACTGGTGCGCGCGGCACGACCTGGGGCATGTCCAGGAGCGGGCCGACGCGGCCGGGATCGGCAACTCCCGCTACAACACGGTCACCGACGTCCTCGCGCATCCGCAGCTGGCCGCCCGGGACCGCTGGCGGCAGGTCGGCACGCCCTCGGGGCCGGTGCCCGCACTGCTGCCGCCGCCCGTGGTCGCCGGGTACGAGCCGCGGATGGGCGCAGTCCCCGGGCTGGGTGAGCACACGGACGCCGTGCTGGCCGAACTGGGCTATGCACCAGGGGAGATCACGACCCTGCGGGCACAAGGAGCTGTCCGGTGAGCGTGCTGCTGACCAGCGACGCCGGCGGGGTGCGGACGCTGACCCTGAACCGGCCGCACCGCCGGAACGCCATCGACGCCGAGCTGTGGGAGGCGCTGCGGGAAGCCCTCGCGACGGCGGGCTGCGACCGGTCGGTGCGGGCCCTCGTCCTGACCGGTGCGGGCGGTGCCTTCTGCTCCGGCGCGGACATCCCCAAACAGGTCAGCAGTGCTCATCCCCTGTACCGGATGCGGCCCCTGACCGAGGTGACCCTGCTGCTGCACGAACTGCCCGTGCCCACGGTCGCCAAGGTGACCGGGCCGGCGGTGGGGGCCGGCTGGAACCTGGCGCTCGGCTGCGATCTGGTGATCGCCACGCCCGTGGCACGGTTCTCCCAGATCTTCGCGCGGCGGGGGCTGTCCCCGGACTGCGGCGGCACCTGGCTGCTGCCGAGACTGGTCGGACTGCAGCAGGCCAAACGGCTCGCGCTGCTCGCGGAGACGATCGACGCGGCGGAGGCGAAGGCTCTGGGCCTGGTGACCTGGGTGGCGGACGCCGACACGGTGGACGCGTTCACCGACGAGGTCACCGCCCGGCTGGCCGCTGGCCCCCCGGCGACCCTCGCCCAGACCAAGGCGCTGCTCAACGAGGGTACCGACCGTACCCTGCGCGACGCGCTGGCGAACGAGGCACGGGCGCAGGCGGTGAACTTCGCGGGCGCGGACGTCCGGGAGGCCTACGCCGCGTTCGCCGCGCGACGCGAACCACTCTTCACGGGCCGCTGGGCGGTGCCGAGCCGATCGGAGGACGACGACACGTGATACGGGAAGCGGTGATCGCGGCAGCGGTCCGTACCGCCGTGGGCAGACGGAACGGCGGGCTGGCGGGTGTCCATCCGGCCGACCTGTCCGGCGCGGTGCTGAGCGCGCTCGTCGAACGGGCCGGGGTGGACCCGGAGACCGTCGACGACGTGATCTGGGGGTGTGTCTCCCAGGTCGGCGACCAGTCGAGCAACATCGGCCGGTACGCGGTGCTGGCGGCGGGCTGGCCCGAGAGCATCCCGGGGACCACGGTCAACCGGGCCTGCGGATCGAGCCAGCAGGCCCTGGAATTCGCCGTGCAGGCGGTGCTGTCCGGGCAGCAGGACGTGGTCGTGGCGGGCGGCGTCGAGGTGATGAGCCGGGTGCCGCTGGGCTCGGCCCGGGCGAGCGGAATGCCGTACGGACCTCAAGTCCTCGGCCGTTACCAGGACTTCTCCTTCAACCAGGGCGTCTCCGCGGAGAGGATCGCCCAGAAGTGGGGCCTCACGCGCGCACGGCTGGACGCGTACGCGGCGCTGTCGCACGGGCGGGCCGCCGCCGCACAGGACGGCGGCGCCTTCGAGGAGCAGATCGTGCCGGTGGCGGGGGTGAAGACCGACGAGGGCATCCGCCGGGGCACCACGGTGGAGACGCTCGCCCGGCTCAAGCCCTCCTTCCTGGAGGACGACGGCGTGATCCACGCGGGCAACGCCTCCCAGATCTCGGACGGAGCGGCGGCGGTCCTGGTCACCACCCCCGTGCGGGCACGGGAGCTGGGGCTGACGCCGATCGTGCGCTTCCGGGCGGGCGCGGTGGTCGGCTCGGATCCGGTGCTGATGCTCACGGGGCCGATCCCGGCCACCGCGAAGGTGCTGGACAAGGCCGGGGTGGCGCTTTCGCAGGTCGGTGTCTTCGAGGTGAACGAGGCCTTCGCGCCGGTGCCGCTCGCCTGGCTGGCCGAGACGGGTGCCGACCCGGAACTGGTCAACCCGCTCGGCGGGGCCATCGCGCTCGGTCATCCGCTCGGCGCCTCGGGGGCCGTCCTGATGACCCGCATGATCCATCACATGCGGGACCACGGCATCCGCTACGGCCTTCAGACCATGTGCGAGGGCGGCGGCACCGCCAACGCCACGCTCGTCGAACTCGCCCGCTGACGAGAGGGGTTGTCGTGCGCCGTGATGTCTTCACCGCCGACCACGAGGCGTTCCGGGAACTGGTCCGGGACGTCGTGGCCAAGGAGGTGGTGCCGCACTACTCCGAGTGGGAGAAGGCCGGGCGCCTGCCCCGGTCGTTCTTCGAGCGGCTCGGCTCGCTGGGGCTGCTGGGCATGGCGGTACCGGAGGAGTACGGCGGGGGCGGGCAGCCCGACTACCGCTACAACGTCGTCCTCCAGGAGGAGGCGGCCCGCGCCCTGGTCACGCTCGGCACGGTCCGTACCCAACTCGACGTCGTCCTGCCGTACTTCCTCGCCTACACCGACGAGGGGCAGCGCCGGCGCTGGTTCCCCGGGCTGGCCTCCGGTGGACTGCTGACCGCGATCGCGATGACCGAGCCCGGCACCGGCTCCGACCTCGCGGGGATCCGGACGACCGCCGTGCGCGACGGCGACCACTACGTGGTGAACGGGGCCAAGACCTTCATCACCGGGGGGCTCCTCGCCGACCTGGTGATCGTGGTGGCGCGCACCTCGACCGACCCGGGCGACCGGCGGGCGGGACTCACCCTGCTGGTGGTGGAGGACGGGATGCCGGGCTTCACGCGCGGCCGGGTGCTGGACAAGATGGGCATCAAGGTGCAGGACACCGTCGAGCTGGGCTTCGACGAGGTCCGGGTGCCCGTCGCCAACCGGCTCGGCGAGGAGGGCAGGGCCTTCGCGTACCTGGGGCACAACCTCCCCCGGGAGCGGATGACCGTCGCGGTCGGCTCGGTCGCGCAGGCCCGCGCCGCGCTCGACACGACGGTCGCGTACGTCAAGGAGCGCACGGTCTTCGGGTCGCCGGTCGCGTCCTTCCAGAACACCAAGTTCGAACTCGCCGCCGTCGACGCGGAGATCGAGGCGGCGCAGGCCGTGCTCGACCGGGCCGTTCTGGAACTGGTCGACGGGCGGCTGTCCGGCGCGGACGCCGCGAAGGTCAAGCTGTTCTGCACCGAGATGCAGGCCCGAGCCGTCGACCGGTGTCTTCAACTCTTCGGCGGTTACGGCTACATGTTGGAGTACCCGATCGCCCGACTGTACGCGGACGCCCGCATCACCCGCATCTACGCCGGGACGAGCGAGGTCATGAAGGTCATCATCGCCAAGTCCCTGGGGTTGTGAGGCATGGACGACTTCACCGCTCGGCCGGGCGCGGCCTTCGTCGCGGGCGGGACCGGCGGCATCGGCGCCGCGATCGTGCGGACGCTGGCCGAACGCGGCAGCGACGTCACCTTCACCTATCGCACCAGCCGTGCGGCGGCGGACGACCTCGTGCGGGAGGCGGGGGCTCACGGCCGGCGGGTCACCGCCCTGCCGCTGGATCTGACCGACGAGGCGGAGACGGCGCGGGCCGTGCGCGGGTGCGGCGGCGTGCACACGCTGGTCTACGCGGCCGGACCACATGTGCCCATGACCCACCTGAGCAAGGTCACGCCGAGCCGCTACCGCGCGCAGCTGGAGGCCGACGCGGTGGCGTTCTTCAACCTCGTCCACCCGGCGCTGCCGCTGCTGCGGGAGAGCGGCGGCAGCATCGTCGCCGTCACCACCGTCGCCACGCGCCGCTACCCGGTGCGCGACGGGCTCTCCTCGGGCGCCAAGGGAGCCGTGGAGGCAGTGGCCCGCGCCCTGGCTGCCGAGGAGGGCCGCTACGGCGTCCGGGTCAACTGTGTCGCCCCGGGGATGCTCACGGACGGCATCGCGGGCCGGCTGATCGACACGGGTGAACTCGACGAGGCGGCCCTGGCCGTCACCCGCCGCAACATCCCCCTGCGCCGGTTCGGACGGGCCCAGGACATCGCGGAGGCGGTCGCGTTCCTCGCCTCGGACCGGGCCGGGTTCGTCACGGGCCAGGCGCTGGGGGTGGACGGCGGGTACAGCGTCTGACCTCGTCAGCGGGCGACGACCACCCGGACCCGGGCGATGTTGTCCACGCGCGTGAACAGGGCCGTGACGTCGCCGTCGCGCTCGCAGCGCACGCGCACGGTCACGCATCGGGTGCCCGGTGAGGAGAAGGCGTGGCGCCGCTCCACACGGACCCGTTCGGCCGGCGCGACGCCCTCGGTGACCGGGTACGTGCCGTCCCCTTCGAGGTCCCACTGGACCGAGACCACCTGTCCGGCGCCGGGCGGGACCTCTCCGACGGCACACAGGGTGACCTGCTCCCCCGTCCGGACGTCCACGCGGTCGGTGCCGTCCACCGTCAGCCGGACTACGGGCTGGACCCCGCGTCGTGCGGCGGCCGAGGGCGGCACCGCGACCTGCCCGTCGGTGACCACGCAGTCGGTCGAGGCGGCCGGGGGCGTGCCCCGCTCCACCCACGCGCTCAGGTCACGCAACGCCTGGTGCACGACGCCCAGATAGCTCACGGACCGAGTGGGATCCTCCTGGATCTCGCGGTCGCCGTGGAGGGCGTTGTCCACATACCAGAGGCGGAAGTGCTCGTCGGTGGCGTCGCCGAGGTGCTGCCGGACCGCCGACCGGTACCAGTCCGCCTGCCAGGGGAACGCCTCCCGGTCCAGGAGGCAGGCGACCACGATCATCTTTCCGCCGAACTTCCCCGTCTGCACGGACCCGCCGGCACCCAGGGAGAAGAGCGGGCCCAGCAGTTGCGGGCGCTGGGGCGGGACCGGCTTCCCCTCCTCGTCACGGAACCGGTCCCAGACCGGGAACCCCTCGGGCGGGACCTGGTGGCGATGGTAGGTCTGGGCGGCGAGAAAGGGGCTGTTGTCGATGTCCACGGCGTCCCCGGGGCGTAGGGCGGCGATCGTGGCGGGGTCGTTCTGCTCGTCCAGCAGCACCAGGTCGCCGCGCACGTCCCGAAGGACGAGGGCCCTCCCCTGCGCCTGCCCGGTCCGGACGGTGAGTTCCGCGCCCTGCGCGTCGCGGGGCACGGGCATCGCGAGCCTCAAGGCGACGACGGAGTCCTCGTCGGTCCGTGGTCCCCGGAAGGCGTGGTCCACCCCGCCCGGGGCGTCCGCCGGGTGCGGGACGCCGAGGCCGAGTCGCGCCGCCTCCCGCGCCGTGATCAGGGCGGAGATCTCGGAGCCGTGCCGCAGGCGGTCCCTGTGAACCGAGGCCCCCGGGTCGGCCCCGAGGTAGCCGGGCAGCGTCCAGAAGTCCTCGAAGTAGCCGGGGTCGAGCAGGCGCATGCCGCCGTAGAGGGCGGTGAAGGCGTGCATGCCCATGGTGCGGTGGCCGAACCAGGCCCGCGGCGGGAAGCCCATGGCCGTGACCTCGGCGAGCGCGGCTCGTTCCTCGGCGTCCAGCCCCTCGTACGGGTCGCCGCTGCCGCCCGGTTCCAGCGCGTCGACGATCTGGTCGAGGCGGTGCCGGAGCACCCGCTGTGCGTGCATGCGCACGCTGAAGACGTTCGGTATCGCCATGGGACTGCCGATGACGTACGGCACCACCCCGTCCCAGACGCCCTCGGTGTTCTCGGCGCCGGCGATGGTCCGGTACCCGCCGCCGCTGCCGCCGTAGGCGTATCCGTACACCCGGTGCGGTCCGTGGATCCGCTGGGCGATGACACGGGAGTTGCGGGCCGCCGCCGCGTTGGCGCGGAAGCCGCCGATGGTCGGGTCGCCCGGGTCCGCCCCGCCGCCGTTGGTCTCCAGGAAGTACGCGCCGCTGGACAGGGCGAAGGAGATCCTGTCCTCCTGCCCTCGGGCGTCCTGGGCTTGGTTCTCGCTGCCGGGTACGGGGGTGATGTGCTGGAAGAAGCGTCCCCGGTAGGCGTCGTCGGGCGGGAAACAGAGCGAGAACCGTGTGCCGTTGTCGAGGAAGCCACCGTGGAGGTAGCGGTGGCGCACCGGGGTGTCGCGCCATTCGTCCACGTCCGTGTAGGGCTCACGGAAGTCCCGGTCCTGCGTCTCGTTCACTGTGCTCCCTCGGAGTCGGGTGCGGGGTCGGTGATCGGCCGGCCCCCGACGTACGCGGCCCGTACCGCGTCGGCGGTGAGGACGTCGAGTGCCTCCCGCAGGGGCACATGGAGCAGGCAGAGGTCGGCCGGTACGCCGGCCGTCACCCGGCGTGGGCGTCCTGGTCGGCGCGGAGTGCCCAGGAAGAGGCCCAGCGCCGCACGCGGTGTGAGGCTCTCCGGCTCGCCGCGCGCGACGGCGGCCCGCATGACGGCCCACGGGTCGTGCGTGCCGTACGGTGCGTCGGTGCCGGCGGCGACCGGGACGCCGGCCTCGGCGAGGCTGCGGCAGCGGTAGAGATGCGGCCGGTCGTCGGGGTGCACCTCGGTGGCGTACGCCTCGGCCCGTTCGACCGGGAAGTGCGGCTGGGTCACCACGGTCACGCCGAGCCGCTTCAGCCAGGGGAGGGTCTCCACCGGGATCACGGACCCGTGCTCGATGCGGTCGCCGTCCACCGGGCCCGCGTCCTCCAGGGCGAGGAGGGTCACGAGCAACTGCACGCGGGTTACGCAGTGCACGGCGACCGGGCGGGGACGTATCCCCCGCACCGTGTCGGCGAGGCCGACGGGGGTGGGCAGGGTCAGGTCGTCGAGGACGAGCTTCACCGGCGGATCGACGCCCATGACGAAGAGCCGCTGGGGCAGGACGGACAGCGTGCGCGCCAGGCCGTCGGCGGGCTGCGGGTCCGCGTTGGTGAAGCCGGTGACGCCGAGCCGTGCGGCCCTCAGGCCGACACCGGTCAAGTCGAGCCGTACCGGAGGGAGCAGGGCGCGCAGGCGATCGTCCTCCCGCCACAGACGCCCGTCGGGGCTCTCCAGTCCGGCCGTCCGCAGCGCCGCGCTGTTCAGGATCCACAGGGCGCCGCTCCGGTGCTGCACCCGGACCGGCCGGTCCGGGGCGAGGGCGTCCAGAGCCGGCCGGTCCAGGTCCCCGGCGATGCTCTCGTGGTAGCCGACGGCCCGCACCCACTCCCCCGGCGCCCCGGCGCGCAGGGCCGCCGCGAGCCCGGCGGGTCCGCGCACGTCACCGGGGCCGACACGCACCGATGCCGCCTCGGCCCCCAGTGCGGTGAGATGGATGTGGTGGTCGTGGAGCCCGGGAAGCAGCGCTCCGCCGCGTCCGTCGACGTCGGCGGCTCCGGGCAGCCGGTGCCCGATCGCGGCGATCCTGCCGCGCTCGACCCGTACGTCCACCCGGCCCCGGCCCTCGACCTCCACGTCCCTGATCAGCACGTCGCCGCCGGAGCGCTCCGCTGTGCGGCTCCGGCGGGAGCTGGAGCGGCTGCCTTGGTGACCGCCGAAACCGCTGCCCCGGTGACCGCCGGATCTTGTCCCCGGGCGGGCTCCCGGTCTGCTGCCCGGGTGACCGCCGAGTCTGCTCCCCACGCGGCCTCCGGATCTGCTGCCCCGGTGACCGCCGAGGCGTGTACCTGCGCGGCCGTGCAGGCAGACATGGACACGCTCAACAGCTCGCCGCCGCCCCGCTCCAGGGAGCGGGCCGCGGCGTGGGCCGCGTACACGCCGGTGACGGGATCGCCGAGCGCGTCACCGAGGAACACCGGGTCGCCGTGCCGGTCGAGACCCGTCAGGCCGCCGGAGACCGCCGCGTCGTCGCCGAAGGCGATCCGGTCGTCGTCACGGCCGTACCCGGTGATGCTCACCCACACCCGGCCCGGGCGGCCGGCGAGGAACTCCTCGGCGCGCACCCCGAGCCGCCTGAGCGCGCGCGGCCGCGAGGCCTCGATGACCAGGTCGGCCTGCGCGATCACCTCGGCGAGCGCGCCGGAGGCGAAGTCGAGCACCAGGCTCTCGTGCCCTTGGTGCAGGAGGCGGTAGAAGTCCGGAGGGCCGAAGCGGGCCCCGTCCGGCCGGGAGGCGCTCTCCACCTTCACGACGCGGGCCCCGGCCATCCCCAGCAGTCGTGCGCACAAGGGACCCGCCCAGAGCGCGGACAGGTCGACGACTCGCAAGCCGACGAGGTCGCGCGGGCGGTCCGGCCCGTACCGATCGGCGCGTACCGGGGGTCGCTCGCCGCGGTCCGCTCCGAGTTCCGCCGCGGCGATGCCCAACGTCTGTGCGGATGCGACCAGTTCAGCCGCGCTGGTCCCGCGCGCGGCGGTTCGCAGGTCGGCCCGGGGAGCGCCGAGGAGTCCGAGGAGGGCCGGGAGGGCGGCGTGGTCGTCGGGACGGGCCAGGTTGACCGCGGCCCGGCCGTCGGAGGTGGCGAGGAGGTGACAGGAGCCACCCGCCGAAACACCGCCGGGAAGACGGAACCCGGCCGCCAGGGCTCGCTCGAAGAGGGTCGGGCCCAGCTCGACGGGGACACCGGTCAAGGCGGTGAAGTCGTCCGCGACGGCGGCCAGTGGCCCGAGCCTGCCCTCCACCGTGGCCATCCAGCGAGCGAGAGTGGCATTCTTCATCGGCCGAACACCCTTCTCGCAGGAGGTGAAGCAAGATTACACTGCGGTGGTCATGGAATCACCCTTCCAGCTGATCGACCTCGACCGCGCGGCTTCGACCTCCCGGCGGGGGACGCCGGGTGTGCGCGTCGCCGTCGCGGCGCGCCCAGGGGAAGCGGCCGCCGGCTTCGACGTACTGCTGACCGCGTCACCCGACCCGCCCCGGCCCTGGGTGGGCTGCGCCGACCCGTACGCCACCGCACGGCGGCTGCGGGACATCGTCGCGGCCCGGCCCGATGCCTGCCTCGCCCTCGTGCAGGTGCTCCGCATGGGACAGGCACTGCCGCCGGCCGACCGGCTGGTCGCGGAGTCGCTGGCCTACTCCACTCTGCAGGCCGGCGCGGGCTTCCGGGCCTGGCTGGCCGCGAAGCGCCCGCACACCGCCCGCCCGGCCGCCGAGCCCGTCCGGCTCGACCGGGAGGGGGACCGCCTGACCATCACCCTGAACCGCCCCTCGGTGCGTAACGCCTTCGACGCCGCCACCCGGGACGCCCTGTGCGAGGCCCTGGAGGTCGCCGTGGCGGACCCGACCGTCACCCGCGTCGACCTGCGCGGCGACGGCCCCGCGTTCTGCAGCGGCGGCGACCTCGCCGAGTTCGGTTCCTCGCGCGACCCGGGGCGGGCCCATCACGTGCGTGTGCACCGCAGTCCGGCCGCGTTGCTCCAGCGGTGCGCGGCGAAGGTGACCGCCCATCTGCACGGCGCCTGCGTCGGCGCGGGCATCGAACTGGCCGCCTTCGCCGGCCGCGTGATCGCGGCGCCCGACACGGTGGTCCGACTGCCGGAGATCGGCATGGGCCTGATCCCGGGGGCGGGCGGCACCGCGAGCCTGCCGGCGCGGATCGGCCGGGAACGCACCGCCTACCTGGCGTTGACCGGAGACGCGATGAGCGTGCCGACGGCCCGGCACTGGGGCCTTGTCGACGAAACCGGAGCCGCCGTCCGCGACTGATGATCCGCAAGACGGAGAATTAAGTTCTCCACTGCGAGAAGATTCCTTACCCCCTCGGCAGCAGAAGGAGACCGGCCAGTGGCGCACGACGAGCCGTCCGAGGACATCGACACGATCGACTTCTTCCGGGACGACACCACGGTGGCGGACCCGTACCCCTACTTCGACGCCCTGCGCGCACGCTGCCCCGTCACCCGGGAGCCCCACCACGGCGTGATGATGGTGACCGGGTACGACGAGGCGGTCCAGGTGGCCCAGGACGCGCAGACCTTTTCGTCGTGCCTGTCGGTGACGGGCCCCTTCCCGGGCTTCCCGGTCCCGCTGGAAGGCGACGACGTCAGCGGGCTCATCGAGCGACACCGCGACGGGCTGCCGATGAGCGACCAGTTGCCGACCCTCGATCCGCCCGTGCACACCGCGCACCGCGGGCTGCTGATGCGGCTGATCACCCCGAAGCGGCTCAAGGAGAACGAGGCGGCCGTGCGGGAGATCGCTGACCGTCTGCTGGACTCCTTCCTGGCGCGCCCGGAAGGCGAGTTCATCGGTGAGTTCGCCGGTCCGTTCACGCTGCTCGTCATCGCGGACCTGCTCGGCGTGCCCGAGGAGGACCGGGAGGAGTTCCTCGACGCGCTCCAGCGCCGGCCGCGGGCGGGCGGCGGCATCGGCAGCACGGACGAGGACACCCTCGCCCAGTCACCGCTGGAGTTCCTCTACGGGCGCTTCACGCACTACATCGCGGACCGGCGGCGGGAACCACGCGAGGATGTCCTGACCGGCCTCGCCACCGCCACGTTCCCCGACGGCTCCCTGCCGGAGGTCGCCGACGCGGTCCGGGTGGCCGCCAACCTGTTCTCGGCCGGGCAGGAAACCACCGTCCGCCTGCTCAGCACGGCGTTGAAGCTGATCGCCGAACGAGCCGACATCCAGGCGCTGTTGCGCTCGGAATCCGAGCGCATCCCGAACTTCGTCGAGGAGACGCTGCGCATCGAGAGCCCGGTGAAGGGGGACTTCCGGCTCTCCAGGGTCCCGGCCACGGTCGGGGGCGTCGACATCCCGGCGGGTACCACGCTGATGGTGGTCAACGGAGCCGCCAACCGCGACCCGCGCCGCTTCGAGGACCCGGCCGCGTTCGACCCCGCCCGTCCGAACGCCCGCCACCACATCTCCTTCGGCCGGGGCGTCCACACCTGCCCCGGCGCACCGCTCGCGCGGACCGAGGCACGGGTCGGTATCGAGCGCCTGCTGGCCCGAACGAGCGACATCCGGATCTCCGAGCGCGTGCACGGGCCTACGGAAGCGCGCCGGTACCGGTACCTGCCGACGTACATCCTGCGCGCCTGACCCACCTCAACCTGGAGTTCACGCCCATCGAAGGGACCGCCCGATGAAGATCACCATCGACGAGGACCGCTGCCGCGGGCACGGCGTCTGCTGCACCGTCAGCCCCGAGGTGTTCGACCTCTGTGACGACGGCTACGCCGTGACCGAACAGACCGACGTGCCAGAGGAGTTCAAGCAGGCGGCGCGCACCGCCGCGCTGAGCTGCCCCGAGCGCGCCATCTCCTGTCACTGACGCGACTCAGGCCCGCCGCGGCGGCATCTCGAACCCCGGTCCTGGAGCTGGAACACCGTGGCGGCAGCGGTTTGATCCTCGGTGCGGACGGCGGACCCCCTCGGTCTGAGGGAGGGCGTGCCAGGAGCGGACGAGGCCCTGCCCCGTGAGTGTCCTCACGGGGCAGGGCCTCGGTGACGGGTCCGTTCGGCCCGCCAGGGTGCGTCAGGCGCGTTCCAGCACGATCAGGTAGATCGCGTTGGGCGCGAGATCGACGGTGGCGGTGTGAGTCCTGCCGGGCCGCACGATCCTCTTGTCCACCAGCTGGAGGCCGGCCTTGGCCGGGTCGGCGAAGTAGTTGCTGGTGTTCTGGTCGATCCGGTACATGAGCCGGCGGACCGGACGGTTCCTCAGTTCGTCCGGTATCCGGGACATGTCGATGGTGGCCCGGTAGCTGCGGTCACCCACGTGCTGCCAGTTCCACACCATCAGCGAGGCGCCGGTCCGGTCCTTCGACGCCATCGTGTAGACGCCGTTGTCCCCTTCCAGGGGACCGTCCGCGACGGCGGACACCCTGGTGCCCTTCATCCTGGACTGCATCAGCATCATGTTGCCGTAAGGACTGAAGGTGTTCTGGCGCGGCCCGTTCGGAGTACGGGTCACCAGCTGGTCCTTGCGCTCCTCGACCCGGTGCCGCACGCACCAGTTGAACATGTAGGTGTCCGGCTGGTTCGCGAAGTAGTAGGAGTAGGTGGCCATGCCGGCCGCCTGGCGGACGTAGTCCTTGTGCGGGTCGGTGTCATCGAAGGCCGGGCCGGGGTAGACGCCCGTCTCGGTGACGTAACTGGGGATGCGCTGGTGGATGCGGCGTTCCTTGAACCAGCCGAGCAGGGTCTCACGTTGTTTCGCCACCACCCTCAGGTCACCCTTGTACATCGACGGCGCCTGGTAGTCGTCGTCCCAGGCCAGATAGGCGTGATACGCCAGGAAGTCGAGGCGCTTGCGCGGGTCCCGGTCGGCGGCGTAGTCGTCGAGGAAGGGCTTCATCCACTTCGGGTCCATCCATGACAGCGCCGGCCCGCCCAGCTCGATGCGGTCCGCACGGCGGAGGCCCTTGTTGAGCTTGTCGACCGCCTTGTAGTAGGGCGCGTATAAGCGGTACAGGTCACCCGGCTGGAGTGTCGTCTTGTCCGCAGGAATTCCCTGTTTGCGTTGCTGGCCGTAGAACTGCCAGTCCGGCTCGTTGAAGGCCTCCACGTATTTCACATGGGGGTACGCGGACTTGACGCTCCGCAGGATCAGCTCGAGCATCGGCTCGAGGTCCTTCAAGGGGCGCTTGCCCTCGACGAAGTCCGTCGGGTTGAGGTTGATCAGCACCGAGTCGGACAAGGCACTCGCCTCGGTGAGGTAGTCGTCCAGCTTGGACAGGTCACACCGCTGGGTCGTCAGGTCACACGTGTCGAACACGTTCATGTCGTCCGGGGCGTTGGGGCTGCTCAGCCAGATCCGGTAGACATCACCGTGCAGGCCCTGCCGGTTCAGGAACTTCACGTCACCGGCGCGCCGCTCCGGCCATGCCGTCACGTTGCCGAAGTTGTTCAGCCGTTCCGAACGTGGAAGGTTGCCCTCGCGCGCACCGAAGTCGACGTGGACCGTGGTCGGGGTGAGCGACACGGCGGGTTCGGCCGCCTGAGCCGCGACGGACTGGACGGACGTCACGGCCAGCAGCATGGCGGCCGCTCCGGCCAGCATCCCTCGCCGGGCGGAGAGTCTCGTACTCGTGTGCATGGGGGGAGAACCTCGCTTCCATGAAGCAATGGCGGCCGCTCGCCGTTTGCGTGTGGGGGGGGGATGGCCGACGGCGGGTTCAGCATAGGGGCCCTCACACTGGCTGAGAACCCTCTTTGCAGTGCGTGAGAATGTTATTCCGCCCTGCTGGGGAAATGGCACGCGCCCGGGTGCGCGCTCGCCCCCAGTTCGGGCCTCTCGGCGGCGCAGATGTCGCACGCCCTGGGGCACCGCGTGCGGTAGGGGCAGCCCCGCGCCGTGCCGATCGGGCCCGGAGACGCGCCCGCGGCGGCTCCGGGAGCATGTCGTCGTCGAGGTCCACGGCCGTGGCACGACCGGGCGACGCCCTCCGCGGTGCCTGGGTGCAGGGGTGTGCCGGGTGTCCGTACAGCTCCTCGGTCGTCCCGGTCTCCACCACACGGCCCATGTACATCCCGGCCACCCGGTCGGCGACGAGCCGGGCCAGGTTCAGGCAAGTTTTGCGAGGTCTCGGTCAGGACATCGACCCCCGCCCCGGGCTGCTGCCGCCGTGTTCCCGATCGCCGCCCGCTTCCTCGCCACCGCCTTCACCGGAGTGCTCCACGCCGACCACCAACCGGCTGCTCTCACCGTCACAGAGGACGTGACCAAGAGCGCCGACCCCCTTTGCATCTCGCGTCGTTGCACGGGGACGTCCCGCGACGTCGAGCGCGGACCCGTTCACCGGCCGGGCGCGCACCCCGACACGCCCGTTCCCCCAAAGCCCGGGCACCGGGCCCCAAAACCTTGGCAGACTACTCCGCAGGCACAGTGCGCGTTGGGGGTGCGGATGGCGGGGATCGGTCTTGCTGCGGCGATCGAGGAGCTGCGGCAGGAGCTCTATAGGGCGCAGGACCTGGGGGCGGACCAGCAATTCGCGTTCGGCATTGAGGAGGCCGAACTGGAATTGCAGCTAGAGCTGCGCAACAGCGGCAAGGGGGATGGCAAGGTCAGCTTCGGTGTGGCGACCGTCGGCGGGAGCGGTGAGCACTCCACCGTCCGCGCGCACAGACTGACGCTGAGACTTTCGGTCCGGGACCGGGCCCGCGGCGGCTCCAGTCCCGAGATCAGCGACACCGAACCCGGGTCCTGGGACGAGGAGTGATGGACCCGCACAGACTGGTGTTGATCCGCAGCGGGACCACACGGCTGCGCCATAGCGTCGGCTCCGGCTATCTCGTCGCGCCCCGCCTGGTGCTCACCGCCGCACACACCCTCCGGGACGGCGAAAGCGGCACCTACTGGGAGGAGATCCAGGTCAGAGTGGGACACCCGGGCCGCGGTAGGACGTCACGAACCGGAGCGGAGCTGATCTGGATCCATCCGAAGGACCTGGACGTCGCGCTGCTGCTCACGCACGACGTGATCGACGTACCCGGGTCGGTTCGATGGGGCCACCCCGTGGGCACAGCCCCGCTGCGCTACGAGGGACTGGGCTTTCCGCTGGCATCCGCGGAAAACGGTCGTGACGCCGAACACCTCCGAGGCGTCCTACCTCCTCTGTCCTCCGGGGACCGCGGCCTCTACGTGCTCGACCAAGAGCCCGCACCCGACCTCCGCGACGACGGCCGCAAGGCCTGGGGAGGTGCCTCTGGAACCGCAGTGTTCTGCGAGGACCGCCTGGTGGGCGTGGTGATTCACGATGACCGGTCCTACGGCAACCGCCGTCTGCGGGCCCTACCGGCGCATTGCTTCGTCCAGGAAGACGGCTTCGACGCACTCCTGCGGCAGTACGCTGAGGTTCCACCCTCCCTCACCGAGATCGGCGCCGCCCTCCCGACGACCCATCCGGCGGGGGAACGCGGCCCCACCGAGCAGGAGACTGAGCGGCTCCTGTGGTCGGTGCTCGGCGGCCGGATCACCTACGCGGCTCATGCCCGCGCCCTCGCACGGCGGCTCGGATACACCGTTCCCGACAGCCATGAACCGACCATGTCCGACCTCGCGGCACTCGTGGCGGCCCATCCCCGCGCCCTGCCCTCCCTGAGCAGCACCCTGGCCCCGGCCCTCACAGGCGAGGACGAGCGCACCCGTCTGACAGACGTCCTCACCCGCGCCCGTGCCGGCGGACTGTGCCTGCTCCTGTCCCTGGACGAGTGCGAGCACTTACTGGAACTGCTCCGCGGCATCTGCAAGGAGCAGCCCACGCTGATACCTCGTGCCGCGCGCGAGGCCCTGCGCTACGCCTGGCTGCCCGACCCGCTGAACCGCACGCATCTCTGTGCCGACGACCTCGAACGCGTCGTCGAGCACTTGGAGTCCGTCTCTGACAGCGAGCGTGTACCGGACGGCACCCCTCCCGTACCGGCCCTGCTCCGGCTGATCGAATGTGTAGCCGCTGCCGTGGGAAGGGAACCGGGCACGGAGCTGCGCAGCTGGTCCGATCAAGTCGCCGCCCGGACCGGCATCCATCGGGCGGCGCTTGCCGAGCGCCGCACAGACGCCGGCCGCTGGGCCGCCCGGCAGCCGTCCCCCTTCTCCCGCGTCGTCGTCGAACTCTCCCGCGCGCAAACTGAACCGCGTGAGAGCTACTACTGCCGCATCCTGCTCGCCCGCGCCGACGGCACGCACACACCCCTCCACGAGGCGGAGAGCGCGCCCAGGACACCCGAGGAAGTGGCCCGGCGGGTGCGCGACGCCGTCGAGGTCGTCGCGGACGAGCTCGGCCCGACGGCCGCGCCCCACGCGACGGTTCTGGTAGCCCGCGACAGCCTCCAGCTGCCCATCGACGAATGGAACCCCGGGCCACCCAACGAGTTCGTGCCCGACCAGCCGATCGGCGCCGAATTCTGTATCACCCTGAGCTGTCCGGAGATGAGCGACCTGGTGCGCGGTAGAGAACGTGAGCACCGGCGGCGCTGGGAGAGCGGGCACGCGGCCCCCTTGGTGGTCGACGGCGAACGTGTCACTCGACCACGGCTTAGACGACTGCTGCAGACCACTCACCGTGACGCCACCCAGGTTGTGCTCCACGGTTTCCCGGAACAGCGGGACGCACTGCTCGAACTCTGCCTGGCGCTCGGCGTCCCGGTCGTCCTATGGGACCGGCGGGCCGACTGCCCCGCGGACGCGGCGGGGCTGCAACAGCTGGACCCGACCGGCCCGTTCGCCGACCTGCCCGAGCGCGTCCGCGTCTTCCGCGGGACGGCGTTCGACGAGCCGGAAACGCTCCCGGCACGCCCCGCACTCGTATGGGAGGAACACGGCCGGCGACCACGGCCCGAATCGCTGACCCTGCAGGACCCCCCAGAAGGAGCCAACGCCTCATGACCGCCGCAGAAGCCGCTGCCAACGGCCACCCCGCCCCGTCCGGCAACGGAGACTGGCGGCTCTTCCGGGGCGATGGGGCGCCCCGCGCGGTCACCTTCCCGCCCGCCCCGCCATGGCGCCGCCTCCACCCGGAGGAGCCCGACGTCTCGCGGACCGCACGCCCCCACCCGTACCTGATCGACCCCGACGACGCGGACATCGTCAACGCCGCTCTCCACCTGCGTCGGCCTTTGCTGGTCACCGGACACCCCGGTACAGGAAAGTCCTCCCTGGCCCACGCGATCGCCCACGAACTCGCCCTCGGCCGCGTCCTGCACTGGCCTGTCAACAGCCGCTCGACCCTGCAGGATGCCCTCTACCACTACGACGCGATCGGCCGGCTGCGAGAAGCGAACCTCCGCCAGGACACGGGCGGCTTGGAAGCCGGCATCGGCCAGTACGTCCGGCTCGGCCCCCTGGGCAACGCGCTGCTGGCCTGGGACCGGCCCAGAGTCCTGCTCGTCGACGAGCTGGACAAGGGGGACGTCGATCTGCCCAACGACCTGCTCACCGTGTTCGAGGAGGGCGAGTTCGAGATTCCGGAGCTCAGCCGCCTCCCTGAGGAACACTCCACGGTCCACGTCCGGACCGACGACCCGGACGGGCCGGCCGCGGTGATCCGCGGCCGCGTCCGATGCCGTGAATTCCCCATCGTGATCATCACCAGCAACGGTGAACGCGAGTTCCCACCCGCCTTCCTCCGGCGGTGCGTCCGTCTCGACCTGCCCGAGCCCGACGAGGAGCGGCTGCGGGACATCGTCGCCGCGCACCTCGGCCACGACGCGCTCCACGACATCGACGACCTGCTGGAGGAGTTCCTCGGCCGCCGCGCGCCCGGAGAACTCGCGACAGATCAGTTGCTCAACGCGGTCTTCCTGCGTAAGGGCGGCATTGATCTGGACGCCGGTCGACTGCTCGACGCCGTTCTGCACCAACTCGGCGGGGCGGTATGAGGGCATGCTCGGACGTCTGAGAGAGATCCTGGCCGGCACCGGCGTCGACCTCGCCGACGAGGAACTCCTCGACGTCCTGTGGCTGGCCAGGAACCTGCCGGGCGACGTCGCTCCGTTGGCGCGACGTCCGGCCCCGGTCGCCCCCTCACGGCAGGCCGCCGAGCAGGATGAACCGCGGGCCCCCGGCGCGGACGATTCCGCGCAACCGGGCGCGCACCCACCGCCGGACGTCGCCCCGCACCGCCTGTTCCCCCTGCACGCAGCCCCGCGGGGAAATGGACGCGGCAGGCCGGAGCCGACCCCGCACCAGGCGCAGGCCGTACGCACCCCGGGCTCCCATGTCCTGCCCAGCCGTCATCTCACGCTCGGCAAGGCACTACGGCCGTTGCGGCAGCGGCTTCCCGATCGGCGCCGTCAAGAACTGGACGTGGCACGGACGGTGGACGCCATGGCCGAGACGGGTCTGCCCGAGACCGTGACCAGCCCCTCACGTAGCCGCTGGCTTACCCTCACCCTGCTGATCGACGACGGCTTGTCCATGGTCCTGTGGAAGCGTCTGGCCTCCGAGGTCCGAACACTGATGGAACGGGCCGGAGCCTTCCGCGACGTCCGCGTGCTCGGACTGAACACCCGTGGTCCCCATGCCTCGTTGCTGAGCAACCGTCCCTACCGGCAGCAAGGTCCCTGTCTTCCGCCGGGCGCGCTCTGCGACCCCACCGGCGACACCCTTGTCCTCGTGATCAGCGACGGCGTCGGCGACGCCTGGTGGGACGGCCGGATGAGCGAGGCGGCGGCCTTGTGGGCCCGCCGGCAGCCCACTGCGATCCTGCAGGCGCTGCCCGCCCGGCTCTGGGCGAACTCGGGCATCGCGACCCGGCCGTGGCACGTCACCAGTGTCCGCAGGGGCGGTCCCACCACCGCCTGGCACGTCACCGACCCGAGGCTGCCGGCGGATTTGATCGGCTTCGACTCCGTCCCCGTCCCGGTACTCGAACCCACAGGGGCCGCCGTCGGCGACTGGGCGCGGCTGGTCGCCTCACCGAGCGCGACCGCGGTGCTGCCGCTGTGGGACACCGGGTGTTCCGTCACCCAGCCCTGGCGGGCCGAGACCCGGCAGGGTCCGGACGCCGAAGCCGTCCTGCGCTTCCGTGGCGCGGCCAGCCCGGAGGCCTATCGGCTCGCCGCCCACCTCGCGGCCGTGGCACCCGTCACTCCGCCCGTCATGCGCATGGTGCAGGAGACCCTGGGCCCTCCGACGGACACCGGGCACCTCGTTGAGGTTTTTCTTGGCGGCCTCATGCACAACGCCGCGGACACCACCGGCCGGTTGTCGCAGCCGGAGTTCTTCGACTTCTCCGACGACACACGGCGCATCCTCCTCGGCACGCTCCCCGCACGCGAGTTGCTGCGCACCACACGACTGATCGCCGACCGACTGGCATCGTCTGTCCCGCACTCACCGAGCTTCACTGCCTGGGTGGCGCACCCAGGAGGCACCGCCGCTGTCGGCGCACCCGACCGGTCCTTCGCCCAACTGGAGGAGCGACTGCTCAAACACCTCGGCGTCGCCACGCACATCGACGCCCCGCCCGCCGACCGGACTCCCCCGGGCCCGGGACCCCAGGAACGGGCCCGGCCACAGCCGCCTTCGACTCAGCGGACGAACACCCTCGCACCGCCCTCCGCACCAGATACAAGGGCCAAGATCCTTCTGGTCGACGACCAGCCGGAGAACCTGCTGGCCCTGGAGGCCATCCTGTACGCGCTCGACCAAACACTCGTCCGCGCCTCGTCGGGGGAGGAAGCACTCAAGGCGCTTGACGACGATGAATTCGCCCTCGTTCTACTCGCCACCCGGATGTCCGGAATGGACGGCTACGCGACCGCCGCACACATCAAGCGCCGTTTGCGGACTCGCGACACCCCGATCATCTTCGTCAGCGGGTACGAAACGATCAGTCCCCACGCCACCTTCCGAGGGTATGCGGCCGGTGCCGTGGACCATGTGTCGCGACCGTACGATCCCTGGGTGGTGCGCGCCAAGGTGAACGTCTTCGTCGAGATACACCAAAAGAACGTGCAACTGCGCAAGCAAGCGGCCTTGCTGCGCTCCGGGGCCGCGACCGATCTGTTCGCGCAGTTGTCCACCCTGTTGTCCGACGCCGAGACGCAGGCACGCGACCTGACAGGGCAGCTCCAGGCACAGGCACCGAGAGCGACGGTGAGGACCACGGCCGCTCGCCTGGAACGCGCGGTCAGGATCCTGCGCCAGGTGCTGCAGGGCGCGTTGGAGCTGCAGGAACCTGGTACCCCGCCCGCCCCGGCTCCCCTGCACTCGCCACGACGTCGAGACCGGTAAAGGGAGCCCGTCCGCGCGATCGGCGCCAAGCTCGACATCGGCGACGCCCTCGACCGCCTCGTCACCGCTGGCCGCTTGCAACGCTGGTGGCCCTACGAACCGGAGACCGCAGCATCGTGGCGACGACGCCCGTGCCCGAGAGGTCCGCTCCCTGCTGCGCGTGGACAGTGACGCTCTGCTGCTTCCCGGCGGACCGCTGGAACCCGTCGCCGAGCGTGAGCGACCCTCACGCCTCGAACTTTTCCGCCCACACGGTCATGTACCGGACGCCGAGGCGGCCTCCGTCTGGTCATGTTCTCCGACAAGGATGCACTGACCGCAACGAAGGCCGTCTGGGTGAACAGGGAAGTTCATCCGCCTTTGCAGATCGCCCTGGCAGTGTCAGTGTCTGACGCGGGCTGCTCGCACGAGGGCGTCGAAGAGGCCCTGCTAGGCGGGGTCGTCGTGCGCGGTGTCCTCGGGGTGCCACTGCACCGCGGTGAACCAGCCTTTCGTACCTCGGAGTTCGAGCCGCCGGGACGGCGGGGCGGCGGACCCCCTTGCTGCCCTTGACCTCGGCGGCGCGCAGTCCGTCGTAGGTCAGCTCGCGCTGGAGGCCGTGCTGGAGTTCGCCGGCGCCGACCTTCCCACGTTCAGCCAGGCCGACCTGGACGCCATCGCTCACGAACTCAACCACCGTCCGCGCAGGACCCACGGCTACCGCACTGCGGCAGAGGTCTACGCTGACCTCCTGAACAGCAATGATGCGCTGACCGCTTGAGGTCGCCATCGTTTCTTGACGGCGAGACACCAACGCGCATGGACTGATCGCCGGCCTGGTGGTCCCAGGGGTGGTTGTCCGGTCGTCAGGTGTCCTGGGAGGGGAAGACCTCGTCGACGGCGCGGCGGAGGGTTTCGCGGACCGCCTTGGGATCGTCGAGTTCGGCGGACTGGAACGCGCCGTCGTGGAGGAGGACGAGGAGCCGGGCGGCATGGTCGGGGTCTGGGTGGCCCATTTCCGCGGAGAGGTCGCGCAGGACGCCGAACAGCCAGGTCCGCTGGTCGTCGATCACGGCGCGCACCGGGTGGGTGCGGTCGGGGTACTCGGCGGCGGCGTTGAGGAACTGGCAGCCGCGGAAGCCGTCCTCCAGGGTCGCGTCCCCCAGGACGGCCATGACAGCGCGCAGCGCTTCGCGGGGCAGCTTGCCTTCGCGGGCCTTGGCGACGGCCTCTCGGATCCCCTGCGCGGTGGTGGTGAGGTAGGCGGAGACCAGGTCGTCCTTGCTGGGGTAGTGCCGGTAGAAGGTCGCGCGCGTGACCTTGGCCTCGGTGACCAGGCGGTCGATGCCCACGGCCTGGATGCCCTCCGCGTAGAAGAGGCGGGACGCGGTGCGCAGCAGCCGGTCCTTGGGGTGGAGCTCCGAGGCAGTCGTCATACCCCCATAGTAAAGAAAGACCAGTCGTTCTTTTGCGTCACCACCGCCGCATTGCAACCCCAGGGGAGAACGATTAGTCTTTCTCGCAGAAAGACCGATCGTTCTCCCAGTGGAGGAATCGAAGCCATGAGCACCACCACCCCCACGATCGTCCTGGTCCACGGCGCCTTCGGCGACTCCGGCATGTGGAAGGGCGTCATCGCCAAGCTCCAGGGACAGGGCTACACCACTGTGGCCGTGCCGAACCAGCTGCGCGGTCTGGAGTCGGACGCCGCGTACGTCGCCTCCGTCACCAACGCTGTCGAGGGCCCGGTCGTCCTGGTCGGCCACTCCTACGCCGGCGCTGTCATCACCCGCGCCGCCCGCGACGCCTCCAACGTGCAGGCTCTGGTCTACGTCGCCGCCTACCAGCTCGACGAGGGCGAGAGTGCCCTGGAGAACGCCGCCTCCCACTTCCCCGGCGCCAAGATGGGCCCGGACGTCACGTTCTCCTTCGAGCACGAGGGCGAGCCCGAGCTGCGGGTCCTGGCCGGCCACTACCAGGACGTGATCGCCGGTGACCTGCCCTCCGAGGTCACCGACATCCTCGCGGTGACCCAGCGTTCGGTGACGGTGAAGGCCCTGACGGACAAGGTGTCCGGCACCCCCGGCTGGCGCGACCTGCCCTCGTGGGTCGTGGTCGCCACCCAGGACCACGCCATTCCCGGCCAGGCCCAGGAATTCATGGCCGAGCGCGCCGGATCCCACATCACGCGCGTCGAGGGCTCCCATGCGGTGTCCATCTCACAGCCCGACGCGGTCGCCGACGTGATCCTCGAGGCCGCAAAGGCCACCCGCTGACCCACCCCCCATGCCACCGCCACCGCCGCCCAACGGGCCCGGTGGCGGTGGCATGCCGCGGACTACCTCTCCCTCTGAGCGGCGCGGCCATGTAGAGGAGCCAGCAGCGCCCACCCGCGCGGGCGGTCCGGAGCGAGCCGGGAGCGCAGGCGCTGCGGCACACGACCGGTGATCAGGGCGAGCGCGGCGGGAAGCAGGGTCGATGAACAGGCGGCGAGACGTTCCACCATCTCCAGCAGGAGGCCAGGCCGCTCGAAGCGCCCGCCGTAGCGGGCCGCCAGTTCTCGGAGAGGGGCCGGGAGCCGACGGTGACGTTCTCCATGGAGACGGTCGGCTGGGAGACACCGACGTCGGAGATGTCGCACACGCACGCCTCCCCACCCTCGTGCGAGGCCACGGCAGAGAAGAGCCGCAGGCCGACTGGGTCGCCCAGCGCCTTGAACATTCGCGCGGCCGTCTCGGCCGCTTCCGCGGTCATCGGACGTTCGGTCAGCGGCGGGCAGCACGGTGCCACACCCTGACCGTCAGTGGACTCGAGCAGCGGCAGCGCCTTCGCATTCGCCTGTGCCGAAGTCGTCTCAGTCAATGCGAGGCAGTGGGCTGACTCCTTGACCTCAACCATTGTTGAGGTCTTAGCGTGCCGTGGACGTGATCAACGGCTGACGGCAGGGAGAGATGACGATGATCCTCGTGACCGGCGCGACCGGAAACATAGGGAGTGCTTTGCTGAGGGAGTTGTGCCTGTCCGGTGCTGCACCTGTGCGAGGTCTTACTCGTGCCGTGGGACGGGTCTCGTTCCCTGAGGGAGTCGAAGCCGTTGAGGGCGATCTCGCGCAGGCGGAGTCTTTGAAGGCTGCGTTGGAGGGTGTGCGCTCGCTGTTCCTGTGGGTGGGTACGGGTGCGGAAGGCGAGGTCATCGCGGCTGCCAGGCAGGCTGGTGTCGAGCATGTGGTGCTCGTGTCGTCGATCACGGTGCAGACTCATCCGCATCTGCCTGGCGCCGGCGAGAATCTGGCTGTTGAGCAGTTACTCAAGAACAGCGGCATGGCCTGGACGATCCTGCGCCCGACGCAGTTCGCCTCGAACACCCTGTGGTGGGCGCAGTCGATTCGCGATCAGGGCGTGGTCCGAGCGCCATATGCAGACATCGGCCTTCCCGCGATCCACCCCGCGGACATCGCGGCGGTGGCCCGCGTGGCGCTGACCGACCCGGGACACCGGGGACGGACGTATGCGCTGACTGGGCCGGAATGCGTCACGGCCCGACAGCAGGTGGCAGCCATAGCCGCGGTGTTGGGGCGAGAGGTGGCCTTCATTGAGATCAGCCGGGAGGAAGCCCATCAACAGATGGCTTCCTTCATGGGAGACGAGACCGCGGGTGCTGTCCTCGATCTGATGGGTGGGGACGTCAATGACGAGTTGGTGAGGGTGCGCGACACCGTTTCCCGGGTCACCGGGTCCGAGCCCAGATCGTTCCAGGAGTGGGCATCGGACAACGGTGCCGCCTTCGGCTGAGACCGCGTGTGCACTGCTGTTTCCAGGCTGAGTGGGTCGGTCTTCGGACAAGGTCATCGGCGTGGAACCCGAGGACGGGGCCGACACCCTGCTGTCGATGCGCTGCGGCCGGCGCATCGCCCTGCCCGAGGTCCCCGCCACCATCAGCCGACGGACTCGGCCACACCAGCCCTTCACCGCTGACGTGGGCCGTGAACTCCGACTCCTCGACGCCGTCGTGACCGTGCCCGACCGGGACAGCACCATCGCCATGGCCTTCGCGTTCCGGCACTTGAAGGCCCGTTCCTTCCACCGGCTCATCAGCCAGATCGCCCACCGGAAGGACCAAGTTCCTGCCGGACCCTGACCCCTTGGCTTTCGGGCTCTCGTCGGGCTGCCCGCCGGGGGCGGGACCGGCCGCGCCGTCGCCGCTCTCCGCGCAGCCCGAGACGATCGCGGCCAGGGCGAGGGCCGTGAGACCACTCTGGTACGCCGTCCACCTCGTCCGGCATTTATCGAAGAAGGTCAGGCCGCAGGGGCCGAACGCGGCGACGGTGTTCCTGACCCGCGTGGCGGGAGCCCCGACGATGCTCGTCGGGCAGCCGACCGAAGGTCCCACACCAAAGGGCCGCGGCAGTAGTTCAGTTGCGCATACCGCGGTGTGGCATCGCGGGGCCGTAGAAGAAGTACTGGATCGTCCGTGTGGCGATGAAGAGCAGCACGCCACCGCCAGCGGCACCGAACCCATAGACGATCAGGGACGCAGGGCCTGATCTGTCGCCGTTCCCCTCGCTCATCAGGCCGTACAGCGCCGCCGCGCCCTCTGCCCCCTGCGTCCACGGCTCGCCGCCCCGGCCGGATCAGCGTGAACCGGCCCTTTCCGACCAGGTCCACCGTGGACTTACGACGGCGGTTGAACTCCACCCAGGCGGGCGGCAGGACTCACCCAGCCTGTCGTTCAACACAGCCGCGGACCGCACCACCGACGCCAGTACCCTGCATGCGCGAGCCGTCGCATACGCGGGTGCGACCCCCCGCACCGACCCCCTGCTCAGCCCTCTGCACGGCAACCTGCACGGGCTGCCGCCGATCCGACTGCAGGCGGCCGGTACGGACGTCCTGTTGGACGACACGCCATGTGCAGGCCGCGGGTGAGCCGGTATCCCCAGGCCGGGCGGCTCGGGATGTCGGCGAACGCCGGACGCAGCCGACGGCCGGCTGAGGTCGCCGTACGGGCGTCGTGCAGTCCGCCCTTGAACACCGGCGGAGAGACGCTGAGTTTCACCCTCCAGCCCACTCGGCGCCCGGCCGCGACGGCACGCAGCTCCGAACTCCACAGTGACGCGCAGCAGTCGGAAGCGGAGCCGTTTCTTACGAGACTCTGACAAGGGGCCGAAACCTCTGCCGCCTCCACTGCCCCAGAGGCAATGCTGGCTCCGCCGGTCACCGAAACCAGGTGACGGAGAAGGGTTGAGGAGCAGCGCATGAGCAGGCATACAAGGCGCAGGTCACCGTTGCAGGTCCGACTGACTGTGGCGGGAGCGGGAATCCTCGCGGTGGCGGGGGCCGCCGTGACAATGACCATTGCCTCAGCGGGTGAGCCCGTCCGTCCTCGAGCGGACCCACAGACGGCCCGAGCCGACCACGCCGTCTTCGTCCAGGGCAACGAACTCGAAGGCAACAGCATCCACGTCTTCCGGCGCGACGCGGACGGGAAGCTCACCGCCGCGGGGCGATACGCGACCGGTGGCAAGGGTGGCGATCAAGTGGACGCGCCCACCGACTCCCTCGCCTCCCAGGGCTCCCTGGTGTACGACGACCGGTCGGGGCTGCTGATGGCGGTCAACGCCGGCAGCGGCACCGTGACCTCCTTCCAGGTCCATGGGCAGAGACTGACGCACCGCCGAGTGGTCAAATCCGGCGGTGACTTCCCGTCGTCCATCGCGGTGTCAGGCGGAGTCGCCTACGTCATGAACGCGGGTGGCGCGGGCAGTGTGCAGGGCTTCCGCATCACCGACAACGGGCTCAAGCCCCTGCCGGGCTCGCACCGGTCCCTGGGGCTCGGCAACGAGAAGGTGCCGCTGTTCAGCAGCTCGCCCGGCCAGATCGCGTTCACACCGGACGGCCGAGCGCTGGTGGTCACCACCAAGTCCGCCAACACCATCGAGGTCTTCCCGATCGGCCGCCACGGCCTGCCCACCAGGAAGGCCGTGGTCAACCCCTCCGCCGGCGAAGTGCCGTTCGCGATCACCTTCGACCGGGCCGGCCGAATGCTCGTCGCTGAGGCCGCGAAGTCGACGGTCAGCACCTACACGGTGCGGTCCGACGGCCGCCTCAAGCTCATTCAGCGTCCGCTGGCCAACGGCCAGAACACCCTGTGCTGGCTGGAACGCGCCGGTGACTTCTTCTACGGCGGCAACACGGGCAACTCCACCGTGACCGGCTACCGCATGGACCGGTACGGAAGGCTGGCACTCACCAACGGCCGCGGGGTCGCCACGCCGCCTTCGGCCAAGTCCCAGGGAGTCATCGACCTGGCGGTGACGAAGGACGAGAAGTTCCTCTACGTGCAGAACGCCACCTCCGGCACCGTGGACGGCTTCCGTATCAGCAGCGACGGCTCACTCACCAAGGTCACCACCGCCACCGGACTGCCCGCCTTCGCCGACTCCGGGATGGAAGGCATCACCGCGGTGTGAAGATGCGGCAACCGCATGCGGCGCCCCGGAGCGACACCGGGGCGCGACATGGGCGGCGCGTCCACACGCCGCTCTCCCAACCGGGGGCCTCCTGCCCATGGCAATGACGGTGACCGCCCTGGCCCAGCCGCATGGCGACGCTTGCCCCGCAAACATGTCACGGACCCGAGGAAGCCATCCCCGCGCCAGCACGTCCACATGTGCTCGCCGGTCGACCGCGCCACCGGGGTACCGGCCCGCAGACGCCCACTTGCTTCGACAACTTTCTAGGAAAACCATGCGCCACACCACGCCCAATCGATCGAAGACAGCCAATCGAGTCATCGCCGCCGCAGCAGGCCTGGCCCTGGGGGCAGGAGGGCTGATAACCGTCAACATGTACGCCTCCGCCGACGAGAGCGGAGACACCAACTCGACGAAACGCGCCTCGGCGGACCAGACTCAAGTGCTCGCAGCCGGAACCGCCACCATCGGCTGCCCGGATGTCGGCGCCAAGCTGACCTCGGTCCCCCGCCAGGCCCGGGCACAGGTGGACAAGGAACTCGCGCTCCTCGACAGGCAGGTGGCCGAGGCGTACCAGCGGCTGCAGAACTCGGCCAGGGCGATCCAGCAGGACAGCAACTTCGCCACCAATGCGATCATGGGGCCGTTGAAGGACAAGAGGGTCGCGACCATCGACCGGATCGCGATCGCGATCGGCAGGTCAGGCGCAAGGCCGCAGGGCCTCGAATCCCTCGCCGCCTGTACGCTGCGCGCCTCCGGCAATCAGCCGGGCGCCGGTCAGGACGGCAACAGCGGACAAGGCGGGAACGGCCCCGCGGCTGCCGACTTCGTGGACATCACCACGGTCCGGCCGAACGTGCGCAATGCAAGCAAGTCGCGCCGCGCTTCTCTTGGCATCTTCACAACACGGTGCGGCGTGAACAAGAACAAGCTCTTCAACTCCGACAACGTCATCGTCGCCCCAGGTGTCGGCAACGGCGCACACCACACGCACGACTACGTCGGCAATCAGGACAACAACGCCTCCACCACCAATGAAGAGTTCGCCGCTGCCGGCACCAGCTGCCGCAACCAGGGCGACAAGTCCACGTACTACTGGCCGGTGCTCCGCCTCCAGGACGGCACCCGGGAGTTCGACGCCCAGCGGCTGGGCGGCGGCGCCGAGGGCAACACCGGTCGGATCCTCACGGCGTCGAAGGTCACCTTGAACTTCGTCGGCAACCCGCGCGGCAAGGTCGTGGCAATGCCCAAGTTCCTGCGCATCATCACCGGTGACGCCAAGGCATTCACGAACGGCACGGCGAACGCCAACGCGTCGTGGAGCTGCACCGGCTTCGAGAACCGGCAACTGACGGACAAGTACCCGGTCTGCCCTGAGGGCAGCAGCCTGGTCCGCACGTCCAAGTTCCAGAGCTGCTGGGACGGCCGGAACATCGACAGCGCCAACCACCGCTCCCACGTCGCCTTCGCCGACGCCAGGACCGGTGGCTGCCCCGACGGCTTCAAGGCCATCCCGCAGCTGGTCCAGCGTCTGGTCTACGACGTTGACGCACCCAGCCTCGACGACAACGGAAAGACCAGTCCCTTCTACGCCGTGGACGGATTCCCGGAGCAGATGCACAAGCCGATCACGGACCACGGGGACTTCATCAACGTCTTCGACGAGAGGCTGATGAACCGGATGGTTCAGTGCATCAACACAGGCCGAAAGTGCCAATGACCTCCTCTCCGGAACACCAAGATCGCCGACAGGATCCTCGTCATGGCGGACGGCCGGGTCGCCGAGCACGGCACCTACGACGAACTCGCCCACGGCGGCGGCCTGTTCGCCGAACTTCTGGCCCTGTCCACCGATCGCTGACCAACGGTGCCGCGCCCCGGCAACGAGACGCGGCACCCCACCGCCGAACTGATTTTCCAATCCGGAGCCCGACTGGATCCTGAACCATCCCCGCGGGCGCGGGGAGCAGACGACGGGCCGGCCGAGGATGCTCGCTTCATCCGCGACAACCGTCGCACGCCGAGCAGACACTTCCCGTATCCGGGCGACCAGGCGCGGGTGGATCTTGGTCAGCCCAGGAAGCTCAGCCGGACCTGGCGGTTGACGTTGTCCTTGTTGGTGTCCGCCAACCTCCGCAAGGACAACGCCGGCCTATCCGGATGGCAAAGCACGCCGGTCCAGCCGTGGCCGTCACCTCACTGCGGGCCGCGGGCCGCGGGCCGCGGGCCGCGGGCCGCGGGCCGCGGGCTGTCGTAACGGATGTGCACCGACGGGGAGCCGTCTCGATGGCCTCCTGCGCATTCGGCGTGTACTGCTCGTCATTCGCCAGTTCAAGCATCTTCGCTATGCCGACGATCAGCTTGACGCCGTCTTCGGGGTTCCACCCTCCATCGCCGTCCCACTCGGGCGAAATGCGGCGCGGGCCGGAAGAGCGCCTGCCAGAATTCCTCGCCGTCCACCTCGCCCGCGGGGAAGGACGCGTCGCCCACCGAGGCGATGTACTCGTTGAGGCTCAGTACGTCCGGGTGGAGTTGAGGATGCGGGCCAGGGCGGTCGAGCCGCTGCGTCCCGTACCGAAGACGAAGGTCAGAGAACGCATGTACCCCCTTCTCGAATCCCCTGTGGGTGGTGTAGGCGAGTCGCGCCCCGAACACCGCCGCGTGCAGGGTGAATTGACGATTTCATGGGGGCGCGCCCGAACCTTATGATCTTGGTCATGACTGTGCAGAACTCCGACAAGACACTCTCCCGCAAACAGCGACTCCAGGAGAAACAGCGCCGCCAGCTGGCGGTCGTCGACACCGTGGACAAGGCCGAGGTCAAGGTCCGCAAGGCGGAGACGGAACTGGCCGTGGCCGTCACCGAGGCCGTTCAGATGTTCGGCGACGAGGACGCCGCGTCCGAGGCGCTCGACATGTCCGTCGAGGCGATCCAGCGCTTCCTGCGCATGGCGCGGGACGAAGCGGCGCGCGCCGGCGAGGCCTCCGAGCCCGCCGAGGCGGCAGCCGCCTCCTGAGCCGTTCCGGCGTGCGGCACGGGTCTGGACGGCCACAGGCAGGGCGGCGTCAGGCCGCCGACGCCGTCCGGGTGCGGGTCCAGGTCGTGGCGGAGAAGGACGAGGGCGGCGGCCGGGCCGAGGACGGTCCAGGGGGCCAGTCCGCGTAGGGCTGGTTCTCCGAGAGCGGGCGGCCCCACTCCGGGATGGGCGGCTGCTCGCCCAGGCCGAGGGAGGCCAGCACGAGGACCGTGGCGGGCAGGCGCAGCAGCGCGTTGCGCACCAGCGCGGGCAGGACCGCGGGCAGCAGGTGGTGGCGCAGGAGGTAGACGGGGCCTGGACGGGCGGCACCGCGAGGGCTAGCCGCAGGCGGCCTCCGGGGCGGCGCACCGCCCGCACCCGATCCGACCTCCCCGGCGAAGTAGCCGGCGAGCACCGGGGTGAGGGCGAGGGCCGTCAGAAGGCGGCGGGCGGTGGTGCGCATGGTCGGTCCTGTCGTGCGGCGGGCGGATCGCGCCCCCGGCGCGCGTCAGCGGCGTCCCGGGCCAAGCTGACAGGGCCCCCGCCGTCCGGCGGGCGAGGTCAGGCTCCGGACACCGCCGTGGCGCCGGCCCGCAGGTCGAGCCGGTGCTGACCCGCGTAGACGTTCATGGAGCCGCCGCGCAGGAAGCCGACGAGGGTGAGCCCGGTCTCGACGGCCAGGTCCACCGCGAGGGAGGAGGGCGCGGAGACCGCGACGAGGACGGGGATGCCCGCCATGACGGCCTTCTGGACCAGTTCGAAGGAAGCCCGTCCGGAGACCAGCAGGACGGTCCGGGACAGCGGGAGTTCACCGGACCGGAGCGCGCGGCCGACCACCTTGTCCACGGCGTTGTGACGGCCGACGTCCTCCCTCAGGTCGAGCAGGTTCCCCTCGGGCGAGAACAGTCCGGCCGCGTGCAGTCCGCCGGTGCGGTCGAACACCTGTTGTGCGGCGCGCAGCCGGTCGGGCAGGAGGGCCAGCAGGTCGGGGGTGACCCGGACCGGCGGTGCGTCGGCGATGGGCCAGTGCGCCGTGGTCCGTACGGCGTCCAGGCTCGCCTTCCCGCACAGGCCGCACGACGAGGTGGTGTACACGTTGCGCTCCAGGGTGATGTCGGGGAGCGGCACACCGGGCGCGAGGCGGACGTCGACGACGTTGTAGGTGTTCCGGCCGTCCTCCGTGGCGCCCGCGCAGTACACGATGTTCGCCACGTCCGAGGCCCGGCTCACGACACCCTCGCTCACCAGGAACCCTGCGGCCAGGGCGAAGTCGTCGCCGGGTGTGCGCATGGTGACGGCCAGCGGTCTGCCGCCCAGCCGGATCTCCATCGGCTCCTCCGCGACGAGCGTGTCGGGGCGGGTGCTCCGTGCTCCGTCCCGGATCCGCAGCACCCGGCGTCGTTCGGTGACCCGGCCCATGAAGCCTCACTCCCAGTTCTGTCGTCGGGGCCGCGGCCGGTGCTCTGCGGCGCTCAGCACTCGATGACGTTGACGGCGAGGCCGCCGCGGGCGGTCTCCTTATACTTGACCTTCATGTCGGCGCCGGTCTCCTTCATGGTCTTGATGACCTTGTCGAGGGAGACATGGTGACGGCCGTCGCCGCGCAGAGCCATGCGGGCGGCGGTGACGGCTTTGACAGCGGCCATGCCGTTGCGTTCGATGCAGGGGATCTGGACGAGGCCGCCGACGGGGTCGCAGGTGAGGCCGAGGTTGTGTTCCATGCCGATCTCGGCCGCGTTCTCCACCTGTTCGGGGCTGCCGCCCATGACCTCGGCGAGACCGCCCGCGGCCATGGAGCATGCGGAGCCGACCTCGCCCTGGCAGCCGACCTCGGCGCCGGAGATGGAGGCGTTCTCCTTGAAGAGCAGACCGATGGCACCGGCGGCGAGCAGGAAGCGGACGATGCCGTCCTCGTCGGCGCCCGGCACGAACTCCAGGAAGTAGTGCAGGACGGCGGGGATGATGCCGGCCGCGCCGTTGGTCGGCGCGGTGACGACCCGGCCGCCGGCGGCGTTCTCCTCGTTGACCGCCATCGCGTAGAGCGTGATCCACTCCATGGCGCGGGGCAGCGGGTCGCCCTCGCTGCGCAGGGCGCGGGCGGCCGCGGCCGCCCGGCGGCGGACCTTCAGTCCGCCGGGGAGGATGCCCTCGCGGGCCAGCCCCCGGGAGATGCACGCCTCCATGACCCGCCAGATCTCCAGCAGACCCGCACGGATCTCCGCCTCGGTGCGCCAGGCCTTCTCGTTCTCCAGCATCAGCGCGGAGATCGACAGCCCGGTCTCCCGGGTGAGCCGCAGCAGTTCGTCGCCCGTGCCGAACTGGTGGGGCAGCACGGTGTCGTCGAGCTTGATGCGGTCCGCGCCGGCGGCTTCCTCGTCGACGACGAAGCCGCCGCCGACGGAGTAGTACGTTTTCTCCAGCAAGGGGACACTGTCGGCGTCGTACGCGAAGAGGATCATGCCGTTGGCGTGGTAGGGCAGCGACCGCCTGCGGTGCAGGACCAGGTGGGCCGAGGCGTCGAAGGCGACCTCGTGGGCGGGACCGATCTCCGCGCCGAGCAGACGGATGCGCCCGGTGGCACGTATGCGTTCGACGTCCACGTCGGCCTGGGCGACGTCGACCGTGTGCGGCTCGTTGCCCTCCAGGCCGAGCAGCACCGCCTTGGGGGTGCCGTGGCCGTGGCCGGTGGCGCCGAGCGAACCGAACAGCTCCGCCCGTACGGCGGCGGTCTGGGCCAGCATCCCGTCCTGCTTCAGCCGCCTGACGAACATCCCGGCGGCGCGCATCGGGCCCACGGTGTGGGAGCTGGACGGGCCGATGCCGATCGAGAACAGGTCGAAGACGCTGATTGCCACGCCACGCTCCGTGGAGTCGAGGGGGCGCGCCGGCGGTGACGGGGCGCGCCCTGCGGGAGGTTGTCGGTCACAGTCCGGGGTAGAGGGGGTGCTTGTCGGCGAGGGCCTTGACCCGGGCCTTGAGGACTTCGGTGTCGTACGAGGGCTTGAGGGCCTCGGCGATGACGTCGGCGACCTCGGTGAAGTCCTCGGCGGTGAAGCCGCGGGTGGCCAGGGCGGGGGTGCCGATCCGCAGGCCGGAGGTCACCATCGGCGGACGCGGGTCGTTGGGGACCGCGTTGCGGTTGACGGTGATGCCGACCTCGTGGAGACGGTCCTCGGCCTGCTGCCCGTCCAGGTCCGAGTTCCGCAGGTCGACCAGGATCAGGTGCACGTCGGTGCCGCCGGACAGCACGTCGACCCCCGCGGGGCGGGCGTCGGGAGCCGTCAGCCGCGCGGCGAGGATCTTCGCGCCCTCGACCGTGCGCCGCTGACGCTCCTTGAACTCCTCGCTCGCGGCGACCTTGAAGGAGACCGCCTTGGCCGCGATGACATGCTCCAGCGGACCGCCCTGGAAGCCGGGGAACACGGAGGAGTTGAGCTTTTTGGCGAACTCCTTGCTCCGGGCCAGGATGATGCCGCCGCGCGGCCCGCCGAGCGTCTTGTGAGTCGTGGAGGTGACCACATCGGCGTACTCGACGGGGTTGGGGTGCAGCCCGGCCGCCACCAGACCCGCGAAGTGCGCCATGTCCACCCACAGCAGGGCGCCGGTCTCGTCGGCGATCCGGCGGAACGCGGCGAAGTCCAGTTGCCGCGGATACGCCGACCAGCCCGCGATGATCACCTTCGGGTTGTGGGCTTTGGCGAGTTGTTCGACCTCGTCCATGTCGACGAGGCCGGCGTCGTCCACGTGGTACGGCACGACGTTGAACTGCTTGCCCGAGAAATTGATCTTCATGCCGTGGGTGAGGTGACCGCCGTGGGCCAGGTCCAGGCCGAGGATGGTGTCGCCGGGCTGGGCCAGGGCGAACAGGGCGGCCTGGTTGGCGGAGGCACCGGAATGCGGCTGGACGTTCGCGTACTCCGCGCCGAAGAGGGCCTTCACCCGGTCGATCGCGACCTGCTCGGCGACGTCGACGTGCTCGCAGCCCCCGTAGTAGCGGCGGCCCGGGTAGCCCTCGGCGTACTTGTTGGTCAGGACCGACCCCTGCGCCTGAAGGACCGCCACCGGAGCGAAGTTCTCGGAGGCGATCATCTCCAGCGTGGACTGCTGGCGGTTCAGCTCGGCGTCGACGGCGGCGGCGATCTCGGGGTCGAGGTCGTGCAGGGACTGGTTGAACAGGGTCATCGGCGGTCTCCTGTGCGGGTTCCGGAGGGAGGAGGCGGAGCGTTCACGGACGGAGCGCTCAGGACACGGCGACCGCGGCGGCGGGGACGAGCGTGCGGCGGAGCCGGTTGAAGAACTTCGGCTGGTTGAGCGAGAGCACGGCCACGGGGTCGCCCTGGTGCCGGTAGACGGCAGTGAAGGTGCGGCTGTCGAGGTCGCCCTCGACGATCTCGGGCTCCGCGCCCGGGACGACGTACCCGGCGAGCTGGATGCGCGTGCGGTACTGGTCGGACCAGAAGTAGGGGGCGGTGAGCGGGGCCGGGGCGGACACCCCGGTCAGCAGGGTCCGGGCGGCGGTCCTCGCCTGCTCGGTGGCGTTGCTCCAGTGCTCGATGCGGGCGTGGCGTCCGGTGAAGGGGTGCGGGCAACGGGCCACGTCACCGACGGCGACGACGCCCGGGACGGTGGTCGCGCAGCCGGAGTCGCACACCACGCCGTCGTCCACCAGGACCCCGGAGCCCGCGAGCCAGTCGGTGTTGGGCCGGACACCCACGCCGGCCACGACCACGTCGGCGGGCAGCACCCGTCCGTCCGCCAGCCGTACGCCGGTGACCCGGTCCCGGCCCAGCAGTTCGGCCACGCCGGTGCCGCACAGCAGGTCGACGCCGTGATCGGTGTGCAGGGAGGAGCACACCAGGCCCATCTCCCGGCCGAGTTGGCGCTCCAGGGGGACGTCGGCAGCCTCGACGAGGGTGACGTGCAGGCCGAGCCGGTTGGCGGTGGAGGCCACTTCGGCTCCGATGAAGCCGGCGCCGATCACGACGACCCTGGGCAGGCCGTCCAGCAACTCGGCCCGCAGGGCGAGGGCGTCGTCCAGGGTGCGCAGGGTGTGGACGCCGGCCAGCCCGTCGGATCCGGGGAGCGTGCGGGGGCTCGCGCCGGTGGCGACGACCACGCCGTGGGTGCGCACCTGCTTCCCTCCGGTCAGGGTGACGGTCCGGGCGACGGGGTCGAGACGCACCGCGCGTTCGCCGAGCAGCCAGTGCACGTCCAGGTCGTCGTACTCGGCGGCGTCCCCGAGCGCGAGCGCGTCGGCGTCGATGTCGCCCTTCAGGAAGTCCTTGGACAGCGGGGGGCGGTCGTAGGGGGTGTGGCGCTCCTCCCCCACGACGACGATCTCGCCGTCGTAACCCTCTGTGCGCAGCGCGCGGACCGTGCTCAGGCCCGCCAGTGACGCTCCGACGACGGTGATGCTCCTCATGCGGGCTCCTGACGAAGGGATGTCTCACATGGCACAACGACACGCGTTATGCGCAACATGATTTCGGTGGAATTCGGGCGTGTCAAGAGGACGGACCACGGAACGTTCCTGATGACGCTCCCTGTTGCGGCGAACGCAACGGACCGTCCGTGGCCCGTCCACCTGCCGGAGGGACCGGAGCGGCAGGTGGACGGGGGTTCGCGAGGACGCCGGGAGGTCAGTGCGCGGGGCCGACGTCGAGCTTGTTCTGCAGCCAGGTGTGGAACTCGCCGATGTGGTGCTCGCTGGGCACCAGCACCCCGCCCTTGGCGTACGCCTTCGAACTCATCGCCGGCTGGGTACGCTCGCAGGCGTCGAAGTCCTGCTGGTTCACCCGGTGGAACAGCTCCACCGAGCGCTCCACATCCTTGCCGCTGTCCACGACGTGGGGCAGGTACAGCCAGTCGCACTCCACGATCGTGCGGTCCGCCGCCATCGGGTACATGCGGTGGAAGATCAC
>NZ_JBIWPF010000002.1:0-422004 GCF_044768125.1 Streptomyces sp. NPDC101166
GCGGAGGGTCGCCCTCGTACTGGGCGTACGAGGGCGATCCCGACAACGCGGCGAGCGCGCGTGCCAGGCGTCGCGAGCCAGACGGGACTTTCGAATCACGCCCTAGATGCATCGAACGGCGGCGTCGGACACCGTCTCGTCTGGTGGCCGTCGGCGGCGCCCGGTGGGCGGCCCCGCGCGGGCGCCCGTCAGTGCCGTTCCACCAGCACCGCGCTCCCCTGTCCCACACCCACGCACATGGTCGCCAGGCCGCGTTCCGCGCCCGTCCTGCGCATCCGGTGCAGCAGCGTCGTGAGGATGCGGGCCCCCGAGCAGCCCAGCGGGTGGCCGAGGGCGATCGCGCCGCCGCTGGGGTTGACCAGGTCGGGGTCGATGCCCAGTTGGTCCACGCAGGCCAGCGCCTGGGCGGCGAACGCCTCGTTGAACTCGGCCTCCTGGAGGTCGCCCACGCTCCAGCCGGCCCGGGCCAGCGCCTTGCGCGTCGCGGGCACCGGGCCGATGCCCATCACGTCGGGGTGCACCCCGGCGGAGGCGCCGGCGACATAGCGGCCGAGCGACTCCAGGCCCAGGTCGTTCAGGGCCTCCTCGCTGACCAGGAGGAGCCCGGCGGCGCCGTCGTTCATCGGGGAGGCGTTGCCCGCGGTGACGGTGCCGCCGGGGCGGAAGACCGGCTTGAGCCCGGCGAGCTTGTCCAAGGAGGTGTCCTCGCGGACGGACTCGTCGGCGTCGACGAGCACGCCGTCGGGGCGGGTGACGGGCAGGAGTTCGTCGTCGAAGTGGCCGTCCTTGCGGGCCCGGGCGGCGCGCTGGTGGCTGCGCAGGGCGAACCGGTCCTGGCGTTCGCGGGACACGCCGTACCGTCCGGCGACCTCCTCGGCGGTCTCCCCCATGGCCAGCAGACCGTGCAGGTCCTTCATCGCCGGGTTGACCAGGCGCCAGCCGAGCCGGGTGTCGACGGTCTCGACACGGTGCGGGAGGGCCTCGTCGGGGCGGGCCAGCACGAAGGGGGCGCGGCTCATCGACTCGGAGCCGCCCGCGATCACGATGTCGGCCTCGCCGGCGGCGATGGTGCGGGCGGCGGCGGTGACGGCCTCCATCCCGGAGGCGCACAGCCGGTTCACCGTGGCGCCGGGCACGCTCTCGGGGAGGCCCGCGAGGAGCACGGCCATCCGGGCGACGTTGCGGTTGTCCTCGCCCGCCTGGTTGGCGGCGCCCCAGTAGACGTCGTCGACGCGGGCGGGGTCGAGGGCCGGCACCTCGGAGACGAGGGCGCGGACCACGGTGGCGGCGAGGTCGTCGGGCCGCACGGTGGACAGGGCGCCGCGCAGCCGGCCGATGGGGGTGCGGCGGGCGACGGCGAAGTGGACGGGACGCACGACGGGCACTCCTGATCGAGGACACGCGGAAGGCGAGGACGCCGTTGTTAGCACTGCTAGTTTCGGACTATAGACCGCCCCGCACCCCCCTGGGAAGATTTCCCGAGGGGCCTCACCGACGCAGCCGCGTGCGGTGCCCGTGGTGGAGCGCGCCCCGAGACGTTCCACGGGAGGGACCGCGTCGAGGTCTTCGCCGACCCGCCGCACGCCCTCGATGCCGTCCTTTCCGAGGAGCGCATATCGCGAGGACAGGCCGTGTTTGCGGGTGTTCGCCCGGGGCACCCGCGCGGTCATGGAGTGGTTGCGCAGCGCCGCCTGCGTGGGCGAGGACCCCGAGCTGTTCTTTCCCGTCGGCACGTCCGGCCCGGCCCTGAGGGACGCGGCGAACGCCAAACGCGTGTGCGCCCGCTGCAGGGTGACCGCCGCGTGTCTGGCCTTCGCCCTCGACAGCCCGCCGACGTCGGGCGTCTGGGGCGGGACCGACGAGGCGGAGCGCGCCGCACTGCTCCGTACCGCACGTGACGACGCGAGAAGGAGAACCTCGGTATGACTGTCGTGAAGAGCCCGCTGCCCGAACCGGCCCGTCAGGTCACCTTCGATGCGTTGCAGAGCACTCTCGTCGACCTGCTCGGACTCTCGCTGATCGGCAAGCAGGCCCACTGGAACATCGTGGGCCCCCGCTTCCGCTCGATCCACCTCCAGCTCGACGAGGTGGTCTCGACGACCCGCACCTACTCCGACACCGTCGCCGAGCGCGCCGCCGCCCTCGGCCTGCCGCCGGACGGCCGGCCGGAGACGATCGCGTCGGCGTTCACCCTGCCCGCCCCGAAGGACGGCTGGGTGCGCGACGAGGACGTCGTACAGGTGATCTCGGAGACGCTGGGCGCGGCGATCGGACGGCTGCGCGAGCGCATCGCAGCGACGGAGTCGGCCGACCCGGTCACCCAGGACCTGCTCATCGCCATCACCGCCGACCTGGAGAAGCAGCGGTGGATGTTCGAGGCGGAGAACTGGCAGCAGGGGGACTGACCCGCACCGACCGGCACGGACCGACTGCCCCGGCGTCACACGCCGAGCGGCACACGGACGGACGACACACGAACGACGCACGGACGGAGGAGCACCGCATGACGGACGCCCTCGAACTCGACGCGCTGTGGGAGGACTTCCACCGCGTGGTCAACATGACCTCGCAGGAGCTGGCCGCCTGGCTGCGGGTGCGGGACGCCGACGAGAACGCCGAGCCGCTGCCCGACGAGGCGGGGACCTCGACCGGTCAGCACGTGCTGGCCATCCTGCAGAAGCGACGTACCGACCTCACCGACGACGACCTGCGGGTGATGCACCGCGTCGTGGACACGGTGACCGCGCGTACGGACCTGGAGGACGAGCCGGCGGCCGAGGACACCCGGCTTCGGCACCTTCTGATGACGGTCGGGCACGACCCGCTCAAACCCTGACGCCGGGGCCTTGAGCCCCCCACACGTTCGACGAGGAGTCCGCGGCGCACGCCGCGGACTCCTCGTCGTCGTCACCGCAGACCGCTCACGGGCAGGTCGAGCAGCCGGGCGACCGTGCGCAGCACGCCGTTGTCGTTGTTGGACGGGGCCAGATGGCGGGCCCTGCCGACGACCTCCGGGTGGGCGTTGGCCATGGCGAAGGACCAGTCGGCGGCGTCCAGCATCTCCAGGTCGTTGAGGTAGTCGCCGAACACCATGGTCTGCGCGGGCGTGATGCCCAGTTCCCGCTGGAGCCGACGCAGCGCGGCGCCCTTGGTGGCGGTGCGGTTCATGACGTCCACCCAGTGCTCGCCGGAGACGACCACGTTGTGGGTGCCCGTGAACGCGGCGAGGGCCGGGGCGGTGATGCGCTCGGCGGAGGCGAAGTCGTAGAGGGCCACCTTGAGGACGTCGTCGTCGACGGCGGCGATGTCGTCGACGACCGCGTTGCGCCGGTAGTAGCGGCGGACCTCGGCCAGGAACGCGTCGTCGGTGCGCTCCACGTACGCGGACCGCTTCCCGCAGACGACGGCGCCCACGTCCGCGCCGCCCGCGACGAGTCGCCGTACGCACTCCACGACCTGGGCGACGACGTCCGGGTCCATCGGGTCGGAACTCAGCTCCTCGCCGTCGCGGACCACATAGGTGCCGTTCTCGGCGATGAACACCATGCCGTCGGCGACGCCCTCGAACTCGTGCGCCAGCGTCGCGTACTGCCGGCCGCTCGCCGGGCTGAACAGCACCCCGCGCTCCCGCAGCAGCCCGATCACCTCCCGCAGCCCCTCCGGCGGCCGCTTGTGGTCGTCGAGCAGGGTCCCGTCCATGTCGGTGACGACCAGGCGGACGCCGGCCGACGCGGCCGACGGCTCCGGGACGGACAGATGGGCGGTTTCGGAGTAGGGCATGTCCTGCTTCCTGTACGAGGGCGACCGGGTCGTCACCCTACCGGGGGACCCCGAGCGGCCCTCGAACACGGAGCGGGCCGTCCGAATCCCGGGACAGCGGTGATCACCGGGCGGCACAATGACGGCTGACGGGCCAAGGCGACGAGTACGCGACAAGAGCGCGGGAGGGAGCGGTCACGTGAGCGAGGTCCACACGCCGTCGGGCGGATCGACGGCGCCGCTGAACACCGGGGTGGCGCACAACGCGCGGGTGTGGAACTACTGGATCGGCGGCAAGGACAACTACGAGGTCGACCAGCGGGTCGGCGAGCACGTCGCCGGGATGTTCCCGCTGATCCGGGAGATCGCCCGCGCGGACCGCTGGTTCCTGGGCCGGGCGGTGCGCTTCCTCGCCGAGGAGCGCGGCATCCGGCAGTTCCTCGACATCGGCACCGGTCTGCCGACGGCCGACAACACCCACGAGATCGCCCAGCGTCTCGCCCCCGACTCACGGATCGTGTACGTGGACAACGACCCGATCGTGCTGGTGCACGCGCGCACCCTGCTGACCGGCACCGCCTCCGGCGTCACCGACTACGTCGACGCCGACGTCCACGACCCCGACGCGATCCTGCGACGCGCCGCCGGCACCCTGGACTTCACCCGACCCGTCGCGGTGATGATGCTGGGCATCCTGAACTTCGTGCTGGACGTGGAGGCGGCGCGGGACATCGTGCGCCGGGTCATGGCGGCGGTCCCCTCCGGGAGTTTCCTGGTGCTCACGCATCCCACCCACGACAGCGAGGTGGGCGGCGAGGGCCAGATCCCCGCCATGAGGTTCTGGAACGAGAACGCGACCCCGCCGATCACCGCCCGCAGCGGCGCGGAGATCTCCGCGTTCTTCGACGGCCTCCAGCTGCTCGAGCCCGGCCTGGTGTCCTGCTCGCGGTGGCGTCCCGAGCCGGGCGCCCCGGCCGTGGTGCCGCAGTACGGCGGAGTGGCCGTGAAACCCTGACGGCGCGCGCCGCCCGCGGGCGTGGGCGGGGCGGACCATCGACGACGCCACTGACCTGGAGGCCGTATGAGCACCCTCGCCGACCCCGTGCCCGGCGGTCGCCCCGGGGACGTGGAGCGGGCGAGAGCCCTGGCCGCCGAGCTGCCGGGGCGGGGTGTGCACGGGGTCGTGCTGGCCTACGTCGACACCGCGGGCGTCGGCCGGGTGAAGACGGTCCCGGTGGCGCGGCTGGCGTCGGCCACGGCCTGGGGCGTCGGCATGTCCCCGGTGTTCGACACGTTCCTCGCCGACGACCGGATCGTCTCCACGGACGTGCTGGGCTCCCCCGACGGCGACCTGCGTCTGTACCCCGACCTGGACCGGCTGGTGGTCCTCGCCGCGCAGCCGGGCTGGGCGTGGGCGCCGGTCGACCGGATCACCCAGGACGGCGAACGGCATCCGGGGTGCTCGCGCACCTTCCTGCGCGAGATCGTCGCCGGCGCCGCCCGGACGCACGGCCTGACCTTCCGGGCGGCCGTCGAGATCGAGTGGTCGTTCGGTCTGGACTCCGCGCCCGCCGGCGAGTTCGTCCCGGCGACCACCGGGCCCGCGTACGGCGCGATCCGGCAGGTCGAGCTGAGCGACTGCACCGCCGATCTGCTCGCGGCGTGCGCGGCGCAGGGGGTGGACGTCGAGCAGGTCCATCCCGAGTACGCGCCCGGCCAGTTCGAGATCTCCGTGGGCGCCCTCGATCCTGTGGCCGCCGCCGACCGCAGCGTCCTGGTGCGCCAGACCGTGCGCGCGGTGGCCCGGCGGCACGGGCTGCGGGTGTCGTTCTCCCCCGCCGTCACCGCCCAGGGCGTCGGCAACGGCGGTCACCTCCATCTGTCCGCCTGGCGTGACGGGGTCAACCTGCACACGGGCGGGGAACGCCGGCACGGGATGACGGCCGACGCGGAGGCCTTCGCGGCCGGTGTGCTGGGCCGGCTGCCCGCCCTGACCGCGGTGACCGCGCCGAGCCCGGCCGGCTATCTGCGCCTCAAGCCCTCCCAGTGGGCGGGGGTGTTCACCGCCTGGGGCCTGGAGACCCGCGAGGCGGCGCTACGGCTGGTGCGGGGCACCGCGGGCCGGCGCGCGGAGCTGGCGAACCTGGAGGTCAAGCCGGTCGACCTGGCCGCCAATCCCTACCTCGCGCTCGGCTGTGTGATCGCCGCCGGCCTGGACGGGATCGCGTCGGGCGCGACCCTGCCGGAGGAGACCGCGGGCGACCCGGCCGCTCTGGAAGACGCGACGGCCGAGGCCCGGGGCGTGCGCCGGCTGCCTGCCTCGCTGGCCGAGGCGGTGGAGCGGTTCCAGGAGGACGAGGTGCTGCGGGCCGCCCTGGGCCCGGTCCTCGCCGACGCGGTGACCGCCGTCCGCCGCGGTGAGATCGAGGCGGTCGCCGGGCTGGACGACGAACGGGTGGCGGCGGCCTACCGCTGGGCGTACTGAGATGCGCGCCGGGCCGGTCCACGAGGCGCTCGCCGCCCTGGCGCTGGTGGACCACCACTGTCACGGGGTGGTGGCGGGCCCGCTTGACCGGGCGGGTTTCGAGGAGCTGCTCACCGAGGGCGACCGGTGGCCGGGCCACTCGTCGTTCGACACCCCGGCCGGTGTGGCCGTACGGCGGCACTGCGCGCCGCTGCTGGACCTGGACCGGCACGCCCCGCCCCGGGAGTACCTGGCGCGGCGGGCCGAACTGGGGCCGCGGGAGGTGAACCGGCGGTTCCTGACGGCGGCCGGGACGGGCCGGTTCTTCGTGGACACCGGTTTCGACGCGGACCGTCTCACCCCGCCCGCCGAACTGGCCGCGCTGGCGGGCGCGAGCGCCCACGAGGTCGTCCGGCTGGAGACCGTCGCGGAGGCGGTGGCCGCGCGGGGCGTGGACGCGGGCGGGTACGCCGACGCGTTCCGGGCGGCGGCCCTGGACGCCGTGCGGGCGCCGGGGGTGGTGGCGGTGAAGTCGGTGGCCGCCTACCGCACCGGCTTCGGCCTCGACCCGGCCCGGCCCTCGGACGCCGAGGTGACCCGGGCGGCCCGGACCTGGCTGGCGGCCGGCGGCCGGCTCCAGGACCCGGTGCTCGTACGGCATCTGCTGTGGACGGCCGTGGACCTGGGGCTGCCGCTGCAACTGCACACGGGCTTCGGCGACCGGGACATCCGGCTGCCCCGCGCGGATCCCGGACTTCTGACGGACTGGTTGCACCTGATCGCGGGCACGATCCCGGTGCTGCTCCTGCACTGCTGGCCCTACCAGCGGCAGGCCGCCTTCCTGGCGGCCGTGTTCGAGCAGGTGTACCTGGACGTGGGACTCACCCTGCACCATGTGGGTCCCGTACGAGCGCGGGCGGTCCTGGAGGAGGCCTTGGAGATCACACCGTTCCGCAAACTGCTGTACAGCTCCGACGCCTACGGTGTCGCCGAGTTCCACGCACTCGGCGCGCTGGCGTTCCGCCGGGGTCTGGGGGACCTCCTCCAGGACCGGGTGGACGCCGGCGAACTCAGTCTGGCCGACGCGCTGCGCCTGGCGCGGTGGGCCGGGGCGGACAACGCCCTCGAGGTCTACCGGCTTCCCGACGGACACTGAAAGTATGATCAAGCAATGTCTGACCTGACCGAAACCACGCCCGGTTGGCTGAGCGCCGACGAGCTCGAGATGGCCCGCGCACGGATGCCGATCCTGTACGTCGAGGCCGTGCCCGTGCGCGTCGACGACAGCGGTGAAGTCACCAGCATCGGCCTGCTGCTGCGGATCGGACCGGACGGCAACGTCAACCGGACCCTGGTCTCGGGCCGGGTCCTGCACCACGAGCGGGTCCGCGACGCTCTGCTGCGGCACCTGGAGAAGGACCTCGGACCGGTGGCCCTGCCGCGGGTGCCGACCTCGCTGCAGCCCTTCACCGTCGCCGAGTACTTCCCGACGCAAGGGCTCACCCCGTACCACGACCCCCGTCAGCACGCGGTGTCCCTCGCCTACATCGTGCCGGTGACCGGTGACTGCCGGCCCCGGCAGGACGCGCTGGACCTGGTCTGGTTCGACCCGCAGGAGGCCGCGTCGCCGGCGGTGCAGAGCGAGATGCCCGGCGGGCACGGGTTCCTGCTGCGGCAGGCCCTGGCCCACGTCGGCCTCTCGGCCTCCTGACCCGGGTGGGACCGCGTCGCACGGTGCCCGGTCAGCGCGCGGTGGCGATCGGCGCCGCCGCCCGCCGGCCCTGCACCCTCGTGGTGTGCCGGGGCTGCTGCTGCGGCGACGCCCGCAAGCACCCCGGCTTCGACCACGCCTGGCAGCTCGACCGGCTGCGCGCGGCCGCCGCCGCGTCCGACGGGGGCTTCGCGGTCCGTACGACGGACTGTCTCGGCCCGTGCGACCAGGCCAACGTGGTCGTCGTCCAGCCCTCGGCGGCCGGGCGGCGGGCGGGCGGCCGGGCCACCTGGGTGGGGTTCGCCATGGACGACGACTGCACGGAGGAGCTCATCGGCTGGGCGGCCGCGGGCGGCCCCGGCGTCGCCGAGCCGCCGCTCACCCTGGAACTGCAGTTCATCGCCCCGCCGAGGGGCGCGCGGACGCGCGGCCGCCGGTAGAGGGCGGCCCGGCGGACATGGACGGACGACCCGGCCCCGAGGCGCACACCCCTCGCGCAGCCAGACACGACTGGTGGGGCGTGGTGCTGGAGGCCCCCGATCCCCGGGCGCTCGCCCGCTTCTACGCGGGGCTGCTCGGCTGGGAGATCGTCAAGGAGGACGCGGACGGAGCGGCCGTCGTGCCGCCCGAAGGCGTGGGCTACCTGGGCTTCCAGTTCTCGGAGGGCTTCGTCGCGCCGGTCTGGCCGGCCCGGGAGGGCGCCCGGCGGATCACCATGCACCTGGATTTCGAGGTGGTCGATCTGCGCGCCGCCGTGGCGCACGCGCTGGCGCTCGGGGCACGGGAGGCGGACCACCAGCCGCAGGCGAACGTCCGCGTGCTGCTCGACCCGGCGGGCCATCCGTTCTGCCTCTACGTGGACGCCGACATGGAACAGGCCGCCTCCCCGTGATCGAGAAGACGGCCTCCGACCTGCGTGAAGCCGGTCGGGGCGACAGACATCGGCTCCTCGCTGTCAGGCTCGACGGGCGGAGGACGCGAGGCGATCGGCGAGCTCGATGACGAGGTCGCGCAGTTCATCGGGGCGCTCGATGACGAACGGCCGGTCGAGTGAGGCGAGTGTCGGAGGCAACCAGTCGAGCCGCTCCACCCGCAGCTCAACGCGCAGCCAGCGCTCGCTCGCCAGGTCCTCGCCCGCCACGGGCGGGTACTCCTCCAGGCTCGCGACGCCGACCGGAAGGCGGGCGCGGATCTGCTCGACCGTCCCGTGGATCCGCAAGGTCACCTCATGCCGGTACTCGGCCGTGGCGAACCCTGACAGCACACGCTGGACCGGACCGGGCCCCGCGGGCTCATCGAACGAGCCGGGCAGGATCCGCGCGTCCGCGATGCGATCGAGCCGGAAGGTTCGCTCCTCGCCGATCCGGACGTCCGCGCCCGTGACGTACCACCGGCCCCCATGGGCGACGATCCCGTACGCGTGCAGCGTGCGTTCGCTGCGCCGTCCGTCGCGGTCGGTGTAACGGATCGAGACCGGTCGGCGGTGGCGCACCGCATCGGCGATGGCGAGCAGGACCCCGGCGTCCGGGGTGTCGAACTCGGCGGGCCGATCCGTGAAGGCGAGAGTTTCCAGGAGTGTGTCGAGCCGACGGGCGATGTGCTTGGGCAGCACCCGCCGGATCTTCGCCGATGCCGTCTCGCTCGCCGTGTGCTGCGTCGTCGTCAGCCCTGCCCGGCGGCCGGCGACCAGGCCGAGCAGCACGGCCAGCGCCTCGTCGTCGCTGAGCATGAGCGGAGGCAAGCGATACCCGGGGGCGAGCCGGTACCCGCCGTAGCGGCCGCGCACCGACTCCACGGGCACGTCCAGGTCGATCAGCTGGTTCACGTACCGCCGCACGGTGCGCCCTTCGACGCCGAGCCGGTCGGCGAGTTCGGCCACCGTCCGGGTGCCGCCCGACTGCAGCAGCTCCAGGAGTGTCAGCACGCGGCCGGTGGGTCGAGGCATGTGCACAACATAGCGCGAAAATAGAGGACCGATTCTGTCCACTATTTCTCCTAGCCTGCGACGTGCACGCCTCCGCACAGCCAAGGAGATCCCCATGGACTTCGTCTCGATCCGCATCATCACCAGCGACGTAGCGCGCCTCGTCGAGTTCTACGAGCGAGCCACCGGGGCGCGGGCGACGTGGGCCACCGAAGACTTCGCCGAACTCAGGACCGCGGGTGCCACCCTCGCGATCGCGGGCACCCGCACCGTCCCGCTGTTCGCCCCGGGCTCTGCCCGGCCGGCGGACAACCACAGCGTGATCACCGAGTTCCTCGTCGACGACGTGGACCGCGTTCACCAGAACCTGACCGGCTTCGTCACCGACTTCGTCAGCGGGCCCACCACGATGCCCTGGGGCAACCGGTCGCTGCTGTTCCGCGACCCCGACGGCAACCTCGTCAATTTCTTCACCCCCGTGACGCCGGCGGCCATCGAGAAGTTCGCACGCTGACGCCTGACCGCCGATCAGCCCCCACCCCACGAAGTGGCCTTTGCCCCGTCACGGAGGGCTGCATGGCCCACCTTGAGTGAGTCGAGGTGGGCTTTGGCAGTGCTCGAGCGGACTGGTCCCCGACAGGTCCCCGAAAATGACCAAAGGCCACTCCAGATCCTCTCTGGAATGACCTCTGACCTGCGACTTCGTAAAGTCGGGACGACAGGATTTGAACCTGCGACCCCTTGACCCCCAGTCAAGTGCGCTACCAAGCTGCGCCACGTCCCGGTGCCCGTCTGACCTGGGGTTTCCCCCGGCAGAACGTGCAGGGAAACCATACCGCACTCGCGTCGGTGGTCGCGCATCCGTTTCGGCGCTCAGCGGCCCTCGGGCAGCCCCAGCCCGGGGTGGGCCTCCAGCAGGCGCGGCGGGGCCGCCTGGCGCCAGGAGTCGGCGAGGATGTCGCCCAGCTCGCCCTCGTCCTCCAGGGCGGCCAGCCGGACTCGCACCCAGGCGAACTGGGCCTCGTGGCCGGCGATCCAGAACTTGCCGGGCTCGGCCAGGACCAGTTCGGCGCGCTCCTCCTTGGGGCAGCGCACGGCGAGGGAGGTCTCGTCCTCGGGCAGGGTGGCGAACATCTTCGTCCCGACCCGGAACGTGGGCATGCTCCAGGCGATCTTCTCCGTGGTGTCCGGCAGGGACAGGGCGATACGGCGTACGTCTTCGGCGTCCGGCATGCTCCGCACGGTAGCCGCTGCCACTGACAACGCGCGTGTCACGCCGTCTGGGCCCGTGCCGCCTGTCCGAGCGCCTCCAACACCGGCCGGATCAGCGGGTGCTCCTCCGCGCCGCGCCGTACGGCCGCGAACACGCGCCGCGTGGGGGCCGCCCCGTCGACCGGGCGGACGACCACGCCGGCGAGGTCCATGCCGCGCAGCGCCGAGCGCGGGACGAGGGCCACGCCGACGTCCGCCGAGGCCAGCGCGACGACCGCGCGGAAGTCGTCGGAGGAGTGCTCGAGGCGGGGCTGGAAGCCGGCGTGCTCACAGGCCAGCACCACCACGTCGTGGCAGGGGTTGCCTGGGTACGGGCCGATCCAGGGGTCCTTGGCCAGCTCGGCGAGCGGCACCTCCGGGAGGTCCGCGAGCCGGTGGGTGACGGGGACGACCGCGTCGAAGGGCTCGGCGTACAGCGGGAGGTGCGCCAGTCGCGGGTCGTCGGCGGCCGGCGCCCCCCGGTACTCGACGGCGACGGCCACATCGACCTGCCGGTCCAGGACCATCCGCAGACTGGCGTCGCCCTCGGCGTCCTGGACGCGGATTCTTATCCCCGGGGCGGCGCCGGCGAGCCGGGCCACGGCGGGCGCGACGACCAGGGCGATGCCGGTGGCGAAGGCGGCGACCGTGACCGTGCCGGCCGCCCCCGAGCCGTAGGCGGCGAGTTCGGCCTCCGCCCGCTCCAGCTGGGCGAGGACCGCGTGGGTGTGGGCGAGCAGGATCTCCCCGGCCGGGGTCAGCCGCACGCCCTTGGCGCCCCGCTCGACCAGCCGGTGCCCGGTCTCCTGCTCCAGCGCCGTGAGCTGCTGGGACACCGCGGACGGCGTGAGGTACAGGGCGGCGGCGGCCGCCGTCACCGTACGGTGGTCCGCCACCGCCCGAAGGATGTGCAGCCGCCGAGCTTCGATCACCCCACGATTATCGCAGGCCACGGGGCCGGGTCGGGGCCGTCAGGCAGGGGTCGGTTCCGCTTCCTCCAACTCGGCTCGGGCCGCGACGAAGGCGTCCACCGCACGGTCGACGTCCTTCGTGGAATGCGCGGCGGACAGCTGGACCCGGATCCGGGCCTGGCCCTGGGGGACGACCGGGTAGGAGAAGCCGATGACGTAGACCCCGCGCTCCAGCAGGAGTTCCGCCATCCGGCCGGCCCGCGCCGCGTCGCCGATCATGACGGGGGCGATGGCGTGGTCGCCCGGGAGGACGTCGAAGCCCTCCGCCGTCATCCGCCGGCGGAACAGGGCCGTGTTCTCGGCGAGCCGCACGCGCAGGTCGTCGGCCGACTCCAGCAGGTCGAGGACCTTGAGGGAGGCCGCGGCGATGACCGGGGCGAGGGTGTTGGAGAACAGGTACGGGCGGGAGCGCTGGCGCAGCAGGGCGACGATCTCGGCACGGGCCGCGACGTACCCGCCGGAGGCGCCGCCGAGCGCCTTGCCCAGCGTGCCGGTGATGACGTCGACGCGGTCCATGACGCCGTGCAGCTCGGGCGTGCCGCGGCCGCCGGGCCCGACGAAGCCGACGGCGTGCGAGTCGTCGACCATGACCATGGCGTCGTAGCGGTCGGCGAGGTCGCAGATCTCGCGCAGGGGGGCGACATAGCCGTCCATGGAGAACACGCCGTCGGTGACGATCAGCTTGCGGCGGGCGCCGCCTTCGGTCGCCTCCTTCAGCCGGGCTTCGAGGTCGGCCATGTCGCGGTTTGCGTAGCGGAAGCGGCGCGCCTTGCACAGCCGGATGCCGTCGATGATCGAGGCGTGGTTGAGGGCGTCGGAGATGACGGCGTCCTCGGAGCCGAGCAGCGTCTCGAAGACGCCGCCGTTGGCGTCGAAGCAGGAGGAGTACAGGATCGTGTCCTCCTGGCCGAGGAACGCCGACAGCCTGGCCTCCAGTTCCTTGTGCACCTCCTGGGTGCCGCAGATGAAGCGCACGGAGGCCATGCCGTAGCCCCAGCGGTCCAGGGCCTCGTGGGCGGCGGCGATCACCTCGGGGTGGTCGGCGAGCCCGAGGTAGTTGTTGGCGCAGAAGTTGAGGACCTCGCCGGGGCGGCCGCCCGCGGTCACGGCGACGGTCGCGGACTGCGGGGTGCCGATGACGCGCTCGGGCTTGTGCAGACCGGCGGCGCGGATCTCGTCGAGGGTGGCGCGCAGGTCGTCGCGCACGGAGTCGAACATGAGGACAGGCTCCTGAAAGTGTCTCGCCGGGAAGGGAGTTACGCGGTCCAGTCGAGGATGACCTTGCCGCCGCGGCCGCTCGCCGCGTCCGCGAAGGCCGCCTCGAAGTCGCGGTAGCCGTAGCGGCCGGTGATCACGGGGGCGAGGTCGAGCCCGCCCTCGAGCAGCACCGACATCGCGTACCAGGTCTCGAACATCTCACGGCCGTAGATGCCCTTGATCGTGATCATCGAGGTGACGATCCGGGCCCAGTCGACCGGGAACTCCTCGGCGGGCAGGCCGAGCATGGCGATCCGGCCGCCGTGCGTCATGTTGGCGATCATGTCGCGCAGGGCCTCGGCGCGGCCGGACATCTCCAGGCCGATGTCGAAGCCCTCGCGCAGGCCCAGCTCCCGCTGCCCGTCGGCGATGGACTCCCGCGAGACGTCGAGGGCGAGGCTCACACCGATCTTGCGGGCCAGCTCCAGCCGCTCCTCGCTGACGTCGGTGACGACGACGTTGCGGGCTCCGGCGTGCCGGGCGACGGCGGCGGCCATCAGGCCGATCGGCCCGGCGCCCGTGATCAGGACGTCCTCGCCGACCAGCGGGAAGGACAGCGCGGTGTGGACGGCGTTGCCGAACGGGTCGAAGATCGCCGCCACGTCGAGGTCCACGGGCACCCGGTGCACCCACACGTTGGACGCGGGCAGCGCGACGTACTCCGCGAAGGCTCCGTCGCGGCCGACGCCGAGACCGACGGTGGCCCGGCACAGATGGCGGCGGCCGGCCAGGCAGTTGCGGCACTTCCCGCACACGAGGTGCCCCTCGCCGCTGACCCGGTCGCCGACGGCGATCTCCGTGACGTCACGCCCGGTCTCGACGACCTCGCCCACGAACTCGTGTCCGACCACCAGCGGGGTGCGGATCGCCTGGCGCGCCCAGCCGTCCCAGGCCCGGATGTGCAGGTCGGTGCCGCAGATGCCGGTGCGGAGCACCTTGATCAGCACATCGCCCGGTCCGACGGCGGGCTCCGGCACGTCCGCGAGCCACAGCCCGGGCTCCGCCTTCTCCTTGACCAGCGCCTTCACGCTACGGCTCCTGTGGTTAGGTCCCCCGGGGGCCGGGCACGCCGAAGGGGCCGCCGGCACCGGGGAAGGGGTGGAATCCCGTAGCAATCTGCCGTACGGCGCGGGTGCGGTCCATCGAGAGTTTCTTAAGCGGCTCCACAGTTCCGCTTCACACGCCGGCTGCCACCGGGCCGACGCCCCTCACCGCGCCTCACAGAGGGCTTCCGCCGGCGTCCCGCCGTTCCAGCCGGCCGGCGAGGTCGGCGGCGGTCGCCTTGATCGTGTCCAGACCGGTCCTTCCCCAGGCGCGGGGAGCCAGGTCGGCGACGCACACCGTGCCGAGCGCCATGCCGGTCGAGTCGATGAGCGGGGCTCCCAGGTAGGAGCGGACGCCGTACGCGTCGACGACGGGGTTGCCCGCGAACCGCGGGTAGTCGCTCACGTCCTCCAGGACCAGCGCCTTGCGCCGGACGACGACGTGCGGGCAGTAGCCGTGGTCGCGGGGCAGCGTGCGGCCGATCTCGGGCTTGCCGCCGCGGGCCTGCCGGCCGCCGGGCGGGGTGTGCAGCCCGGCGAAGAACTGCCGCTCCCCGTCAGGGAAGTTGACCATGGCGTACGGCGCTCCGGCCAGCTCGGCGAGACGGTCCGCGAAGGCGTCGAGGGCGGGCTCCGGCCACACTCCGAGACCCAGCCGGCGCAGTCTGCGGGCGCGGGCGGGGGCGTCCTTGTCCTCGGGGGTGAGCAGCAGCCGACCGGCCGGGCGCTGCGGGTCGTAGCTCATGAGCGGGCTCCGTCCCCGTGGACGCTCGGCTGGGGCGCCGCCGAGACGTGGGCGATGAGGTGCCGGACGAGGGTGAGCAGGGTCTGGACGCCGGAGGCGGAGATCCGGGCGTCGCAGCGCACGACGGGGACCTGCGGGTCCAAGTCGATGGCCGCGCGGACCTCCTCGGGGTCGTAGCGGTGGGCGCCGTCGAACTCGTTCACGGCGATGATGAACCCCAGACCGCGTTCCTCGAAGAAGTCGACGGCCGCGAAGCACTCCTCCAGTCGGCGGGTGTCGGCGAGGATGACCGCGCCGAGGGCGCCCTCGGAGAGTTCGTCCCACATGAACCAGAACCGCTCCTGGCCCGGGGTGCCGAACAGGTACAGGACGTGCTCGGCGTCGAGGGTGATACGGCCGAAGTCCATGGCGACGGTCGTCTCGACCTTGTTCTCGATGCCGTCGAGGTTGTCGGTGGCGGCGCTGACCGTGGTGAGCAGTTCCTCGGTGCTGAGCGGCGCGATCTCGCTGACGGTGCCGACGAACGTGGTCTTGCCGACCCCGAACCCGCCCGCGACGAGGATCTTGAGCGCGGTGGGGAAGGGCTCGGGACGGTCGCGGAGTTCGTCGTAGGGGGCGGCGTGGGCGGCGCGGGCACCCTGGCCGGCGCGGTTCGGGTCGGGTGCGTCGCGCCCTTGCCGGGCAGCGCGGGCGTCGCTCTCAGAGCTGTCGTCGTAGTCCATCGAGCACTGCCTCCAGTAGGGCCCGGTCGGTGGGGATGTGGTGGTACTCGGGGGGCTTGGTGGTGAGCGCCCCGCAGTCGACGAGGTCCGACAGCAGCACCTTGGTGACCGCGGCCGGCAGCTTGAGGTGGGCGGCGACCTCGGCGACCGGGACGGGCCCCCGGCACAGGTCCAGCGCCTGTGCGTGCTCGGGGCCGAGATAGCCGAGGGGGGTCGACCCGGTGGCTCTCACCTGTGACATCAGATCGAGGGCGACACTGGGCTCGGTCCGGCCGTTGCTGACCGTGAAGGGGCGCACCAGCCGTCCGGCCGCGTCGTCGAGCCAGGGGCCGTCGCCGGCCGCCGCCACGCTCAAGGTCCCGTCACCGACGGTTCGACGGCATGCCGGCGGGGCGCGGTCTCCAGGTAGGGGCGGACGCTCTTGACGAGCATCGCCATCTCGTAGCCGAGGACGGCGGCGTCGGCCTCGCGGCCGGCGAGGACCGCGAGACAGGTGCCGGAGCCGGCGGTGGTGACGAACAGCAGCGTCGAGGCGAGCTCGACGACGACCTGGCGCACGTCGCCGCCGTCGCCGAAGCGGACTCCGGCGCTGCGGCCGAGCGAGTACAGGCCGGAGGCCAGGGCGGCCATGTGGTCGGCGCTGTCGTGGTCGAGGCCGTGGACCGACTTCACGAGGCCGTCGCAGGAGAGGAGGACCGCGCTGGTGGTGTGCGGTACGCGCTGCACGAGGCCGCTCATCAGCCAGTCGAGGTCGGATACATGGCCGGTCGGCGCTTCGCTCGCCATGGTGGATCGACTCCTTGGGGTACGCGGGTCCGCGGGAGCGGCGGGGGTGGGGGTGAGGGAGGTGCTGCTCATCCGGCCGGCGGGCTCCCGTCGTACGGGCCGGTGGGGTACGGCACCTGTCCCGGGGGCGGGGTCGGGGTGGAGTACCGGGGCGTTTGCAGGTCTTCCGGTTCCAGGCTCTGCTGGGCCTCGGCGAGGCCCATGCCGCGCTGGAAGGCGGCCATGAGGCCGGGGTCGTGCCCGACGGGCCGCTCGATGTCCTGCCGGGGGGCGGGGCCGCCGCGCAGCTGGGGCACGATGTGCTCCTGGGCGCGGCGGCGGGGCAGTTGCGGCTTGCCCATGGTGCCGCGGACCGCTCCGGCGCGGGGGGTGGGCGCGATGCCCGAGTGCTCCTCCAGCACGGGCCGGTCGGCGGGCCGGATGCCGGGCACGGCCTCCGCCGGGGTGGGCCGCTCCTCGTGCGCGCCGCGCACGGGCAGCGGAGCCAGACCGTGACCGTCCGGGCGGGGTGCGTCGTGCCGGGCGCCCTGACCCTGAGGCTGCGCACGCGATGCCTGGGGCGGGACGGGGGCGGACACGGAGGGGACGGGACCGTGGGCCAGGGCCGTGTCCGGAGCGGAGAGCGAAGACGGCGGTGGAGCCGAAGCATGAGGCGTGTTCGGCAGGTGGGGCGCACCCGGCGGACGCGGTGGGAGGGCGGGTTGCGTGTGTCGGCTCTGCGCACCTGTCGCCGACGGCGCCGGGCCACGCCCTTGTGCACCGCCTTCCTGCGGCACCGCACCGCGGCCGGCCGCGCCCCCCTGGGACGGCGTCCCGCTTCGCGTGACCACCCCGACCCCCGACGGCATTTCTCCGAGGCCGACCGCGCCTGCCGCCGACGAAGCCCCGGGCTGCTCCCCCGGGGCTCGTGCCGTGCCCTCCGCCCCGGCCTGCGGCAGCCCCTGCGTCGAGCCCAACAGGGCTTGCGGTACGACGAGTACGGCCTGGACGCCGCCGTAGATGTTGCCCTGGAGGCGGACGTGGATGCCGTGGCGGCGGGCGAGTTGGGAGACGACGTAGAGGCCGATGCGGCCGTCGGCGAGCAGGCGGCCGACGTTGACCTGGTCGGGGTCGGTGAGCAGGGCGTTCATCCGGCTCTGCTCATCGACGGGCATGCCGAGTCCGCGGTCCTCGACCTCGACGGCGAGCCCGGAGGTGACGAGGTTCGCGCGCAGCAGGACCTGGGTGTGCGGGGCGGAGAACACCGTGGCGTTCTCGACGAGTTCGGCGAGGAGATGGATGACGTCGGCGACGGCGTGCCCGCGCAGATCCCCGGCGATGGGCGGGACGAGCTTGACCCGCGAGTACTGCTCGACCTCGGCGATGGCTGAGCGCAGCACCTCGGTCATGGAGACGGGGTTGCTCCATTGCCGCCGGGAGACGGCGCCGCCGAGCACCGCGAGGTTCTCGGCGTGGCGGCGGATGCGGGTGGCGAGGTGGTCGACGTGGAAGAGGCCCTTCAGCAGGTCGGGGTCCTCGATCTCGTTCTCCAGCTCGTCCAGGATGGAGATCTCGCGGTGCACGAGGGACTGAAGGCGCCGCGCGAGGTTGACGAAGACCTCCAGCTTCTGTTCGCTGCCGGCCTGGCTGGAGAGCTGGGCCGCCTGGACGACGGCGGCGACGGCCCCGTCGTGGGCGCGGGCGAGATCGGCGGCGAGGAGTTCGAAGTCGTCGGCGTCGCCGGGCGGTCCGCCGCGTGCCTTGCGGGGCGGCGGGGCCTCGCCGCGGCGCAGTGTGTCGAGCAGCGCGCGCAAGTCGGCCTCGCCGCGCGCGCTGTTGCCGCGCAGGGCGGCGATGCGGTCGCTGACGGAGCGGGCGGCGCGGTCGGCGGCCACGGCCGCGACGAGGATGCCGACGGCGGTCACGCCGACCGCGCCGGTGAGGACGGCCCACAGGGTGGGGCTGGGCCGGGCGCCGGTGGAGCGCACGGTGAACAGCACGGCCGCGCAGGCGCTGAGGGCGACGGCGGTCGGCGGGAGCACGGCGAGCCGGACGAGCTGTGGCCGTATGTGTGTCTCGGCCGGCGCGAGTGCGGGTCGGGCGACCGGTCGTCCGTGCCGTCCGCCCTCACGGCGGTCTGCGCGTGGAGCGGGTGCGCCAAGGTGAGACATCGGTGTCCTCGTACTGTCGGTCCGTCGGGCGTGCTCGGCCGCGCGGGTGCGCGTCCCGGGCATGCGCCATCGCGGTGTCGGTCGAGAGGGCCGGGAATTCGGCCGCGCGTCGTCCGACGGACACTCACAGTAGTCGCCAACGCATCATGTGCGGTGGGCAGTTGACAAACTCCCCCGGAGAGGGTCCCGCTCTGGTATGAGGCTTCGCACGACAGACCGATAAGGCCCGCAATGCCCCGTTCCCAGAGCGCACCCAAAGAGCGAGGGAACGATCGACGCCGATCAAAAGTGGTCACTGTCGGTGAGCGGACCCACGCCTAGGCTCCGCCGGTCCGGGCGGGTCCAGCCGGCTGCGTGTGTGATTTTTTTGGGGGGCCGCTGCGGAGCCCGTTCACCGTGGGCCGTCGGGCGCAGCGTCAGCACGGCCGTCATCGCCGCGAGCGCCTCCGCGCTCGACCGCGTAGCAGGGGGTGGACTCGCATCGAGGCGTCGGCGGCGGCCGTCGAGGGCAGCGCAGGGCGCACCTCAGCGCGGCGCCGACACCTGCTCGCCGGCCTCGTCGAACTCCCGCCTGGCCCGCTCGACCTTCCGGAGGTTCTCCGCGGACCACTCGGCGAGGTGGGCGAAGATCGGCGCCAGGCTGCGGCCGAGCTCGCTGATCTCGTACTCGACCCGGGGCGGCACCTCGGGGTGGTACGTGCGCACCACCAGGCCGTCGCGCTCCATCTGGCGCAGCCGCTGGGTGAGCACCTTCGGCGTGATGGTGCGGATGTTGCGCTGGAGCTGGACGAAGCGCTGCCGCCCGAACTCGTTCAGCGTCCACAGGATCGGCGTCGTCCAGCGACTGAAGACGATGTCGACCACCGGGGAGACCGGGCACGCCAGCTCCGAGTCGGCCTTCCCGCCCCGCGTGGTGGCGCCGCGCATGGCGCCGGTGCTGCCGCCCATTCGAACCCTCCAGGAAGTCACTTTCCTCTAGGTACCTACTATACGGACGATGCTAGCGTCGCGGACACCGCCCGGCCGGGCCAACTCTCCTTCTTCCACACGACTTTGGAGTTGTCATGATCGTTGTCACCGGAGCTTCCGGAAACGTCGGCCGTCCGCTCGTCGAGGCGCTCACCACGGCGGGCGAGAAGGTCACCGCGGTGTCCCGCAGTCCCCTCTCCCACGACCTTCCGGAGGGAGCGTGGCACGTCCGCGCCGACCTCGCCGATCCCGCCACCCTGGCCCCCGCCCTGGACGGCGCGGACGCGCTGTTCATCCTGCTGGCCGGCGAACTGCTCGGCGGCGGCGCACCCGCGGTCGAGGTCCTGGCCGCGGCGGCGGAGGCCGGCGTCCGGCGTGTGGTGCTGCTCTCCTCGCAGATCAACGGCACCCGCCCGGACGCCCTCTCGCACGGCCGGCTCCGGGAGTTCGAGGAGGCCGTACGCTCCTCGGGCCCGGACTGGACGATCCTGCGCCCGGGCGCCTTCGCCTCCAACGCCTACGCCTGGATCGAGACCGTGCGTACGCAGCGCGCGGTGATCGCCCCGTTCGCCGACGTGGCGCTGCCGGTCGTGGACCCGGCGGACATCTCCGCGGTCGCCGCCGTGGCCCTGCGCGACGAGGGCCACCTCGGACAGACGTACGAGCTGACCGGCCCGGCCGCCGTCACCCCGCGCGAGCAGGCGGCGGCGCTGGCGGAGGCCCTCGGCGAGCAGGTGGGCTTCGTGGAGCTGACCCGCGATCAGGCCCGCGAGCACATGGCGCGGTTCATGCCCGAGCCGGTGATCGACGGCACCCTCGACATCCTCGGCGCGCCGCTCCCCGCCGAGCAGCGGGTCAGCCCCGACGTCGAGCGGATCCTCGGCCGCCCCGCCGGCTCCTTCGCCGGATGGGCCGAGCGCAACGTCCACGCCTTCAAGTGACAACGGCGGCCTGACCGGCCCCGGCGCCTCGCCGTCCCCGTGGACGCGCATGCGCGGGGCCGGGAGCGCGGGTCGGGACAGCCTCCTGGAGCCGGACCTGTCCATCCCGGCACCACTTCACTGACACAAGGTGTCAGCGAACCTCTGGACAGTGGTGCCATGATCCTCAGCCGCCACTCCCGCCGCGCCGAGCTGCTGCTTGTGCCCGCTGCCTTCGCCACCGCTCTCGGCAACAATGTCCAGCTCATCGTCGGGGCCCTGCTCATGATCAGGGAGCAGCGGACCATGATGGCCGTCGGCTGGCTGTTCATCGCCGTCGCCGGGCCGCAGGCGCTGCTGTCGCCGTTCTTCGGCCGGCTGGCCGACCGCTTCGACCGGCGGGCCCTGTGGATCGGCTGCGATGTGACCAGCGCGGCGCTGGCCCTCGGGCTGCCGCTGTGGCTGGCCTGCGGCGGCGCCCCGGGATCCGGGATCTACATGGCCAATCTGGCGCTCGCCGTGGTCGGCGCCCTGTTCTTCCCCGCCAGCTCCGCGCTGATCAAGGAACGGATTCCGGCAGACAGGCTGCGGCGGTTCAACGCCCGCTACGAGATGGCGACCCAGGCGGGGATGCTGCTGTCGGCGACTGCCGGCGGGCTGTGCGTCCAGGCGTTCGGCGCCGTGCCGCTGCTGGTGTTCAACGCCGGGACTTTCCTGGTCTCGGCGCTCTGCGTCGCTGCGGTGGGGCGTCGCCCGGTCCGGGCCCTGCCGGCCGGAGTCGCCCGGGAGCCGGGGCCGGTCCTGGCGGCCGCGCGGGGGCCGCTGCGGATGCGCCGCTTCATCCTGCTCTACGCCCAGGGGAGCGTGGTCGTCACGGTCTTCAACGCTCTGCTGCCCACCGCCGTGATCGGTGAACTCCACTTGGGCGCAGGGACGTTCGGTGCCGTGGACGCTCTCGGGTGCCTCGGCTTCCTGCTGGCCGCCGGCGCCTACCGGATCGTCAGCAGACGACGTGCGGACCTTCGCATCGCCGTCGCCGGCTTTCTGCTCTGCGATGTCTGCCTGGTACTGCAGAGCCAGTTCGGGATCGCCGGATACCTCGTCGGGGTACCACTGGGCGCGTTCTTCTTCGGGCAGGCCCGGATCGCCTCCCGCACCATGCTGATGACCTCGGCCGACGAAGCCTCGGTGGGCAGGGCCTTCGGGCTGGCGAACGGCGGCGGGCTGGCGGCTACGGTCGGGGTGATGTTCCTGGTCGCGACGGTCACCGACCACAGTGACACGCGCTACGGCTTCGGGGTCCTTGCCGCCCTCGCGCTGCCGGCGACCGTGTCCGCCGGACTGCTGCTGAGGTCGCCGGCCCCGTCCCGGCCTGATGGGTCCGCTGGTCGGTACCGGTCGAGCACGGCCGCCGCCATCCGCGCGATCTTGCAGCGCAGTTCCTCGGGGGCGAGCACCTCGACGTCCGGCCCCAGTGACAGCAGTACGGGTACCGCCAGGTCGACCGATTCCAGCGGTACCGTCGCTGTCACCCAGCCGTCGCCGTCCGGCGGGCCCACCGAGGCTTCGACGGCGCGGACCAGTGCCGCGTCCAGGCGGTCCGGCAATGCGGCGAGCAGTGCCGGAGCGATCCGGAGAGAGGCCTGAAGCCGCAGCCTGCGGGCGTCGTAGGCGGTGAGGTAGTCCTGCCAGTGGGCGGTCAGGTCGAAGCCGTCGGGGCGCTCGAAACCGTCCTCCCCGACGTCCAGGCGGAGGATCGACGACACCCGATAGGTCCGCACAGCTCCGTGCACCGCTGCGACGAGGTACCAGACGCCCGCCTTGAGGACCAGGCCGTAGGGGTCGAGTTCGCGCTCGACCTCCTGCGGCTCGGCCCAGCGGCGGTAACGCACCTGGATTCGCCGCTGGTTCCACACGGCGTCGGCGAGCGCCACGAGAGCGGGCGGGGAGTCCTGTTCCCGGTACCAGCCGAGAGCGTCGAGGTGGAAGCGCTCTCGGATCCGGTCGGCTCGGTCCCGCAGTGGGGTCGGGAGCGCCGCGGTCAGTTTCAGCTGTGCCGCCGCGAGCACCTCGCCCAGTCCCAGGTCGTCCGCCGCACCGGGCAGCCCGGCCAGGAACAACGTCTCGGCCTCGTCGGCGTGCAGTCCGGTGAGCCGGGTCCGGTAGCCGCCGAGCAGTTGGTAGCCGCCATGGTGCCCGGCGTCCCCGTAGACCGGAATGCCCGCGCTGCTGAGTGAGTCGATGTCCCGGTAGACGGTCCGGGTCGAGACACCCAGCTCCTCCGCGAGTTCGTCGGCCGTCAGCCTGCCCCGGTTCTGCAGCAGGAGAACGAGGGAGAGGAGCCGGGCCGCGCGCATGAACCGATCATGACAGGTCCGGGCTCTGTGGGCTCGCCTCCTCGGGGGCATGGAGTCAGTCCCCGCACAGATCCGCCCGGCCGTGCCCGCCTGTCCGGCAATCACCCGACATCGCCCGATCATGTTCAGTACCGTCGAGTCCGTGATCGTATGGCTCAACGGCACCCACGGCGCAGGCAAGACGACGACCAGTGCGCTCGTGCAGCAACTGATACCGCAGTCACGGGTGTTCGACGCCGAGAAGGTCGGCGAGACACTCATGGACATCACGCCGGGGCTGCCCACGACGGACAACTTCCAGCACTGGCCGCCGTGGCGGCCGCTCGTGGTCGAGACCGCCCGACGCGTCCTCGAGTACACCGGCGGCACCCTGATCATGCCCATGACGGTCCTGGTCGAGCAGTACTGGCGCGAGATCAGCTCGGGCCTCGCCCAGCATGCCGTTCCGGTCCGGCACTTCGTCCTCCACGCCGATCAGGACACCCTCCGCGGGCGTATCGCGGGCGACACCGTCGTCGGCCCCGACTCCCCGTTCCGTCTCCAGTACCTCGCGCCCTACGCCGAGGCGGCGCGCACGTGGCTGCACGCCGAGGCCGAGGTCGTCGACACCACACACCTCACACCCGCCCAGGCCGCCCGGCGGATCGCGGAGGCCGTCACGAGCGAAGGTCCCGGCTGACTCGCATCCGCGACCACCTGACCGCCCGGATCTCCGAGGCGGAGCCCCGGCCCGGCCGCACCGCCGGTCAGCCGTTTCAGCCGCCCCGAAGACCGACCGCCAGCGTCAGTTCGAGGACCCGGTGGGGCGACGCGAGATCGGGGAACAGCTCCCGCAGTTGCGACATCCGGTACCGGACGGTCTGGGGATGGACGAACAACGCCGCCGCCACCTCGTCCCGCCTGCCCTGGTGCAGCAGCCACGCCCGCAAGGTCTCCTCCAGCCGCCGCGCGGTCGCGGCGGGCAGGGTCCGCAACGGCGCGAGGGCCCGGGCACGCAGGTCCGCGAACGCGTCCACGTCGGCGCTCAGCACCAGCTCGGGCAGGTGGTCCTCGGTGTCGTGGATATCAGCGGAGAGGGAGCGCGCGCGTACGGCTCGTTCGTACGAGGCGGACGCACGAGTCCATGGCCGGGCCGGACCGACCACTGCGGTGCGGTCGGTCAGCTGCCGCAGGAGATGCGGTCGGTCGGCGTCGGGGACGAGCAGCACACCGGTGGCGTCCGGCAGATCGTCCAGGACGAGGGTGCTCGGGTCGAGCCCGCGGTAGGCGGGCCGGGCCTGGGCGGCGGGCAGCAGGACCGCGGTCAGCGAGACCGGAGGCTGCCACCCGGCCCGCTGAGCGGAGGCGAGCAGCACGTCCGGGCTCGCGCCGGCGAGGAGGTCGCGGGCCAGGTGTTCCAGGTGGCGCTCGTGGTCCCTGCCCCGGGCGGCCAGTTCGTCGGCGTGGCCCGCGGCGCTCGCGGCGGAGAGCTCGTCGATGTAGGCGAAGGTCAGTTCGGCGAACTTGGCGACCTCGGCGGCGGGCAGACCCGCCGGCACGGCACCCGCTGCCAGGCATCGCCAGGCCACGCGGGCGCCGACCCGGTATGCGCTGAGCAGCGCGTCCATCGAACGGCCGTCGCGCACCTCGCCGCGGCCCAGCTCGTAGGCCGCGTCACCGGCGTCACCGCCGGTGGCGTTCCCGCTCGCGAGGTCCAGATAGTGCCCCAGGGCGGTGCGGACGGCTCGGCGGATCGTGGCGCCCATGTGACCCGAAAGGGCGTTGGCGTAGGGAGGGACCTCGTCGATGATCGCCTGAACGACCTCGTCGGCGGTGGTCTTCAGCGCGGCCCTCAGTGCGGTGACCGTCGTCTCATCAAGGGCCAGTTCGCTGGCTCTCCGGATTGCATGGCTCACGTTTTTGTTCCCTGCGAACAATACAGCCGACCAGATTTATGTCTTTCGGTCAGGACTTTACGCCTTGAGGCACAGCAAGCTGGAGTCATGACGAGTGCAACCCTCCGCAGCAGGGCCTGGAAGCTGCTGGAGATGGTCACGACGCCGGTGCTGCCGTCGGACTACCTCGACCTGGTCAGCCCGCTGCGTGCGGGCGCCGACCTGCGTGGGCGCATCGAGGCCGTGCACCCCGAGACGGGTGACGCCGCGACCGTCGTGATCAGGCCTGGACGGGGCTGGCGCGGCCACACGGCCGGTCAGTACATGCGGGTCGGGGTCGACGTCGACGGGGTGCGCCTGTGGCGTGCCTACTCCATCACCTCGCCGACGCACCGCCAGGACGGCCGCGTCACGATCACCGTGAAGGCGATCCCGGACGGCAAGGTCAGCAACCACCTGGTCCGCAAGGTGAGACCGGGCACGCTGATCCAGCTCGACCAGGCGACCGGTGACTTCGTGCTGCCGCAGGCCAAGCCCGCCAAGGTGCTCTACCTGACGGCCGGCAGCGGCATCACGCCCGTGATGGGCATGCTGCGCGACGCCGAGTTCGACGACGTGGTCATGGTCCACTGCGCGCCACGGCCGCAAGACGTGATCTTCCGCAACGAACTGCACGACCTGGTGGCGGACAAGAAGCTGCGGCTCACCGAGGTGCACACCGACACGGACGGCATGCTCGACATCGCCCGTCTCGACGAACTCGTGCCCGACTGGGCCGAGCGCGAGACCTGGGCCTGCGGGCCGGCGGGCCTGCTCGACGCCGCCGAGGAGCACTGGAGCGGGCACGGCGTCCTGGAGCGCCTGCACACCGAACGCTTCCGCCCGAGCGTCGTCGTCGCCGGTGACGGCGGCGAGGTCACGTTCAGCGACAGCGGCAAGACCGTCGACGCGGACGGCGCCACGCCGTTGCTGGACGTCGGCGAAGAGGCCGGCGTGCTCATGCCCTCCGGGTGCCGCATGGGCATCTGCTTCGGCTGCGTCACGCCGCTCAAGGCGGGCGCCGTCCGCGACCTGCGCACCGGCGAGATCACCGAGGCCGAGCCCGGCGTCCTCATCCAGACCTGCGTGTCCGCCGCGGCGGGCCCGTGCGACATCGAACGGTAGGAGCACCTTGACCGCCATCGACCCCACCGCCCACCTGACCGCGGAGCAGATCGAGGAGCTCGGCCGTGAGCTGGACGCGATCCGCGACGAGGTGATCGCCGGCCGCGGCGAGAAGGACGCCGCCTACATCCGCAAGGTCATCTCGGCGCAGCGCAAGCTCGAGCTGGTCAGCAGGGGCGTGCTGCTGTTCTCGATCTTCCCGCCCGCGTGGGTGATCGGCACCGCCGGTCTGTCCGTGGCGAAGATCATGGACAACATGGAGATCGGCCACAACATCCTGCACGGCCAGTGGGACTGGATGCGGGACCCGAAGATCCACTCCACCACCTGGGAATGGGACCACGTCTCGCCGGCCGACCAGTGGAAGCATTCGCACAACGAACTGCACCACGCGTACACCAACGTGATCGGCAAGGACAACGACCTCGGCTACGGCATCATGCGCGTCGACGAGGACCAGAAGTGGCACCCCTTCCACCTCGGCCAGCCGCTGTGGAACTTCATCAACGCCTGTTTCTTCGAGTACGGCATCGCGGCGTACGACCTGGAGCTCGGCAAGAACCTGAGCAAGCGCCGCCGAAAGAACCCGGAGTTCCGCGCGCGGGCCAAGGCCGTGGGCCGCAAGATCCGCAAGCAGGTGCTCAAGGACTATGTGATCCACCCGCTGCTGTCGGGCCCGTCGTTCCTCCCCACGCTCGCCGCCACGTTCACCTCGAACCTGGTCCGCAACATCTGGTCCCACTCGGTGATCATGTGCGGGCACTTCCCCGAGGGCGTGCAGGTCTTCGAGCGCCGGTCGATCACGGGCGAGACACGCGGCCAGTGGTACCTGCGCCAGATGATGGGCTCGGCGAACATCAGCGGCAGCAGAGCCATGCACTTCATGACCGGCAACCTGTCGCACCAGATCGAGCACCACCTGTTCCCGGACCTGCCGAGCAACCGGTACGCCGAGGTCGCGGTGAAGGTGCGCGCGCTGTTCGAGAAGTACGAGCTGGAGTACGTCACCGGGCCGCTGCCCAAGCAGGTCTTCTCCGCGTGGCGCAAGGTCTTCCGGCTCTCGCTGCCGAACAAGAAGCCCAAGGTCACGACGCCGGACCGCGAGCGGGAGCTCGTCGCTGCCTGACTCGGCGGTCCGTGAGCGGCGGTGCCGGCGAAGCGGGACTTCTCGTCGGGACGCCCGGCCCGCGGACCGTCTCGCCGAGCTCCTCCCCGCCCGGCGTCACCGCTCACCCGCGAGGTCGAGGTCACCCCTGTCCGTCTCGGCCGCACCCTCAGCGCGCCGGGGACGGCGCCACGGACGGGCGATCGGGCCGGACACCGCCTGCCACCACGCCTCCGCCGGAAGCTTCCCGGCCGGCTCGAACGGCTCGCCCGGGCGTGGGAGCGCCACCGCCTGACCGGCCTCCTCGGCGGCGTCCTTCGTCCACTCGCCCGGCTCCGCCCAGGCGTGCATCGCCAGGTTGAAGGTGCCCCAGTGGATCGGCAGGAGTACGCCCGTCGGCTCGCCGCCCTGGAGGTCGAGGTGGGCGCGGACGCCCTCCTCGGGGGTCATGTGGATGTCGGGCCAGAACTCGGAGTACGCGCCGATCTGGATCATCGTGGCGTCGAAGGGGCCGTGTGCGGCGCCGATCTCACGGAAGCCGTCGAAGTAGCCCGTGTCGCCGCTGTGGTAGACGCGGTGCTCGTCGCCGGTGACGACCCAGGAGGCCCACAGGGTGTGCTGAGTGTTGCGCAGGCCCCGGCCGCAGAAGTGGCGGGCCGGGGTGGCGGTGAGGGTGAGTCCGCCGACCTCCGTCGTCTCCTGCCAGTCCAGCTCGCGCACCCGGTCCGCCGAGACGCCCCAGTGTTCGAGGTGGGCGCCCACGCCGAGCGGCGCCGCGAACAGGGTGTCGGTGCCGGCCAGGGCCTTGATCGTGGGCAGGTCCAGGTGGTCGTAGTGGTCGTGCGAGATGACGACGACGTCGACCGGGCCGAGGGCCGCGAGCGGCAGCGGGGCGGGGTGCAGCCGCTTCGGGCCCGCGAAGGGGAAGGGGGAGCAGCGCTCGCCCCACACCGGGTCGAAGAGCACCCGGTGTCCGTCGATCTCCGCCAGCACGCTGGAGTGGCCGAGCCACGTCAGCCGCAGGCCCGTCGGGGCCGGCTTGGACAGGTCGGCGACGGTGGTGGCGTGCACGGGGAGGGTGCCGGCCGGGGCGCGGCGGGTGCGGGTGTCCTTGTCGAGGAACGCCTTGGCCAGGTCGAGTGTGGAGCCCGAGGGGCGGGTGCGCGCCGGACCGCCGGGGTTGCGGAAGACGCCGTCGGCGAAGTGGGGCGATCTGCGGATGCGCGCCAGGCGCTCACCGCTCGGATCCGCGCCGAAGGCCTCGGGCCGGAGCGCGCGAAGCCCTGAGCGCGGGGAACGGGAACCGGCCACGGTACCTCCAGGGTGGAATCGCTGAGGGGTTCCATTATGGTCGGCCCCCTCGACAACGCCGGGGCCGACCCCGGCGCGGGCGCCGCTTCGACGCGAACGCTCCTACCGCGTCGACGCACAACGCCCGCACCGCGTCGACACCGGCGCCCCGCACCGCTTTGACACGGCGTTCCCCCAGTCCCGATACTGACCTGCCGTTCAGTGATGGCCCAGGCCGAGGAGCCCGTATGACCGCCCCCCTGCTGTCCCTCACCTGGACCGACGACGTCACCGGCCGACAGGGCTTCCTGGTCGTCGACCGGCTGGTGCGCGGCGTGTGCAGCGGGGGTCTGCGGATGCGGGCGGGCTGCACCCTGGAGGAGGTGACCGGCCTCGCCCGCGGCATGAGCCTGAAGGAGGCGCTGCACTACGACCCCGAGGCCCGTTACGTCCCCCTCGGCGGCGCCAAGGGCGGCATCGACTGCGATCCCAGGGACCCTGAGGCGTACGGGCTGCTGGTGCGGTACCTGCGCGCGGTGCGGCCGTACATCGAGAGCTGCTGGACCACGGGGGAAGATCTGGGGCTCACGCAGGACGTCGTCGACCGGGCCGCCGTCGAGGCGGGTCTGGTGTCGTCGGTGCAGGCCGTCTATCCACTGCTCGACGACGAGGAGGAGGCCCGGCGGCGGCTCGCCGACGCCTTCGCCGTCGAGGTGGACGGCATCGGCCTGGACGAGCTGGTCGGCGGCTGCGGGGTCGCCGAGTCGGTGCTCACGGCGCTGGACCGCGCGGAAGTGCCGTACGCCGGGACGCGGGTCGCCCTCCAGGGGCTGGGCACCATGGGCGGGGCCACGGCCCGCTTCCTCACGCGCGCGGGGCTGAGGGTGGTGGCCGTCGCCGACGTCAAGGGGACGATCGCCAACCCCGAGGGCCTGGACGTGGAGGCGCTGCTGGCCGCGCGGGACGCGTACGGCACCGTCGACCGCGCCGCCCTGCGCCCCGGCGACCGTGAACTGCCCGGCGACGCCTGGCTCTCGGCGGACGTGGAGGTGCTGGTGCCGGCGGCGGTGTCGTACGCGATCGGGGTCGAGGAGCAGGAGCGGATCACCGCCCGGTGGATCGCCGAGGCCGCCAACATGCCCGTCCTCGCGGCGGCGGAGGAACCGCTCCACGCGCGCGGGGTGTGCGTGCTGCCGGACGTCGTGGTCAACTCCGGCACCAACGCCTGGTGGTGGTGGACGCTCTTCGGCGACATCGGCGCGGACGCGGACGAGGCGTTCGCGCACACACGCCGCTCGATGCGGGCGCTGGTCGAAGACGTCCTCGCGCGCGCGGAGAGCGACGGCACGACCCCTCGCGCCGCCGCCCACGCCCTGGCCGCCCAGCGCCTGCCGGCGATCACACGACGGTTCGGCGGTCACCGCTGAGGCGGGGCGCACGGGTGCCGGGGTGGGCGTCCGAAGGGGCTGTGAGCACGTCGGCGCAGGTCGCGGGGGGTGTGTAGGGTTGCCGCGTGGCGAGAGTCCGATTGAGTGTGGCCGAGCGGCGTGAGGAGTTGCTGCGGGCGGCCATCGAGCAGATCGAGGCGCGGGGCGTCGCGGCGGTCAGGATCGCCGACGTGGCCGGGTCGCTCGGGGTGAGCAACGCGCTCGTGCTCTACCACTTCGAGACCAAGGAGAAACTGGTCGCCGCCGCCTTCGCGCACGCCGCCCAGGACGATCTGGCCCGGCTGCGCAAGCTGCTGGGCCGCCGGGCCACGGCCCTGAGCCGGCTGCGGTCGGCCGTGCGCTGGTACGCGCCCACGGGCCAGGCCAAGGGCTGGCGGCTGTGGATCGAAGGCTGGGCGGTGTCACTGCGCGAGCCCGCGCTGCGGGAGGTCGCGCGTGATCTCGACCGGCAGTGGAAGGCGGCGCTGGCGGAGGTGATCGCCGAGGGCGTGGCCGCGGGCGAGTTCCGCTGCCCCGACCCGTCCGGCACCGCCCTGCGCCTGACGGCCCTGCTCGACGGTCTCGCCGTACAGCTGACGTCCTACCAGGGCGCGGTGTCCCGGGCGAAGGCCCACGACTGGGTCGAGGAGACGCTCATCCGGGAACTCGGCCTGCCGACGGGGAGTTGAGCGGCCGGAAGCGTCCGTGTGGACGCCCCCCCGCGCACGGTCGGCCGCGCGGAGGGACCGCTCACGCCGACGCGGTCCCTCCGCCGGACGGCCCCTCACGCCACCGATTCGATCCACAACTTGATGTCGTCCGGCGACAACGCGCCCTTGGCCGTGATGTGGTCCCCGGAGGACTCCCCGCGCAGCCTGCGGCCGATCCACGGCACGAGGTACTCGCGCGCCCACTGCACGTCGTCGCGGCGGACGTCGAGGGCGCCGCGGGGCGGCAGCGGCGGCCAGGGCTGCTCCGGGTCGGCCGGGACCTCCAGGCCGAGCGCCTGGCCGGCGCGCAGCGCCACGCGCGTGTGCCCCTCCGGGGAGAGGTGGAGCCGGTCGTGGTCCCAGGCCCGCCGGTCCTGCACGGACCTCAGCGACCACAGGTCCAGCACCGGACAGCCGTAGCGGTCGGCGACGGCGCGGACGTGCCCGTTGTACGTGGCGATCTTGCCGCGCAGGTGCTTGAGGACGGGGACGCCACGGGTGTCGAAGCCGGTCGTCACCATGACCGTGCCGCATACGGCGGTGAGTTCGGCGATCGCCCGCTCGAACCGCTCGGCCACCTCGTCCGGGTCGGTGCCCGGACGGAGGATGTCGTTGCCGCCCGCGCAGAAGGAGACGAGGTCGGGCGCGAGTTCGACGGCCCTCGGCAACTGGTCGGCCATGATCTGGTCGAGCAGCTTGCCGCGCACCGCGAGGTTCGCGTACCGGAAGTCGCCCTCCGGCCGCCGGTCCGCGAGCAGTACCGCGAACCGGTCGGCCCAGCCGACGAACGCCCCGTCGGGCCCGGGGTCGCCGACGCCCTCGGTGAAGCTGTCCCCCACCGCCACGTACGACCCGATCACTGATCTGCTGTCACTCTTCGAATCGTCTGCCACAACCGTGCATGATTCACCTTCGAATGTGACCTACGCGACCGTAGGCAGGGGTTGACTGGCGGTGAGAAAGGACACTCTTAAAGAATTTGCCAATCAAGGAATAAGGGACCACACGCGGAAGTCGTTGATGCGGAAGTGGCTCCACGTGGTGCGGAACGCGAAGTGCCCGCCGGTGTAGGGCTCGGGGTCGGTGTGGTCGAACACGAGCCGCCCGTTGTTCCACCACTGGACCGTGGAGCCGTCGGAGACGATGCGGACACGGTTCGGCTCGCCCGCGACGAGCAGCGGCTCGCTGTAGTCGTACAGCAGCGGCCGCTCTCCCGGCCGGCCGACGTAACGGCGCATCCGGGTCGTGGTGTTGGAGTTGGCGCCGTAGCCGACGTAGTACGTCTCGAGGTGGTCGTACTCCGCGAGGGCGCCGCCCCTGGACGTGGCGAAGAGGTCGTCCGGGGAGCGGACGTCGACGGCGTTCCAGAAGTTGTTGAGGTCGGAGACGCGGTCGTTGGCCCCGCCGGCGGAGACGGGGGTCGCGGTGTACTGAAGGACGCACGGTCCTTCGAGCCGCTTCCGGTACCAGATCGTCGCGCCGGCGGGCACGTCCACCTCGAGGGTCCCCCGGGAGGCGGCGACCGTGCCGCCCTTCTCCAGTTCCACGGCCCATCGGCACAGGCCGTGCCGGAAGTCGTCGTGGGCGACCAGCCGACGGCGCCGGGGCGCTCGGCCGTCGACGGGAGCGGCGTTCGCGGTGACCGCGGGGGCGATCGCGGCGAGGGCGGCGCCGGCGGCCAGGGCGCCGAACGCTCTGCGCGAGGTCGTCATGGGGGAACGGCTCCTTTGTGACGCGCGGAGTACGGCGGACAGCGCGGGTAAGCGCTTGCCCGCCGAGGGGCGGAGCTCACTGTGCCCTCGCTCCGCCACCGCTGTCGACACCGCGGGAGCCATGCCACGAGACCGCGATACGACGATCAGGGACTCGCGGCGGCCGCCGGGCCCCCTCTCAGCCGACGGAGACGCCGTGCGAGCGGAGGTAGGCGACCGGGTCGACGTCGGAGCCGTAGTTCGGCGTGGTGCGGATCTCGAAGTGCAGGTGCGGCCCGGTCACGTTGCCGGTCGCGCCGGAGAGGCCGATCTGCTGGCCGGCGAAGACGCTCTGGCCGGCCGAGACGGAGAGCGCGGAGAGGTGGGCGTACTGGGCGTAGTAGCCGTCTGCGAGCCGGATGACGACCTGGTTGCCGTACGCGCCGCCCCAGCCCGCGGAGACGACCGTGCCCGCGCCGACGGCCTTGAGGGAGGTGCCGGTCGGGACGACGAAGTCGACGCCTGTGTGGTAGCCGCTGGACCACATGCTGCCGGACATCCGGTACGGGGTGCCGACGGCGGGGTTGGACACGGGGAGGTGGAAACCGGAGACGTTGCCGCCGCCGTGGGCGCTCTGCCCGGCCGACGCCTTCGTGGCGGACTTCGAGGAGTGCGAGGAGTGCGACGACTTCGAGGACGCCGAGGACTTCGAGGCGGACGACTTCGAGGAGTGCGCGGAGCGCGAGCTCTTCGACGCCGTGTCACCGGCGGAACCGGCGCTGCCCGCGGAACCGCCCGCCCGCTTGCCGATCGACAGCTTCAGACCGGGGTGGATGAGCGAGGGGTCCTCGCCGACGACCTCGCGGTTGTCGGCGTACAGCTTCTGCCAGCCTCCGCGCACGTGCTGCTCGTCCGCGATCCTGGAGAGGTAGTCGCCGGACCGGACCGTGTAGGTCGTGGTGTTCGCCGCGGCCGGGGCGTCGGTCGCGGCCGTGCGCTGCGCGACCGGAACGGTCTGCACGGGCTTGTCCGAGACGGAGGAGACGGACTGGGCCGCCGACTGGGCGGGGGCCGCGTGGGCGCCGGCGGCGCCGATGAGCGGGAGGGCGAGAGCCGCGCCGCCGGTGCCGGCGGCGGCGATGGAACGGCTGAAGCGCGGGGCCTTGGGACGGCGGTGCTTACCCTTCGCGGGCATGGCGGGTTCCTCTCCGGCGCCTGCGAGGTGAGCTGTCGGGTGCGGGCTGGAGATGCCCGGCCGCGCCGGAGCGCGGCTTTACCCCAAGCCTGTTCCGGAGACCGGAACAGGCGGTCGTGCCTGTGGGTCCCCCGCTCCTGCCGTGGACGGGTGAGTGTCTGCGGGTTCCGGTCGGCGGCAGGATTCGGCGTCCGTCCGGATTGGCGTGAAACGTAAGCGACTGGGACACGCGGCGACAAGCGAAGGTTGCGCCGGTGACGCCCTCGACGTGATCCGCTGCGCCGCACTCCCGTCACACTGCGTGCACCAGGTGACGGATTCTGCGGAAACACCCATGAAAACTCCATGAATTACGTGAACATGACCAACGACGCACGGTCACGAATATGACGCTGCTCACGCCGCACCGCTCCAGCGCCCCTTATTTCAGACCGAGTTGAATGAAGGACTTCAAATTCGGACAGAGCACTCAGATGCGACGCAGGCGGATAACCGTCGCATCGAGGTCACCGCGCAGTCCCGTGCGCAACCCGTGATGCAACAGCACCGCACCTCGGTGCACTTCGCCCGTTTCGAGGCATTCGTACGACGCCTTCGGGTCGAGGCCGCGCAACCGCACCGCCGGCGCCGGCTCGCCGTAGCGCTGCGCCTGGAGCCAGGCGAGCACGACGCTCTCGTCCTCCCCGCGCACGTACTGCACCGCGCTCAGCCCGCCCTCGGGGGCGCGCAGCCGGTGAAGATCGCCGTGCTGGACGAGGGGCCGGATCTCCTTGTAGAGATCCACCCAGTGCCGGGCCTCGGCGAGTTCCTCCTCGGTCCATTCGGACAGGTCTCCGCCGACGCCGAGCACTCCCGCCATCGCGCTGACGAACCGGAACCGCAGCGAGCTGACCCGGCCGTTGAGCTGGGTGTTGGGGCTGTCGGTGACCCAGGCGGCCATCACTCGCGCGGGATGGATCTGGCTGAAGCCGTGCTGGATGGCGAGCCGGTCCAGCGGATCGGTGTTGTCGGAGGTCCACACCTGGTCCGTACGGCTCATGATCCCGAGGTCGATCCGCCCGCCGCCGCCCGAGCAGGACTCGAAGGCGACGCCGGGGTGCGCCGCCCGCAGCCGGTCCAACAGGGCGTACAGACCGCGCACATGGTCCACCCAGAGCCGCTGCGGATACGGGTCGTCCGGCCAGCCGGCGTCGGTGAAGCAGCGGTTGAAGTCCCACTTGACGTAGTCGATGGGCGCACTCGAGAGCAGGGTGTCGAGGCGCTGCCACAGGTACTCCTGGACGTCCTCGCGGGCGAGGTTGAGGACCAGCTGGTTGCGCAGTTCCGTCCGCCTGCGTCCCGGTTGGAACTGCACCCAGTCGGGGTGCGCCCGGTACAGGTCGCTGTCCGGGTTGACCATCTCGGGCTCGACCCAGATGCCGAACTGCATGCCGAGCGCGTGCACGTACTCGGCGAGCGGCTTCAGGCCCTTGGGGAAGCGGTCGGGGTTGGGCGTCCAGTCGCCGAGCCCCGCGTGGTCGCCGGTGCGCGCGCCGAACCAGCCGTCGTCGACCACGAACAGCTCGACGCCGACGGCCGCGGCGCGGCGGGCGAGGGTGGCCTGCTGCTCCTCGGAGATGTCGAAGTAGGTGGCCTCCCAGGAGTTGAACAGCACCGGCCGGTCGCGCTCGGCGTCCGGGATCACATGGGCGCGCTGGTAGGCGTGCCAGGCGCGGCTGGCGCCCCCGAAGCCCTCGTCGGTCCACAGGCCGGCGAACACGGGGGTGGTGAATTCCTCGCCGGGCGCGAGCCGCAGCAGGCCCGAGTCGTCGTAGCCGGCTCCGCCGGTGATCTGCACGCGCGCGTCGGGCAGTTGGGCGACGGAGATCCGCCAGGACCCGGACCAGCCCAGGGCGCAGCCGTAGACCTCGCCGCGCTCCTCGGTGGCGTCGGCGTCCAGGGCGACCCAGGGCAGGTGCTGGTGACTCGTGTGGCCTCGGCGGCTGCCGATGACCTTCTCGCCATAGGTGAGGGGCGCGCGGGTGAGCCGGGACTCCGCGGCCCAGCGGCCGTGCAGCTGGGACAGCCGCCAGCCGTCGCGGTCGGGCAGGGTCCAGACGGCGGAGTCGGCGCGCAGCAGTTCCAGCGGCTCGTCGCCCTGCTCGCCCTCGTGGCGAAGCGTCGCCCAGCGCTCCACGACGTCGCCCCGCATCCGGTAGTGCAGGGTGACGGCCAGCCGGCCGTCGCGGAAGCGCAGCCGCAGCTCGTCGCCCTCCTCGCCGCCGTGCGTCTCGTGGCCGACGAAGCTCCACTCGGTGCCGCGCCGCCCGGCGGTGCGCACCGACAGGGCGGGCCGCACGAAGCGGGCCCCGCCCTCCACGGGGTACTCCTCGCGGCCGTCGAGGGGGGACTCGAAGGCCCAGTAGTCCGGCAGCGGGCGCACGGCCAGCGCCTGCGCGTCGGCGAGCTCCATCCGGGGGCCCCAGTGCAGGTGCACGAGCTCGTCGGTCTCGGTGACATGGACGGCGTAGCTGCTGGCGGGCCCGGAGAGGAGCCAGGTACGGCCGTCGGCGTCGGACTCGGACATGAAACCCCCACTGATTCGAACAGGTGCGATCAATCGTCGACATCATCCGACGTCGGCGTTCACTGAGCAAACGTCACGGGACGCGCTGCGGGGGAACGGGTGACGCCGGGTGGGCCGCCTCGGGCGGACCGGAGGACGCAGGGTGAGCCGGAGCTCGCACAGGGCCGTGACCGGCCTCTCGGGACCCAGGAGCGCCCGGCGCGTGAGCCGGGCTCACATGGCCCTGGGCGGATGCCACGTCCGGGCCCCGCACGGGACCGAGCAAACCCAGCACCACCGGCCTCGAAACCCGGGCCCACCCAGCGTCTGAGCCCGGCTCAGACGGCCCAGGCAGACGCCACGTGAGCCGAGCCCCGCACGGGACCGAGCAAACCCAGCATGACCGGCCTCGGAATCCGGACCCACCCAGCGCGTGAGCCGGGCTCACACGGCCCGGACAGGCGCCGCGTGGGTCGGGCCGCGTACGGAGCTGGGCGGGCGCCGCCTGGGTCGGGCCTGTTCACGGTGCGTGGGCGGGCTCGGCCGGGCCTTGGCGCACTGTCTGTGCGGCCTCGCGTGGAACGGGCGGGCACCGCCGAAGCGGCCTCGCTTGAAACGGGCGCGCACCGCCGAAGCGGCCTCGCTTGAAACGGGCGCGCACCGGGGAAGCGGCCTCGCACAGAACGGGCGGGCACCGCCGAAGCGGCCTCGGGAGGTGGCCGTTCGACGTGCGGTGGCGGGCGGTGGACGGCTGCCGGGGGCGCGAATCGATGTCGTATGGTCAAGGAAGTTCCGTCGGTCACCGAGCCGCGCCGACGGGGACCGACCGGGAGGGAGCCCCCGTGACGCAGCAGATCCCGTCGACCGAGCCCGAGCTGGCCGGTGTGCGCAACTTCCGTGACGTGGGCGGTCTGCCGACCGCCGACGGCCGCAAGGTGCGGCACGGCGTGCTGTTCCGCAGCGGCCACCTCGCGCACGCGACCGGCGAGGACGCCGCGTTCCTGGCCTCCCTCGGCCTGCACACGATCTTCGACTTCCGCAACGCGGCGGACCTCAGGCTGGAGGGCCCGGACGTCGAGCTGCCGGGCGTGCGCAACGTGAACCTGCCGCTGTCCGACCCGGCGGACGGCGCGGAGTTCTGGAAGATGGTCCGCGACGGCGACATCGACCAGCTGCGCCGGATCCTGGGCGACGGCAAGGCCGCCGGCCGGATGATCGCCTCCTACCGCTCGATCATCACACAGCGCACGGCCGAGCACTCCCGGGTGCTGCACGCGCTGGCCGAGGACAGCGTCCCCGTGCTGATGCACTGCGCGGCGGGCAAGGACCGCGCCGGCCTGTCCGTCGCGGTGACGCTGCTCGCGCTGGGCGTGGAGCGCGACGCGATCCTCGTCGACTACCTGGAGTCCAACGCCAAGCACCGCCGCTACAAGGTGCGCCGCAGCGGCGCCTCCGCGGACACCTACTCCCCCGAGGTCATGGAGCTGCTCGGCCCCCTGTTCGACGCCCGCGCGGAGTACCTCACGGCGGCGCTCGAGACCATCGAGGCGACCTGGGGCGGCGTCGACCCCTATCTGGAGCAGGGCCTCGGGCTCACGGAGCAGACCCGGGAGCGGCTCCGGGAGCGGCTCCTCGACTGAGGGGTCCGCGCCCTGCGCCCGTCCGGCCGCCGCGCTACTTCGCGCCGACCTCGAACAGCAGCCAGATGAACGCGGCGAGGGCGTGTCCCACGGCGATGTAGATGAACAGACGGATCCAGATCCCGCGCGGGAACCTCTCCTCGATGTCGTTCATGACGTCCCTCCAGGGGTGGGGCCGAGGCACAGGGCGGCCGTCGGGCTCTGCAGCAGGGTGTGGACGAAGAGCAGGTCGACCCCGTCGGGGTCGCGTGCCGCGATGCGGTGCGGGGTCAGCGAGTCGAAGTGGGCGCTGTCGCCGGGCGCGAGGCGGTGCGTGGCGTCACCGAGCCGGAGCACCAGCCGGCCGCGCAGGACGTGCAGCCACTCCTCCCCGGGGTGGACGCGCACGACGTCACCCTGCGAGCCGTGGGGCACATGGACGCGCAGGGCCTGCATGCCCCGCCCGGACGCGCCGGCCCGCCAGTACGTCCAGCCGCCCGCGCGGGTCGGTTCCATGTCGTCGGCGCGCACCACGGCGTCCCGGTCGGCGGCCGCCTCGCCGAGCAGGTCGGAGACCGTCGTACCGTAGACGCGGGCGAGTGCCAGCAGCATCGGCAGCGAGGGCTGTCGCCGCCCGGTCTCCAGACGGGAGAGATGGGCGGGCGAGAGCCCGGCGTCCCGGGCCGCGGCCTCCAGGGTGAGACCGGCCAGACGGCGCAGGGAGCGCAGCCGGGGCGCGACGGCCGGCAGGGTGTCGCCGCCCTCGCCCGAGCCGGGACCGGCGTCGGACGGTCCGGGGCCGGGTTCGGCGTCGGAGGGTGTCATGCCTCCATTCAGCCGGAGTTTTGCCTCTGCGGCAAACTTCTTGCCTCAGAGGCAAAAACCGTCACCGTTCGGCGACCGCCTGCTTGACGAGGGTCTTGCCGAAGTCCCACATCAGTCCGCCCCCGTTGTGCGCGTCGTCCATCACCTCGGTGAACGCGGCGACGAACCGGTCGACCTCCCGCTCCCCGATGACGAGCGGCGGGATCAGCTTGATCACCTCCAGGTGGTCGCCGGAGACCTGGGTGAGGATCCGGTGCCGCTGGAGCAGCGGCACGACCACCATCTGCGCGAACAGCCCCTTGCGGGCGGCCTGGAGCATCGCCCACCTGCTCCGCAGCTTCAGCGACTTCGGCCGGCCGAACTCGATGCCGATCATCAGCCCCCGGCCGCGGACGTCGGCGAGCAGCTCGTACTCGCCGGTGAGCGCCGCCAGCCGTGACGTCAGCAGCTCGCCGGTGGCGCGGGCGTTGGCGACGATCTGCTCGTTCTCCATGACCGCCAGCACGGCGAGGCCGGCGGCCATGGCCTGGGCGTTGGATCCGAAGCTGGCCGAGTGGACCAGCACCCGGTCCATGGAGGAGTAGACCTTCTTGAAGATCCAGTCCTTGCCGAGGGTGGCCCCGACCGGCACATAGCCTCCGGAGAGGGCCTTCGCCACGCACACCAGGTCCGGCTCGACGCCGTCCTCGTGCTGGTGGGCGTAGAAGTCGCCGGTGCGGCCCAGTCCCGTCTGCACCTCGTCGGCGACGAGCAGCGCCTTGTGCCGGTGCAGGAGTTCCTGGGCGGCGCGCAGATAGCCGGGCGGGGCCTCGTGCACGCCCTTGCCCTGGATCGGCTCGATGATCAGTGCGGCGACGTCGCCCTTGGCCAACTCGCGGGCGAGGGCGTCGAGATCGCCGAGAGGCACGGCCGTGTCGGGCAGCAGCGGGGCGAAGCCGTCGCGGAAGCCGGACTCGCCGTTGACGGACAGGGAGCCCGTGGTCAGTCCGTGAAAGGCGTGGTCGCAGTAGAGGACGCGCGGTCTTCCGGTCGCGTACCGGGCGAATTTCAGCGCGGTCTCGACGGCCTCCGTGCCGCTGTTGCCGAAGAACACCCGGTCCAGGTGCGGACTGTGGGCGAGGAGTCTCTCCGCGAGCAGTCCCGGCAGCGGCTGGCAGTCGAAGCGGGTGAGGTCGGCGAGCTGCGCGTCGAGCACGTCGTGCAGCGCCCGGCGGACGACGGGATGGTGCCGGCCCAGGCCCATCACGCCGAAGCCGGCGAGCATGTCGAGGTAGTCGTGGCCGTCGGCGTCCCAGAAGTAGGCGCCCTCGGCGCGCTCGTAGACCTTGTCGAAGCCGATGGTGTGCAGCATGCGCGGCAGTTGGTGGTTGAGGTACCTGCCGTGCAGTGCGTAGCGTTCGGCTCCGCGCTCGGCCAGGAGCGCGCCGAGGTCGAACTCCTTCGTCATTCGCTCTCCTTGACTGAGCCGACGAGGTCCCTGACGGCCGGGCTCGCACCGATCCGACCGGCGATCTCGACAGGCGTGAGGCCGATGTCGGCCAGCACCTCCGAGCGTTTGGCGTGGGCGAGGAACTGTTCGGGGATGCCGAACCGCCGTACCGGAACGTCGACTTCGGCGTCTCCCAGAGCCAGCGCCACCGCCGAACCGACGCCCGCGGCACGGCTGTTGTCCTCGACGACGGCGACGAGCCGGTGCGCGGCCGCGAGTTCGGGCAGCGCCGGGTCGACGGGCTTGACCCACCGCGGGTCCACCACCGTGCAGTCGACGCCGCGTGCCGCCAGCAGTTCGGCGGTCCGCAGGCACACCGGCGCCATGACGCCGACCGCGACCAGCAGCACGTCCGGGCGTTGGGCTCGGCGCAGCACGTCCATGCCGCCCACCCGGTCGACGGCGGGGACGCGCGGGCCGACGGATTCCTTCGGGAAGCGCACCAGGGTCGGCGCGTCGTCGACCGCGACGGCCTCCCGCAGCTGGGCGCGGAGCTGGTCGGCGTCGCGGGGCGCGGCGATCCTCAGGCCGGGGACGACCTGGAGGACGGACATGTCCCACATGCCGTTGTGTGAGGCCCCGTCGACGCCGGTCACCCCGGCCCGGTCGAGGACGAACGTGACCCCGCAGCGGTGCAGGGCGACGTCCATCAGCAGCTGGTCGAAGGCCCGGTTGAGGAAGGTGGCGTAGACGGCGACGACGGGATGCAGGCCGCCGGTGGCGAGGCCTGCGGCGCTCACGGCGGCGTGCTGTTCGGCGATGCCGACGTCCCACACCCGGTCCGGGAAGCGCTCGGCGAACGGGCCGAGGCCCACCGGGTGGAGCATGGCCGCGGTGATCGCCACGACGTCGTCGCGTTCCTCGCCGATGCGTACGATCTCCTCGCCGAAGACGGACGTCCAGGACGGGCCGCCGGCCGGTACGAGCGGCGCGCAGGTCAGGGGGTCCATCACGCCGACGGTGTGGAAGCGGTCCTCCTCGTGTGCGAGGGCGGGTTCGCAGCCGCGGCCCTTCTCGGTGAGGCAGTGCACCAGCACCGGGCCGTGGAAGCGCTTGGCCCGCCGCAGCGCGGACTCGACGGCCCTGACGTCGTGCCCGTCGATCGGGCCGACGTACTTCAGGCCGAGGTCCTCGAACATGCCCTGCGGGGCGAACGCGTCCTTGAAGCCCTTCTTCGCGCCGTGCAGGGACTCGTAGAGGGTGGGGCCCACCACCGGGGTCCGCTGCAGGACGTCCTTTCCCCAGGCCAGCACCTTCTCGTAACCGTCGGTGGTGCGCAGGGCGGCCAGGTGGTGGGCGAGGCCCCCGATGGTCGGCGCGTAGGAGCGTTCGTTGTCGTTGACGACGATGATCAGCGGCCGGTCCCTGGCGGCGGCGATGTTGTTGAGCGCCTCCCAGGCCATGCCGCCGGTGAGCGCGCCGTCGCCGACGACCGCGACCACGTGGCCCGTCTCCCCCAGCACCTGGCGGGCCTTGGCCAGGCCGTCGGCCCAGCCGAGGGCGGTGGAGGCGTGACTGTTCTCGATGACGTCGTGCTCGGACTCCTCCCGGGAGGGGTAGCCGGACAGGCCGCCCTTGCCGCGCAGCTTGGAGAAGTCCTGACGGCCGGTCAGAAGCTTGTGGACGTAGCTCTGGTGGCCGGTGTCCCACAGGATGCGGTCGGCCGGCGACTCGAAGACCCGGTGGAGCGCGACGGTCAGTTCCACCACGCCCAGGTTGGGGCCGAGGTGCCCGCCGGTGCGGGCGACCGCGTGCACCAGGAACTCCCTGATCTCGTTGGACAGTTCACCGAGTTCCGCCTCGGACAGCGCCTTCAGGTCACGTGGTTGCCGGATGTTCTCCAGGATGGTCACGCTCGGGCCCCCTCTCGTTGCGTACGGCTGCTCTCACGGCGCCGGCCGGGTCGCCCTCACTCCCGGTTCCCGGAGACGGTCTCGCGCATCGCGCGCAGCGACTCCTTCAGCGAGCCCATGGTGGCGAGGACGGCGGTGGGCTCGTAGCCGCAGTGCGCCATGCAGTTGGCGCAGCGCGGGTCCTTGCCGCGGCCGTAGCGGTCCCAGTCGGTGTCCTCGATGAGCTCGCGGTACGTGGGCACGTATCCGTCGCTCATGAGGTAGCAGGGTTTCTGCCAGCCGAACAGGGAGTAGTTGGGGATCGCCCAGGCGGTGCAGGGGAAGTCGACCCGGCCTTCGAGGAAGTCCAGGAAGAGCGGTGAGTGGTTGAGCCGCCAGCGGCGGCGGTTGCCGCCCGCGAAGGCTTTCCTGAACAGTTCGCGGGTCTGTTCCACGCCGAGGAAGTGCTCCTGGTCGGGGGCCTTCTCGTAGGCGTAGGCGGGCGAGATCATCATCTCGTCGACCTTGAGGTCGTCGTTGAGGAAGTTGAGCACCTCGACGATGGTCTGCGGGGTGTCGGTGTTGAAGAAGGTGGAGTTGGTGGTGACCCGGAAGCCGCGCCGCTTGGCCTCCTTGATCGCCGCCACAGCCTCGTCGAAGACGCCCTCCTTCGCCACGGACTCGTCGTGCCGTTCGCGCAGTCCGTCGATGTGCACGGCGAACGCGAAGTAGGGGGACGGGGTGAAGCGGTCCATCTTCTTGCGCAGCAGCATCGCGTTGGTGCACAGGAAGACGTACTTCCGTCTCGCCACCAACTGCCGGACGATCTCGTCGATGTGAGGGTGCATCAGCGGTTCGCCGCCCGCGATGGAGACCATCGGGGCGCCGGACTCGAGCACCGCTCCCACGGCCTGGGCGACCGGCATGCGCTGCTTGAGCACGCCCGCCGGATGCTGGATCTTTCCGCAACCCTCGCACTTGAGGTTGCAGGCGAAGAGGGGCTCCAGCTCGACGATGAGCGGGAACTTGTCACGCTTGCGGAGCTTTTGTTCAGCCAAGTATGTAGCGACCTTGATGGACTGGCGCAGCGGCATGGCCATCTGGCTCACCTCCGGGGGAGCAGCACGTTTCGGTGCCATTCGAAGAATGCAGGCAGGACGGAGCGAAGGACGCGGAAAGCCGATATTCCACCGCGCACCGTGCCGATCCGGACGAGTTCATGTTCAGGAGCGTCCACGACCACCCGGACGGCCGCAACCGGGCGCATCGAAGCGCGGACGGCGCTCAGGAGCGTGGCCGCGGACTCCATGTCGGCCGCGATCGCCCCGGCGGCGCGCAGGTCGGAGCGCTCCGGGCCGCGCACCACGTGGTCGGAGCCGGTCAGCGGGCCGGTGTGGACGGTGCGGCCGGGCAGGGTGCGGGTGAGTTCCTTGACGAGCAGTTCGGTCCCCACGCACTCCACGGTGCCGCGCGGGTCGCGGGTCTCCTCGGCGACGACCAGGTCGCCGGGGTGCATTCCGGGGGCGAGTCCGGCGCAGAAGCCGGTGGCGACGACCGCCGCCCCGCCCAGCGGCGGGCCCGAGAGGGCCCGGGTGACGGAGCGTTCGGCCGCCTTCGGTCCCATCCCGGTGCGCAGGACGGTGACCGGCCCGCCGGCCCCGCCGCGGTCGCCCATGCGCAGGGCGAGGCGCTCGATGCCGAGGGCGCAGGCGATCAGCAGCGGGGCGGAGGCGGGCCGTGCGTTCATCAGCGTCCCTCGCCCTTCGCGGCCACCGCGCCGGCCGTGTCCTCGGCGGCCGCCCGGGCCGTCGTCCCGGCGAACGGCTCGCCGTGGACGTACCGGCCGAGCGCGGTCAGCGGGAACACCTGCCGGTAGAGGTGGTAGTTGATGGAGAAGTCCCAGGGGAAGCCGGTACCGGTGAACTGCGGCTCGTCCCAGGAGCCGTCCTCCCGCTGGGTCGCGGCGAGCCAGTCCACGCCCCGCCGGACGGCCTCGGACTCGCGCTCCCCCGCCGCCAGCAGCGCCATCAGCGCCCAGGCGCTCTGGGAGGCCGTGGAAGCCCCCCGGCCGCTCCAGCGGGCCGGGTCCTCGTAGGAGCGCAGGTCCTCGCCCCAGCCCCCGTCGTCGTTCTGCACCCGCTCCAGCCAGGCCACCGCCCGCCGGATCGCCGGGTGCTGGGCGGGCATCCCGGCGGCGGTCAGCGCGGGCACCACCGAGCCGGTGCCGTAGAGGTAGTTGACGCCCCAGCGCCCGAACCACGAGCCGTCCGGCTCCTGTTCGGCGAGCAGCCAGTCGATGCCGCGCCGGGTGCGCGGGTCGCCGGCGAGTCCCTCGACGGCCAGCATCTCCACGACATGCGCGGTGACGTCGGCCGAGGGCGGGTCGATGACCTCACCGAAGTCGCAGAAGGGCAGCCGGTTGGGGAAGGGGCTGGTGTTGTCGACGTCGAAGGCGCCCCATCCACCGTTGCGCGACTGCATCCCGAGGTTCCAGCGCACTCCGCGCTCGACGGCCTTCTCCAGCCGCTCGGGGTCGTGGTGGCGGACGCGGCGCAGCGCGAGGACCACCTCGGCGGTGTCGTCCATGTCGGGATAGTTGTCGTTGTGGAACTCGAACGCCCACCCTCCGGGTGGGAGTTGGGGCCTGCGTACGGACCAGTCGCCGGGCCGCACGATCTGCTCGCCGAGCATCCAGTCGGCCGCCTTGACCAGTTGGGGGTGATCGGCGGGCACCCCCGCGTCGGCCAGCGCGATCGTGGCCAGGCAGGTGTCCCACACGGGCGACTGGCAGGCCTCGATCATCCGGGCGCCGTCCTCGCGCCGGACCGCGTACCGGTCGAGGGATTCGAGGCCCGCCCGCATCACCGGGTGCTGGAGGTCGTAGCCGAGCAGGTGCAGGGCGATCACGGAGTACACGGCGGGCGGCTGGATGCCGCCCCAGCAGCCGTCGTTCTCCTGCCGTTCGATGATCCAGCGCGCGGCGGAGTTCAGGGCGGCGCGGCGCAGCCGGCGCACCGCGACCGTGCGGTAGGCGCGCACCACCTTGTCGAGGCGCTGGAAGAGGCCGTCCCAGGTGTGCAGCGGCGCCGGCGGCCTGGGCGGGTTGGGCCGGGCGGGGTCGGTGTGCAGCTCGTCGAGCGGGAAGGGCGCCGGACGCACCGGGCGCTTGGCCGAGACGACGGTGAGCGGGACGATGGTCTGCCGTGCCCAGCAGCCGAAGTTGTAGATGCTGAGCGGGAACCACTTGGGGAAGTAGAGGAGTTCCGGCGGGAGTTCGGGCAGGTCCTCCCACTTCCACCAGCCGAACAGGGCGAGCCAGATCCGGGTGAAGACGCGGGCTGCGGCGATGCCGCCGCGCTCGCGGATCCAGGCGGAGGCTCTCGCCATGTGGGGCGCGTCGGGCGGGTCCCCGGCCAGGCGCAGGGCGACGTAGGCCTCGACGGTGGCCGAGAGTTCGCCGGGGCCGCCGTGGAAGGTGGCCCACGTCCCGTCCTCGCGTTGCTCGCCGCGGATGAAGAGGGCGGCGGCCCGGGTCGTCGACTCGTCGCGGATGCCCAGGAACTGACGGAGCAGCAGGTCCTCGGCGTCCATGCTGACGTTGGTCTCGAGGTCGCCCTTCCACCAGCCCTCGGCGTCCTGTCGGGCGAGCAGGAAGTCTCTCGCACGCCGCATCGCGCGCTCGGCGGTCTCTTGTGTCCCGGCCGCCTCGGGGGTGTCGCTGTCGGTGTCGCTGGCCGCCGCGGCCCGGGGCGGCAGGGCCCCGGGGCTCGGGTCGGTCGTCGCTGTCATGGCTTCCCCTTCGTGCAGTGTGCATGGCGTTGCGTCTGCTGTGGGTCCGCCGTCGGCCGGTGCGTCTCTTCCCTCGACACCGGCCGGCGACTACGCGAGGGCTATTCGACCGATGGGGATCATCTCTTGCGCACGACGACGAAGTCGGCGAGCGCCGTGAACCGGTCCCGCACCTGCTCGGGCATGTCGACGGCGTTCAGCGCGTCGAGGGCGACGGTGTGCTGGCGGCGGGCCTCCTCGGCGGTCCACGCGCGTCCGCCGGCCTCCTCGATGAGGGCGGCGCGGGCCGCGAACTCCTCCTCGGAGAAGTTCTCGAAGTCGCTGCTCTTGGCGTCGGCGGCGAGCATCTCGCCGAGCCGCTCGGAGGCGGGGCCGCCCGCCGCGAGCGCCGCCACGACCGGCAGGGACTTCTTGCGCTGGCGCAGGTCGCTCCAGGTCTGCTTGCCGGTGGAGACCGGGTCGCCCCAGATACCGAGGAGGTCGTCGACGGCCTGGAAGGCGAGCCCGAGGTGGTAGCCGTACCGCTCCAGGGCGTCGGCGGTGGGGTCGTCGGCGCCGCCGAGCACGGCGCCGACGGAGCTGGCGCAGGCCAGCAGCGCGCCGGTCTTGTTGCCCTCCATCTCCAGGCACTCCTCGACGCTCACGCGGTCGCGGTGCTCGTAGGAGATGTCCTGCGCCTGACCGTCGATCAGGGCCCGGGTGGCGGTGGTCAGCCGCCGGGTGGCCCGTGCGGCCTCGGCCGTGCCGAGCTCCAGCAGGACCTCGCCGGCGAGGGCGAACAGGGCGTCGCCGACCAGGATGGCCTGGGCGGGGCCGTGCACCTTCCAGACGGTGTCGCGGTGCCGGCGCTGCTCGTCGCCGTCCATCAGATCGTCGTGCAGGAGTGAGAAGTTGTGGACCAGCTCCACGGCGACGGCGCCGGGGACGCCCACCTCGGGCCGGGCTCCGGCGACCTCCGCGGAGAGCACCGCGAGCGCCGGACGCACGGCCTTGCCGCCGTCGCCGTCGGTCGGGTTGCCCTGGGCGTCGATCCAGCCGAAGTGATAGGCGGCGACGGTGTCCATGGGGGGCGCCAGACGGTCGACGGCCGCCCGCAGCACCGGTGTCGCCAGGGTCCGGCCGCGCTCGAGGAGCGCGGCCACGTCCACCGCGGTCTTACGAGCGGCCGTCGTGGCCGTGGGCACAGGGGGCACTGATTCTCCTCTTGTCACGGTGCCGGAGGGGGTGCGGGAATGTGCCGAGCCGTGCTGATCTCGTTCGAGCGTCATGCGGCCTCCTCGATGGCGAAGAGGTGGCGGGGGCGGGACCGGCCGAGGGCGCCGAGGGCGGCGTCCGCCGCGCCGACGCCGCTGCGGACCGCACTCTCCATGGTCGCGGGCCACCCTGTGGCGGTCCACGCTCCGGCCAGGTACAGGCCGGACGCCTTGGTGCGGGCGCCGGGCCGCAGACGCCCGACGCCGGGGGCGGGAGCGAACGTGGCCGTGCGCTCCCTGGTCACGAAGAAGTCGTTCACGCGTGCGCCGCGGGCACGGGGCAGCAGCCGCTCCAGCTCGGGCAGATAGCGCTCGCGCAAGGCGGCGACGGGCTCGTCGATCTCGTCCTGGGCGGCCGACTGCGACAACGCGAGGTACTGCCCCTGGCGCAGGCCGGAGGCGTCGGTGCGGTCGAAGACCCACTGCACGGGCGTGCCGAGCGCGGCGAGGAACGGCGCGGCGAGGACCTCGCGGTCGTAGACGACGTGCACGTTGAGGATCGGCGCGACACCGATGTCGAGGAGCCGCTCGGGGGCGTCGAGCGCCCCGGCCGGCAGCAGGTCGTAGGTCTCGCGCTGCGGTACGGCGAGGACGACGGCGTCGGCGCTCAGCGTGCCGCCGGCCGTCCGCACGGTCCAGCCGCCCTGCCCGGCCGGGGCCACGGAGGTGACGCGGGCGCGGACCTCGGTGCGCACGCCGGCCGCGGCGAGCGCCTCGCGGGCCAGCATGTCGTGCAGGTCGCCCAGCGGGACGCGCGCCCAGCCGATGTCGGCGGCGCCCGGTTCGGACAGCAGGCCGGTCTTGAAGACCATCGCGGCGAGCTGGAGTGAGGCGTCGTCGGCGACCGCGTTGAGGGTGGCGACGCCGACCAGGTCCCACAGGGCCTCGACGGCGCGCGGGGACTGGCCGTGCGCGGCGAGCCAGCCGCCGAAGTCCTGGTCGTCCAGGGCGGGATCGGCGAGGTCGAGCCGCTTGAGGGCGAGCGCGGCCCGGCCGACCCGGGCGCGTTCGGCGAGCGAGAGGTGCGGGTAGGCGGCCAGGCCGCGGCCCAGGTGGAGGGGGACGGGCAGGGCGTCCCGGCGCAGCCTGCCCAGCCGTCGTCCTTCGGGCCTCGCCAGGTCGAGAACGGGCACGTCGAGACGTTCCTGCAGGGGCGCGAGCGCCGCCGCGCCGATGCGGTCGAGGAACCAGCGGTAGGCGGTGCAGCAGCGCAGGTACACGTGCTGGCCGTTGTCGACGGTGAGTTCGCCGCGCCGGAAGGAGAAGGCGAGGCCGCCCAGCCGGGGCCGGCCTTCGAGCAGGGTGACGCGGACGCCGGCGTCGGCGAGCGCGAGCGCGGCGGTCACCCCTGCGAGCCCGCCGCCGACCACGACCGCCTCGTGCGGCGCGTCCGGGCCGGGACGGCGCAGCGGATCGTCGCTCATCGTGCACCCTCCCCCGCACGTCCGCCGTGGCAGGTCCGCCGCCTGCGGCGGGCCGTCGCAGTCAGGGACGCCGGGGCGCGCCGGAGGGTTGCGCGCCGCCGCGTCCCGGTCGCCTCGCTCCGGCTCGGCGCGCCGCCGGTCACAGCGGCCTCCTGACGGTCAGCCGGGACACATGGCGGGCGTCCAGACCGGACAGTCCGCGCACCGCGACGTACGCCTTCTCGCGGCCGGGCAGCGAGACCCGGCCGCGCAGCACCGCCTCGGGGTCGCGCTCGATGCGGTCCAGCAGGCGGCGGTAGATGCCGGCCATCGCCGCGACGCAGGCCCCGCTGCGCCGGTCGAGCAGGGGCAGCAGACGGTAGCCCTCGGCGAAGAGGGCGCGGGCGCGCCGCACTTCGAAGTGCACGAGGCCCGCGAAGTCGGAGCCCTCCGGCGGCGTCGGCCCGTCGAACCCGGCCGAGCACCCGAACTTGGCGAGGTCGTCGGAGGGCAGGTAGGTCCGGCCGCCCGCGGCGTCCTCGCGCACGTCCCTGAGGATGTTGGTGAGCTGGAGGGCGAGCCCGAGGGTGTCGGCGTACTCCGGCGCGCGTTCGGCGCCCCGTGCCCCCGGTTCGGTCCCGAACACGCCGAGCGAGAGGCGTCCGATGGCGCCCGCGACGCACCGGCAGTACGTCTTGAGGTCGTCCCAGGTCTCGTAGGTCTCGCCGCGGACGTCCATCAGGACGCCGTCGATCAGCTCGTCCAGGCCGCCGAGCGGGATCGGGAAGACCCGCGCGGCGTGCGCCAGGGCGACCGCCACGGGATCGGTGTCGTCCTCCTCCACCTCGCCCTCGCGGACACGGGTGAGCAGCGCGCGGGTGTCCTCCAGCCGGGTGGCCTTGACGTCGTCGTCGAGCGGTCCGTCGCCGATGTCGTCGACCCGGCGGGAGAACGCGTACAGCGCCGACATCGCGCGCCGCTTCGGCGTGGGCAGCAGCCGGATGCCGTAGGCGAAGTTGCGGGCCTGCTGCCCGGTGACGGCCTCGCAGTAGCCGTAGGCGGCGAGTACCGGTGCGGACGCGTGTGGCGCGGAGTCCACGGCCTGGCTCACCCCTCTCCTCGCAGGGTCGCGCCCGTCTCGCGCAGCAGCCGGAGTCGGCCGGGGCGGGGCGGGCCGGGAAGGACGTCGTAGTGGGCGGCGGCGATCGCGTGGAGCGCCGCCCTTCCCCCGGCCACGAACCCGGCGAGCAGCAGCCTGAGCCTGCCGTGGACGCTGTGCACCAGCGGGGTGCCGTCGGCGAGGAGGTCGTGGGCGCGCTGGGCCTCGAAGGCGATCAGGGCGCGCAGCGACGCGCCGGCGGTGGGCGCGGCGAGGTCGGCCTCCTGGACGTGGAAGCGCTTCATGTCGGCGGCGGGCAGATAGACGCGGCCGCGGTCGAGGTCCTCGGCCACGTCCTGGAGGTGCTCGACGATCTGCAGCGCGGTGCAGATCGCGTCGGAGCTGCGGATCCGCTCGGGGGTCGCGGTGCCGGTGACGGCGAGGACGAGCCGGCCCACGGGGTTGGCCGACAGCTCGCAGTAGGCGAGGAGGTCGTCGTAGGTCTCGTAGCGCGTGACGAGCTGGTCGCGGCGGTTGGCGGCGATCAGGCCGAGGAAGGGCTCGGGGGTGAGGCGCCGGCGGCGGACGACGGGCTGGAGGCGGCGCAGCAGCGGATGGCGCGGGGCGCCGTCGAAGACGCGGCGCAGGTCGGCCTCGAAGGCGTCCAGCAGGACCAGCCGGTCGTCGGCGTCCGTGTCGGTGACGCCGAGCAGGCGGGCGTCGGCGCCGCCCGGGGCCAGATCGCCGTCGCCGATGTCGTCGACGAGACGGGCGAAGCCGTAGACGGCCATGAGGTCGTCGCGCCAGGCGCGCGGAAGGAAGAAGGGGGCCACGGGGAAGTTCTCGTCCGCGGCCTTGGCGAGGGTGTCGCGCTCGGGGTGCCCGGTGCGCGACGCGGTCGGCGCCGTCACCGTCGGCTGCCCCGGACGGGAACGGCACGTGCTGCGCTGAGCTGGGGAGTTTCCGTAGCCATTGCCGTCACATCTCCCGTTCTACACCGACAACCCGATACCCACTATTTCGGACACGCCGCCCAGCCGCCGCACGGCGGCCCGCGTGAGGACAAGGACCCCTTATCGCCGCACTTGCACGTGTTTCGGGACCGGTACAGCTTACGTTGTACAACACCGTACGGTTCGCGGGGGTGCCCCGCAGATCACAACAACACACCGATGGGCGTCAAGCATCCTGCGCCGCACCGGAGTTGACGCTTCCTTTGCAGACGCGGGGCCCCGCCGGGCAGGTGCCCGCGGGGCCCTGACGGACCGGCGGCTACTTGGCCGTGAACTTCTCGTACTCCTTGAGGACCTCTTCGGTCGGACCGTCCAGGCGCAGTTCGCCGCGCTCCAGCCAGAGCACGCGGTCGCAGGTGTCCCTGATCGACTTGTTGCTGTGGCTGACGAGGAACACCGTGCCGGCTTCCTTGCGCAGCTCCCGGATGCGTTCCTCGGAGCGGAGCTGGAACTTGCGGTCGCCGGTGGCCAGCGCCTCGTCGATCATGAGGACGTCGTGGTCCTTCGCGGCGGCGATGGAGAACCGCAGCCGGGCCTGCATGCCGGAGGAGTAGGTGCGCATCGGCAGCGTGATGAAGTCGCCCTTCTCGTTGATGCCGGAGAAGTCGACGATGCCCTGGTAGCGCTCCTTGATCTGCTCCCGGGACATGCCCATGGCCAGGCCGCCGAGGATGACGTTGCGCTCGCCGGTGAGGTCGTTCATCAGGGCCGCGTTGACGCCGAGCAGCGACGGCTGGCCGTCGGTGTAGACCTTGCCCCGCTCGGGCGGCAGCAGCCCGGCGATGGCCCGCAGCAGCGTGGACTTGCCGGAGCCGTTGGATCCGATGAGGCCGATGGCCTCGCCCCGGTGCGCGACGAAGGAGACGCCCCGCACGGCGTGCACCTTGCGCACGCCGCGTTCCTCACCGCGCTTGAGGATGCGGCTCAGTGCCGCGGTGGCGCTGCCCTTGCCCGTCTTCGCGCCGTTGACGCGGTAGACGATGTGCACGTCGTCGGCGATGACGGTGGGGACCCGCTCGCCCGGAGCCCGCTCAGCCACGGCCATACCTCTCCTCCGCCTTCCAGAAGTACACGAAGCCTCCCACGGCGAACAGCACCGCCCAGCCGCACGCGATCGCCCACACGTGGTCCGGCAGGTACCGGGCGCCGTACTCGTCGATGAGCGCGAAGCGCATCAGGTCCATGTAGACGGCGGCCGGGTTCCACTGCAGCAGGGTCGACAGCCACTGCGGACGGTCGGCGAGGAAGACCGGGATGGAGAACATCACGCCGGACGCGTACATCCACGTCCGCATCACGAACGGCATGAGCTGCGCGAGGTCGGGGGTCCTCGCGCCGGCCCGGGCGAAGATCAGCGCCAGGCCGGTGTTGAAGCAGAACTGCAGCAGGAGCACCGGCACGATCAGCGCCCAGGACGCGGACGGATAGCTGCCGAAGGCGATCGCCACCAGGAACAGCACGACCATCGAGTACAGCAGCTGCTGGAGCTGCTGGAGGGCGAAGGAGACGGGCAGGGAGGCGCGCGGGAAGTGCAGGGCGCGCACCAGACCGAGGTTGCCGGAGATCGCGCGCACGCCGCTCATGACCGAGCTCTGCGTGAAGGTGAAGACGAAGACGCCGGTGACCAGGAACGGGATGTAGACGTCGCGGGGCATGCCTTTGCCGGCGTTGAGGATCACGCCGAAGATGAAGAAGTAGACGCCCGCGTTGAGCAGCGGGGTGGCGACCTGCCACAGCTGCCCCAGCTTGGCCTGGCTGTACTGGGCGGTCAGCTTCGCCTGGGAGAAGGCCAGGATGAAGTGCCGGCGCCCCCACAGCTGCCGGACGTACTCCCCCAGCCGGGGCCGCGCACCGCTCACGGCCAGCCCGTACTTGGCGGCCAGTTGCGCCGCCGTGAGGCCCTCGTCGGGCGACGGGGGCGCGCTCACCGCGACTCCGCCGTCATGCGTTGTCTCACTCACAGGTCGGAAACTTTCGTCTTCGGGGCGCCCGGCCGGAAGGGGGCCGGGCAACAGCCGGGGGGCCGCGGCAGGCTCCGGGGCCCTCGGATGGAGCTTGTCAGATGACCGGAGGCCGGCCCAGCCGGCCTGGTCGGACGGCGGAAGGGCCGCCCGGCCGGCCTGGTCAGACGACGGGGGGACGGCCCAGCCGGGTCAGCCGCCACACCGTACGCCACTTCATCGGCCGGCGCGGCCCGCACGGGGTGGCCCAGCCCTCGCGGAAGCCGCCGAACCAGGCCTTGAGCGCGGGCCCCGAGGGGCGGCGCAGCAGGGTCAGCAGCAGCCACACCCCGAGGTACACCGGGACCAGCGGCGCGGGCAGGTTGCGGCGGGCCAGCCAGACGCGGTTGCGGGCGACCATGCGGTGGTAGACCGCGTGCCGCGAGGGCGCGGTGGTCGGGTGGTACAGCACCATGTCGGACCGGTAGTCGATCATCCAGCCCGCGTCGAGGGCCCGCCATGCCAGGTCGGTTTCCTCGTGCGCGTAGAAGAACGCCTCCGGGAGCACGCCGGCTTCGGCGAAGACCCGGGTGCGCACGGCGTTGGCGCCGCCGAGGAAGGTGGTGACCCGGGAGGAGCGCATCGGGTCCGAGGCGCGCAGCCGGGGCACGTGGCGGCGCTGGGTGACGCCGGTCTCCGGGTCGGCGATGCGGAAGCTGACGATGCCGAGCTTCGGGTCGGCCGCGAAGGCCTGCCGGCACAGCTCGGCGGTGTCGCGCTGGGCCAGCAGTCCGTCGTCGTCCAGGAAGAGGAGGATGTCGACGTCGCGGCCGCTGGGCCCGAAGGCCTCGATGCCGACGTTGCGCCCGCCGGGGATGCCGAGGTTCTCCGGCAGCTCCACGGTGCGCACGCCCTCGGGGACCTCCGGGACGGGCGAGCCGTTGCCGACCACGACCACCTCGACCCGGTCGCCGTCCTGCCCGGCGACCGAGTCGATCAGCGCGCGCAGCTCCTCGGGGCGGTTGCCCATCGTGATGACGACCGCGCCGACCTTCAGCGGCGCGCTCACTTCAGCCTGCTCGACGCGAGGATGGACACCAGGTGCAGCACCGTCTGGAGCAGCGCGATGCCGGCCAGCACGGCGACGCCGAGCCGGGAGAAGAACAAGTCGCCGCGGACCTGGTCCACGATCGCCAGGACCAGGATCAGCAGGGACGCCTCGATGCCCAGGATCAGCCGGTGGAACTTGAGCGCGGCGGCGGCCTTGCGGGCCAGCGCCATGCCCGAGGAGCGCGGCTCGGACGCCGCCTCCTTGACCGGCGGCAGCCCGCCCTGGTGCCGGGCGACGCCGACCAGGTCCGTCTCGGCCTTGATCAGGATCGCGCCGAGCGCGGCCAGGGTGCCGAGGAACGCCCACAGCCAGTCGATACGGCCGCTGCCCCACAGGTCGGCGGCGCGCAGCCCGAAGCCGACGAGGACGGCGGCGTCGGTGAGGTAGGCCCCGACCCGGTCCAGGTACACCCCGGCGAGCGAGTACTGCTTCTTCCAGCGCGCGATCTCGCCGTCGACGCAGTCCAGCAGCAGGTACATCTGGACGCACACCACGCCGAGCACGGCGCCCCAGATCCCCGGCACCAGCAGCGCCGGGGCGGCGAGGACGCCGAAGACGGTCATCAGGTACGTGAGCTGGTTGGGCGTGACCCTGGTGTTGACCAGGTAGCGGTCGACCCGCAGGGACACCTCGCGCATGTAGAGGCGTCCCATCCAGTGCTCACCGCTGCGCCGGTCCTTCACCCCCGGAGGGTGGACGACCGGTCTGAGTTCAGCTACCGATGGCCTTGACATAGTCGGCGTAGGTGTCCTTGATCTGTTCGGGGGTCAGGGCGAGGTGTTCGAGGATGGTGTAGCGGCCGGGGCGGGTCTCCGGGGCGTACTCGACCGCGCGGACGAACTCCTCCACGGTGAAGCCGATCTCCTGCGCGAGCACCGGCAGCCCGTGCCGGCGCAGCACCTGCGCCATGTGGGCGGACTCCTCGTGCGCGCCGCGCAGGTACATCGCGAAGGCCGCGCCCAAACCGCACTGCTCGCCGTGGGCCGCCGCCCGGGTGGGGAAGAGCAGGTCGAAGGCGTGGTTGATCTCGTGGCAGGCGCCCGAGGAGGGCCGCGAGTCGCCCGAGACGGACATCGCGATGCCGCTGAGGACCAGCGCTTCGGCCAGCACCTGGAGGAAGCCGGTGTCGCCGATCCCGCCCGGGTGCCGCAGCACCGCCTCCCCGGCCTGGCGGGCGATCGCCGCGGCCAGTCCGTCGATCTTCTCGCCCTTGACCCGGTTGGCCAGCTCCCAGTCGGCGATCGCGGAGATGTTGGAGACCGCGTCGCCGATCCCGGCCCGCACGAACTTGGCCGGCGCCTGGGCGATCACGTCCAGGTCGATGACGACCGCGATCGGGTTGGGGACGCCGTACGAACCGCGGCCGGCGTCGTTGTCCAGCGTCGCCACCGGCGAGCACAGTCCGTCGTGCGCGAGGTTGGTCGGCACCGCCACCAGCGGCAGCCCGACGCGCGCGGCGGCGAACTTCGCACAGTCGATGATCTTGCCGCCGCCCAGGCCGACGACAGCCTCGAACCGGCCGGCCCGCATGTCGGCGGCCAGCCGCACCGCGTCGTCCAGCGTTCCGCCGCCGACCTCGAACCACGTGGCGCCCGGCATCGAGTCGGCCAGCCGCTCCCGCAGCCGCGCGCCCGAACCGCCGCTGACCGCCACGGCCAGCCGGCCCGAGCGGGAGATCCGCTCGTCGGCCAGCACGCCCGCCAGGTCGTCCAGCGCGCCCGCGCGGATGTCGACCACGACGGGCGAGGGAATCAACCGCGTCAGTACTGGCACGCGATCTCCCTGCCCCGAGCGAGGTCGTCGTGGTTGTCGATCTCGACCCACGACACGTCGCCGATCGGGGCCACGTCGATGCGGAAGCCCCGGTCGACCAGCTCCTGGTAGCCGTGCTCGTAGAACTGCTGCGGGTCGGCGTTCCACACGGTGTGCAGCGCGTCCGCCAGCTCGGCCGCCGCGTCGCCCTCGATCAGCGTGACGCCGATGTACTCGCCGCTCGCCTCCGCCGGGTCCATCAGCTTCGTGATCTTCGTCATCCCCCGCTCGGGGTCGACGACGACCTTCATCTCCTCGTCCGCGAGCTTCTTCACGGTGTCGACGGCGAGGATGATCTTCTTGCCGTCGCCGCGGGCGGCCAGCAGCGTCTTCTCCACCGACACCGGGTGCACGGTGTCACCGTTGGCGAGGATCACGCCGTCGCGCAGCGCGTCCCGGCCGCACCACAGCGAGTAGGCGTTGTTCCACTCCTCCGCCTTGTCGTTGTCGATCAGAGTGATCTTCAGCCCGTACTTGGCCTCCAGCGCGGCACGTCGCTCGTACACCGCCTCCTTGCGGTAGCCCACGATGACGGCGACCTCGGTCAGGCCGATCTCCGCGAAGTTGCCGAGCGTCAGGTCCAGCACCGTGGGCCCGTCGGCTTCGCCCTCGGGCCCCACCGGCACCAACGCCTTGGGCAGGGTGTCGGTATAGGGACGCAGACGCCGTCCGGCGCCGGCGGCCAGCACGAGGCCGATCATGCGGGTTCTCCTTCGTCGTGTACGGCGGGCACGCCACCCAGATGAGCGGCCACCCAGAAGCGGATGCTCTCGGTGAGCACCAGCAGGGCCACGGCCACGGCGAGGGCCGTGAGCGCGACCGTGAACTGCGCGGCGGTGAGCAGCGCGGCCAGGACGGTGACGAGCAGCGTCCGTCCTTCGTGTCCCCCTGCGGCGCGCACCAGCCAGGCCGGTGGCGGCGCTCCGGTGTCTCCCCAGTTGCGGTACACCGTGTCGTAGTGATGGTAGGCGACGGCGGCCACCAGCCCGAAAGCCGCAGGCAGCGCTCCGTCCACGTCCGACCTGGCGGCCAGGAGGAGGACGGCGCCGTACTCGGCCGCGCGGAAGACCGGGACGACCAGCCAGTCCAGGGAGCCCGTGAGGGGGCGGGCGACGGCGACGGCCGAGCACAGGACGTACACGCCGGCCGCCGGGACGACCCACCAGCCGGGTCCCTGGAGCCGGGCGACGGTGAGAAGGACCACGGCGCCGGCGAGGGCGCTGAGCGGCGCGAGGCGGGAGACGGCGGGGACGCGCCCGCGCAGGCCGCGGGCGAGCAGTTCGGCGAGGGGCCCGCTGTCGGCGAGAGCGGCGAGCGAGCGCGCCTCCCGTCCGGTCAGCGCCGTCCTGCGGCGCAGCGAGCGCAGCACCCGCCCGGCCGTGGTGTACAGGGCGGCGAAGGCGGAGCCGGCCAGCAGCGCGTAGAACGTGATGCGCGGGGTGGCCACCGCGGTGAGGACGGCGATCATGGCCCAGCGTTCGCCGATGGGCAGCACGATGATCCGGCGCGCCCAGACGGTCCAGCCGACGCGGTCCGGCCGGCCGGCGAGGGCGGGGGCGCCGGTGCCGGTTGTGCCGGCGGTGGCCGCGGCGGGCTCCGCCGCGGGGGTGGCTGCGCGGGTGGCGTCGCGTTCGGCTTCGTGGAAGGCGAAGTCGACGACGTGCCGGCAGGTCTGGAGCACCATGGCGCCCAGCGCGAGGGCCCATACGTCGTCGCCGCCGCGGGCCGCGCCGAGAGCGAGGCCCGCGTAGAACGCGTACTCCTTGGCCCGGTCGAAGGTGGCGTCGAGCCAGGCGCCGAGAGTGGAGTACTGCAGCGAGTAGCGGGCGAGCTGGCCGTCCGTGCAGTCGAGGACGAAGGACAGGAGCAGCAGCACGCCGGCGGCCACGAACCCGCCCCGGGTGCCGGTGGCCGCGCTGCCGGCCGCGATCAGCGCGGTGATCAGCGAGGCGGTGGTGACCTGGTTCGGGGTGAGGCCCCGGCGGGCGCACCAGCGGGCGATGTAGCGCGAGTACGGGCTGACGAAGTAGGTGGTGAAGAAGCCGTCGCCCGCCTTCACGGCCGACTTCAGGCGTACGGCCTCGTCGTCGACGGCGCTGACGGCCTGGCGTGCCTCGTTGCGGGCCTGAGGGTCGGCGGGGACGGCGGCGACCAGACTGCCCAGCTCGGGACGGTGGACGGCGGCGCCGTCGGCGTCCAGCGCGGTGACGACACGATCGGCCACGCCCGCGAGGCTGCCGACGGCGAGGGCGGCCCCGCCGGCGGCGGAGTGCTCCCGGGCCATCGCGCGGGTCAGGGCCTGGCGGCCGTCGGGCTGCGCGGTGACGGCGCCGGGGATCGCCGAGAGCGGGTGGCGGGGGTCGGTCAGACCGAGGCGCAACGCGTGCGTGTGGCCCACGAAGCGGCTGTCGACCAGGGCGACGCGCTGGTCACCGGGCACCTCGGCGAGGAGTGTCTCCGCTTCGGCGGCGTCGGCGGCGGTCCGGACGTCGAAGCCGAGGGACCGCAGGTCGCCCTCGATCGACGATCCCGGAACCGGCTGACCGGTGAGGATGGCGGTCGGCAACCGAACTCACTCCCTGGTTCCCGGCGCGCCCGCGCCGGTCGTGTGCATGGTGGGGGACGCCCCTTGGCTGCACCAGGCGGGCGGCATGTCGGCAGAGGCTATCGGATACCCGGAAAGCGGTGCTCACCGGCCGTTCAGCCGCACTGGACGCACCGAGATCATCTTGGGGGATCGACACCCCGCCCGACAAACCGCGTCCGGCTGCCGCCCGTTCGGCGTCCGCGGACGAGGCCCGTGCGGCCGGGGAGGGCGCCCCATAGAGTGGACCGCCATGACCTGGCTGATCACCGGCGGAGCCGGATACATAGGCGCCCACGTGGCACACACCATGACCGCCGCCGGCGAATCCCTCGTCGTCCTCGACGACCTCTCCTCGGGAGACCCCGCCCGCCTCCCGTCCCACGTCCCCCTCGTCACCGGCGACACCGCCGACCCGGCCCTGCTCAAGCGCGTTCTCGCCGACCACCAGGTCACCGGCGTGATCCACCTGGCGGCCCGCAAACAGGTCCCGGAGTCGGTGGCCCACCCCACCCGCTACTACCGGGAGAACGTGGGTGCGCTGGCCGCCCTCCTGGAGGCGGCGGCCGAGGCCGGAGTGCGGCGCTTCCTCTTCTCCTCCTCCGCGGCCGTCTACGGCACCCCCGACGTGGCCCTCGTCACGGAGGACACCCCGTGCGCCCCGGTGAACCCGTACGGCGAGACCAAGCTCGCCGGGGAGTGGCTGGTGCGGGCCGCCGGCCGGGCGCACGGCATGGCGACGACCTGCCTGCGCTACTTCAACGTGGCCGGCGCGGCCACCCCCGAGCTGGCCGACACCGGTGTCTTCAACATCGTCCCGATGGTCTTCGACCGGCTGACGCGCGGCGAGGCCCCGCGGATCTTCGGCGACGACTATCCGACGCCGGACGGCACCTGTGTGCGCGACTACATCCACGTGGCCGACCTGGCGGAGGCGCACCTCGCCGCGGCCCGGCGGCTGGCCGCGCCGGACACGGCCGGGGACCTGACGGTGAACATCGGCCGGGGCGAGGGCGTCTCGGTGCGGGAGCTGGTGACCCTGATCGGCGAGGTCACCGGGGACCGGCGGCCGGCCGTGGTCGAGGGGCGCCGGCCGGGGGACGCCCCGCGCGCGGTCGCCTCGGCCGCGCTGGCCGGGCGGGAGCTCGGCTGGACGGCGTCGCGCGGGGTCCGCGAGATGGTCGGTTCCGCGTGGCGCGGCTGGCTGCTGCACCAGGGCGCGACCCGGTGAGGCTGCCCTGACCTGCGGTTCGTTTGCGCAGGTCAGGGCACATGACAACGGTGTTCAATGCCGCGTTGCCGGATACCCCCCACCCGTAGTTGACTGTGCTCCCGGACAGACACAGACGAACACGGACGCACGGCAGGGAGGCATTCCCCATGGGGGCTGGGCACGACCACGGCCACACGCACGCGCCGGTCACCGGCACCGCCGCGGCGGCGTACCGGGGGAGGCTGCGCGTCGCACTGTCGATCACGCTCACCGTGATGGTGGTGCAGATCGTCGGCGGGCTCCTCGCGGACTCCCTCGCCCTGATCGTGGACGCGGCGCACATGGCGACGGACGCGCTCGGTCTCGGCATGGCGCTGCTCGCCATCCACTTCGCGAACCGGCCCCCGAGCGAGAGCCGTACCTTCGGCCTCGCCCGCGCCGAGATCCTGGCCGCCCTCGCCAACTGCCTGCTGCTCCTCGGGGTGGGCGGCTATGTGCTGTACGAGGCCATCGAGCGGTTCCTCACGCCGGCCGCCACCGAGGGCGGGCTGATGCTCGTGTTCGGAGCGATCGGCCTGGTCGCCAACTCGATCTCGCTGACGCTGCTGATGCGCGGCCAGGCGGAGAGCGTGAACGTGCGCGGGGCGTTCCTGGAGGTGGCGGCGGACACGCTGGGCTCGGTCGCGGTGATGGTCTCGGCGGCGGTGATCCTCACCACGGGCTGGCAGGCCGCCGACCCGATCGCCTCGCTCGTCATCGGCGTGATGATCGTGCCGCGGACCGTGAAGCTGCTGCGGGAGACGCTGGACGTCCTGCTGGAGGCGGCGCCGAAGGGCGTGGACATGGCGCAGGTGCGGGCGCACATCCTGGAGCTGGAGGGGGTGGAGGACGTGCACGACCTGCACGCCTGGACGATCACCTCGGGGATGCCGGTGCTGTCGGCGCACGTCGTGGTCCGCTCGGACTGGTTGAACGCGAGCGGCCACGAGAAGATGCTGCACGAGCTCCAGGGCTGCCTCGGCGACCACTTCGACGTGGAGCACTGCACCTTCCAGCTGGAGCCGAGCGGGCACGCGGAGCACGAGGCGCGGCTGTGCCACTGACCTGGGCCGCTCGCCGCCGGGGACCCTTCGCTGACGCGGCCCTCCCGCTGATCCCGGCCTGGCGCTGACGGCCTCGACGGGAGGGTGTCCGCACATCCGTTCAGGACGGTTCCGTGCCCGCCCCCCAGGGCAAGATCACCTCTGCGCGGGACATGCGGGCGTTCGCGCGAAGTGCCGGAGGCGCCGGACGCGTACGGCAGACTGGGGCGCGAGGACCGATGCTAAGGATGGGTATGCCGATCACTTCTGCCACCACGACGAACGGTTCGTCGAACGGCGCCGCGGACGCGATTTTGCTGGAACTGGTCGACGCCGACGGCCTGACGATCGGCACCGCGGAGAAGCTCGCCGCCCACCAGCCGCCCGGGCAGCTGCACCGGGCGTTCTCGGTCTTCCTCTTCGACGAGCGGGGCCGGCTGCTGCTCCAGCAGCGGGCGCTGGGCAAGTACCACTCCCCCGGTGTGTGGTCCAACACGTGCTGCGGGCACCCCTACCCCGGTGAGGCGCCGTTCGCGGCGGCGGCGCGGCGCACGTTCGAGGAGCTCGGGGTGTCGCCGTCGCTGATGGCGGAGGCGGGCACGGTGCGCTACAACCACCCGGACCCGGCGTCGGGCCTGGTGGAGCAGGAGTACAACCACCTCTTCGTGGGGCTGGTGCAGTCGCGGCTGCGGCCGGATCCGGAGGAGGTCGGCGACACGGCGTACGTGACGCCCGCCGAACTGGCCGAGCGGCACGCGAAGGACACGTTCTCGGCCTGGTTCATGACGGTGCTGGACGCGGCCCGGCCGGCGGTCAGGGAGCTGACCGGCCCGTCGGCGGGCTGGTGACGCACGCCGTGGGCGGGCCGGATCTCACCTGATCCGGGCGTCCTTGAACGGCAGACCGGCCCAGATCACCTTCCCGCCGCTCGCCGTGTGGTGGACGTCGCACGTCCCGCCGGCCTCCCTGGCGATCTCACGGACGAGAAGGAGCCCCCGGCCGCCGGTGCGGCCGTGGTCGGTCTCCAGGGCGGTCGGACGGTAGGGGTGCTCGTCCTCCACGGAGACCCGTACCCACTCGGCCCCCACCGCGACCTCCACTCCGAGCATCGGGGACAGCACCGCCGCGTGCCGGACGGCGTTGGTCACCAGCTCGGAGACGATCAGCAGCAGTCCCTGCACCAGGTCGTCGCTGAGGGGCACTCCCTGGCGGTACAGCAGATCCCGTACGGCGTGGCGGGCCTCGGGGACGGAGGCGTCGACGGCGGGCGCGGTGAACCGCCAGACCCCTTCGTACGGCAGTGGCCGGGGCCCGTCCTCGTCGGCGGGATCGTCCTGCGCGCCCGTGTCGCCGTCGGGGCGTGGGCCGCTTCCGCGCCCGTCGTCGTCCATCGTCCGGTCGCCACCCTTGCGCTCGATTGTCACCACGCGTCGAGTGTTGGCACCGAGGCGCGCACCCCCTGACGACTGAACACAAGTCAGCGGATATCGAGCGTCCCTGACCACCCCGGCGCGAGACGGCCGGCGACACGACCGCTTCTGTCCGCCTCGCGCCGCCTTCACGCATTATTCGGGTTGTACGGCTTCGGCGGGCCTCCGGCCGGTCCACACCTCGGCGGCCGCCCTCACCGGACGGCGTCAGGCCCCGCCGGGGAGAACGTCGTCTGCCGGGGCGCTAGCATCCGGCGCATGGAGCCCGAACTGTTGCACGGTGTCGTCGAAGAGGTGGCCACCGTCGTCCTGCACCACCCGGCCAAGCGCAACGCCATGACGGCCGCGATGTGGCGCGCGCTGCCGCCGCTGCTCGACGAACTGGCCGCGCGCAAGGACGTACGGGCCCTGGTGCTGACCGGGGCGGGCGGCACCTTCTGCGCGGGGGCCGACATCTCCACGCTGCGGGGCTCGTCGGCCGAGGCGCAGGAACTGGCCGTACGGGCCGAGGAGGCCCTCGCCGCGTTCCCCAAGCCGACCCTCGCGGTGGTGCGGGGTCACTGCGTGGGCGGCGGGGCACAGCTCGCGGCCGCCTGCGACCTGCGGTTCGCCGAGGAGGGCGCCCTGTTCGGGGTGACACCGGCGAAGCTCGGCATCGTCTACCCGTCCTCCGCGACCCGGCGCCTGGTCTCCCTGGTGGGACCGGCGACCGCCAAGTACCTGCTCTTCTCCGGCGAGTTGATCGACACGGAACGGGCCCTGCGCACAGGACTGATCGACGAGGTGCTCCCCGCCGCGGAACTCGACGTCCGCGTCGAGGAGTTCACCCGGACCCTGGCCTCCCGCTCCCAACTGACCCAGGCCGCCGCGAAGGAGTTCGCAGGCGGCCGCACGGACCGAGACGCCCACTGGACCGCCCAGTCCCGGAACGCCTCCGACACCGCAGAGGGAGTCACCGCCTTCCTGGACCGCAGGGAGCCGCGCTTCACCTGGACTACGTCAGGATGAACCGGCTCCGGGAGCGCAGCAGCTCGACGAGATGCGCGGGCGCCTTCTCGGGGGACCCGGCGTCGTAGGGCGGCTGCGGATCGTACTCCGCGGCCAGTTGCACCGTCTGGGCGTGCTCGTCGCCGGCGATCGTGCCCAGCAGGGTGAGCGCCATGTCGATGCCGGCGGAGACGCCGGCCGCCGTGACGTACTTGCCGTCGGTCACCACCCGCTCCCCCGTCGGCACGGCGCCGAACTGCTTCAGTCGGTCGAGGGCGAGCCAGTGCGAGGTCGCTCGACGCCCGTCGAGCAACCCGGCGGCGGCCAGCAGCAGGGAGCCGGTGCACACCGAGGTCGTCCAGGCGCTGGCGGCGTCCGCGGTGCGCAGCCAGTCCAGCAGGACGCCGTTCTCCATCTGCGCGTTCTGGCCGGGTCCGCCGGGCACGACGACGATGTCCGGGCCGGTGACCTCGGCGAGCGTCCGGTCGGCGGTGAGGGCGAGGTCGCCGGTGTCGGCGCGCACGGGCCCGGTCCGCTCGGCCACGAAGACGGTACGGGCGTCGGGGAGCCGTCCCAGGATCTCGTAGGGGCCGACGGCGTCCAGGGCGGTGAATCGGTCGAAGAGGACGATGGCGATCTGCATGCGTTTCCTTCGGTTCGGTGGACCGGTCGGGAGACCGGCTATCGAGGGGCGGGCACGGTGGGCGGTGCGGGGCGGAAGCGGCGGCGGTACTCGGCGGGCGGGACGCCGAGGGCCTTGAGGAAGGCGCGACGCATGGCCTCGGGGGTGCCGTAACCGCTCGCCCGGGAGATCCGTTCGACGCCGTCCGCCGTGTCCTCGAGCAGACGGCGGGCGTGTTCGAGGCGGACGCGCTCGACGTGGCGACCGGGGGTCGTGCCGGTCTCGGCGCGGAAGGCGCGGGCGAAGTGACGGGGCGACAGTCCGGCGCGGGCGGCGAGGGATTCGATGCTCAGATCGTCGGCGGGATGCTCGGTGATCCAGTGCTGGACCTCCCGCAACGGTTCACGCGTCGCCGTCTGGGCGGCGAGCTGGGCGCTGAACTGGGCCTGGTTGCCGGGGCGGCGCAGGAAGACGACCAGATGCCGGGCGATGGTCAGCGCGACCTCCCGGCCCAGGTCCTCCTCGACCAGTGCGAGGGCCAGGTCGATGCCGGAGGTGACGCCCGCCGAGGTGTAGACGTCGCCGTCCCGGACGTAGATCGGTTCGGCGTCGACCTCGACGGCCGGATGACGGCGTGCGAGCCCGTCCGCGTAGGCCCAGTGGGTCGTCGCCCGCCGACCGTCCAACAGCCCGGCCGCGGCCAGCAGGGCGGCGCCGGTGCAGACCGACACCAGTCGCCGTGCGCGCGGGCCGTTCGCGCGCAGCCAGTCGACCAGCGGCGGATCCGGCCGCCGCGTGCCCTGACCGCCGGGCACCACCAGGGTGTGCGGGTCGGGCTCGTCGGCCAGGATCCCGTCCGGCACGAGCCTCAGGCCGCTGCTGGTGCGCACGGGAGCGCCGTCCAGCGAGGCGGTACGGATGCGGTAGGAGCCCGGGGTGTGCGTCTCCGCCCCGGCGAACACCTCCAGGGGACCGCTCACGTCGAGGCTCTGGACGTCGTCGAAGAGGACGACGAGAACGGTTCGCTGCGCCATGCGGACGATTCTTCGCGGGCCGGGCGATGTCCACAACGACGAGTTCCCCACCCTTTCTGCCATGCCTCGCACAGAGGCGAAGCGAACGGCTGGGCATGGTCCGGCGTCGGTGAGGTACACGGAGGGTCCCGGTCGTTGGGGCCGGGAGAGGAAAGGAGTTGGTCGTGTTCCGTGCTATCGGTGATGTTCTGCGGCAGATCGGTGGAGCGATCGCCACTGTGGTGACGCTTCCCTTCCGGGCGCTGGCGCGGTTGTTCGGGGGCGCCTCCTCCTCGGCTCGGGGCAGCAGGGCCTGAGGAAGCCTCGCAGGGCGTGCCCTGATCCGCCGGAGCCGGTGTCGCCTGCCACAATTGCCGCGCAACCTTAAGCGGAGAAGGCGGTACGGGATCGTGACGACACCCGGGTCCAGCGAGGCCATGGCAGCAGTGTCCATCGAAGGCAGGATCGCCGAGGAGCTCGGCGTACGGGAGCGGCAGGTGAAGGCCGCCGTGGAGCTGCTGGACGGCGGCTCGACGGTGCCCTTCATCGCCCGCTACCGCAAGGAAGCGACCGAGATGCTCGACGACGCGCAGCTGCGCACGCTCGAGGAGCGGCTGCGCTACCTGCGGGAGCTGGAGGAGCGCCGGGCGGCGATCCTGGAGTCGGTGCGCGAGCAGGGCAAGCTCACCGACGAGTTGGAGGCGCGGATCCGGGGCGCCGAGACCAAGGCGCGCCTGGAGGACGTCTATCTGCCGTACAAGCCGAAGCGGCGGACGAAGGCGCAGATCGCCCGGGAGGCCGGCCTCGAGCCGCTGGCCGAGGGGCTGCTCGGGGACCCGGGCGTCGAGCCGCTCGCGGCGGCGGCCGCGTTCGTCGACGCCGGCAAGGGCGTCGCCGATCCGCAGGCCGCGCTGGACGGCGCGCGGGCGATCCTCACCGAGCGGTTCTCGGAGGACGCCGACCTGATCGGCGAGCTGCGCGAGCGCATGTGGGTGCGAGGGCGGCTGGCGGCGAAGGTGCGGGAGGGCAAGGAGGAGTCCGGCGCGAAGTTCGCCGACTACTTCGACTTCGCCGAGCCGTTCACCGACCTGCCCTCGCACCGGATCCTGGCGATGCTGCGCGGCGAGAAGGAGGAGGTCCTCGACCTCGTCCTGGAGCCGGAGGAGCCCACGGAGGGCCCTTCCTCGTACGAGGGGATCGTGGCCGCCAGGTTCGGCATCGCCGACCGCGGCCGGCCGGCCGACAAGTGGCTGCGGGACACGGTCCGCTGGGCGTGGCGCACCCGCGTCCTCGTCCACCTCGGCATCGACCTGCGGCTGAGGCTGCGCACGGCCGCCGAGGACGAGGCGGTCGACGTGTTCGCGGCGAACCTGCGCGACCTGCTGCTGGCCGCCCCGGCCGGCACCCGCGCCACCCTCGGCCTGGACCCCGGCTTCCGTACGGGTGTGAAGGTGGCCGTGGTCGACGCGACCGGCAAGGTGGTCGCGACCGACGTCATCCATCCGCACGTCCCGGCCAACAGGTGGGACGAGGCGATCGCCAGGCTCGCGCGGCTGGCTACGGAGCACGCGGTCGAGCTGATCGCCATCGGCAACGGCACCGCCTCCCGCGAGACCGACAAGCTCGCCGGTGAACTCATCGCCAAGCACCCCGAGTTGAAGCTGACCAAGGTGATGGTGTCGGAGGCCGGCGCCTCCGTGTACTCGGCGTCCGCGTTCGCCTCGCAGGAACTGCCCGGCATGGACGTGTCGCTGCGCGGCGCGGTGTCCATCGCGCGCCGTCTCCAGGACCCGCTGGCCGAGCTGGTGAAGATCGACCCGAAGTCGATCGGCGTCGGCCAGTACCAGCACGACCTGTCCGAGGTGAAGCTGTCGCGTTCGCTGGACGCGGTGGTGGAGGACTGTGTGAACGGCGTCGGCGTCGACGTGAACACCGCGTCCGCCCCACTGCTCGCCCGCGTCTCCGGCATCACCTCAGGGCTCGCGGAGAACATCGTGGCGCACCGCGACGCCAACGGGCCGTTCGCCTCGCGCTCCGCCCTGAAGAAGGTTCCCAGGCTCGGCCCCAAGGCGTACGAGCAGTGCGCGGGCTTCCTGCGGATCCGGGGCGGCGACGACCCGCTGGACGCGTCCAGCGTGCACCCCGAGGCGTACCCGGTGGTCCGGCGGATGGTGAAGACCTCCGGGCAGGAGGTGGCCGCCCTCGTCGGCAACACCTCCGTCCTGCGCTCGCTGCGTCCCGCGGACTTCGTGGACGAGACGTTCGGCCTGCCGACCGTCACCGACATCCTGAAGGAGCTGGAGAAGCCCGGGCGCGACCCGCGGCCCGCGTTCAAGACGGCCACCTTCAAGGAGGGCGTGGAGAAGATCTCCGACCTGGCGCCCGGCATGGTGCTGGAGGGCGTCGTGACGAACGTGGCCGCCTTCGGGGCGTTCATCGACGTCGGCGTCCACCAGGACGGTCTGGCGCATGTCTCCGCGTTGTCGCGGACGTTCGTCAAGGACCCGCGGGACGTGGTCAAGCCGGGTGACATCGTCAAGGTGAAGGTCCTGGACGTCGACATCCCGCGCAAGCGGATCTCGCTCACGCTCCGCCTGGACGACGAGGCGGCCCCGAAGGGCGGCGCCCCGGGCGAGGGCGGCCGGTCGCAGCGCGGGGGCGGACGTCCCCCGCAGCAGCGGCAGGGCGGCCGGCGCGGCGCGGACGGCGGCAACGACGGCCGGCGCGGCGGGAGCGGGGGTCAGCGCGGCGGCAGCGGCGGCGGGCGGCAGGCCCCGCCGCCGGCGAACAGCGCGATGGCCGACGCGCTGCGGCGCGCGGGGCTGGTCGACCCCAAGAACAAGCGGTGACGCCTTGAGCGACGGGCCCGGTCCTCCCTGATCTCGCGGGAGGGCCGGGCCCTTCTCACGCCGTACGCCTGGCGTCTCGCCGGCGGTCCGTCAACGTTCCGTCACCTTGCCGTCGGCCACCTCGAGTCGGCGGGTGACATGGACCGCGTCCAGCATGCGGCGGTCGTGGGTGACCAGCAGCAGGGTGCCCTCGTAGGCGTCGAGGGCGGACTCCAGCTGCTCGATGGCCGGGAGGTCGAGGTGGTTGGTCGGCTCGTCGAGGACGAGGAGGTTGACGCCTCGTCCCTGGAGGAGCGCGAGGGCGGCCCTCGTCCGCTCCCCCGGTGACAGCGTGGCCGCCGGGCGCAGCACATGGTCCGACTTCAGACCGAACTTGGCCAGAAGGGTGCGCACTTCGACCGGCTCGGTGTCCGGGACGGCCGCGCGGAACGCGTCGAGCAGCCCCTCGGGCCCGTGGAACAGCTTCCGCGCCTGGTCGACCTCTCCGACCAGGACGCCCGAGCCGAGCGCGGCGTGACCGGCGTCCAGCGGGATCCGGCCGAGGAGCGCGCCGAGCAGCGTCGACTTCCCCGCGCCGTTCGCGCCGGTGACCGCGACCCGGTCGGCCCAGTCGATCTGCAGGGTGACCGGCCCGAAGGCGAAGGCGCCGCGCCGCACCTCGGCGTCCCGCAGGGCGGCGACGACCGCGCCGGAGCGCGGGGCGGCCGCGATCTCCATGCGCAGCTCCCACTCCTTGCGCGGCTCCTCCACGACGTCCAGGCGTTCGATCATGCGCTGGGTCTGCCGGGCCTTCGCGGCCTGCTTCTCGCTGGCCTCGCTGCGGAACTTGCGGCCGATCTTGTCGTTGTCGTTGCCCGCCTTGCGGCGCGCGTTCTTCACGCCCTTGTCCATCCAGGAGCGCTGGGTCTGGGCCCGGTCCTGGAGGGCGGCCCTCTTGTCGGCGTACTCCTCGTAGTCGTCGCGGGCGTGCCGGCGGGCGATCTCGCGCTCTTCCAGGTAGGCGTCGTAGCCGCCGCCGTAGAGGTTGATCCGGCCCTGCGCGAGGTCGAGTTCGAGGACCTTGGTGACGGTGCGGGTGAGGAACTCGCGGTCGTGGCTGACGACGACGGCGCCGGCGCGCAGGCCGGCGACGAAGCGTTCGAGGCGCTCCAGCCCGTCGAGGTCGAGGTCGTTGGTGGGCTCGTCGAGGAGGAAGACGTCGTAGCGGGACAGCAGGAGGGAGGCGAGGCCGGCGCGGGCGGCCTGGCCGCCGGACAGGGACGTCATCGGCTGGTCGAGGTCCACGCCGAGGCCGAGGGAGTCGGCGACCTCCTCCGCGCGCTCGTCGAGGTCGGCTCCGCCGAGGCCGAGCCAGCGCTCCAGGCTGACCGCGTAGGCGTCGTCGGCGCCGGGGGCCCCGTCGACCAGGGCCTGGGTGGCCTCGTCCATGGCGTGCTGCGCCTCGGCGACCCCGGTGCGGCGGGCGAGGAACGCGCGCACGCTCTCGCCGGGGCGGCGCTCGGGTTCCTGGGGCAGGTGCCCGACGGTCGCGCTCGGCGGGGAGAGCCGCAGCTCGCCCGCCTCCGGCGCGGTGAGGCCGGCGAGGAGCCTGAGCAGGGTGGACTTCCCCGCGCCGTTGGCTCCGACCAGCCCGATCACGTCGCCGGGGGCGACGACGAGGTCGAGCCCGGAGAAGAGGGAGCGGTCGCCGTGCCCGGCGGCGAGGTTCTTGGCGACGAGGGTGGCGGTCACAGACGCCAGATCCTAGTCGGCCAGGAGCGCTCCCTCCGCTCCGGCCCGTCACGGGAGGCGCGGTGCGGACAGTGGGGCGCGGACGCCGTCCGCCGGCGCGGAGCGCGAGGCGTCGGGCGCCGTCGTCGCGGCTCCGGCGGGGGCGACGGTGGAGGTGGCGGCGGCGAACCCCCTGGCGCCGCCGACGAGCGGGACCCGGGCCGACGTGCGGGACAGGTCCAGGGTGAGGGTCGGGGTGTCGGCGGGCGGGTCGATGAGGTCCTTGTCGGTGCCCGCGACGATCAGCGCCAGCCGGTGGCCCGCGGGCACCACGTGGTCGGTGGCCGCCAGGTCGAGGGTGATCGAGTACGCGCGGCCCGGGGTGAGCGGGACGCCCCGGCCGGCGTCGGCGTAAGTGCCCAGGTCGGCCCAGCCGCGACTGACGACGGTATGGCCGACGTCGGCCGTGCGCGGCGCGGTCTCCTTGAAGCAGGCGCTGTCGCCGGCGCTGCTGTCGCCCCAGCAGGTGCGGTCGGCGAGGGTGGTGATGCCCTCGCCGCTCGCCGCGTAGTCCCGGATGGTGTCGGGGCCGAGGTCGACGAGGACGGCGGTCAGATGGGCCGTGGGGGTGCTGGGCGTGGCGGTGACGGTGACCTCGGAGGAGCCGGACAGGCGCAGGTCCCGGGTGAGGGGCGCGGTGACGAAGCCGGCCTTGTCGGGGGTCGCGGTGTCGACCCGCGCCGCCCAGTCGGTCTCGCCGAGCCGCGGGTCGTCGGTGAAGGCCGCGGTGCCGCGTCCCTTGCGCAGGCCCAGGGCGCCGACGCCGGGGTGGACGCCCTGGGCGGGGCGCAGGGTGGTGGTCTGTGTGCCGCGCGGCGGCCAGGACCGCGAGGTGACCCACTGGTCGGGGTGGCGTTCGACGTCGGCCATCGGCTCGCGGTCGATGCCGTTGTCGTAGCCGAGGAGTTCGTGGTCGAACCAGCGGTGCAGGGTCTTCACCCAGTCGGCGCGGCGGAAGTCGAAGGGGTCGACGTGTCCGGTCTGGGAGAGCCAGATCTTGCGTTCGACGCCGTGCTCGGCGAGCGCGTCCCACCACTGACCGACGTGCTTCATACGGACGTTGAGGTCCTGGAGGCCGTGGACGAGGAAGACGCTGGCCTCGACCCTGCTCGCGTGCCTGACGTAGTCGCGTTCTTTCCACAGGCCGGTCCGGTCGCCCGTGCGGGGCGCCTGCTCGACGAGTCTGCGCTGCACGGCGGCGCATTTGGCGCGGGCGTCGGGGCTGGCGACGTAGTCCGAGAGCCAGTCGGGGCCGGAGTCGTAGAGCGGGGCGCCCTGCTGGAAGTAGTAGTCGTACCAGGAGGAGATGGCGCTGATCGGGACGATGGTCTTCAGGCCCTTCACACCGGTGGCGGCGACGCCGTTGGCGATCGTGCCGTCCCAGCTCTTGCCGATCATGCCGGTCGTGCCGTCGGTCCAGCCCGCCTTGACTGCGGTGGTGCCGGTGCGGGTGGTGTACGCGGTGCCGCGTCCGCCCAGCCAGTCGATCACGGCCTTCGCGGAGAGGACGTCGGAGCGGCCGCCGACGTCGACACAGCCATCGGAGCGGTTGGTTCCGGCCAGGTCGACGGCGACGAAGGCGTAGCCGCGGGGCACGAAGTAGTTGTCGTAGAACAGCGGGGTCTGGACGACGGCGCCGTTCGCGTCGTACGTCTTGCGCTGGCTCTCGTTGCCGCGTCCGCAGCACGAGTAGTAGGGGCTGGCGTCCATGATGACGGGCACCTTGCGGCCGCGGGCGGCGGGTTCGCGCGGGCGGACGATGTCGACGGCGACCCGGTCGGTCCTTCCGTCGCCGTCGCCGTCGAGCCGGGTGTCCACCCAGACGGCCTCGCGGACGGCGTCGTCGTAGGAGTACACCGGCAGGCTCTCGCGCGGGGCGGCATGGGCGGTCGCCGGGGTGAGGAAGGCGGCCGTCAGGAGGGTGACGGCCGCGGCCGCGAGCGGTCTCCAGATCGTGAAGCGCGTGCGTATCGGCATGCGCCTGGACGGTACAGCGGGCAACTCCCCTGCAGAAGAGGGCGATTGTGCGCAGGATGTGACCGGAACGGGACCACCCCGGCCAGGGCTCGGAGCGTGGACGGCGGGAACCGGTCGTCGGGGCCGGTGCGGCTCGTGTCGTACAGGGAGAGCCGCCGGCCGTCGGGGCCGACGAGGTTGACGGCGCGCTTGGTGCCGGCGGGCTGCGGGACGGCGGTCAGCCCGATGCCGCGGTCGCGGTGCAGGGCTCGGACCAGCGCGCCCTCGGGGTCGTCGCCGAGGAAGTCGAGATGGTGGGTGCGCAGGCCCAGGGCGGCCAGGCCGACGGCGACGAAGTCCCCTGTCTGTCCGGCGCGGGTGCGGATCCCGCTGCCGATCATGTAGCTGTCGGCGTACGGGAGCGGCAGCTCGGGGACGTACACGATGGTGTCAACGCCCGCGCCGCCCAGGACGAGGACGTCGGTGTCCCGGCCGGACGGGGCGGACCGCGCGGACCTGCTCACCTCAGGCCTCCCCGTGGTCGTACACCGTCACCGCTATGCCGCGCTTCACCAGGCGTTCGGTGATCAGCGGCTCCACCCGGGACCACTTGCCGCCAGCCAGGCCGCAGCCGATGCGGGGCATGTGGACGGAGGCGTCGAGTTCGGCGGCCTTGTCCGCCAGGGCCTGAAGTGCCGTGTCGATGGCCTCGTAGCGCACGGGGACGCCCTTGCTGCCCGTGCCAATGCCGCGCTGACCGACCAGGTTGGCGACCCAGACGTACGGCTCGACCTGGACGAACTGGGCGGCGCCCAGCCCGAAGTCGTTCGCCGCGCGCTCCCGGTGCCAGGCGCGGTAGGCCGCCTCGGGCTGCGGCCAGCGGCGGGAGAGCGCCACGACGAAGCCCTTCCCCCATCCCCCGATGTCGTTGCAGACATGGGCGATCACCTTGACGCCCTTCACCGACGGCACGGTGGCGTCACCCCGGATGTAAGTGATCTCCGACATGACGCCACCGTAGGCGATGCCACTGACAGTGGCCTGCGAGTCACCGCATGGGCCGGCCCGCTACTTCGTGGGGCCGGTCAGCTCCTGGTCGGCGGTTCGCGCCACCCTGTTGCGGATCCCGAACCAGCCGGCGACGAGTGCGGCGGCGATGAGCGGGACGAGCAGCACGGTCTTGCGGCCGACCTCGGGGTCGTTCCACATCAGGCCGAGCACGGCGATCAGGAAGACGATCGTGGCGATCTCCGTGCCCGGACTGCCGGGGAGGCGGAAGGACGGCCGGTGGAGCAGGCCCGCCCTGGCGCGGCGTACGAAGACCAGGTGGCAGACCATGATGATCACCCAGGTGCTGATGACGCCGAGGGAGGCGACGTTCAGCACGATCTCGAAGGCCTGCTCCGGCACGAGGTAGTTCAGGCCGACGCCGAGGACGCAGACCCCGCAGGTGAGCAGGATGCCGCCGTAGGGGACCTGGCTGCGGTTCATGCGGGCGGTGAACTTCGGGGCGGAGCCCGCCATCGCCATGGAGCGCAGGATGCGGCCGGTGGAGTACAGGCCGGAGTTGAGCGAGGACATGGCGGCGGTGAGGACGACGAGGTTCATCACGTCGCCGGCGCCGGAGACGCCGATCTTCGACAGGACGGTGACGAACGGGCTCTGGTCGGCGGAGTAGGCCGAGCCGGGCAGCAGCAGGGCGAGCAGGACGACCGAGCCGACGTAGAACAGGCCGACCCGCCACATGATCGAGTTCACCGCGCGCGGGACGACCTTCTCCGGCTCGGCGGTCTCGCCCGCGGCGACGCCGACCAGCTCCAGTGCGGCGTACGCGAAGATCACGCCCTGCATGACGATGACGACGGGCATCAGGCCGTGCGGGAGGAGGCCGCCGTTGTCGGTGATCACGCCGAGGCCGGGCGCCCGGCCGTCGACCTCGTGCCGGGTGGCGAGCAGGAAGATGCCGATGCACATGAACGCGACGAGGGTGGCGACCTTGACGACGGAGAACCAGAACTCCATCTCGCCGAAGATCTTCACCGAGATCAGGTTGACGGCCAGCACCACGGCCAGTGCGGCCAGCGCCAGCACCCACTGGGGGATGCTGGTGAACAGACTCCAGTAGTGCGTGTAGAGCGCGATCGCCGTGATGTCGGCGATGCCGGTGGTCGACCAGTTCAGGAAGTACATCCAGCCGGCGACGTACGCGCCCTTCTCGCCCAGGAACTCACGCGCGTACGACACGAACGAGCCGGAGGACGGCCGGTAGAGGACCAGCTCGCCCAGGGCGCGGACGACGAAGAAGGCGAAGACGCCGCAGACGAGGTAGGCCGCGGCGAGCGCCGGGCCCGCGGTGTGCAGGCGTCCTCCGGCGCCCAGGAAGAGGCCGGTGCCGATGGCGCCGCCGATGGCGATCATGTTGACGTGGCGGTGCTTCAGGTCCTTGCTGTAGCCGGCGTCGCCCGCGTCCGCGGGTGTCGCGGTCGCCCGGGTGGGGGCGGCGACCTCGGCCGTGTGCACGGTGTCCTTGCTCACGGGAGTTCCACTCTCTGGTGCGCCCGGGCGTCGTGCGCTCGGGTTTTCCGTACGGTCCTGGCCCGCGGCTCCCAGGTCGGGGCACAGACCAAGGGGGCAGCTTCCCCGCGTGTGACCGCTCATGCGGTGGCTCATGTCACAGAGGGTGACTTCTCACAGGGTCCTCACTCCGCCCCTCGGCTTTCACCTGATTCTGGCGAGGAGGCCCCAGCGTTCACGCGGGGAGGAATCGCCTCCCGCGACCGCGACGCGGAGCGTCTCCTGTTGCCGACGCCCGAGCAGGCGTCGGTACTGGAGGCGACTCTGCACGCCTGCAACCGCGCGGCCGACCATGTGTCCCGTACCGCCTTCGAGCAGGGCGTGTACGGGCGCAATGAGTTGCAGAAGCTGGTGTATACGGACATCAAGGGCGACCTTTGGTCTGTCCGCCCAGCCCGCCGTCCGCGCGATCAAGAAGACCGTCGACGCGTACGCCACCCTGCGGGCGAACCTCACGGCCGGAAACCTCGGCAAGCCCGGCTCGAAACGCTGGCGCAAGGCCACATGCACCCCGATCGCCTTCCGGCCCGAGGCGGCCCAGCCGTTCGACGACCGGTGTCTGTCGTGGCAGCACGACGCGCGCACAGTGTGTACGACCGAGCGCACCTTCTCGGCAGTTCACGGCCGAGAAGGTGACAGCGGTGGTGTGACAGCGATACTGCTGCGCATGACGATCGAAATCGAGGAGCCGTCCCTCACGGTCGACGAGCTGGCCGCCCGGGCCGGTGTCACGGTGCGCACGGTCCGCTTCTACGGCACCAGAGGGCTGCTGCCGCCGCCGGCCATCGGTCCGCGCCGGGTGGGCCGCTACGGCGCGGGGCATCTCGCGCGGCTGGCGTTGATCGAGGAGCTGAGGCGGCAGGGCATGACGCTGGCCGCGATCGAGCGCTATCTGGACCGGCTGCCCGCCGGTCTCGACGCCCACGACCTCGCCGTCCACCGCGCGGTGGTGGCGTCGTGGGCGCCGGACGCGCAGGAGACGGTGACGCGCAAGGAGCTGTGCCGGCGGGCGGGACGGGCGCTGGAGCCGGGGGACGTGGACCGGCTGACGGCGATGGGCGTGCTGACCGAGGCTCCCGCCGAGGACTCCTACCGGGTGGATCCGGGGTTGCTGAGGCTGGGCGTGCGGCTCCTGGACGTACCGCTGTCCCCGGAGTCGATCCTCGCGGCGCGCACCGTGCTCGTGGAGCACGCGCGGGCCGCCGCGCAGGAGATGTCGCGGCTGCTGCGCGAGGAGGTGTCCGAGGGCGACGCGCGCGCGGTGCGGTCGCTGTCGGCGCACATGCAGCCGCTGGTGGTGCAGGCGCTGCTCACGGCGTTCCAGCGGTCGCTGACCGAGGAGGTCCGGGAGTGGCTCGGGGAGCCGCCGCCGGCGGACGGCTCCCCTGAGTGAGCCGCTCAGCGGCCGTCGGTGAAGGTCTCCCCCTTCTCCGCCTTCTCGACGAGCAGCGCGGGCGGGGCGAAACGGTCGCCGTAGCGCTCGGCGAGTTCACGCGCGCGCGCCACGAAACCGGTGAGGCCTCCCTCGTAGCCGTTGATGTACTGGAGCACGCCGCCGGTCCAGCCCGGGAAGCCGATGCCGAAGAGGGAGCCGATGTTGGCGTCCGCGACGGAGGTCAGCACGCCCTCCTCCAGCAGCCGGACCGTGTCGAGGGCCTCGGCGAAGAGCATGCGCTCCTGCATGTCCCGGAACGGGATCTGCGCGCCCTCGCGGGTGAAGTGCTCGCGCAGGCCCGGCCACAGGCCCGCCCGCTTGCCGTCGGCCCCGTACTCGTAGAAGCCGGCGCCGCCGCTGCGGCCCGTGCGGCCGAACTCGTCGACCATGCGGTCGATGACGGCCTCGGCGGGGTGCGCGCTCCACACGCCGCCCGCGTCCTGAACGGCCCGCCGGGTCTCCTGGCGGATCCTGCGCGGCAGGGTGAGGGTCAGGTCGTCCATCAGGGACAGCACCTTGGCCGGGTAGCCCGCCTGGGCGGCCGCCTGTTCGACGGAGGCGGGCTCGATGCCCTCGCCGACCATGGCGACGCCCTCGTTGATGAAGTGGCCGATCACCCGGGAGGTGAAGAAGCCGCGCGAGTCGTTGACGACGATCGGCGTCTTCTTGATCTGCCGGACCAGGTCGAAGGCGCGCGCGAGCGCCTCGTCGCCGGTCCGCTCGCCCTTGATGATCTCGACGAGGGGCATCTTGTCGACGGGCGAGAAGAAGTGCAGCCCGATGAAGTCGGTCTGGCGCTCCACGCCCTCGGCGAGGGCGGTGATGGGCAGGGTGGAGGTGTTGGAGCACAGCAGTGCGTCGGGGGCGAGGAGGTGCTGGATCTCCTGGAACACCTTGTGCTTGAGGGAGGTGTCCTCGAACACGGCCTCGATGACGGCGTCGCAGCCGGCCACGTCCTGCGGGTCGGCGGTGGGTGTGATCCGGGCGAGCAGGGCGTCCGCCTTCTCCTGGGTCGTACGCCCCCGGGAGACGGCCTTGGCGCACAGCTTCTCGGAGTAGGCCTTGCCCTTGACGGCCGCCTCCAGGGAGACGTCCTTGAGCACGACGTCGATGCCCGCGCGGGCGCACGAGTAGGCGATGCCGGCGCCCATCATCCCGGCGCCGAGGACGGCGGCCTTGCGGACCTGGCGCCGCGGGACGCCCTGGGGCCGGTTGGCGCCGGAGTTGACGGCCTGGAGGTCGAAGAAGAACGCCTGGATCATGTTCTTGGAGATCTGCCCGGCGGCCAGCTCCACGAAGTAGCGGGCCTCGATGACCTGCGCGGTCTCGAAGTCGACCTGGGCGCCCTCGACGGCTGCGGCGAGGATGTTGCGCGGGGCCGGGTAGGGGGCGCCCTTGGTCTCCTTGCGCAGACTGGCCGGGAAGGCGGGCAGGTTCGCCGCGAACTTGGGGTTCGAGGGCGTACCGCCGGGGATACGGTAGCCGGGCCGGTCCCAGGGCTGCTGCGATTCGGGGTGTGCGTCGATGAAGGCGCGGGCCTTGGCGAGCATGTCCTCGGGCGTGTCGGCCACCTCGTGGATCAGGCCGTGCTCCAGGGCGCGCCGCGGGCTGTACTGGGTGCCCTTGAGGAGGACCTTGAGAAGGGCGTCGGCGATGCCGAGCAGGCGCACGGTGCGCACCACGCCGCCGCCCCCGGGGAGCAGTCCGAGGGTGACCTCGGGGCAGCCGATCCGGGAGCCGGGGGCGTCGAGGGCGACCCGGTGGTGGCAGGCGAGGGCGATCTCGTAACCGCCGCCCAGGGCCGCGCCGTTCAGTGCGGCGACGACGGGCTTGCCGAGGGTCTCGATGCGGCGCAGGTTGCGCTTGATCTCCAGGCCGCCGTCGAGGAGCTGCTGTGCGGTGCCGGGGGTGACGCGGATCAGGTCGCGCAGGTCGCCGCCGGCGAAGAAGGTCTTCTTGGCGGAGGTGATGATCACGCCCCGGACGGAGTCCTTCTCGGCCTCCAGGCGGTCGGCGATCACCGCGAGCGAGTCGCGGAACGCCTGGTTCATGGTGTTGGCGGACTGTTCGGGGTCGTCGAGGACGAGGGTGACGAGGCCGGTGCGGTCCTGTTCCCAGCGGATGGCAGTGCTCTGTGTCATGACAGGGTCTCCGTTGAAGTCTGTTGTTCCGCCGGGGTGGTCAGAGGCGTTCGACGATGGTCGCGATGCCCATGCCGCCGCCCACGCACAGCGTGGCGAGGCCGTAGCGCTTGTCCTGGCGCTCCAGTTCGTCGACGAGAGTGCCGAGGATCATCGCGCCGGTGGCGCCGAGGGGATGGCCGAGGGCGATGGCGCCGCCGTTGACGTTGACCTTGTCCAGGGACAGGCCCATGTCCTTGACGAAGCGCAGGACGACGGCGGCGAAGGCCTCGTTGATCTCGACGAGGTCGATGTCGTCGACCGTCAGGCCCGCCTTGGCGAGGGCCTTGCGGGTGGCGGGGGCGGGTCCGGTGAGCATGATGGTGGGCTCGGAGCCGGAGACGGCGGCGGAGACGATCCGCGCGCGCGGGGTGAGCCCGTACCGTTCGCCGACCTCCTTGGAGCCGATCGCGACGAGTGAGGCGCCGTCGACGATGCCGGAGGAGTTGCCCGCGTGGTGGACGTGGTCGATCTTCTCCACCCAGTGGTACTTCTGCAGGGCGACCGCGTCGAAGCCGCCGAGTTCGCCGATGTCGGCGAAGGACGGCTTGAGTCCGGCGAGGGAGTCCGCGGTGGTGCCGGGGCGCGGGTGCTCGTCGTGGTCGAGGACGACCAGGCCGCTGCGGTCCCTGACCGGCACGACGGAGCGGTCGAAGCGGCCGTCCTTCCAGGCGGCGGCCGCCCGCTCCTGGGAGAGGGCCGCGTACTCGTCGACGTCGCGCCGGGTGAAGCCCTCGATGGTGGCGATGAGGTCGGCGCCGATGCCCTGGGGCACGAAGTTCACGGCGAGGTTGGTCATCGGGTCGTTGAACCAGGCGCCGCCGTCGGAGGCCATCGGCACCCGGGACATCGACTCCACGCCGCCGGCGAGAACGAGGTCCTCCCATCCTGAACGGACTTTCGCGGCAGCCAGGTTGACGGCTTCCAGGCCCGAGGCGCAGAAGCGGTTCTCCTGCACGCCGGCGACCGTGTCGGGCAGTCCGGCGGCGATCGCGGCGGTGCGCGCGATGTCGGAGCCCTGGTCGCCGACGGGGCTGACGACGCCGAGGACGATGTCGTCGACGGCGGCCGGGTCGAGTCCGGGGAAGCGGTCGCGCAGCTCGTGGATCAGGCCGACGACGAGGTCGATGGGCTTGGTCCCGTGCAGGGCGCCGTTCGCCTTGCCGCGCCCGCGCGGGGTGCGGATCGCGTCGTACACGTACGCTTCGGTGCTCACTGGGAGGCCTTTCGGGGAGGGTGGGCCGAGGAGGAACGGTCGCCCTGGCGGGGAGGGTCCGTGACGAGCAGCGGGACGTCCCAGTCGCGCGCCACCTCGGCGGTGTCGGCGCCGGGCCGGGCGGGGCCGCCGCGCACGGCGGCCGGGGTCAGGGAGAAGCGGGGCGCGGGGGCGGGCTGGGTGATGCCGCCGTGGTCGGTGAAGGTGCCGCGGGCGGCGAGGTGCGGGTGGCGCGGGGCCTCGCTCAGCGACAGCACGGGCGCCACGCATGCGTCGGTGTCCGCGAAGAGGGCCGTCCACTCGTCCCGGGTGCGGGACTTGAAGCGGGCGGCGACCGCCTCGCGCAGGTCGTCCCAGCGGGAGGGGTCCTTGCGGGCGTCACCGAAGTCGTCGAGCCCCAGCAGGCGTACGAAGGTGTCGTAGAACTGCGGTTCCAGGGCGCCGACGGCCATGTGGCCGCCGTCGGCGGTCTCGTAGGTGCCGTAGTAGGGACAGCCGCCGTCCAGGAGGTTGGCTGCGCGGCGGTCCTGCCAGCGCCCGGCGGCGAGCATGCCGTGGAGCATGGCGGACAGGTGCGCCGTTCCGTCGACGATGGCGGCGTCGACGACCTGGCCCTCGCCGGTCGCGCGCGCGTGGTGCAGTGCGGCCAGGACGCCGACGACGAGGTAGAGGGAGCCGCCGGCGTAGTCCCCGAGGAGGTTGGCGGGGGCGGGCGGGGGCGTGTCCGGGGGGCCGATCAGGCCGAGGGCGCCGGTGAGGGCGATGTAGGCGATGTCGTGGCCGGCGCGAGGGGCGAGGGGGCCGTCCTGGCCCCACCCGGTCATCCGGCCGTAGACCAGCCGGGGGTTGCGGGCGTGGCAGGCCTCGGGGCCGACACCGAGGCGTTCGGCGACGCCGGGGCGGTTGCCCTCCAGCAGCACGTCGGCGCGGGCGGCGAGGTCGAGGACGCGCGCGGGCCCGTCGGGGGACTTCAGGTCGACGATCACCGAGCGCTTGTTGCGGTTGGTGACGTCGTGGGCGGGGTCGACGGCGAGGGCGGAGCCGCCGGGGCGGTCGACGCGGACGACGTCGGCGCCGAGGTCGGCGAGGAGCATCGCCGCGAAGGGGCCGGGGCCGATGCCGGCGAGCTCGACCACGCGTACGCCCGTGAGCGGGCCGTGCCGGGGCGGGGGTGCCGCGTCCGCGGTGTCTGCCGTTGTCATCCAGCCCCCTTGCTGTGACACAACCGATGTAACACCAGTGATGCTAGGAACGTGTTCCCGTGGACACAAGAGGCGAGCGAGCAAGCGCTTAGCCAGTTTAGTGCGCGACGCGGGGTTTCTCCCGGCGGGCGGTCGGGAGGGGGCGGGCGCGGACCGGGCGCGTGCCTTCTCCCGCTTTTTCCGGTCGTTCCCGGGCACGGCCACCCGCTGCTCGTGGCCTCGTCGCCGGGCTTCGCACCGCTCACGCTAACCTCGGCCACCCACAGCGGCGCGGGCTGCACGACAAAGGGGTGTCATGAGCAGGCTGAACAGGTCGGACCGTCCGTACGACATCGTGCTCTTCGGGGCCACCGGCTTCGTCGGGACGCTCACCGCGGAGTACCTGGCCGCCCACGCGCCCGAGGGCCTGCGCTGGGCGATCGCCGGGCGCGACGAGGTCAAGCTGCGCCGGCTGCGCGACCGGCTTCCGGGCGGCGCGGAGCCGGGGGTGCTGCGGGCCGACGTGTCCGACACGGCCTCCCTGCGCGCGCTCGCCCGGCAGGCACGCGTGGTGGCGACGACGGTCGGCCCCTATGTGGCCTACGGCGAGGACCTGGTGGCCGCCTGCGCGGACGCCGGCGCCGACTACCTCGACCTCACCGGGGAGCCGGAGTTCGTCGACCTGACGTACGTCCGGCACGACGCACGCGCGCGGGAGACCGGGGCGCGCCTGGTGCACGCGTGCGGCTTCGACTCCGTGCCGCACGATCTGGGCGTGTACTTCACGGTCCGTCAACTGCCCGCGGGCGTGCCGCTGACGGTGGACGGCTTCGTGACCGCCGACGCCGCCTTCTCGGGCGGGACGTTCGCCTCCGCGCTGGGGCAGTTCGCACGCGGGCGGCGGATGGCGGCCGCGGCGCGGGAGCGGCGCCGGCACGAGCCCCGGCTGATGGGCCGGCGGGCGGGCGCGCCCACCGGGCCGCCCCGGTTCGCGCCGGAGGTCGGCGCCTGGGCGCTGCCGCTGCCCACCATCGACCCGCAGATCGTGCGCCGCTCCGCGAAGGCGCTGGACCGCTACGGACCCGACTTCCGCTACCGCCACTACGCGGCCGTACGGCGTCTGCCGGTCGCCGTGGGCGGTGTGGCGGGCGTGGGGGCGCTGTTCGCCGCCGCCCAGGTGCCGCCCGTGCGGCGCTGGCTGTCGGAGCGGCTGAAGCCCGGCGACGGGCCGAGTGCCGAGCGCCGGGCGCGCAGCTGGTTCTCGGTGCGGTTCGTGGGCGAGGGCGGCGGCCGGCGGGTCTTCACCGAGGTGTCGGGCGGCGACCCCGGCTACGACGAGACGGCGAAGATGTTCGCCGAGGCGGCGCTCGCCCTGGCCCTGGACGACCTGCCGGAGACGGCCGGGCAGGTCACGACGGCGGTCGCGATGGGCGACGCCCTGATCGAACGGCTCGGCGCCGCGGGCATCCGCTTCCGGGTGGCGGCGCGCCGCTGAGGCCTGGGCCCGACCCGGCGGCTCAGAGGTTCCACCGGGCCAGGGTGTAGATCATGCCGGCGATCCAGCCCAGTCCGGCCAGCAGGGCGAGGACCAGCGCCGCGTTCATGGCGCGCCGCACGGGCAGGGCGGGGCCGGCCGGCGGCTCGGGGCAACGATGCGTCGTCATGGCGGCCACACTGCCGGGCGGCGGCCGGGCGGCGCATCCGTACGGGTACTCAGACGGCGTACTCGAACGGCGCGCCCCGCTCAGGGGCTCGCCGTCGCCTCCCGGAGCGCCCGCCGGCACAGCGCGTCGGCCCGGCGGGTCGACTCCGGGAGCCGGAACCGCGGGGTGAGCGCGAGCGTGTGGGCGCAGGCGCGGTCCAGGGTCACCCGGTGGCCGACGGACACGAAGACCGGCTTGACGCCCTCGCGGGTGCGCAGCGCGCGGCCCACCTCGTCGGCGCCCGCGAGCAGCGGGGACGCCGATCCACGCGGGACGCCGGGGTCGTCGTACGTGAAGGCGAAGGGGTTCTTGGCGACGCCGATCGTGGGCAGGCCGGTGAGGACGCCGAGGTGGCTGGCGAGCCCGAATCGGCGCGGGTGGGCGAGGCCGTAGCCGTCGCACACGATGAGGCCCGGCGGGCAGGGCAGCGCGTCGAGCGCGGCCAGCACCGTGGGGATCTCGCGGAAGGCGAGCAGACCGGGCACGTACGGGAAGGAGATCCGTCCGACGGCGGTCGCCTCGGCGACGACGTCGAGGGTCGCCGCGTCGAGCACGACGGCCGCGGCGGCGACGACGTCCCGCTCGTCGTCGTAGGCGACGTCCACCCCCGTCACCCGGCCGGTGCCCGGAGGCGGCCCGGGTTCGTCGAGCACCACCCGGGCTCGCAGCGCGTCCTGGACGGCGTGGGCCTCTGCCTCGGTCGCGGGCCAGCCCGCGGGAATGCGTACGGTCGTCATGGCGGTGACGAGCGTACGGCTCCCGCGGGCCGGTCCGCGATCGAGTTCCCCGGCGGCCGGGTCAGCCCTTGTCGTCCAGGGCGCGCTGCAGCTGGCTCTTGTTCATGTCCGAACGGCCGTGGACGCCCCGCCGCTTGGCCTCCTCGTACAGCTGGTCGTACGTGGGCCCCTGGGAGCCCTTGCCGGACCGCTGGCCCCCGCGCTTGCCGGACGACATGTCCTGCGTGGATGTCCGGCTGGCGGTCTTGGACTCGCCGGCCCGGGCGCGTTCCTTGTTGACGGTCCTGGCGGCGATCTCCTCCGCCCGGCCGGTGCTCTCACCCCGGTCCTGCGCGCTCTTCTTGATGTGCTCGTACTGGCGCTCCCGCTTGGGGCTGGAACCGCGTGGCATGTGCGCTCACTCCTTTCGCGGCTTTCGCGTTCGCACCGCCCGGGTACCCCTGAAACCGCTCACCTCTCCAGCCGTGCCACCCGCCCCTGCTCGCCGGCCGCCCAGCAGGCCCCGTCCCGGGTGCAGTCGACGGTGTCGTAGGAACCGGTGTCGACCGTGCGCCAGGTGCGGCCGGCGTCGGTGGTCAGGTCGGTTCCGGTGGGGCCGACGGCGAGGGCGGCGGTCCGGCTGTGCGGCAGCCAGGCGACGCCGGAGCGGTAGGCGGGCGGGGGTGCGGCGGCGGTCCGCCAGGTCCGGCCGGCGTCGCCGGTCGTGGCGGCCGACCGGGGGGAGACCTGGTCGGGCCGGTAGTCGCCGCCCACGGCGAGGCCGTGGGCGCGGTCGCGGAAGGCGAGGGCGAAGACTCCGCGCGCAGGGTCGCCCGCGGGGATCGGGGCGTCGGCGGCCTTCCAGGTCAGTCCGCGGTCAAAGGAGTGCAGCACTCGCGCGCGTGCCCCGCCGCCGGTGGCGAGCCAGACGTCGCGGGACCCGGCGGAGACCAGGCACTGGCCGCCGGCCGCGAAGCCCGCCTCGCCTTCCAGGGCGGGCGGCATGCCCCGGTCGGGCAGCACCTTCCAGGAGCGGCCGCCGTCGCTCGTGGACAGGATGCGGAACTTGCCGTCCACCGGGTCGCTCATCGCCAGGCCGTGGCGGCGGTCGAAGAAGGTCATGCAGTCGTAGAAGGCCCTGGCGTCGGTGTTGCGGAAGGACTCCTTCCAGGTGGCTCCGCCGTCGTCCGTGCGGTAGACACGGGAGGCCTCGCCCTCGCCGATGGCCAGCACCACGGCGCGGCGCGCGTCGAACGCCTCGATGTCGCGGAACTGCAACTCGGCGGCGCCGGGCGGGGAGACGTCCCGCCAGGTCCGCCCGCCGTCGGCGGTGCGCAGGACGGTGCCGAGGCTGCCGGCCGCCCAGGCCGTGTTCCGGTCGACGGCGGCCAGGCCGCGGAAGCGGACGGCGGGCTTGCCGGTGTCCTTGAGGGCCCACGCGGGCGCGTGGCCGCCCGGTACGGCGGGGGCGCGGCCCGCCTCCGGTGCGGGCGCCCGGTCCACCGCCCGGGCCGGGGCGGCCGTCACGGCCAGGACGGCCGCGCAGGCCGCCGCCGCTGCCATGACGGCTCGCGCGGCGCGCCTCTTCAGGAAGGGGGGAGATGTCGGGGTTGTGCGGGTGGCGGGAGCCGTCCCCGCCGTCGGAACCGTTCGTACCGTGTGTCGCGTCTTCCCCAGGGGTCTCATGGCGCGGGAAGCTAGCCCACGGCCCTGACGGCGTCCAGAGGACCACGGTCGCCTCAATCGCCTTACGGGGCACAGGAAGAGAGGTGAGTCACTCGTGTGCATGAAACTCGGTGACCGAGGTCACTCGCATTGCATGTGCACGCACCGGCAGGTTCCGACGTCTCTTCCAGTGTCCGGCTGCACTCACCCCCGGTAGTTCGTCCCGCTGTCACAAGGGAGCAAGGCGTTGTCCATCGTCATCGATCAGCCCGTTGAGGCCCGCCTGGTCGCCGCCGCACCTCGGATGTCGAGCATCCCCGCCACGCTGCACTACGACCGTCGCGACCCCTTCGCCGTCCGCATGACCTTCCCCGCCCCGGCCACCCTGGAGGGCGTCGAGGTCTGCTGGACCTTCGCCCGCGATCTGCTCACGGCGGGGCTGCACGAGGCGGAGGGCCACGGTGACGTCCGCGTCCGCCCCTACGGCTACGACAGGACGGTGCTGGAGTTCCACGCGCCCGAGGGCACCGCGATCGTGCACGTGCACTCGTCGGAGATCCGGCGGTTCCTCCAGGCCACGAGCGAGCTGGTGCCGGCCGGGCGGGAGCACCTGCAGCTCGACCTCGACAACGGCCTGGCGGAGCTGATGCGGGACGCCTGACCCGGCCGAAGGCCCGAAGTGGGCGGGACGTGCGAAACCGGTGGGTGCCCGGACCTTTTAATGCGTTGACCGGCCCTCGCGGCCCCCTTACGGTGAGAACGCTTCTGTCGCCGCCGAAGGGAGAAGGACGTTGTACGTCTGAGGTCAGAGACACCGCGCCACGCCTGTCAGGCGTGCGCGCAGCGTGCGACCTCGGCGTCGAGCCGTCCTTGCGAACGGGCCCCGTCACCATGGGTTTCTTCCCTGACCGCATCCCTGCCGCTCCCCCGCGGTGGTCGCCGCCTCCCGGTGTCTCGATACGCGTCGTCCTGACCGCACACGCGACCGCGAGGCCCACTTGTCATCATCTGTCACCTGTTCCGCCCTGTCCTTCGCCTGGCCCGACGGCACGCCCGTCTTCGAAGGGCTCGACACCGCCTTCGGCCCCGGCCGGACCGGGCTCGTCGGCGTCAACGGCTCCGGCAAGTCCACTCTGTTGAAACTGCTCACCGGTGAACTCGCCCCTGCCGAAGGCGCCGTGCACATCACCGGCGAGGTAGGCCATCTCCCGCAGAACGTCACCCTGGACACCTCCCTCCGCGTCGACGAGGCGCTGGGCATCGCCGCCCGGCGGGCCGCACTGCACGCGATCGAGGCCGGCGACGTGTCCGAGAAGCACTTCGAGACCGTCGGCGACGACTGGGACGTCGAGGAGCGCGCCCTCGCCGCTCTCGGCGAACTCGGGCTCGGCCACATCGGGTTGGACCGCACCGTCGGCGAAATTTCCGGCGGCGAGTCGGTCCTGCTGAGGCTGGCCGCGCTGCTGCTGCGCCGCCCGGACGTCCTGCTGCTGGACGAGCCCACCAACAACCTCGACCTGCACGCACGGCGGCGGCTGTACGCGGCCGTCGCGTCCTGGCCGGGGGTCATGGTCGTCGTCAGCCACGACCGCGAACTCCTGGACCTCGTCGACCAGATCGCCGATCTGCACGCCGGGGAGATCACCTGGTACGGCGGCAACTTCTCCGCCTACGAGGAGGCACTCGTCGTCGAACAGGAGGCCGCCGAGCGCATGTTGAAGGTCGCCGAGGCCGACCTGCGCAAGCAGAAACGCGAACTGGTCGACGCCCAGGTCAAGCTGGCCCGCCGCAAGCGGTACGGGCAGAAGATGCAGGAGCAGAAACGCGAGCCGAAGATCGTGATGGGGGCGCGCAAGCGAGCGGCGCAGGAGTCCGCGGGCAAGCACCGCATCCTCCACGAGGAGCGGCTCGCCGAGGCCAGGGAGCGGCTCGACGAGGCCGCGGAGGCGGTGCGCGACGAGGACGAGATCCGCGTGGACCTGCCGTACACGGCGGTGCCGCCGGGCCGTGACGTGCTCACCCTGCGGGACCTGCGCCTCGCGTACGGCGAGCGCGTGGCGGGCGGTCTCGATCTGCGCGGGCCGGAGCGGGTGGCGCTGGTCGGGCGCAACGGCGCGGGCAAGACGACGCTGTTGCGCACCGTCGCCGGCGAGCTGGAACCGGTGGCGGGCGAGGTGCACACGCATGTGCCGCTGCGTTTCCTGCCCCAGCGGCTGGACGTGCTCGACGGCGAGCTGACCGTGGCCGAGAACGTGGCCCGCTACGCGCCCGGCGCCACCGCGAACCGGATCCGCGCCCGGCTGGCCCGCTTCCTGTTCCGCGGCGCCCGCGCCGACCGCCGGGCGGCGACGCTGTCGGGTGGGGAGCGGTTCCGGGCGGCGCTGGCGGCGCTGATGCTGGCCGAGCCGGCGCCGCAGCTGCTGATGCTGGACGAGCCGACCAACAACCTCGACATGGCGAGTGTGCGCCAGCTCACCACGGCCCTGGAGTCGTACGAAGGCGCCCTGATCGTCGCCAGCCACGACCTGCCGTTCCTGAAGTCGCTCGGCATCACCCGCTGGCTGCTGCTGGACGGGGAGTTGCGGGAGACGACCGAGGACGAGGTGAGCGCCCCTGCGTGAGCCGCGGCGCCGGCCGGGGCTCAGGACGGGCGCGGGGCGGCGCCGCGGGGGTTTTGTGCTGGGCGGGAGGGGTTGCATGATGGCGGATCGGCGTCGGACAGGGGCGCCGGTCGGGGTCTGCCGGGCAGGCCCCGAGCCACCCCGCCGATTCGGAGACCTGGACGTGCCCAGCAAGAAGGCCCTCATCCGCCGCCCCAGCCCGCGCCTCGCCGAAGGCCTGGTGACGCACCTCGAGCGGGAGACGGTCGACGTGGGCCTCGCCCTGAAGCAGTGGGAGGCGTACGTCGAGGCCCTGCGGGCGCACGGCTGGGAGACCGTCGAGGTCGATCCGGCCGACGACTGCCCCGACTCGGTGTTCGTCGAGGACGCCGTCGTGATGTACCGCAACGTCGCCCTGATCGCGCGGCCCGGCGCCGAGTCCCGGCGGGAGGAGACCGCCGGCGTCGAGGAGGCCGTGGCCCGTATGGGCTGCTCGGTCAACTGGATCTGGGAGCCGGGCACGCTGGACGGCGGCGACGTGCTGAAGGTCGGCGACACGGTCTACGTGGGCCGGGGCGGCCGTACGAACGCGGCCGGCGTGCAGCAGGTGCGGGAGGCCTTCGAGCCGCTGGGGGCGCGGGTCGTGGCGGTGCCGGTGAGCAAGGTGCTGCATCTGAAGTCGGCGGTCACCGCGCTCCCGGACGGCACGGTGATCGGGCACATCCCGAAGGTGGACCGCCCCTCGCTGTTCCCGCGGTTCCTCTCGGTGCCCGAGGAGGCCGGCGCGCACGTGGTGCTGCTGGGCGGCCCCAAGCTGCTCATGGCGGCCAGCGCGCCGAGGACGCAGGAGCTGCTCGAAAGCCTCGGGTACGAGCCCGTCGTGGTCGACATCAGCGAGTTCGAGAAGCTGGAGGGCTGTGTGACATGCCTCTCGGTGCGACTGCGGGAGCTGTACGCCTGACCGCGTGACGTGTGCGCCGCCTCAGCCCCGGGACCCGTGCGTCCCGGGGCTGTTCCGCGTACCCGGAAAGATCGGTTCGACGGCTCGGCGAGTCGGCTGGGGCCCGGTCGACCGGCGGCTGATCAGCGCTCTTTACGGCGCCCTTAACCTACGGATTCGTAACCTACGGATTCGTAGCCTACGATCCCGTAAGTTCCGGTGTAGCACCGGATGTCTCTCCGCTCTGCATCTCGTCCCCTGGAGTACCCGTGACGATCGCCTCCCCGCACCTCGGCAGCCCCTCCGTCTGGACCGACGCCAAGCTGCTGTACGCCCTGGAGGAAGTTGTCGAGAAGGAGCTCGACCGGCACCTGAAGGTCACCAAGGACTGGATGCCGCACGAGTACGTGCCCTGGAGCGACGGCCGCAACTTCCCCGGCTTCTTCGAGGACGGCGAGGCCTGGGAGAAGGAGCAGTCGAAGGTCACCGAGATCGGCCGTATCGCCCTGGTCGTGAACCTCCTGACCGAGGACAACCTCCCCAGCTACCACCACGAGATCGCCAGCCTGTTCGGCCGGGACGGCGCCTGGGGCACCTGGGTGCACCGCTGGACGGCGGAGGAGGGCCGGCACGGCATCGTGATGCGCGACTACCTGCTGGCCTCGCGCGCGGTGGACCCGGACAAGCTGGAGGAGTTCCGGATGTCCCACATGAGCGAGGGCTTCGAGTCCGACAACCGGCACTCGATGCTCCACTCGATCGCCTACGTCTCCTTCCAGGAGCTCGCGACCCGCATCTCCCACCGCAACACCGGTCACCAGTCCGGCGACCCGGTCTGCGACCGCATGCTGGCCCGCATCGCGACCGACGAGAACCTCCACATGGTCTTCTACCGCAACCTCCTGAAGGCCGCCTTCGAACTCGCCCCCGACCTCACCATGCAGGCCGTGCGGGACGTCGTCGTCGACTTCCGCATGCCCGGCCACGGCATCCCCGGCTTCGAGCGGGCCGCGGCGCAGATGGCGATCGGCGAGGTCTACAACCTGCGCATCCACCACGACGACGTGCTCCAGCCGGTGCTGCGCTTCCTGAAGGTGATGGAGATCGACGGTCTCGGCCCCGAGGGCCTGAAGGCGCAGGAGGAACTCGGCCTGTACATGGACGGTCTGGACGCCGAGGCCCTGAAGTTCGACGAGAAGCTGGCGGCGCGCAAGGCACGGATGGCGGCACGCGCCGGAGCCTGACACCCGCCGACCCCGGCAACACACCGCTCGAGCCGACGGCCCGCACAGGGAAGCGATTTCCCGGTGCGGGCCGTCGGCGTCATGCGGCATCATGCCGCCATGCACCACAGCCACCCGGAGGGCCGGGCGCTCGGTTTCCTGCTCGGTCTGACCGACGAGGAGACCGCCCGGCGCGTCCGCGCACGCGTCGGGCTGACGGGCGGCGCGCGCCAGACCTCCGCGTCGCGGCGGCAGCGGCTGAGCCGGCCGTGGACATGGCCGCCGGGCGTCCCGTCCTCCCTCGTGCTGTGGGTGCTCCAGGAGGACGACCCGCAGCTGAACGCCGTGGTGTGGCAGTACACCGGCCTCGACACCGGCCTGCGCCGGGCCCTCGCCCGCGGCATCCCGTTCGGCCTCGGGCGTGAGCGGCCACCGCGGCCGGGCTGGCGGCTGCCGGTCGAGGAACCCGGCATACCCGAGAGCTACGTCCGCCACGGCCTGGTCGGCGCCCTGCGCGCGGCGACCACCATGGCCACCGGGCGCGCGGCCGCGTCCATGGTCCTCACCCCGGACGACTGGGCATCGGTCACCGAGGCGGACGCCGAGCGCGCCCTGCCGGGTTACGCGCGCTGGGCGCTGGCCGTACGCCCCGACTGCCCGCCCGCGACCCGCGCCGGCTTCGGCGCGCACCCCAAGTTCACCCACCGGCTCCGTGGCGCGGGCGTCGTCGACGGCCCGGCGCAGTACGCCCTGGACCACGGGCCCGCCGTACGCGTCCTGGATCTGCTGTCCATGGGCGGATCGCTGTTCCCGGCGCGGATCGGCGAAGCCGAAGACGCCTTGCGGCCCCTGGTGCGGCGTCACCTGGGCGACCGGGAGGAGGCGTGGACGGCGCTGGCGCGACTCATGGGCACGTTCCACGGCACCGCCCGCGAGTTGACGGCGACGGCGGGTGCCGTCGCCGGAAACGGGGTGCGACGGTAGGGAGTCGAAGGACGTCAGGGGGCGGGGTGGCTGGATTCGAACCAGCGTGTTCCGGTTTTGGAGACCGGTGCGCCTGCCTCTGCGCTACGACCCCGCCCTTGACGCAGAGCGTAGCGGCTCGGGTCCGGTGTCAGGGAGACCAGGGAGAGGGGACGGCGGGGCCGGTCACCACTGCGCCTCGCGGTAGTCCTTCAGGAACACGCCCGCCACCGGGTCGCCGGCCTCGCCGCGGACGACGGGGTCGTACACGCGGGCCGCGCCGTCCACGATGTCCAGCGGGGTGCGGAAGCCCGCGTTCGCCATCCTGGCCTTCTTGGGCGCGGGGTTCTCGTCGGTGATCCAGCCCGTGTCGACGGCGCACATGTGCACGCCCTGCTCGGCGAGTTCGGCGGCGCTGGTGCGGGTGAGCATGTTGAGGGCGGCCTTGGCCATGTTGGTGTGCGGGTGCCCCGCCGTCTTGTTGCGCACGGCGAACCGGCCCTCCACGGCGGTCACGTTGATCACGTAGCGGCGCGGGCGCGGGGAGGCGAGCAGCAGCGGCAGCAGCCGGTCGCACAGCAGGGCGGGGGCGAGGGAGTTGACGAGCTGCGTCTCCAGCACCTCGGCCGGGTCGAGTTCGCCGAGCCGCGCGGACCAGGAGTTCTCCGGGGACGGGTCGGGCAGCAGCCCGGCCTCGTCGGCCTCGTGCAGGGCTGCGGGCAGGGCGGAGAGGGAGCCGCCGAGACCCTCCAGCATGCGCATCGGCTTGAAGCCGGGCGCGGGGCGCGCGCCTTCGGGCAGCGTGTCGTGCTCGCCGGCGGCCAGCAGGGCGTAGGACGAGGGCGGGCGGCGCACGGTCTGGGCCGCGTTGTTGACGAGGATGTCGAGCGGCTCGCCCTCCCGGCGCAGGTCCTCGCACAGGCCCAGCACCTGGCGCGGGTCGCGCAGGTCGACGGCGAGGACGGTGAGCCGGTCCCGCCAGGCCGCGCTGCGGGGCTCGGCGTGGAACCGGCGCACGGTGTCGTGCGGGAACCGGGAGGTGACGGCGACCTCCGCGCCGTCGCGCAGCATCATCAGAGCCAGCTGGAAGCCGATCTTCACCCTGCCGCCGGTCAGCAGGACCCGGCGTCCGCTCAGGTCGGTGCTCAGGGCGCGGCGCGCACTGTTGTCGGCGGCGCAGGCGGGACAGAGACGGTGGTAGAAGGCGTCGACCTGTCGGTACGGCAGCTTGCAGACGTAGCAGGTGCGGGGCCGGCGGTAGACGCCCACGACGCGGGGGGTGCCGGGTACGGGGCTTGCGACGGGCTCCGTGCCCGGGGTTCGGCCCGTGCTCTCGGCCGACCCCACAGCCTCGGCTCCGTGTCGGACGTCGTCCGTCAGGGGCGCGTCCTCGCGGCGGTCCAGCGCCCCGGTCGAGGTCGCGGCCATCGCCGCCGCGTCGGCGGCGGACACCTGCGCGCCGCGCGCCTTGCGCCGGCGCAGCCGGCCGTCGCGGGCGAAGGACGCCGCGACCTGCTCGGCCCGCAGCCGGACGGGATCGTCGACGGGCAGGGCGCGCAGCCGGCCCACGACGTCGTGAAAGGCGGCGATGTCCGCCTCGGTGATCTCCGCGCCCATCCGTCCCCGCCCGCCCCTGCCGCGTCGAACCGTGGTCCCGACCGGATTCGAACCGGCGTGACCGCCCTGAGAAGGCGGCGAGTCTGCCTCTGCTCTACAGGACCCCGCGCGCATCCGGACAGCCGGATTCGAACCGGCGTGGTCGCCTGGGCAAGGCGGTGCGCCTGCCTCTGCGCTACATCCGGACGCGCTTTTCGGGATCTTAACCGCACCCCCGCGACGCGGTCTCCCGAATATGCCGACCCGGTCGTGCGGCCGACCGTGCCGTGTGTGCCGGGTTCAGGACGAGGTGCGGCGCAGTTCGAGCCGTTCCTTCTCGGAGAGGCCGCCCCACACGCCGAAGCGTTCGTCGTGGTTCAGGGCGTAGTCGAGACAGGCGGGGCGCATCTCGCACAGGCCGCAGATGCGCTTGGCCTCGCGGACCGAGCTGCCGGGCTCCGGGAAGAAGAAGTCCGCCCCGGTCTGCGCGCACAGCGCCTCCCGCTGCCAGGCGAGCTCGGGTGTGCGGATCGTGTCGGTGTACATGGCGAGGATCGTGCCGGGCGGCGAAAAACGTTCGCTCAACGCCGGATATACACGGCCGGGCGGCGGTTGTCAGTGGGCGGTGCCAGACTCGGCAGTGCACAGAACGGGACTGCGAGGAGGAGGGCGCGATGCTCACCACCCGTTTCGTCAACGGCGCTCCGAACTGGGTCGACGTCGGCACGTCGGACATCGAGCGCGCTTCGGCCTTCTACGGCGCCCTCTTCGGCTGGCGGTTCCGGTCGGCGGGGCCGGACGCCGGCGGCTACGGCTTCTTCCAGCTGGACGGGAGGACGGCGGCCGGCGGCATGCAGACCACGCCCGAGCAGGGTCCGCCGTCGTGGACGGTGTACTTCCAGTCGGCGGACGCGGAGGACACCTGCAAGGCGGTCGAGCAGGCGCACGGCAGCGTCCTCTTCCCGCCCATGGACGTCATGGGCCAGGGCACGATGGCGATCCTCGCCGACTCCGCCGGCGCGCCGTTCGGCGTCTGGCAGCCGGGACAGATCAAGGGCGTGGACATAGCGGGCGACCCGGGCTCGCTGCGCTGGGTCGAGCTGTACACGCCGGACGAGGCGGCGGCCGCCGCCTTCTACGGGGCCGCCCTGGGCCTGGAGACGTCGGCCGTGCCGTTCCCGGGCGGCACGTACACGTGCGTCAACCCGGCCGGCGCCGGACCGGAGGCCATGTTCGGCGGGATCGTCCCGCCGGGCGACGATCCCGAGGAGGCAGGGGCGGTGTCGGGCGCGTACTGGCTGCCGTACTTCGAGGTCGCCGACGTGGACACGGCCGTCGCCCGCGCCGGGGAGCTGGGCGGGTCGGTGCGGCGGGCGGCCGTCGACCTGCCGGGCGTCGGCCGCATCGCCTCACTCGCCGACCCGGACGGCGCACGCTTCGCGGTGATGAGGAGCGCACCCCGGCCGGCCTGAGGGACTGCCGGAACTTCCTGAGGCGTGTTTCGGAAGCCCCTCCCCCACTGCCTCCAGGGCGTGGGAGGTGCCCCCAGGCCCTCCGGGCGGACGACACTGCTTTCGAACACGCCCTAAGGGCTAGGCGGAGGCGCGGCGGACCAGGGTGGTCGGCAGGACCGTGCCGGGGCCGGGGGCGGCGGGGTCGTGGCCGCCGTGGAGGAGGAGGCGGGCCATGATCCGGCCCATCTCCTCGATGTCCTGACGGACCGTCGTCAGCGGCGGAGCGGTCTGTTCGGCCACGGGCAGCATGTCGTCGAAGCCGACCACCGCCACGTCCTCGGGCACGCGCCGCCCGTGTGCGCGCAGGACGCGCAGGGCGCCCGCGGCGCTGAGGTCGTTGGCGGCGAACACGGCGTCGAGGTCGGGGCTGCGGTCCAGGAGTTCCCGCATCGCGCGCTCGCCGCCGCCGGGGGTGAAGTCGCCCTCCGCCACGAGCCGCGGGTCCGCGTCGGCCATGACGTCCCGGAAGCCCTGGAGGCGGTCCGCGGCGGAGGTCTGGTCGAGGGGCCCGGTGATGTGCGCGACCCGGCGGCGGCCCAGGCCCACGAGGTGGCGCACGGCCTCGCGGGCGCCGCCGCGGTTGTCGCTGTCGACGTAGACGACGTCCCGGGTGCCGTCGCTCCAGCCGGGGCGCCCGCCGAACACGGTGGGCACACCGGCGCCCTGGATCAGACCGGGCAGCGGGTCGTCGAGGTGGAGGGAGAAGACGAGGGCGCCGTCGACATGGCCGCCGGCGAGATAGCGGGCGACCCGGGCGTGGTCGTCCCGGCCCTCGGTGAGCAGCAGCACCAGCTGGTTGTCATGAGCCGTCAACTCCTTGCTGATGCCTCGGAGTTGGAGTGCGAAGAAGGGGTCGGCGAAGACCCGCGTCTCGGGTTCGGCGATGACGACGGCGACGGCGTCGTGCCGTCTGGTCACCAGGCTGCGGGCGGCCTGGTTGGGGACGTACCCGAGTTCCTCCACGGCCCGCCGGACCCGCTCGACGAGCGGCTCCCTGACCCCGTCCCCGCCGTTGACCACCCGTGAGACGGTGGCCCGGGAGACCCCGGCCCGCGCGGCCACGGCCTCCAGCGTGGGACGCGGGGCTGTCTCGGTCACTGCGGGGCTCCTCCTCGGTGGTGGGGCCAGGATAGCCCTGCGCGGAACCCGCCCTCAGAGCGCTCTCGGCGCCTGCGGGACCCTCTCAGGAGGGGCTCTTGCGGGCCCGGCTCGGCTGGACCCGCCTGGGCTCCCCCGGCATCTTCGGGTACTCCGGCGGATAGGGCAGGTCGCCGAGCCCGTGGTCGTGTTCGTCGCGGCGGGCGAGGTCGAGGAGGGCGTCCAGGGAGTAGGCGTGGTCGTCCATGTCGGCGTGCACGTCGCCGAGTTCGGCGTAGCGGGCCGGCATCGTCGCGATGTCGAAGTCGCGCGGGTGGGCCACGCCGACCTCCTCCCAGCGCAGGGGCGCCGACACGGGGGCGTGCGGGCGGGGCCGTACGGAGTAGGCGGAGGCGATGGTGCGGTCGCGGGCGGTCTGGTTGTAGTCGATGAAGATGCGCTCGCCGCGCTCCTCCTTCCACCACTTGATGGTCACCCGCTCGGGCATCCGGCGTTCCATCTCCCGGCCGACGGCGATGGCGGCGCGCCGGACCTGGGTGAAGGTCCAGCGCGGCTCGATCGGCACGAACACGTGCAGCCCGCGTCCGCCGGAGGTCTTCGGCCAGCCACGCAGCCCTCCGAACTCCTCCAGGACGGCCCGCAGTTCGTGGGCGGCGTGGACGGCGTCGTCGTAGTCGGTGCCGGGCTGCGGGTCGAGGTCGATGCGCAGTTCGTCGGGGCGGTCGACGTCGGTGCGGCGGACCGGCCAGGGGTGGAAGGTGAGCGTGCCGAACTGGGCGGCCCACAGGACGGCGGCTTCCTCGGTGGGGCACATCTCGTCGGCGGAGCGGCCGCTGGGGAAGGTGATGTGGGCGGTCGGGATCCAGTCGGGCATGTTCTTCGGGGCCCGTTTCTGGAAGAAGGACTCGCCGGTGACGCCGTCCGGGTAGCGCTCCAGGGTGGTGGGCCGCTCGCGCAGGGCGCGCAGGATGCCGGGGGCGACGGCCTGGTAGTAGCGGGCGACGTCCAGCTTGGTGAAGCCGCGCTCCGGGAAGAAGACCTTGTCGGGACTGGACAGCCGTACGGTCCGGCCGCCCGCCTGAAGTTCCACCGCATCGCCCATGCGAGCCACGGTAGGCGTACCGCCCATGGCGCGCACACCGGGCGACGACGGCCGTACCGGAGCAGAATCGGACCATGGATCTGCCGGTCATGCCGCCCGTGAAGCCGATGCTCGCCAAGTCGGTGGCGGTGATCCCGCCGGGCATGCAGTACGAGGCGAAGTGGGACGGGTTCCGGGCGATCGTGTTCCGCGACGGGCCCGACGTCGAGCTGGGCAGCCGTACCGGGAAGCCGCTGACCAGGTACTTCCCCGAGCTGGTGGCGGCGCTGCGGGAGCGGGTGCCCGTGCGGTGCGTGCTGGACGGGGAGATCGTGATCGCGCGGGAGGGGCGGCTGGACTTCGACGCGCTGACCGAGCGCATCCACCCGGCGGACTCCCGGGTGCGCACGCTCGCCGAGCGGACCCCGGCGTCGTTCGTCGCGTTCGATCTGCTGGCGCTGGCCGACGAGTCGCTGCTCTCCGTGGGGATGACCGACCGGCGGGCGCTGCTCGCCCGGGCGCTGGCCGGGGTGACGCCGCCCGTGCACCTGGCGCCGGCGACGACGGACGTCGAGGTGGCGCGGCGGTGGTTCGAGGAGTACGAGGGCGCGGGGCTGGACGGGGTGATCGCCAAGCCGCTGACGCTGCCCTACCGGCAGGACGAGCGGGTCATGTTCAAGGTCAAGCACGAGCGCACGGCGGACGTGGTGGTGGCCGGCTACCGGCTGCACAAGAGCGGCCCCGTGGTCGGCTCGCTGCTGCTCGGCCTGTACGACGGCCGGGGCGTCCTCCAGCACGTCGGCGTGTCCGCCGCGTTCTCGATGAAGCGGCGGGCCGAGCTGGTCGAGGAGCTGGAGCCGCTGCGCATGGAGGACGCGGCGGGCCATCCCTGGGCCGCCTGGTCACAGGAGGCCGCCCACGAGACGGCCAGGCTGCCGGGCGCGCCGAGCCGCTGGTCGGGCAAGAAGGACCTGTCCTGGGTGCCGTTGCGGCCGGAGCGGGTGGTGGAGGTGGCGTACGACCACATGGAGAACGGCGCCCGGTTCCGCCACACGGCCCGCTTTCGCCGCTGGCGCCCCGACCGCGCCCCGGAGAGCTGCACGTACGCGCAGTTGGAGGAGCCGGTGCGCTACGACCTGGCGGAGATCCTGGGCGCGCCGCCCAGGACGCCGCCCGGACCGTGAGACCCGGGCGGCGCTGCGCCTGACGGCGCCGGCTACGGCGTCATGAGGAACTTGACCGCGCCGTCCCGCTTCTGCTGGAACGTCTCGTAGGCCTGGGGCGCCTCCGACAGCGGCACGCGGTGGGTGGCGAAGTCGTCGACGCCGAGCGGGTCCTCGTCGGTGAGGTAGGGGAGGATCTCGTCGACCCAGCGGCGCACGTTGGCCTGGCCCATCCGGATCTGGAGCTGCTTGTCGAACATGGTGAGCATGGGCATCGGGTCGGCCATGCCGCCGTAGACGCCGGTCAGGGAGATGGTTCCGCCGCGGCGCACCAGCTCGATGGCGGTGTGCAGGGCGGCGAGGCGGTCGACGCTGAAGCGTTCGGCGAGGAGGCCGCCTATCTTGCGGGGCAACAGGGCGGAGGCGTTCTGGACGAGGCGCGCGGCGGCGCTGCCGTGGGCCTCGGTGCCGACGGCGTCGATCACCGCGTCGGGCCCGCGTCCGTCGGTCTGGTCGCGGATCGCGGCGACCAGTTCCTTCTCGCTGTCGAAACTGCGCAGGTCGAACGTCTCGACGCCCCGGGCGCGAGCCCGCCGCAGCCGGTCCCCGACCAGGTCCACGCCGAACACCCGTCCGGCGCCGCGCACCTGGGCGACCCGGCAGGCCATGTCGCCGATGGGCCCGAGACCGAGCACGGCGACGCTGCCGCCCTCGGGGATGCCGGCGTAGGCGACCGCCTGCCAGGCGGTGGGCAGCACGTCGGAGAGGTAGACGAAGCGGTCGTCGGACGGGCCCTCGGGGACCTTGATGGGGCCGTACTGCGCCTGCGGGACGCGCAGGTACTCGGCCTGGCCGCCGGGCACCGCGCCGTACAGCCGTGTGTAGCCGAACAGGGCGGCGCCCATGCCCTCGCCGGTGACCTGGGTGGTCTCGCATTGGGTGGGCAGGGAGTTGAGGCACATCCAGCAGTCGCCGCAGGCGATCTGGAACGGGACGACGACCCGGTCGCCGGCCTTGAGGTCGGGCACGCCCGCACCGACCTCCTCGACGATGCCCATGGGTTCGTGGCCGAGGATGTCGCCGGGAGTCATGAACGGCGTGAGCACCTCGTAGAGGTGCAGGTCGGATCCGCACAGCCCGGTGGACGTGACGCGGATGACGGCGTCCGTCGGTTCCTGGATCGTCGGGTCGGGCACGGTCTCCACCCGTACGTCGCGCTTCCCCTGCCAGGTCACTGCCTTCATCGTGCCGCGCTCCCTCCACCGACTTCGGGGGCCCGCTCCGGATCCGGGGCCGGGCCCTGGACGCCCCGGGTACCCGAGGGCCCGAGTGGCGAACCGCGCTCCGGACGTCCCCCTGGGCCGAACGGCCCAGTCGGCGCGAACGATCGGGATCGATCGGGTAGGGCCACCGATGAACCGATAAGCGCACAATCAAGTCATGGAACGGGGTGCGAGGGTGGGCGTGACGACGGTGGACGGCGGGACGGGCCCGGGGTGCGGAGCGCGCCGGGGGCGGCCCGTGAACAGGTCGGTGGCGGCCCTGGCCACGGTGGTCGCGGCCGCCCTGGCGGCGGGCTGCTCGGCATCGAGCGCTCCCGTCGACGACGCCCGCGGCGCGGGCCACCGGCCCGGTGGTCACCGGTCGGACGGCGCGAGCCCCGCACCGGCCGCCCCCTCGGCCGGCCGGCCGGAACGCGCCCCCGGCGGCGCGGACCACGACCCCGGGGGCCCCGGCTTGAGCACACCGCCGCCCGCCGGCCCACTGCTCGCCGTGAAGATCGACAACGTCCGGGCGGCCCGTCCGCAGACCGGCCTGGACGCCGCGGACATCGTGTACGTCGAACCGGTCGAGGGCGGCCTGAGCCGGCTGATGGCGGTGTACGCGACGAAGCTGCCGAAGGCGGTCGGGCCGGTGCGCAGCGCCCGTGAGTCCGACCTCGAACTGCTGCGCCAGTTCGACCGGCCGGTCCTGGCCTTCTCCGGAGCGCAGCGCAAACTGCTGCCGCTGATCGGCGAGGCTCCGTTGAAGGCCGCCACCCCCGATGCGGCCCCGGACGCCTACTACCGCAGCGCGGACGGTCAGGCCCCGCACAACCTGTACGTACGGCCCGGCCGGCTGCTGCCCTCGGCCCCCGGCGCGGTCGCTCTGACCACCGGCTTCCGCTTCGGCGCCGCGCCTGCCGGCGGAACGCCGCGGACCTCGCGCACGGTGCGGTACCCGGCCGCCCGCTTCACCTTCGAGTGGTCGCCGGAGCGTCGGCGCTGGCTGGTCTCCACCGACGGCCGCGCGACCACGACCGCCGACGGACGGCGGGCAGCGCCGGCGACGGTGGTCGTGCAGTACATGAGGGTGCGCGCGTCGGCCTACCACGACTCGCTCGGCAACCACACCCCGTACCCGGAGACGGTGGGAGCGGGGAAGGCGGAGGTGCTGCGGGACGGCCGCTCCTACGCGGTGCGGTGGAAGCGACCGGCGGCCGAGGAGGGCACCCGGTTCACGACGAACGACGGCAGACCGGTCGCCTTCGCCCCGGGCCAGGTGTGGGTGGTGTTCGCGAAGGCCCCCTAGTGCCTGTCCGGGCCGAGGTCAGCTCTCCGCCTCGGCCGGCCCCTCCCCGCTCTCCGGGTTGCGCAGCCCCTCCGCCGCGTCCGCCACCCGGCGGAGCAGGTCGAAGAACACCGTCCGCTCCTCGGCGGACAGCGGCGCGAGGAAGACCTGGCTCATCCGGGCGGCGCGCAGGGCGAGCCGGCGGTGCGTGCGCGCGCCCTCGTCCGTGGGGCGCAGCAGGGAGCGGCGGCCGTCCTGCGGGTCGCGGACCTTGTCGAGCAGCCCGCGCCGGGTCAGCCGGCTGACGACCTCGGCGACGGTGGAGCGGTCCAGGTTCACCCGCTCCCCCACCGTGCGCTGGTCGAGGCCGGGCTCGGCGACGAGGGCGTTGAGGACGGCGAACTGGGGTGAGGTGGTCTCCTCGGACACCATGGCGTTCCACAGGAGGTGGTGCCCCTGCTGGAGCCGCCGGGCCAGGTGCCCGGGATGGGTGTTCAGGTCCACCGCCGCCATACGCGCTCCCGAGGTCGGATCGTACGTGCACTGAACGATACCCGGGACCCGAGAGGCCGTCTCCCCTCTGAGTGTCGACGCCCCGCGGCAGGGGGTTGACGGTCGGGCCCGGCGGTGGCAGCGTGAAGAGCACCTCGTCGAATAGTCAGTGCCCTGATCAATCGGAGCTGTGGATCAGGCGCGCGCGGATCGAGGGTTCGAAGGCCTTGCGGCGCGTCGGCGCGTCCACGACAGATGGGGCTTGACGGATGGACAAGGTGGTCGCCACGGCCCTGGAGGCGGTGGCGGACGTGCCGGACGGCGCGTCGCTGGCGGTGGGCGGGTTCGGACTGAGCGGCGTGCCCAATGTCCTCATCCAGGCGCTGTACGAGCGGGGCGTCACCGGCCTGTCGGTCGTCTCCAACAACTGCGGGGCGATGGAATCGGGCCTCGCCGTCCTCCTGGCCGCCGGGCGGATCGGCCGGGTGACCGGTTCCTACATAGGGGCCAACAAGGAGTTCGCCCGCCAGTACCTGGCCGGGGAACTGGAGGTGGAGATGATCCCGCAGGGCACGCTCGCGGAGCGGCTGCGGGCCGGCGGCGCCGGCATCCCCGCCTTCTACACGCCCGCCGGCGTGGGCACGCAGGTCGCGGACGGCGGACTGCCCTGGCGCTACGACGGCGAGGGCGGGGTCGCGCTGGCCTCGCCGGCGAAGGAGGTCCGCGAGTTCGACGGCGCGCGCTACGTCCTGGAGCGCGGTATCCGCACCGACTTCGCGCTGGTCAGGGCGGCCAAGGGGGATCGGCACGGCAACCTCGTCTTCAACCGCTCCGCCCGCAACTTCAACCCGCTCGCGGCGATGGCGGGGCGGGTGACCGTCGCCGAGGTCGAGGAACTTCTGGAGCCGGGCGAGATCGACCCGGACGCGGTGCATCTGCCGGGCGTCTTCGTGCAGCGGGTGGTCGCGCTGACTCCGGAGCAGGCGGCCGACAAGAAGATCGAGCGGCGGACGGTCACGGCGCCCCGCGCGGAGGGGACGGTGAGCCGCTGATGGCCTGGACACGTGAGGAGATGGCCGCCCGGGCCGCGCGCGAGCTCCGCGACGGCCAGTACGTCAACCTCGGCATCGGGCTGCCGACCCTGATCCCCAACTACCTGCCGCCGGGCGTCGAGGTGATCCTCGAGTCCGAGAACGGCATCCTGGGCACCGGCCCCTACCCCACCGAGGACCAGGTCGACCCTGATCTGATCAACGCCGGCAAGGAGACCGTGACGGTCCTGCCGGGGGCGTCGTTCTTCGACTCGTCGCTGTCGTTCTCGATGATCCGCGGCGGGCACATCGACGTCGCCGTGCTGGGCGCGATGCAGGTGTCCGCCAGGGGCGACCTCGCCAACTGGGCGATCCCGGGGAAGATGATCACCGGGATCGGCGGCGCGATGGACCTGGTGCACGGCGCCCGCACGGTCATCGTCGTCATGACCCACACCGCCAAGGACGGCAGCCCCAAGATCCTCGACGAGTGCGCGCTGCCGCTCACCGGCAAGGGGTGCGTCGACCGGATCATCACCGACCTCGGCGTCCTGGACGTCACCGGGGACGGGCTGGTGCTGGCTGAGACCGCGCCCGGCGTGAGCGTCGAGGAGATCGCCGCGCGCACCGCCGCCGAACTCACCGTCACGGAGGCCCTGCGATGAGGGACGTCCGCCTTGTCGACGCGGTCCGCACGCCCGGCGGCCGCTGTGACGGGGCGCTCGCCGCCGTCCGGCCGGACGATCCGGCCGCGCACGTCCTGCGTGAAAACCTCCGGGGCGTCGGCGTCGGCGTGGGGCAGGGCCTCGCGCTCGTCCTCGAACGGTGAGCGGCACCGCACCCCCTGCCCCCTTCGACGAGACCGTCAGGAAACCGGGACACCCCATGACTCTCACCCAGCACGACATCGACCTGGAGATCGCGGCCGAGCGCGCCGCCTACGAGAAGCGGATCGCCGACGGGGCGCCCGTCGAGCACCAGCCGCGCCGCGACTACGCCCCCTACCGTTCCTCCGTGCTGCGCCACCCGAAGCAGCCGCCGGTCACGATCGACGTCGGCACGGACCCGGAGCTGGTCGAGCTGGCCTCCCCCGCCTTCGGCGAGCGCGACGTCACCGAGATCGACAACGACCTGACCCGGCAGCACACCGGCGAGCCGATCGGTGAGCGCATCACCGTCTCCGGCCGGCTCCTCGACCGCGCCGGGCGGCCGGTCCGCGGCCAGCTGATCGAGATCTGGCAGGCCAACTCGGCAGGACGCTACGCCCACCGGCGCGAGCAGCACGACGCACCGCTGGACCCGAACTTCACCGGCGTCGGCCGCACGCTCACCGACGACACCGGCTCCTACCGTTTCACCACCATCCAGCCGGGCCCGTACCCGTGGCGGCAGCACCTCAACGCCTGGCGGCCGGCGCACATCCACTTCTCGCTCTTCGGCTCGGCGTTCACGCAACGGCTGGTGACGCAGATGTACTTCCCGAGCGACCCGCTGTTCCCGTACGACCCGATCATCCAGTCGGTGACGGACGACGCGGCCCGGCAACGGCTGGTCGCCACCTACGACCACGCCCTGTCGGTGCCGGAGTTCTCGATGGGCTACCACTGGGACATCGTGCTCGACGGCCCGCACGCCACCTGGATCGAAGAGGGACGCTGACCCCCCATGACGAAGATCGACACCGCTCGCCCGGAGACGGTCCTGCCCACCCCGTCGCACACGGTGGGCCCCTTCTACGGGCACGCCCTGCCGTTCCCCGGCGGCGGCGACATCGCCCCGCTCGGCCACCCCGACACCGTCGCCGTCCACGGCTATGTGTACGACGGCGCGGGCCGGCCGCTGCCCGACGCCTTCCTGGAGCTGTGGGGCGCGGACCCCGAGGGCCGGCTTTCCCAGGTCGACGGCTCGATGCGGCGCGACCCGGCCGGCGGCGGCTTCCAGGGCCGCAACGGCGTGGAGTTCACCGGCTGGGGGCGGGTGCAGACGGACGCGGACGGGCACTGGTCGGCCCGTACGCTGCGCCCCGGGGCACGCGGACGCAGCGCCCCCTACCTGAGCGTCTGCGTGTTCGCGCGCGGACTGCTGGTCCACCTGTTCACCCGGATCTACTTCCCCGAGGACACGGCCGCGCACGCCGCCGACCCGCTGCTGTCCCGGCTCGACGAGGCACGCCGGGCGACGCTGGTCGCGGGTGGCGGCGGCAAGGACCCTTACCGCTTCGACGTCCGCCTCCAGGGCGAGGGCGAGACCGTCTTCCTGGAGTTCCGGTGACCCTCGCGGCGTCCGGGCCGGAGGGGGCCCCGGCCGCGCCCGACGACGCCGGTCTGCTCGCCCCCGGCCGGGCCGGCTCCCCCGCCGCCGCCGCGACCGGCGACAGCGCCTATCTGCGGGCGCTGCTCGACGCCGAGGCCGCGCTCACCCGGGCTCAGGCCGCGCTGGGGCTGGCCCCCGCGGAGGCCGCGCGCGCGGTGACCGAGGCGGCCGCCCGCGCGGTCTTCGACGTACGGTCCCTCGCGGACCGTGCCCGCGCCGGCGGGAACCCGGTGATCCCGCTGGTCGGGGACCTCACCGAGGCGGTCGGCGCGGAGCACGGTCCGTACGTCCACCGGGGCGCGACCAGTCAGGACATCATGGACACGGCGACCATGCTGGTGGCCCGGCGCACCCTGGACCTGCTCCTGCCCGACCTGGAGCGCACCCAGCGGGCGCTGGCCGGGCTCGCGGCCGGGCACCGGGACACGCCGATGGCCGGGCGCACGCTCACCCAGCACGCCGTGCCCACCACGTTCGGGCTGAAGGCGGCCGGGTGGCGGTCGCTGGTCCTGGACGCACGGGACCGGGCGACGGCCGTACGGGACGCCCTGCCCGCCCAACTCGGCGGCGCGGCCGGGACACTGGCCGCGTTCACGGCGTACGGCGCCCCGGACGCGACCGAACTGCCCGCCGCCTACGCTCGTGAACTCGGGCTCACGGAACCGCTGTTGCCGTGGCACACCCTGCGGACGCCGATCGCCGACCTCGCCGGGTGCCTCGCCTTCACGGCGGGCGCGCTGGGGAAGGTCGCCGTCGACGTGCTCACTCTCGCCCGCACCGAGATCGCCGAGGTGGCGGAGGGCAGCGGGGGCGGCTCCTCGGCCATGCCGCACAAGGCGAACCCGGTGCGCGCCACGCTGATCGCGTCGGCGGCCCGGCGCGCGCCGCAGCTCGCGGCCGTGCTGTACGGGTCGCTGGCCGCGGAGGACGAACGGCCGGCCGGGGCCTGGCACGCCGAGTGGGAGCCGCTCCGGGATCTGCTGCGACTGGCCGGCGGGGCCGCCCGGGACGCCGCCGAGCTGACGGAGGGGCTGCGTGTGCACCCCGACACGATGCGTTCCCATCTCGGTCTCACGCATGGGCTGATCGTCTCCGAGCGGCTCTCCGCCGAACTGTCGCAGATCCTGGGGCGGTCCCGCGCGAAGGAGCTGCTCACCGAACTCGCTCCCCGCGCCTGCACCGAAGGCCGCTCTCTTGGGGAACTGCTCAGCGAGCAAGCCGAATTGAAGGGCGCCGACCTCGGCGATCTCACCGACCCCGCCCGTTACACCGGCTCCGCCGGAGCCCTCACCGACCGTGCCCTGGAGCGACGTTGACCGAGAAGCTGCTCAACCACCTCGCCGAGGGGCCCCCTTCCGCGCCCACGCTGCTCCTCGGCTCCTCGCTGGGGACCTCGTACGCCTTGTGGGACAAGGTCGCGCCCGAACTGTCCACCACTCACCGGGTGATCCGCTGGGATCTGCCGGGACACGGCGGCTCAGCGGCCGAGTTGATCGGGCCCGGCGCCACCGTGGGGGATCTCGCCGCCCTGGTGCTGGCGCTCGCGGACGCGCTGGGCGTGGAGCGCTTCGCTTACGCCGGGGTGTCGTTGGGCGGCGCCGTCGGCATGCACCTCGCGGCGCACCACCCCGACCGGGTGTCCGCGCTGGCGGTGATCTGCTCCTCGGCCCACTTCAACGGCGAGCAGCCGTGGCGGGAGCGGGCCGCGCTGGTGCGGCGCGAGGGGCTCGCGGAGTTGGCCGCCACGGCGGACGCCCGCTGGTTCACGCCCGGGTTCACCGCCCCGGAGCTGATCGCCGACCACCGGGACGCCGACCCCGGGGCGTACGCCGCCTGCTGTGACGCGCTGGCCGCGCTCGATCTGCGGGAGCTGCTGCCGGAGATCTCTGCGCCCACGCTGGCGGTCGCCGGGCGCGAGGACCCGGCGACGCCGCCCGCGCATCTGCGGGAGATCGCGGACGCGGTGCCGGGCGCCGCACTGGTCGAGATCCCGGGGGCCTCGCACCTGGCGCCGGCGGAGCGGCCGGAGGCGGTGCTGACGGCGCTGCGCGCCCACTTCGACGGAGACGCCCGGCGCGGTATGGAGGTCCGCCGCCAGGTGCTGGGCGACGCGCACGTGGCCCGGGCGCAGGCCCGGCAGAGCCCGTTCACGGCCCGCTTCCAGGACTTCATCTCGCGTTACGCCTGGGGGGAGATCTGGACCGACCCGACCCTCAGCCGCCGGGAACGCAGCATGATCACCCTGACCGCGCTGGTGGCCCACGGCCACCTCGACGAACTGGCCATGCATGTGCGGGCTGCCCGGCGCAACGGTCTCAGCTCGGAGGAGATCGCCGCGGTCCTGCTGCAGACGGCCGTCTACTGCGGCGTCCCCGCGGCGAACGCCGCCTTCGCCACGGCTCAGCGGGCGCTGGCCGAGGAGGGACCCGCCGACGGGGGCGTCTGACCCGGGAGCGGAGTCAGCGGCGGGTCTGGCCGGGGACCAGCCCCACCTGGGGTGCGCCGAGACCGTCCAGTGCCCGCTGGGCCTGGACGACCAGGCCGTCCGCGCCGCAGGAGCGGGCCAGGGTGAGGCCGCGGTGGAGTTCGGACACCGAGCGGGCGGCGATGCCGTGTTCGACGCGGGCCGCCGCGTGCTCGTACTGGCAGGGTGAGGCCTCCAGGTAGGCGACGGCCTGGGCGGTCAGCCGGACCGCGCGCTGGCCGGTCTCCAGGGCGGCGGCGCAGCGCAGGGCCTCGCCGATCGCCGTGTCGGTGCCGAAGCGTTCGGCCCGGCGGCGAGCGTCGGAGGCGAGGCGGGCCGCGCGCGCCGGGTCCTCGGTGGCGAGGGCGCGGGCGAGGTCGACGGCCCAGGGGACCATGACGGGGTTGAGGTGGCCGCGGACGGCCGCCGCCTTCTCGGCCTCCTCCAGTTCGTTGACGGCGTCCTTGGTGCGGCCGACGGCGAGCAGCAGCCGGCCCCGCACGGACCGCGGGTCGGGGAGCACGATCGTGGAGGGGTAGGGCGGGGCGAATCCGTGCTGTCCGGCGACCTGCCACGCCTCGTCGACATGGCCGCGGGCGAGCAGCGTGTCGACCAGGTTGCAGGTGGCCGACCAGTACAGGGGCAGGCCCCGGCCGACGCGTTCGGCGAGCCGCAGCGACTCCCGCAGGGACTTCTCCGCGTCCTGCAGCCGGCCTCGGCGACGGTGGCCGAGCCCGAGGTAGGCGTGGGCGAGGGCGAGATGGCCGCCGCTCCAGCCGGCCGTCTCGTAGGCGCGCAGGGCCTCGTTGAAGAGGGCCTCGGCGCGGTCGAGGCGGTCGGTGTAGGCGTAGGAGCTGGCCAGCATCATCAGCAGTTCGAGGCCCCATTCGGGGTCGGTCCACCCGAGCCCGGGCGCGAGGCGGCCGTTGACGAGGGCGCGGTCGCAGTACTCGACGACCTCCTCGGCGTTCTCGCCGTGGGTCATGGCGTCGAAGCCGCGCAGGATGAGCAGGGCGCGTTCGGAGTTGTCGCGGCCGGCGCAGGTCGCGGCGAGCGAGGCGAGTCTTTGCGAGCGGGCCGGTGAGGCGGTCTCGCCTGCGTGCACGCCCTCCCACATGAACTGCACGGCCTGAAGCCGCATCCGCGCCGGTCCCGGCGGCTGCCGGGCGACCTCGGCCTCGACCGTGCGCACGGCCTCCGCCATCTGGTCGTTGTGCAGGAGGGCCTGGGAGAGGCGGAAGATGGCGTCGACGCGTTCGCCGCCGTCGAGGCCCTGCATGGCGAGCGCGGCACGCAGGTGCTCGATGGTCTTCGCGGGTGCGGTGAGGTGGGTGGCACTGCCCAACTCGTGCAGCACGCGCGCGTGGACGTCGGGCGGGGGCGGTTCCTGCAGGGCGCGTTCCAGGCAGAGGCGGGCCGCGTCGGGGGCGCCGACGGCGAGGTGTTCGCGGGCCGCGCCGCGCAGTTGCTCGACGAGTTCCTCGTCGCCCTCGGGGTGGACCTGGATCAGGTGACGGGAGGCGGCGGCGAGGCCCTTGCCGGCGTCGGTGACGACCGCGGCGGCGATGCCGTGCATCGCGGTGCGCAGGCTCGGCGGGATGGACTCGTAGATGGCTGAGGCGATCAGCGGGTGGAGGAACTCCAGGTCGCCGTCGGCGGAGGGCATGGCCGCCGGGTCGGGCTCGGTCAGAATGCGGGCGCTGCGCAGCAGTTCGGCGCAGCGCGCCGCGTCCTCGCGGCCCATGACGGCGAGCCGGGCGGCCTCGTCGACGGAGATGTCGGTGCCGAGGATGGCGGCCGCCATCGCGAACCGGTGGGCGTCGACGCCGAGTTCCTCCAGGCGGGCGACGAGTCCGCCGCCGCGGGCGGAGCGGTTGAGGGGGCGCAGTTCGGTGGCGGAGGGCTCGCTCGGGTCGAGTTCGCTCTCCTGCACCTTGGCGAGGAGTTCGACGGTCTCGTAGGGGTTGCCGCCGGTGACGGCCCACACCTCGCGGCAGAACGGGTCGTCGGCGTGCGCGCCGAGGGTGTCGCGGGTCAGGCCCGCCACGGCCTCCGGGGTGAGGGCGCTCAGGCTGGTCACGGAGTGCGCGGCGGCGCCGGAGAGCGCGTCGAGGTGTCCGGCGGCGTCGCCCTTGACGTCGGGCCTGCGGGCGATGACGAGCAGGACGGAGAGGTGGTCGAGGCGTTCGGTGAAGGCGGCGAGCCAGCGCAGGGTCTCCTGGTCGGCCCAGTGCGCGTCGTCGACGAGCAGCACCAGCGGGTAGTAGCGCGCGGCCAGCCGGCTCACCGCGGCGACCAGGCCGTCGCACACGCCCTGCGGGTCGGCGTGGCCCGCGAGGGGTTCGGCGATGCCGAGGGCGGGGCCGGCGATGTCGTACCAGTCGCCGAGGTACTCGCGGGCCTCCTCCGGCAGCAGCGACAGCAACGCGGGCTGCAGCAGCTGGCGTACGACGTTGAAGGGGACGGACCGCAGGGTCTCGCCGCCTCGCGCCGACCACACGGTGCAGCCGCGGGTCTCCGCGATACGGCGGGTCTCGGCCAGCAGCGTCGTCTTGCCCAGGCCCGCCTCGCCCCGCAGCACGTGCACATGGCCCGAGGAGGAGCGGTCGGCGCGGAGCGCCTCCACCGCCCGCTCGATGGCGGCGACTTCCGCGTCGCGCTCCCACAGGGAAGCCGAGGCGGCCGCCGCCGGCCGTACCTCCGTCATCCCGCTACCTCCCCAAGTCGCCCGAACGACGTACAGACCTTGAGCGTAGCTCTCCGACGGCCCGCGCGGGGGCGGTAGGGCCAGCTGTTGCCTCGACGGGTGACGGCGAGCGGCCCCGGCCGCCTCGACGGGCCTGCGGATGAGACTCCGGAGCGTCAACACCGTTCGTCGCGCGCCGAATTGACGTCGCGTTTCGGCCAGGTCGCCGCGCCGGGCCCGGGACGTCCGGCCTTCCGGGAGGAAGCACGCCGACGGTGTCCGGAGGGCGCGCCGGCGGAGGGGGAACGGCGTGCGACGGCGTCGGGGGGCTCGCGCGGCGGCGGCGCGCCGGTCACCATGGAGAGGCACGAGACGGCATCCCTCTCATCCGACTTTCACCGACGCCTCATACGGTGGGGACATGACGCAGGTGACTCCCCCCGGGTGGTACCCCGACCCCGGGCAGACAAGTGACGGTCCCGCCACCGAGCGCTGGTGGGACGGCGGTGCGTGGACGGACCAGACCCGCCCCGCGGGCTCGGCCGCCGCGTGGGGTCCGCCGGCTCAGGGGCCGGCCGCCGGGCCCTATCCGGCGTACTCCGCCTATCCGCAGTACCCGGCGGCGCCGCCCGGCAAGGGCGGGCGGCGCGGGCTGCGGACCGGCATAGCCGTCGCGGCGGCCGTCGCGGTGCTGACCAGCATCGGAATCGGCGTGTACGCGCTGACCAAGAACGACGGCGGCTCGGGTGACCCCGGCACGGCGCAGGGGCCCGGCGGCCGCGGCGGACCGGACGGGCAGGACGGCGGCGGGGGCGGCCCCTTCGGCGACTCGGGCGGCAATGACGGTTCGGGGGGCTCCGACGGCTCTCCCGGGTCGCCCCGCGGGTCCGCGCCCCCGGAGGTCAAGAGCGGTTCGGTGACGGACCCGCTCAACGGGATCAGCATCCCCGTCCCGGCAGGCTGGACGGGGCAGCAGATGACCGGGGGCGCGCAGGTGACCTCCGACTCCGCCTACAAGTGCCCCGGCGACACCGCCAAGACGTGCACCAAGGGCGGCGTGTACTCGGCGCCCGCCGAGGTGCTGGGTGCCAAGGGGTCCACGGCGGAGGCGATCGCCAAGGCGGACATCGAGGCGAACGCGAAGGAGTCCTACGGCGGCACCACCTACGGCGCGATCACCTCACACCAGGTACTCGCCTCGCAGGCGGTGACGGTGGCCGGGCAGAAGGGCTACCTGGTCCGCTGGAAGGCGATCACCAGCAAGGGCGCGGACGGGTTCGTCGAGTCACTGGCGTTCCCGGCGCCGGCCGACGCCAAGCGGTTCGTCGTCCTGCGCTTCGGTCTGGACGCCGACCAGAGCGTGTCGGTGATCGACACGATCACCAAGGGGGTCAAGGCGGCGAAGGGCGGGGGGAACGGGCAGGACGTCTGAGGGCGACTCCGCGGGCAGCCGGGGCGGGGCGCCTGAGGCCGGACGGCCGGGGCGCACCGCCGACTGCCTGAGGCCGGGGGCACACCGCCGGCTCCCGGAGGCCGGGGGCGTACCGGGCGGGCGAGAGCACGATCCCCGGGCGGCCGGGTGGGACGCCTGCCGCTCAAGAGGCGTCCCACCCGGCCGGGGGTGCGCGCCGCCCCCGTCCCCACGGTGCGGCGCGAGCAGGTCGCCGTCCGGTCATCCCGCGGACGGCGGCCTGGGTCTTCAGGTCAGGCCGAGCGCCGGCAGCACGGCGGCCTCCACGAAGCGGAGCAGGTACTCCTCGTCGGCGTACGTCCCGTCCACCACGGGGCGGGCGCGGACCACGCCGAACATCTGGGCCGGGATGTACTCCAGCGCCGGGTGACCGGCCGGGATCTCGCCGCGCTCGACCCCGCGCCGCAGGATGTCCCGCAGTGCCGCGATCTCCGGGTCGACGAGCGCCTCGCGCAGCGCCCGCGCGAGTTCCTGGTCTTGGGTGACGGCGTGCCCGAGGGCCTGGAGGAGCTTGGTGTCGGTCATGGACCACCGGGCCGCTGCGCGCGCGGCCTCGCGCAGGTCGCCGGCGAGAGTGCCGGTGTCGATGCCGTCCAGGCGTGAGCGCCGGCGGGAGCGCAGGGCGGCCACGACGAACTGCGGCTTGGTGCGCCACTGCCGGTAGAGCGTGGACTTGCTGCACCGCGTGGTCGCGGCGACCCCCTCCATCGTCACGGCGTCGTACCCGCACTCGCGGATCTGTTCGAGGACGGCGTCGAAGAACTCCTGCTCACGCTCGGGCGTGAGCTTGGAGCGGCGCGAGGCGGTGACCGACTCCGGTCCGTCCGCGGCCTGCGACGTCATCGGCGCTTCTCCTCTTGTCTCCGTCGTGTCCCGCGGTTTCCCGGCAGGGCGGCCCGAGGGCGCTGGGGGCCTGGTTCCAGTGTGTCGTACGCAATCGATACGCCAGTGTACCGGTACCGGCGCGTATCGGTACACTGACGTATCGGTACGGCACCGTATCGATGATGTGCCGTCAGCACACGCACCACCCATCACACGCACCACCGTCAGCGAAGGGGCCGGGGGATGAATGCCCGCACCGAGCCTGCACAAGCGGAGCCGGACATACCGGCACGGCCGCCGATAGTCCGCGAACTCCTGCTCGTCGCGGGACTCTTCCTCGTCTACAAGCTCGGCCGTCGGCTGGCCGCCGGCCACACCGGCGAGGCCTTCCTCGACGCGCATCGCGTGTGGGCGGTGGAACGGTGGCTGCGACTGCCCGGCGAGGGCGCGGTGCAGTCCCTGTTGCTGCACGGCGACACGGTGGTCCGCGTCGCGAACGCCTACTACGCGACCGTCCACTTCCCCGCCACCGCCGCCTTCCTGGTCTGGCTCTACCTGCGCCGCCCGGCGCACTACGTCTGGGCGCGCCGGGTGCTGGCCGCCGTCACGGCCGCCGCCCTGGCGCTGCACCTGGCGTTCCCGCTGGCCCCGCCCCGCATGCTGGCCGCGACGGGACTCGTCGACACCGCGCGCGTGTACGGGCCGTCGGTGTACGGGCCGCCGCAGACCGATCATCTGTCGAACCAGTTCGCGGCGATGCCCTCGCTGCACTTCGGCTGGGCGCTGATGGTCGCCGTCGGCCTCGTCGTGGCGACCGGGTCGCGGTGGCGCTGGCTGTGGCTGCTGCATCCGCTGGTCACGTTGCTGGTGATCGTCGGGACGGCGAACCACTACTGGCTCGACGCGCTGGTCGCCGCGGCCCTGCTGGGCGTCGCGCTCGCCGTGGTCCACGCGCCGCGCCCCGGCGCGGTCGGCACGCCGGCCGGACCTGGGGCGCCACGGCTCGCGCCGGCCGGCGAACGCCAGGTGCTCGTGGGGGCGGGACGATGAGCGCCGGGTACGCCACCCTCGTCGCCGTCGGTCTGTCGCTGCTGTCGGCCGTCGCCTACGCGGCCGCCGCCGTCGCCCAGGAGCGGCTGGCCTCCCGCGCCCCGGGCTCGGGGGTGGCGCGGATGCTGCGCCGTGGCGCCTGGTGGGCGTCGGTGGGGCTGAACGCGGGCGCCGCGCTGCTGCACGTCGTGGCGCTCAAGTACGGTCCGCTGACCGTGGTGCAGCCGCTGGGAGCGCTCACCCTGGTCGCGGCCGTGCCGATGGGCGCGCGGGTCGCGGGCCGGCGGGTGAGCGCGGCCGAGTGGCGGGGCACCGCCTTCACCCTGGCCGGGCTGGCCGCGATCCTGCTCACCGCGTCGGGGACGTCGCCCGAGGCGGTGCTGAGTGCGCCGGAGGCGCTGGCGGTGGCCGCGGCGACGGCGATGGCGATCGGTCTGCTGGCACGGCCCGGCGCCCGGCCCGGCCTGCGGCACGCGAGCGCGTCCGGCTTCGCCTCGGGAGTGGCGTCCGCCCTCACCCAGACGGTGACGGTGGCGGCGACGGACCGGTCCGGCCCGGTGCTGAGCGTGCAGGTGATCGGGGTGGCGCTGCTGGTGGCCGCGTTCTCGACGGCGGGACTGCTGCTGTCGCAGACGGCCTACCGGGGCGGCCTCGGAGCCCCGCTGGCGGTGGTGACGCTGACCAATCCGCTGGCGGCCGCGGTCATCGGCCTGTCGCTCCTCGGCGAACGGCTCCAGGGCGGACCGACCGGCGTGCTCCTCGCCGTGGCGGGAGCGGGACTCGCCGGCTGGGGCGTGGTGCTGCTGTCCCGGGCGACGCCGGAGTCCGGCCCCGAGGAGGAACACCCGGTGGCGGCCGTCCTGGCCCTGGAACCCGGGACGGCCTCCCCCGAACCGGCCCTGCTCCCCCGCGCGACGAGGACTTCCCGCCGCCGGCACTCCTCACGGGGCACGGAACACCTGACGCGGCTGTGAAGCGGTCGGGCTCAGCCGAGCCCGCGGGAGTCCTGCTTGAGGGCCGTGTCGACGGTCAGGGCCGTGGCCACGGTCAGGCTCAGCAGGGGCTCGGGCAGCTGGTAGTGGATCTGCAGGACGTAGTTGTCCGCGGTCGTGAACAGGGTCTTGGCGAGGCCCTCCCACGTCTTGGTGATCCGGGCGACCTCGTTGCCCGCGTGGTCGACGATCGCGAAGTTCCAGGCGCGCCAGTTCTCCGCCCTGATCGCGCCGACCTGCTGACCGTTCGCGTTCATCGCGAAGTTGATCTTCCCGAAGACGTTCTGCTGGACGATCTCGCCGACCTGTTGTCCGTCCGGCCGGGTGACGAGGACCCGCGACTTCAGGAACTTCGCAGGCCTCGTCAGCAGCAGCACCGGCTGCCCGTGGGCGTCGCGGATCTCCAGCTTGTGCGTCAGGAACTGGTCGATGCCGGCGAAGAAGCGCACCACCTTGCGCAGCGCGCTCTGTCCGACCTGGACGACCGAGCCGAGCTGGCCGCCCTGCTGGTCCATGACCTTGTACTCGTTGGTCAGCTCGATCAGCTTGGCCTTCTGGTTCACGACCAGCACCGGCTCGCTGAACAGCGTCCCGCCGCCGGGGCCGCCCGCCGCGACCCCGGCCTGCTGCTGCACCTGCCGCTGCACCCGCGGGTCGGGGCCTGCGGGCTGCGCGGGCACCTGCGGCTGGGGCTGGGCCTGCGCGACGGGCTGGGCCTGGGCCTGGGCCTGCTCGGCGTGGGTGTGGTCCGTCCACCGGGAGCCGTCCCAGTAGCGCAGGGTCTGCGCGGCCCCGTGCGGATCCGGGTACCAACCTGCAGGTGTGTTCGAATGCGTGGTCACCGGGGCACACTACCCCGCCTCCACCCGCACCTGACCAGCCACCACGATGCGGTGTTCACCAGCCCTTTACCCTCCTGGTGCGATCAAACCGTCACGATGGCAGGATCGCTCACCCCGGGCCGCCCGTTCTCCGCGTGCCCGGCGAACCGTCGCCGGAAGGCGGGGTCTTCGACCGAGGTCACGGTGAGGTCGTACCAGCGCCGGCCGGCCGACAGCCCGACGGTCCGCCTGAGGACGGCGCGGGGCCGCACCCGTACCGTCGTCGTCCGGCCGCCGTAGCCGTCCGCCACCTTCAACTCGGCTGTTCCGGTGCCCCGGTTGGTGAACGTCAGTTCCAGCCCGTCGCCCACGTGCCGTACGACGACCTCGGGGCCCGCGGTCCTGCCCCGGCCCCGGAAGACGCGCAGGAAGCCGTTGGGGCCGTGCACGGTCAGGTCGTGCGTACCGTCGGAGAGGGCGCAGTCCCAGGCGCCGGAGACCTTCTTGCCGGCCTCGGTGGTGTAGTTCCAGGGTCCGTCGGACCGGTTGCCGGAGGTGACGAGGAAGGCGGCGCCGGCCGTGGCCCCCGAGGCGAAGGTGAGGGTGAGCGTGCCCGCGGCCGGGTCGACCGAAGCGTCCACGCTGGGCACGTACTTGAGCGGGCGGGTGGGCCGCGTGCCGCGCTCCTGCCGGGGCAGGACACCCTGGGCGGGCGGGGTGGGCCGGTAGTCGGGGTGACGCTCGCGGTCCGGGGGCTCGTAGGCGTCGGTGTCGGGGAGCGCGACCGGCTCGGCGTCCTTGCGGGAGAAGTCGAAGGCCGAGGTGAGATCACCGCAGACGGTGCGCCGCCAGGGCGAGATGTTCGGCTCGCGCACACCGAACCGCCGCTCCATGAAGCGGATGACCGAGGTGTGGTCGAACGTCTCGGAGCAGACGTAACCGCCCTTGCTCCAAGGCGAGATGACCAGCATCGGCACGCGCGGCCCGAGACCGTAGGGCCCCGCCACATGGGTCGCGCTGCCCGGGAAGAGGTCCAGGGAGACGTCGACGGTCGACCGGCCCCGGTCCGGCGAGACGGGCGGGAGCGGCGGCACCACGTGGTCGAAGAAGCCGTCGTTCTCGTCGTAGGTGATGAACAGGGCCGTCTTCGCCCACACCGCCGGGTTGGAGGTGAGCGCGTCGAGGACCTGCGCGATGTACCACGCGCCGTAGTTCGAAGGCCAGTTGGAGTGCTCGGAGAACGCCTCCGGGGCGGCGATCCAGGAGATCTGCGGCAGCTTGCCCGCTTTGACGTCGGCGCGCAGCACGTCGAACCAGCCGTCGCCGTTCTTGACGTCGGTGCCGGTGCGGGCCTTGTCGTGGAGCGGGTCGCCCGGCCGAGCGTCGCGGTACTTGTCGAAGTAGAGCAGGGAGTTGTCGCCGTAGTTGCCGCGGTAGGCGTCCTTGATCCAGCCCCAGGAGCCCTCGGCGTCGAGGCCGTCCCCGACGTCCTGGTAGATCTTCCAGGAGATCCCGGCCTTCTCCAGCCGCTCGGGGTAGGTCGTCCAGCCGTATCCGGCTTCGTCGTTGCCCAGGACGGGCCCGCCGCCGACGCCGTCGTTGCCGGTGTGGCCGGTCCACAGGTAGTAGCGGTTGGGGTCGGTGGAGCCGATGAAGGAGCAGTGGTAGGCGTCGCAGACGGTGAATTTGTCGGCGAGGGCGTAGTGGAAGGGGATGTCCTCGCGGGTCAGATAGGCCATCGTGGTGGTGCCCTTGGCGGGGACCCAGCGGTCGTACCGGCCGCCGTCGTAGGCGGCCTGGCCGTCGGGCCAGCTGTGCGGCAGGCCCTCCAGGAACTGCATGCCGAGGTCGTCGGCGGTGGGGTGGAAGGGCAGCACGTCCTTGGCGCCGTCCGACTGGTGCCACACCGACTTGCCCCCGGCCAGGGTGACCGGATGCGGGTCGCCGAAGCCGCGTACGCCCCTGAGCGTGCCGAAGTAGTGGTCGAAGGAGCGGTTCTCCTGCATCAGGACGACGATGTGCTCGACGTCCTCGATCGTCCCCGTGCGGTGGTGGGCGGGGAGGGCGGCGGCGCGCTCGATGCTGCTCGACAGGGCGCTGAAGGCCGTGGTGGCGCCCGCGATCTGGAGGAATCTGCGCCGGTTGACTTCGGACATGGCTGGAGGACCTCTCGTGCGGTTCTTGCCGGGGCCGGCCGGTTCGACGGTCGGTCGGCCAGTCGGCCGGCGGACGACGGAGTGCGCGCGCGAGAAGTCTTCCAAGGCCGCCCGGAACGAAGGGGAAGTACCGGGTGGCGCCCGCGTGAAGCTCGACGGTACGGGGGGTGCGCGGGGAACGGGTGACGCCGGGTCAGCGCTCAGGGCGTAGCCGCACGGCGGCCGTTCACAGCACCTCGTTGCCGTACATCTCCCCCAGCGGATCGGCGATGAGCTCGATGCGGGCGCCGTCGGGGTCGCGGAAGTAGACCGAGACCTCGCTGTGCACGACGTGGTCGACACCGGCCTCGGCGAGCTTGTCTACGAGGTGGTGCCAGCGCTCCGGCTCGACGGAGATCGCCACATGGTGCAGACCGCCCAGGACCTCTGCGTACGGGCCGACGTCGAGGCCGGGGAAGTCGAAGAAGGCGAGGAGGTTGCCGTTGCCGATGTCGAAGAAGAAGTGGGAGGAACCGGGGTAGTCGCGGTTCTCGATCAGCTCGGTCAGCGGGAACTCCAGCACGTCCTGGTAGAAGCGGACGGTCCGTTCGACGTCGCTGCTGATCAGGGCGGTGTGGTGCAGGCCGCGGGCGGACGACGCGGGGCGCGACCCGCTCGGCCGCAGGTGCCGTTCCCGGATCCGCTGCCGCTGGGCCTCGAAGGCCGAACGGTCCGGCTGTGCTTCTTCCTTGGGCGCGCTGGTCATCTCTCTCCTCGGACGGCGAAGCGGACGGGTCCCTGCGTGATCAGCATCGCAGAGTCCGTCCGCCCCGGCCGAGCACGACGTTCCGGCCGGCCGCCGGTCCGCCTCGGGCGCGGGTCCATCCCTGCTGGGCCTGGCCGTTGCAGGCACAGCAGGGCCAGGGCGGTCCCGTCGGCGTCGATCGGCTGTGCTCACCGCAGCCCGCGCGGAAGTCCTTCCGTCTGACAGAAGCCGCCTTGCGAGGCGGTCGCGGCGCTCAGGACCCTGAGTGCCATCACGGCCGCGGGGCGACGGCGCCCCGCTCTCAGGGACGGGAACGCCATGCCTCACACGACCGCCTTCGCCAGGAACCAGTGGTACGTCGCCGCCTACAGCCACGAGGTCGGGCGGGACCTGCTCGGCCGGACGATCCTCGGCGAGCCGCTCGTCCTCTACCGCACCGAGGGCGAGGGCACGCCGGTCGTCCTGCACGACCGCTGCGTGCACCGCCGCTACCCGCTGTCGCACAGCGGTCTCGACGGCGACCGGATCGTCTGCGGCTACCACGGGTTCACGTACGACACGACGGGCGCCTGCGTGTACGTGCCGGGGCAGAAACGCGTGCCGCGCACCGCGCGGGTCGCCTCCTACCCGGTGGTCGAGCAGGACTCCCTGATCTGGGTGTGGATCGGCGATCCGGCGCTCGCCGATCCGCAGGGCATCCCGCGCGCCCGTCACCTCGACTCCCCCGGCTGGACCACCGTACGCGGGATGGAGCCCATCGACGCCGACTACGGGCTGCTCGTCGACAACCTCCTCGACCTGTCCCACGAGACGTATCTGCACGGTGGTTACATCGGCACTCCCGAGGTGGCCGAGACGCCGATCACCACCGAGGTCGACGAGGGCGCGGGCGTCGTGCGGGTGAGCCGGCACATGGACGACGCCGAGTGCCCGCCGTTCTACGCCCGTTCGACGGGCATCGAGGGCCGGATCACGCGCTGGCAGGACATCGAGTACCACGCGCCCTGTCTGTATCTGCTGCACAGCCGGGTCGCCCCGGTCGGCGTGCTGCCCGAGGCGGACGGCAGCGACCCGGGCGGCTTCCACACCGAGGTCACGTACGCGATCACTCCGTCGGGCGACGGCAAGGTGTACGACTTCTGGATGGTCTCGCGGGACTGGGCCATCGACGACGAGGAGGTCACCGAGTTCCTGCGGGCCAACAACCACACGGTGGTCATGCAGGACGTCGACGCGCTCAACCTGCTGCAGCGGACCCTGGGCACCGAGCGCACCGGCTACCAGGAACTGAGCATCAACATCGACACCGGCGGGCTGGCCGCCCGCCGTATCCTCGCCCGGCTGGTCGAGGAGGGCGACAAGCCGGCGGAGCCGGCGCTGTGAGCGGCCCCACGGGCGAGATCTACCGCATCGACTGGCTGCCGGGCACCGACACCCTGCACGGCACCTGTCACTGCGGCGCCGAGCACACCGCCCAGGACCCGACCGCGATGTGGGAGTGGATGCTCGGCCACCCCGAAGGCCACCGCCCGGCGGCCCAGCCGGCTTCCGGGCCGCGAGGGAGCGGCTCATGACCGCCGGGACGGCCGTGCCGGAGGCCGAACTCGTCGTCGCCGAGGCGGAGTCGGCAGCGGACGGCGTACTCGCGCTCACTCTGCGCCATCCGCTGGGCGAGCCGCTGCCCGAATGGGAGCCGGGCGCGCACGTCGATCTCGTCCTCGGGCCGGGCCTGGAGCGCCAGTACTCTCTGTGCGGCGATCCGGCGGACCGTTCGGCATGGCGGGTCGCGGTGCTGCGCGAGCCGGCCGGGCGGGGCGGATCCGCTTATGTGCACGAGCGGTTGACGCCGGGGCGCCGGGTGCGGGTGCGCGGGCCCCGCAACCACTTCGCGCTGCGGCCGGCGCCCCGCTACCGCTTCATCGCTGGCGGCATCGGCATCACCCCGATCCTTCCGATGCTCGCGGCGGCCGAGGCCGCCGGCGTCGAGTGGACGCTCCTCTACGGCGGTCGCTCCCGCAAGTCCATGGCGTTCGCGGGCGAGTTGGCGCGCTACGGCGACCGGGTCACGCTCGTCCCGCAGGACGAATCCGGGCTGCTGGACCTCGGGGCCGTCCTGGACGGTCTACCCGAGGGGGAGTTGGTGTACTGCTGCGGCCCGGGCCCGCTGCTCGACGCCGTCGAGGAGAGGTGCCCGCCCGGGGCGCTGCACGTCGAGCGGTTCCAGCCCAAGGAGCAACCGCCGGGTGAGGGAGACGAGTTCGAGGTGGAGCTGGCCCGGAGCGGCCGTACGGTGACCGTCGCGGCGGACGTCTCCGTGCTGGACGCCGTACGCGCGGCCGGCGTGGAGGTGCTGTTCTCCTGCACCGAGGGGACGTGCGGCACCTGCGAGACCGATGTGGTGGAGGGCGCCGTGGACCACCGGGACTCGGTGCTCACCGCGCAGGAGCGCGAGGCCGGGGAGACGATGATGATCTGCGTGTCCCGGTGCCGCGGGAAGCGGCTGGTCCTGGATCTGTGACTACTCGGCGGTGACGCCGCGCGCCGGTCCGCCGGGCGCCGTCGGCGACCTGAACGCCGGCGGTGCCCGGTCAGACCTCGGGGGCGGGAACCACGCTGAGGTGTCCCGCGGTGCGGCGGGGCCTCAGGGCCCTGCGGGGCGCGGGCGCGGGGGCCTCGCGCAGCACCATCGTCAGCCGAGCGCACCCCAACTCGCTCAGGGTCCTCGGCGTCTCGTCGACGATACGGCACTGCGTGGCGCCCCAGCGAGGGTCGGGGTGGAAGAGGGGCCGGACCGCTCCGTCGTGCTCCACGGCGTCCTCGCCGACAGCGCGGATCCAGTGCGGCAGGCCCTGCCGGTAGGCGGCCTCCATGATCGGGTCCTGGGCGATCTCGCGCCGGACCGCCTGGAGAGCGGGGTCGTGGCCGTGCCGTTCGAGGGCCTCGGCGAAGCGGGCCAGCATCGGCAGGCACCAGCTCGCCTCGTGGTCGCCGAGGACCGTGGCCGCGTCGGGATGGAAGAGGACGAAGCGGAGGAAGTTGTCGTCGGGCAGGGCCGTCGGATGCGGGCCCACGTCCCGGAAAAGTGTCCGGAAAGCAGTGTTGGCCAGGACGACGTCCCACCGGTGGTCCAGGACGACGGACGGGAAGGAGACGGCCTCCAGGTAGGCGGCGTAGTCCTCGAGGTAGGCCTGGGCCCGAGGACTGTCGGGGACGGGCCGCGGCACCGACCGCTGCCCTCCTGCCTGATATGCCATCGGGAGGTCACCCCTCTTGCCTCTGCCGCCTTCACGCGGCGCCCCGATCCTGGTGCCCCGACGCGAGTCGTGTCAACTATCGTGGCATTAGGCCCTCGTTGACGGCTGAAATAGGCCACAGTTGTGGCGATGCCTGGATGTGAGTTCGAAGGACCCGCTACTCTCCGGTCAGTTCACGGCGATCGCCTGTGCCTGTGAGAGGGTCGTGAGAGACGTAGGAGACCTGTCGGTGACGGATGGCTTCGAGGTTCCGGGCGCCACGGCGACGGTTCTGCTGTCGGCCGTCGTCGCCCGTGTCGCCGCGCTCGCGGACCGGCTGGGCGTGCCCCACGCGGAGGTCTTCGACACCGGCCGGCTGTCCGTGGCCTGCGGCGTCCCGGAGGTCGTGGTCAAGGCCCTGCTGAGCGGCCGGCCGGCGGGCGAGCCGGACGTCCAGGCCCGCTTCCTGCAACGGCTGGACCTGCTGCGCCGCACCCGGCTCAAGCCCAACGGGCGCAAGTACACCCAGCAGGAGATCGCCGACGGCGCCGGCATGTCCCGGCAGCAGGCGGGCGCCCTCATCAACGGTGACCGCCGGCCCACGATGGAGCACTGCGACGCCATCCAGCGCTTCTTCCACGTGAACGCCGGTTTCCTGACGGCCGAGGACCCCGAGGCGCTCGCCGGCGCGCTCCAGCGCACCGAGCAGGACCTGTTGCAGAGGCTCGCCGCGCGGGAGGCGGCCGCGGCCGCCGAGGATCCGCTGGAGCGGCTGCTCCAGGACCATGGGGTGCGCGGCATCGCCTGGCGGGCCGCCCAGTTGCCCACCGACCAGCACCGCGACAAGGTCGCCGAGTGGCTGGACATGCTCTTGGAGAGCGTGAAGCGGCCCGAGTCGTGATCCGGGAGAGAACTGTGGGCATCAGCAAGGACATGCGCCGTCTGTGCGACGAGCTGGTCGCGGAGCTGACCCTCCTCCCGGCCCCCGCCCCGCCGGCCGACCTGTACACCGCTCTGTGCGACGGCATGAGCAGACGCCGTGGCCGCCCCGTCCACTTCCGTACGGCTCCCTTCCCGCCCGGCACGGCCAGCGGGCTGTGGCTCGACATGGCGGACCAGGACCTCGTCGTCGTCGAGGAACGCACCGCGCCCGACCACCAGTTGGTGATCCTCGGACACGAGCTGTGGCACATGGAGGCGGGACACTGCAGCCACCATGTGGAGGGCGCCGCCGTCGCGGCCCGTTTACTCAGCGACGGCGCCGACCTCCAGGCGACGGTCAGGAACGTGGCCGCGCGCACGCGCTTCGACCAGGCCGACGAACGGGACGCCGAACGCTTCGGCCTGCTGCTGGCCAGCAAGTGCCGTGCCTGGCTGGCGGGTTCCCCGGGCCGGGGCCGCGGCCGGCGCGACCACCTGGCCGGCCGGATCGAGGCGGCGCTCGGATACCTGGGCCCGAAGGACCGCGGCGCGAACTGAGGGCCTCCCCCTCCCTCCGCGCCCCGGCGGTCGCCGCACGGTTCCGCTCCAGCGCGGGAGCCGTTTCCGCCGGGGGCCACGGTGACGGCGCGCCCTGAGCTAAGCGGGCGAACCGACGACGAGCGGAGCCGGATTGTCAGTGGTGGGCGGCAAGCTGGGCAGTGCGCCGCCGCACGGTGGCGTACGCGCCGTCAGGCGCGGCGGAGACGACGCCGACCCGGGGAGAGCCGACCGATGCCCACTGCCGTACTGACCGACCGCGAGCGCACCGCCGTCCAGGCCTACCTGCGGCTGCTGCACACCGTGCGGGCCGCCTTCGGCGAGGAGAGCGCCGGCGCGCCCTACGCCCGCCGCCCGCCGCTGGTGCCGCCCGCAGTCCTGGCCGAGGCGGAACAGGCGCTGGCCGAAGCCGGGCTGGCGGGCAACGAGGAGGAGTTCTTCCGGCTGCTCCACCACTGGTGCCCCGGGCCGTGAGCCGGTCGCGTACGCCCCCGCGCGCGGCTACCGGGTCGCGGCGGGCGGGACCGCGACCACCGTTGCCGTCAGTCCCCGCTCCACCGTCCAGCGGCCGTCGAAGTGCGTGAGCCGCCGTCCGCCGACGAGCGGGCCGGGGACGAGGAGCCGGGCGCGGAAGGTTCCCTGAGCGGCCGTCACCGTGACCGCGTCCGCCGGGGGGCCGGGGTGGACGTCGATGTCGGCCTCGCTGAAGTCCAGCCACTTCCCGGTGAGGGGGAACCACGCCTTGTAGACGGACTCCTTGGCGCTGAACAGCAGCCGGTCCCAGCAGATCTCGGGGCGCTCGGCGGCCAGCCGGCGAAGACGCTCGGTCTCCGCCGGCAGGGCGATGGCGGGCAGCACGCCCTCGGGCAGCGGCTCGTGCGGTTCGGCGTCGATGCCGAGGGAGGCCAGCTCCGCCGTCCGGGCCAGCGCTGCCGCGCCGTAGCCCTCACAGTGGGTCATGCTGCCGGTCAGCCCGTCCGGCCACCGGGGTGCGCCGCGTTCGCCGGGCAGCACGGGCTGCGCCGGCACGCCGAGCTTCTCCATGGCGCGCCGGGCGCAGGAGCGTACGAGGGCGAACTCGCGGCGGCGTTTGAGGACGGCGCGCGCCACGAACACCTCCTCCTCGGGGTGCAGCGGCGCGTCACCGAATGCAGAGGCGCCCTCCTCGTCGTACGCCTCCACCACGACGGCGTCGGGGAGCAGCTTGTCGATCACGCGGTGTCGTCCTCTCGTGGCAGGATGCGGCACAGCCGGCCGGGGTGCGTCGGGCGCTCGCGCCACTCGCGGGGGTAGCCGACCGACACCTCCTCGAAGCGGACGCCGTCGTGCCAGGTGGTGCGGGGGATGTGCAGATGGCCGTAGACCATGGTCTCGACCCGGAACCGGCGGTGCCAGTCGGCGGTCAGCCGGGTGCCGCACCACATGGCGAACTCGGGGTACCACAGGACGTCCGTCGGGTGCCGGTCCAGCGGGTAGTGGTTGACGAGGACCGTGGGCAGGCCGGGCGGGAGGGCGGCGAGGCGGCGTTCGGTCTCGGCGACGCGGGCCCGGCACCAGGCCTCGCGGGTCGGGTACGGGTCGGGGTGCAGCAGGTACTCGTCGTTGCAGACGACGCCGGTGCCGTGCGCGTACGCCAGGCCCTCCTCCTTGGTGGCGCAGCCCGCCGGCAGGAAGGAGTAGTCGTACAGGAGGAACAGCGGGGCGACCGCGACCGGGCCGCCGGGGCCCTCCCACACCGGGTAGGGGTCCTCGGGGGTCGTCACGCCCAGTTCACGGCAGATCTCGATCAGGTGCTCGTAGCGGGCGACGCCCCGCAGGGTGACGGCGTCCTTGGGGTGGGTCCACAGCTCGTGGTTGCCGGGCGCCCAGACGACCTTGCGGAAACGGCCCGCGAGTGTTCCCAGCGCCCAGCGGACGTCCGCCACGCTCTCCGAGACGTCGCCCGCGACGAGCAGCCAGTCCTCGTCGGTGTCCGGGACCATGCGCTCGACCAGGGCGCGGTTCTCGGGGTAGCCGATGTGCAGATCGCTGACGGCCAGCAGCCGTCCGGCTCCCCCGTCGCCACCCGCTTCCCCGGCCCTCGCCGTCACCTCGCGCCCCCGCTCCGCTCGCCCTGTGTGCCGCACCGGCAGAAGACCGCACGGCGTGAAGGCCACGCGATGCGAAGACCACACGGCGTGAAGACCACACGGTGTGGAGAGCGCACGATGCGAAGACCGCACGACGTGATGAACGCACGGCGTCCTATCCTTACCCGCCCCGCGCCCGTCGTGAACAAGATCGGAAAATCCGTAACATGCGCGTTGCACGCGGCAGCCCTCGGAAGCCGTATGATCCCCCCAACACCACCGCCTCGAACCCGCCTCAGCGCAGGGCGGTTTGGTGTCCCTCCATTCCCCCTGCCCGGGCACGGGCCTGCTCTGCCCTGCCCGCGTACCCTGAAAGGCGGCCTGCATGGTCTCTCGCGTACGCGTCTGGCTCAACCGCACGTACGCGGAGAACGTGTTCTTCATGGATCAGCTGCGGCGAAATCCGAACGACCGCGCCGTCGAGATCCACGCCACGCACGCCGACGCCGACTCTCCCGTCCTGGCCGCGGCCGACACCGCCGACCTGGAGCCGGAGGGGCTGTCCCCGGCCGGATACGTCGAGTTCGCGCTCGACCAGTGCGCGCGGCGCGGCATCGACGTGTTCGTCCCCCGGCTGCACCAGGCCGAGATCGTCGCCCACCGCGCCGAGTTCGAGGCGGTCGGCACGGCCCTGCTGGCGCCGACGCCCGAGGGCGTCGCCGTCTTCCACGACAAGGTGGTCGCCTACGAGGCGGTCCAGGCGGTCGGCGTGCCGGTGCCGCCGTGGTGGCGGGTCCGGACAGCGGACGAACTCGTCGCCGCGGTGGAGGAGTTGGAGGACGGCGGGCACCGGGCGTGCTTCAAGCCGGCGTCCGGTGCGGGCGGTGTGGGCTTCCGCGTGATCACCCGGTCGGCCTTCTCCCTGCAGCAGCTGAACGGGTTCCCCAGCTCCTACGTCCAGCTCGACACGGTCGTGGCGGCGCTGGAGGAGGCCGAGGAGCAGGTGGACTGGCTGGTGATGCCGCGCCTGGAGCAGCCCGAGGTGTCCGTGGACTGCCTCACCGGTCCCGACGACCTGGTCCGGATGGCCATCGGGCGCACCAAGAACGGCCGTCGTCGCGGCTTCACCCTTCAGGACCAGTGGCTGGAGCCGGCCCGGCGGATCGCCGAGGGCTTCGGGCTGCACTACCTGTCCAACATCCAGTTCCGGATGCTGGGCGAGCAGCCGGTCCTCATGGACGTCAACACGCGTCCCGCCGGTGGACTCCATCAGCTGTCGCTGTGTGGGGTGAACGCGCCCTGGGCGGCCGTGCAGCTGGCGCTCGGCGAGGACCCCGGGGAGATCGCCCCGCCGTTCCTCGGCCAGGACTACACGGTGGTCTCCGGGCCGCGTCCGCTGCGTGCGGTGTCGCTTCCGCACCAGCGCGCGGAGGAGACGGAGACCCTGCTCCCGGCGGTCCCGGCCCCCGCGCCCCAGCCCGAGCCCACCACCGAGCCCGCCCCGGCGACGGCAGCCGCGCCGGCCACGGCGTAGCGCGGGAGCGCCGCCGACTGGTGGCGTAGGGCCACGGGGCGCCGGTGACGCCACGGGGCGCGGGAGCGGCGCGAGGCGGGGCAGCGGCGCGAGGCGCACGGCCGGACGGAGACGGGCGCGCGGCGGCGCCCGGCCGCGCGCCCGTCGCCAGCCCAGCGCGCACGGCGGCGTGGCGGCGACGCCCGCAGCCGCGCTCCCGGCAACGGCGTGGCGTGACGACGTGGCCGTTTCGCCCGGGTGGGGCCTTTCCTCTCCGTCTGCCGGAACTGTCCCGCGCGGCCTCCCCCGAGGTCTACGCTGGTGCGTCCGACGTGGTCCGGCGGTGGGGCGGGCCGAGGAACGGGGGCGGCATGGAACCGGTGTCCATCATCCTCGCGGCGCTGGCCGCCGGGGCGGCCGGGGGCGCGGTCGAAGAGGTGCGGGAGTCCGCGAGCGCGGCGGCGCGGGGCGCGTACGACCGGCTGCGCACGACACTCGCGGGCCGCTTCGGCGGCGACCGGGAGGCCGAAGCGGCCCTGGCCCGCTACGAGGCCGACCCCCGGGACCCCGCCGTGCGCGACGCGCTGGACGCCCAGCTGACGAGGACCGGCGCGACCGGGGATCCCGAGGTCCTCGACGCGGCCGCCGCCCTGGTCCGGATCGGCGCCGGGACCCGCACGGTGCAGAAGTACGGCCTCCAGGTCGACGGCGACGTACACGGCCTGGCCCAGGGCGACCGGCAGCAGGTCACCATGCACTTCGGCACCCCGCCGCGCGGGGAATGACGGCGCCGGGCCCGGCCCGGACCACGGTCACCGCCGGCGACGTACAGGGACTGGTCGTCGGGGACGGGAACGTCGTCCACCAGCACTTCCTGGGCGGCATCACCCGTCTGCCCACGGACTACGCGCAGCGTGTCGCCAACTTCCTCGTGGAATACCTGGGGACGCCCGGGCGGCCGGTGCCGTTCGGCGGCAGGCGGCGGGAGGCGGGGGTGCTCGACGCGTGGCTGACCGACCCCGGCGCCCCGCCCAGCCTGCTGCTGTGCGCGGCGGCGGGGCAGGGCAAGTCGGCGCTGCTGGTGCGCTGGTCGCGGGCCCTGCTCGACCGGGGCGAGGCGGTGGCGTTCGTCCCCGCGAGCATCCGCTACCGGACCAACCTCGCCGGTGTGTTCTTCCCCGCGCTGGCCGCGCGCCTCGCCGGACTCCACGGCGACGAGGCCCCCTTGGACTCCCACGCCCCGGCCGAGGTGTGGCGCGGGGTGGTCGCCGACTACCTGGCGCGTCCCCTGCCGGACGGACGCCGGCTGCTGGTCGTCCTGGACGGCCTGGACGAGGCCGCCGACTGGGAGGCCGGGGCGGACCTGCTCCCCGCGGCGCCGCCGCCGGGGCTGCGGGTGGTCGTCTCGGCCCGCACGACCGCCGCCGTGCCGACCGGTGCGGACTGGCTGCGCACGCTGGGCCTGGACGGCCCGGGCCGCGCGGCCTCGCTGCCGCTGGCGGGACTGACCGAGGACGACGTCCTGCATCTCGTGGGCGCCGAAGCGCCAGGTCTGGCCGGCCAGTTGCACCGGCTGAGCGGCGGCGACCCCCTGCTGCTCTCGCTCTATCTGCGTGAGGGCCGGCCCGAGGACCTCACCGGGCTCACGGCCACCCCGCCGGGCCTCGCGGGCTACTTCGACCGGTGGTGGGCGGAGCAACGGCACCAGTGGCGGGACCGGTACGGAGCGTTCGAAGCCCTGGAGGTCGAGCGCCGGGTGGGCGCGCTGATGGCGCTGTTCTCCCGCGCCGCCGGGCCGCTCGACCGCGACGACCTGACCGGCCTCGATCCGAAGTCGCCGCCGCACGCGATCGCGTCCGCGCTGGTCCCGCTCACCCGTTTCCTCCTCGGCGACGGCCGGACGTTCGCCCTCGCGCACTCCCGGCTCGGCGAGTACTGGGCCGAACGGCACCTCGGCGCGGCGGAGTCCCGGCGACTGGACCGGCGGTTCGCCGCCTACGGCCTGGGGCTCGCCCGGGAACTGGGCGAGGGAGGTCTGACACCGGCCGAGGTCTCGCCGTACGTCGTGCAGTACCTGTCCGCTCACCTGGACCGGATCGCCGCGGGCCCCGAGGACCGGCTCCCGCTGGTGCACGAGCGGTGGCGGCAGGCCTGGCAGTACGTCGAGGGAACCGACAGCGGTTTCCTGGCGGACGTACGGGCGTGCCGGCGGACGCTGGCCGAGGCGAACGGGCGTGCGGTCGCCGAGGGGCGGGCGGCGCCGTACCTCACGGAGGAGGTCCGGTGCGTCCTGACGGAGAACAGCGTCGTGGACCAGTCCCGCAACCTCTCGTCGGCCCTGCTGTCCGCACTGGTGGAGCGGGGCATGTGGAGCGCGGCGCAGGCCCTGGCGCACGCACGGCGGCTGCCCGCCCCCGACGCCCGGGCGAGAGCACTGCTCGCGGTCGCCGAACGGCTGCCCGATGGGCAGCGGCGCGAGGTCTGCGGGGAGGCGATCGCGGCGGCGGAAGAAGGAGGGGCTTTCGGCCGGGAGACGGTGCTCGGGGACGTGCTGCCGTGGGCGGCGCGGCTCGGGGCCGCCCACGAGGCGTGGGAGGTCGCGCGCCGCCACCGGTACGGTTCTGTTCTCCCGACGGTCCTCCCCCGGCTCGCTCCCCACGCGGACGACGCGTTGCGCCGGGAGATGGGCCGATGGCTGGAGGAACACATCGAGGTCCTCGCCGACTTCGAGAACACCCTCGATGTCACGGGCCGCCATCGCGGTGACACCCTCCTGCTGAAGGGCTGCGCCCCCTGTCTGACCGAGGACCGCCGTCGCGCGCTGGAGCGCCGGTTGTCCGGCGGGGAGTGGTTCCCGTTCGGTTTCCGCTTTCGGGCACGGCAGCCGGACTCCGGCGAGGCCGGGGCCCGGGCGGCCGTCGAGGAGGCGTCGCGAGCCTTCGCCCATGCCATCGCCTTCGACACCGGCGGGACGGACGGCGGTGTGCGGCCGGCCGATCAGGCGAACGCGCTGGCCGCCCTCGGCCCATGGCTCCCCGACCGTCTGCACGGCCGTTTGGTCGAGGCGGTGACAGCGCTGCCCCGTCCATGGCCTCGCACGGACGCCGTCGCGGGCGTCCTCGCGCATGTGCGGGGCGAACCGCGGGCACGGCTGCTGGCAGCCGTGGAGCTGCTGCCGCTCCACCTCATGCGGTGCAGGGCGTTCCTCGCCGCGGCGGGCGGCGAGGAGCGGTCCGGCCACCGCGCCCGGTACGTCCTGCGCGCCCTCGACGAGGCCCACGCTTCGGGGAGCGAGGCGCACTGGCTCGGCGTCCTGGCGCAGGAGGGGGACGCGCTGCCCGACTCCGCCCTGCCCGGCCTGGTCGAGACGGCGGCCGCCTCGGGGCACGCCGCCACCGCGCTGGGCTCGCTCACCGCCGTCCATCTGCGTCGCGGACGGGTGCGGGACGCCCTCGCCGTGGCCGCCCGGGTTGCGGAGCCGGCGGAGCGGCCCTGGCTGCTGCTGCCGCACTGCGGCCGGCTGCCCGCGTCCGAACTGCGGGAGCTGGCCCGCGACGCGGAGCGGCTCGCCGGGGGCGCGGAGCTGTGGTGGCTGGTCTCACGCGTCCGAGGGCTGGTGGCCGACCTGCCCTGCGAGGTCGTCGACCCGGCGTGTGCGGCACTGCTCGCCCGGGGCGAGTCAGCGCTCGGGGACACGGCGTTCGCGCTGTTCCTGGCGCGTCGCACCCCGGGTACGCCGCTGCCGTCCGGGCTGCTCGCCAAGGCCCGGAGCATCGGGGCGGACACGTCAGCCGACGAGGAGCGTCAGCAGGGGGTCCTGGTCGGGCTCGTCCGGGCCGGACACACGAAGTCGGCCTTGACCTTGGTCGCCGACCACACTCGGAGCGCGAGGACCCGGCTCCGGTTCATCGAGGCTGTCGTCGCGCACGGATCCGACGCGGACGTCGAAGCCGTGCTGGAGGCGCACTTGTCGCCCGCCGAGGCACTGCCCGAGGCGCTCGCCGCGCTGGTGGGCAGAGCGCCGGCCGGGGCGCTTGCGCGCGTGCGGGCCGCTGCCGGGCGCGTCCCTTCCGGTCACTCCGCGTCCCTGGCCACCTGCGCCCTGGCCCGCCGTCTGCTCGACGTCGGTCAGCCCGAGGAGTCCCTCGAAGTCCTGGTGGGGACCACTCGCGGCACAGGCGTCGGACGCATCGCCGAAGCAGCCGCGGAAGTCCTGCCCCACCTGCCGCACGAGGCGCTCCGCGCGAGACTGGACTGGCTCGGCGCTCTGGCGCGGCGCGTTCACGACGCTGAACTCCTCGAGCGGCTGGCCACGGCTCTGCCGGCGAGCCTGGCCGAGGAGTTGTTCGACCGCCTCCGCGACGGCGACGCCCGTCTACGGGGCCGGCGGCTCGCCGCTGCCTGCGTCGTCGCCGCGGTGCCGACGCCCCGCAGGCAAGAGGCGGCCCAGGAGTTGTGGGCCGAACTGGAGGCCGAGCAAGGGACGAGCGACGACCACGCCTCCGCCGCCCTGTCCCTGCTGCGCCTGCTGCCCGACGCGCAGCAGGACGTAGCTGTCGCCCGGCTGCTGCGCCGTGCCCACGAGACCTCGAACGGGCTCTCCATGGACGGGGGGAGGGTGGACTCTCTGCTGCCTTTTCTCCCCGACGACGACCTGGACGAGGCGGTGGAGCACGTCGTCCGGGCGTGGACCACTCACGAGGGGACCGTCGCCGCTCTCGACGCCCGGCTCGCTGAGTCCGGGCGGGCCGGGCTGCTGCACGCCCGCCTCCCCCGGCTGCCCCGGCGGCTCAGGACGGTCTTCCTGGTGGGACTCTCACAGCGGGCCGAACCTGAGGCGGCCCGGGACATGCTGCGCGAGGCGCTGAGCAACGTCCGGCTCATAGGCGACGAGGAGACGGTCCTCACCACGATGGCGGAAGCGGCTCGGCAGGCGACCGCGACGCGCAGGCCTGCACTCCTCGCACGCTGCCTGGCCGTCTGCCGACGCGCGCCGACCGCGGCGCTGGAGAGCGACGACGTACTGGAAGCGCTGACACCGCAGTTGGCCTCCGACGACCGTGAGGACCTGCTCGTGCGCGCGGTCGCCCACTGGGAACGCCCCTCCGACGACCGCGTGCTGCGCACCGCGTTCCGGCTGATGGCGGGTCACGGACACGCCCGACTCGCGCTGGATCACCTGGCGATGCCCTCGCTGGGCCACGGCTGGGCCGCCGCGTTCTGCGGGGCCGTGTCGTCGTTGCCCGAGGCGCTGGTCCCCGAGGCACGCGCGCTCGTCGGGCGGCGACCGGCGGACGTCGCTCCGCCGGCGTACGTCGATGTGCTGCTGACGCTGACCGCCCGGGTGCCGACGGCCGAACGCGGCCCGCTGATCGACGAGTTGCTGGAGGCGCTCCCCTCTCTTCAACCGGCCGAGTTCACCGTGGCCCTGCTGGCCGAACTCACCGACGTGTCGCCCGAGCAGCGGGCCGCCGTCGTCCGGCACGTCATGGCGGACGAGCGGCTGTGGCGCGAGAGCCGTGCGCTCGCGCATCTCGACGCCGGTGAACTGGCGGCCTTGGTGCCGCGTGTGCTCCGCCTTGAGCCGGATGAGGCCGAACTCGCCCTGGGCGCCGCGGCCAAGCGGCTGCACATCCTGGGCGAGACGTCGAGCGCGGTCGGCCTCCTCCGGGCGCACCTGTCGGACGCGGCGTTCTGCCGGACGGCGGCATGCCTGCCGCCGACGGCCGCCGACGCACATCTCACCGGCGTGGTCCGGGCCGTCCTCGACTGCGCGCCGCACCCGAACCGCGACCGGGCGCTCCGCGTACTGGCTCCCCACGCCGACGCCGCGAGCTGGGAGCGCCTGCGAGGCGAACTCCCGTCGGTCGACGGCGAGGACCGCGCCTTCCTCCTCGCCGAAGCCGCCCGGCGCGGCGCTCGCGCCGAGGCCGAGCGGTGGGCCACGGCGAGCCTGGAACAGGCCGAGGCGCTCGTTGCCGAGTCCCCCTACGGCCGTCACATCTGCGTTCCACTGCTCGACCGGCTCAAGGACGTGCTGCCGCCCGGCGTGGTCGTCGACAAGGCACTGCCGCTGCTGACACATCCGGTCACCGACGACGCGCCGCGGCACCGGAAGATGCTCCGCACGCTGGTCACGCCGCTGCCACCGCAGCTGCAACTTGCCGCCTTACGCGATGTGTGGACGGCATGCGAGACCAAGTCCCGCGCCGAGACGCTGGCCTGGGTCGGTGCCCTCCTCCCCGTCCTGACAGGCCTGGGCGGACCGGACACGGCGGAGCGGTTGTTCGAGGTCGTCGAGGAGGTCGCCGCCGTCTGGCCCTGACGCGGAAACTTTTTTCTCCGAGTTTCCGCGCGGGGTGTATCAGGGCGCGAAGTGCGCGCTCTTAACGGTGTGACGCCGAAGGTCCGCGGAGGAGAGCGGGGGAACACGGGGGCCTCCGCGAGGCCTTGGGCGGAGCGCGCGGGGCCGGTCGACGGGGGGGGACCGGGGGAAGGCGCCGCGCAGGGCGGGGAAGCACCACGCAGTACGGAACCGACGGGGGAACGGGGATCGACGGGGGATCCCCGGAGCACGGGGGATCGGGCCGGCCGGCCGCTGTCACGGGGAGCGACCGGCCGGCCCGAAGCGTGTGCCGCCGTACGGGCCGGGCGGGTCAGAAGCGGCCCGATCCCCGGTACAGCTCCAGTTCGCCGTCCAGTTCCACGGCGAGCACCGTGGCGTACGGGTCGAGGTCGCGGGCCGGCGGCGGGTCGATCCACAGCACGCCGACCGCCTCGTGCAGGCCGCCGAGGACCCGGTGGGCCAGCTCCGTCCCGGTGCCGAGCACGGTGACCCTGCGGACGGGCGTGACGACGCCGCGGACGCCGATCTCGGCGCGCGGGGCGTCGAACAGGGTGAGGTGGAGCGTGCGGCGGTCGGCCGAGAGGGTGCTCGGTCCGTAGTGGTGCCCGGCGGGCAGTCCGCGCACTGTGCCGTACACGGCGTCCGCGTGGCGGGCGATCCACTCCCCCAGTCCTTCCAGCCGTTCGACCTGCGGCTGCGGGATGGTGCCGTCCTCCTTCGGGCCGACGTCGAGCAGCAGGTTGCCGCCCGAGCCGATGGTCTCGGTGAAGTAGCGGACGAGTTGGGCGAGTGACTTGTGGTTGTGGTCGTGGTGCTGGTAGCCCCACGAGTCGTTGATCGTCAGGCACAGTTCCCAGGGACCCTCCGGCGGCACGACGGGAGCGCCCTGCTCGGGGGTCGCGTAGTCGCCCTCGCTGAGCATGCGGGCGTTGAAGACGACGTCGGGGGTGTACGAGCGGATGAGCGCGGCGAGTTCGGGGATGCGCCACTGCTCCTCGCTGCGGTCCCACTCGCCGTCGAACCACATCAGGTCGGGCCGGTGGCGGGAGGCGAGTTCGCGGACCTGGCCGTCGCGGTAGGCGATGAACCGCTCCCAGGCGTCGAGGTCCTCGTCCCCGGCCGGGCATTCGGAGTAGCGGTTGTCCTCCATCTCCGGCGGGCGGCCCGGTTTGCGGGTGGTGGCGTAGTCGGGGTGGTTCCAGTCGGAGTGCGAGTAGTAGAAGCCCACCTTGAGGTTCTTCTCGCGCAGGGCCTCGACGTACCCGGAGACGTAGTCGCGGCCGAGGCCGAGGTCGCCGAAGGCGGTGTCCCACAGGGCCACGCCGTCGTGATGCCGGGTGGTGAGCACGGCGTAGCGGGCGCCCGCGCGGGCGAACAGGTCGGCCCAGGCGCGCGGGTCGTAGCGGGCGCCGGTGAACCGGTCGAGCTGGGACATGTAGCGGTCGTGCGGCACGATGTCGTCGTAGAACGACCAGGACTCCTGAACGCCGTCGACGGCGTAGATCCCCCAGTGGACGAAGATCCCCAACTTGGCTTCGGTGAACCAGGGTTGCATCGGCATGGTGGAACTCCTCGGCTCGCTGGGGCACTTGGGGCGAGGGCGGGCGCGCGGCAGGACGACGGGCCGCGCGCCGGCCCCCGGATCGGCTTTTCCTATCGGCCGTCCGTGGCGCGCTCCAGGCGGAGCGTCAGGACCTGGAAGGGGCGCAACGTCAGGCCGACGGCGCCTTGTTCGTCGGTGACGGCCGGCTCCAAGGGGCGTTCCAGCAGGTCGGTCACCTGGGCCCCGGCCAGCGGGAAGCCCGTGCGCAGGGCGCCGGTCGCGCGGCCGCCCCTCGACTCGTACAGGCGCACCACCACGTCGCCGGAGCCGTCGTCGGCGAGCTTGACCGCCTCCACGGTCACGCCCTCGCCGCTGACGGAGACGACCGGCTCGGGGGCGCCGGCCGCGTCCGCCACGCGCAGCGGGAGGTTGAGGGCGTAGCCCTCGGCGACGGCGTCGTCGATGCTCGCGCCGGGCAGCAGGGAGTAGGTGAAGCGGTGGCGGCCCTGGTCGGCCTCGGGGTCGGGGATGCGCGGGGCGCGGACCAGGCTCAGTCCCACGGTGGTCGTCGTGCCGCCGTCCTCACGGACCGTGCGGGAGACGTCGTGGCCGTACGTCGAGTCGTTGATGACGGCGACGCCGTAGCCGGGTTCGCCGATGTGCACCCAGCGGTGACCGGGGACCTCGAAACGGGCCGCCTCCCAGGTGGTGTTGGTGTGGGTGGGGCGCTGGACGTGGCCGAACTGGATCTCGGCGGAGGAGTGCGCCGCGCGGATGTCGACCGGGAAGCCCGCCTTGAGGATCTTCTCGACCTCGTGCCAGTCGATCTCGGTCTCGAAGTCGATGCGGGGGCTGCCGGCGCGGACGCTGATCGTCTGCGTGATCGTGGAGCCCTTGCCGAAGGAGCGCGTGACGCGGATCGCACCGACCAGCGGGTCGTCCTCGACGACGGTCACCGAGTCGGCGTCCAGGAGGTCGGTGTAGCGGTTCCTGTAGTGCTTGTCGATGTCCCAGGCGTCCCAGCAGTTCGGGAGGTCGGTGTGCAGGCGGAGCAGGTTGCCCGGCTCGGCGAGGACTTCGCGGTCCGCCCGCAGGTCGATCACGGAGGACAGGGTGCCGTCCGCGGCCACCTCCACCCGGACCAGGCCGTTGTCGAGGACGTGGCCGGTGACCTTGACCGGGTGCGGCGGCTCGGCGTCGGTGAGCGGGGCGCTGCCGCCGGCCGGGACCTCCACGTAGGCGGGGGCGCCGTCGGCGGTGCGGACCACCTCGGCGCGGTCGAAGGGGCTCGTGTTGAACACGCGGGGGCCGCCGGCGCCGAGCGCGGCGACCGCCTGTGCGGTCAGTTCCTCCACCTCGCCCGCCACGCGGGCGTATTCGGCCTCGGCCTCGCGGTGCACCCAGGCGATGGAGGAGCCGGGCAGGATGTCGTGGAACTGGTGCAGCAGGACCGTCTTCCAGAGCCGCTCGAGCTCTTCGTGGGGGTAGGTGTAGTCCGGCGCGTGCAGTGCGGCGGTCGTGGCCCACAACTCGGCCTCGCGCAGGCGGTGTTCGCTGCGGCGGTTGCCCTGCTTGGTGCGGGCCTGGGAGGTGTAGGTGGCGCGGTGCAGCTCCAGGTAGAGCTCGCCGACCCAGACGGGGGCGTCCGGGTACTCCTCGCGGGCCTTGGCGAAGAACGCGTCGGGGTGCTCGATGACGACCTTGGCCGAGCCCTCCAGGTCGGCGAGCCTGCGTGCCCGTTCCATGATCTCGCGGGTGGGACCGCCGCCGCCGTCTCCCCAGCCGAAGGGGGCCAGGGAGCGGGTGCCGGCGCCCTTCTCGGAGTAGTTGCGGACGGCGCGGTCCATCTCGACGCCGCTGAAGCGGGCGTTGTAGGTGTCGATGGGCGGGAAGTGGGTGAAGATCCGGGTGCCGTCGATGCCCTCCCACCAGAAGGTGTGGTGGGGGAACTTGTTGGTCTGGTTCCAGGAGATCTTCTGGGTGAGGAACCAGTCGTTGCCGGCGAGCTTGGCGAGCTGCGGGTAGGCGGCGGTGTAGCCGAAGGAGTCCGGCAGCCAGACGCCCTTGGTCTCGATGCCGAAGTGCTCGATGAAGAACCGCTTGCCGAGGACGAGCTGGCGGGCGATGGCCTCGCCGCCGGGCAGGTTGCCGTCGGCCTCGACCCACATTCCGCCGACCGGGGCCCACTGGCCCTTCTTCACGGACTCCTGGATGCGGGCCCACACGTGGGGGTAGTTGTCGCGCACCCACTCGTACTGCTGGGCCTGGGAGCAGGCGAAGATGAAGTCGTCGTACTCGTCGGCCAGGGACGTCACGTTGGAGAAGGTGCGGGACGTCTTGCGCTTGGTCTCGCGGATGGGCCACAGCCAGGCGGAGTCGATGTGGGCGTGGCCGACGCCGGAGACGGTGTGCGCGCTGGCGTGGGCGGGCTTGGCGAGGACGGGCGCGAGGACGGCGCGGACGTCGGCGGCGCTGCCGGCGACGTCGTCCAGGTCGAGGGCGTCCATGGCGCGGTCGAGGGCGTGCAGGATCTCGTGGCGGCGGGGCTCGTGCTCGCCGAGGTGGACCATGAGATCGCGCAGCACCTGGAGGTCCAGGTCCAGGTGCCAGACCTCCTCGTCGAGGACGGCGAGGACGGCGCGGCGGAAGGTGTAGAGCGGCTTGTCGCCGGCGGTGAGGATGTCGCCGAGCGGGGTGGGGCGCGCGAAGTCGTCGGCCAGGATGTCGGGGTTGGAGGCGGCCTCGACCAGGTAGTCGACGCGTTCGCCGCCCTTGGCGGGGTGGGCGACCGGCACGTACTGGTTGAGCGGGTTGACCGCCTTCAGGGGCCGGCCGTCGAGCAGGTGGACCAGGGCCTCGGCCTGGTTGCCGGGCCAGTCGCCGGTGAAACCGAGGTCGATGACGGCCTCGACCCGCCGGCCCGCCCACTCGGCGGGGACCTCTCCGGCCATGCGGAACCAGGTCGTGCCCCAGGGCGGCCCCCACGGGGTGTCCATCGTGAAGGGCTCGTACGAGGCGGCCGCCGCCTCCTCGAAGGGGACGGGCTCCCCCGGCGCCTGCCAGGCCTCCACGCTGAGGGGGACGGTGGCCGCGTAGATCGCGGGCTGGATGCGCTGGGTGTGGAGGCGCTCGGCGCGCTCCTCGATCCGGTTGCGTTCGTCGTGCATGAGAGGTTCTCCAGACAGGGAGCGGAGCGTGCGGGAAAGGCCGGGAGAAAGCGCTTTCCGGTCGCGGAGCTTACTTGAGGTACCCGAGCCCCGGATGCACCCGGGTGTAGCCCTCGACCAGCCTGCGGGCCACGTTGACGGAGTCGACGAGCGGGTGCAGCGCGAAGGCCTTCACCGCCGTCGCACGGGCGCCGGACTCGGCGGCGGTCAGCACCTCGCGCTCGACCGCCTTGACCGCGCAGACCAGGCCGGTGGCGTGGTCGGGCAGCGGGTCCGCGGCGACGGGGTGAGCGCCGTTGGCGTCGACCAGGCAGGGGACCTCGATGACGGCCTCGGAGTCGAGCACGGACAGGGTGGCGCCGTTGCGGACGTTGAGGATCAGCGTGGTGCGCTCGTCGCGGGCGATGGCACGCATCAGCGCCAGGGCGACCTTCTCGTAGCCGCCGGACAGGTCGTCGGCGTCGCGTTCGCCCGCGCCGGCCGTCTCCCGGTTCTCCGCCATGTAGGTGGCCTCGCGCTCGGCGCGGGTGCGGTCCCATGCGGTCAGGGCGGAGACGCCGGGCCGGCGCGTCTCCTCGTAGAACCGGGCCTGCTGGTCGCGCAGGAAGGCCCCGCGGGTCTGAGCCGCGGACCTGTAGGCGTCGACGGCTTCCCTGTTGAAGTAGTAGTAGTGCAGGTACTCGTTGGGGATCGCGCCGAGGGACCGCAGCCAGTCGGCCCCGAAGAGTTTGCCCTCCTCGAAGGAGCCGAGCAGATCCGGGTCGGCGAGCAGGCGCGGCAGTTCGTCGCGGCCGGCCACGCGCAGGCCGCGCACCCAGCCGAGATGGTTGAGGCCGACGTAGTCGATCCACGCCTCGCGCGGGTCGGCGCCGAGCACCCGGGCGATGCGGCGGCCGAGGCCGACGGGCGAGTCGCAGATGCCGATCACGCGGTCGCCGAGGTGGCGGGACATGGCCTCGGTGACCAGCCCGGCCGGGTTGGTGAAGTTGATGACCCAGGCGTCGGGGGCCAGCCGGGCCACCCGGCGGGCGATGTCGACGGCCACCGGGACCGTGCGCAGGCCGTAGGCGATACCGCCCGCGCCGACCGTCTCCTGGCCGAGGACGCCCTCGTCCAGGGCCACCCGCTCGTCGTTCGCGCGGCCCTCCAGACCACCGACGCGGATCGCGGAGAACACGAAGTCGGCGCCGCGCAGGGCCTCGTCGAGGTCTGTGGTGGCGGTCAGCGCGGGGGCGTCGGGCACGCCCTCGGCCTGTTCGGCCAGCACACGGGCGACCGCGTCCAGCCGGCCGGCGTCGAGATCGTGCAGGACGACCTCGCTCACCCGCCCCTCGCCGCGGTCGGCGAGCAGTGCTCCGTGGACCAGCGGCACCCGGAATCCTCCGCCGCCCAGAATCGTCAGTTTCACCCGTGCACCTCTCCTGCCACGACCACCTCGACGCCCGCCTCCTCCAGGGAGGACCGGGTCGCCGGGTCGACCGGCGCGTTCGTCACCACTGCGTCCAGGTCCTCGGGACCGCAGACCTTCGCCATCCCGGTACCCGGGAACTTCGCCGCGTCGGCGAGCAGGACGGCTCTGTCGCTCGCCTTGATCATGGCTCTCTTGACCGGCACCTCGACGACCGTCGTGTCCATCACCTGGCCGCCGGGACGCACGCCGCTGGTGCCGAGGAAGAGCCAGTCGGCGTGCAGCTGGCGCAGGTTGTCCTCGGTGAGGAAGCCGACCAGGGAGCGGTACTCGCGGCGGACCATGCCGCCGAGCAGCACCAGCTCGATGCCCTCGTCGTCGGCGAGTTCCTCGTAGACCACCAGGTTGCTGGTGATCACGGTGAGCCGGCGGCCGTGCAGCTGCCGGGCCAGCCGGTAGGCGGTGGTGCCGATGTCGAGCAGCACCGACTGCCCGTCCTGGACCATCGCCGCGGCGTGCGCGGCTATGGCGTCCTTCTCGGGCACCCGCACCTCGGCGACCTCCGCGAAGGGCTGGTCGCCCTCGTCGGCGACGGCGCCGCCGTGCACCCTTGTCAGCAGTCCGTCCTCCTCCAGTTTGACCAGGTCGCGCCTGATCGTGGCGGGGCTCACGCCGAGCTGCCCGGAGAGATCGGTCACGGCCGCGGGACCCCCGGCGCGCAGGGCCCGCAGGATGAGTTGGTGTCGTCGTTCTGCCAGCACGCCATGGACACTACTCGTCATCTTCAATCATTTCCATGCTCAGTTCTGCTCGGGTATTGACCAATCTCCCGGAGCAGCGCACGATTCCGGTCACGAAATGAAGAAGTTTGACGAACCCTCCGCGATCCCCCCGACGAGAGGACGTTTCCGTGGACGACGACCGGCCCGACGTGCTGCTGACCGGGCTGCTCTTCTACGACCTCGTCCTCACGGGGCTGGGGAAGCCCCCCACCCCTGGTGAGGAGGTATGGACGGCCGGCATGGGCTGCGGCCCGGGCGGCATCGCCAACCTGGCGGTGGCCGCCTCCCGGTTCGGCCTGCGGACCTCGCTGGCCACCGTCTTCGGCGACGATTTCTACGGCGGCCACTGCCGGGAGGTGCTCGCCGGGCAGGAGGGCGTCGACCTCTCGCTCTCCCGCACGGCCGAGGGCTGGCCCACCCCCGTCACCGTGGCCCTGGCCCACGGTGACGACCGGGCCCTGGTCACCCACGGCCAGGAGCCTCCGTACTCGCAGGACGCCCTGATGAACGACCCGCCCGAGGCGCGCACGGCCCTCGTGCACATCGAGGCCGAACCGCGCGCGTGGCTCGGAAAGGCCGCCGCGAACGGCACCCTGATCTACGCCGACGTCGGCTGGGACCCGACCCGTCAGTGGTCCCGCGACCTCCTGGACCAGCTCGCCCTGTGTCACGCCTTCCTCCCCAACGAGGCCGAGGCGATGGCCTACACCCGCACCGACAGCGCGGTCGCCGCCCTCGGGACACTGTGCGAGCTGGTCCCGGTGGCCGTGGTGACGCGGGGCGGGGACGGCGCGATCGCCGTCGACCAGACGACCGGCGAGTACGCGGAGGTCCCCGCCCTCGACGTCGACGTGCTGGACGCCACGGGCGCGGGGGACGTCTTCGGCGCGAGCTTCGTCGCCGCGTCGCTGGGCGGCTGGCCGCTGGCGGAGCGGCTGCGGTTCGCGGTGCTGGCCGCCGGGCTGTCCGTCCGGCACCACGGCGGCGCGCTCGCGGCTCCCGGCTGGTACGGCGTGGACCGCTGGTGGCGCTCGGTGACCGACCCCGCCCTGAAGCGGACGTACGGCTTCCTCACGGACCGGCTGCCGGCGGACCCCGGCCCGCCCGTCCGGCACGCCCCGGTGACCCCGCCGGACCCACGGCGCTGAACCATGGGCCGGCGCGAGGAACGAGCCGCTGTGAGCGGGCGCGGGACGCCGCCCGACGGCGGCCCCGCGAGAGCACCGCTCCCCCGAAGACACACCACCGCCCGGACCCGCCGGGCCCGGGCCGGAGCACCGATTCCCCAGGCGCGCGAAGGAGCCGGACGGCTCCGGCGTACGCGAGCACCGATCCCCAGCGAGAGCACTGATTCCCGAGTAGGCATGCGAAGAAGCGAAGAGATCCGAAAGGCGGTGGGAGCTGTGCGGCTCTCACGAAGAGGCCTGCTCCGCGCGGGCGCGGCAGGCGCGGCCGCCACGGCGCTCGGCGGCCTGACGTCCGGCTGCGCCGTCCCGACCGGCTCCACCGGGCGTGACATGGTCCTGTGGTACTGGAGCGGCGGTCTGAGCGACACCGTCGTGAAGAACGCGAAGGCCCGCTACGGCGGCGAGGTGAGCCTGAAGGCCGTCCAGATCGGCGGCTACTACCGCTCCAAGCTGATCACCACGATGGCCGGCAGCGCCCACATCCCCGACATCGCCGGGCTCAAGGGCGAGGACATGGCGTCCTATCTGCCCGACGCCGGCCAGTTCGTGGACCTGCGCACGCTGGGCGCGGACCGGTACCGCAGCGGGTACCTGCCGTGGAAGTGGGACCAGGGCGTCGCCGACGACGGCGCGATGGTCGGCTTCCCCATCGACTGCGGGCCGGTCGCGCACTACTACCAGTACGCCGTCTTCCGCAGGGCGGGGCTGCCCCACGAGCCGGCCGACGTCTCCGCGGAGCTCAACACCTGGGAGAGGTTCTTCGGCGCGGGCGAGCAGCTCAAGAAGCGGATACCGGGGACCTGTCTGCTCACCGACGTCAACAGCGTCTTCGAGAACGCGGTGCAGCAGGGCGGCAAGCGGTACGTCGACAAGGAGCGCCGCTTCATCGGCGACCAGGAGCATGTGCGCCGGGCCTGGGATCTTGCCGTGGAGGCCAAGCGGCGCGGCATCGTCTCCGACATCGTCAACGGCACCCCGGACCAGTTGTCGGCGATCGAGTCCGGCAAGCTGCCCAGCCAGCTCGGCGCATCCTGGGCCACCGGCGACCTCAAGAACGGCGTGCCGAAGACGGCGGGCCGGTGGCGGGTGGCGGACATGCCGGTGCGGCCGTCCAACAACGGCGGCTCCTTCCTGTCGATCACCAAGGCGTGCCGCGATCCCGAGCGGGCCTTCCGGATCATCACCTGGCTGCTGGACCCGGCGAACCAGGCGCGGGGCTTCGTCGACGCGGGCCTGTTCCCCTCCACCCCGGCCTCGTACGGCATGGCGGAACTGCGTGAGCCCGATCCCTTCTTCGGCGGCCAGGTGACGATGGACGTCTTCGGGCCCGCCGCGCAGAAGATCACGGTCGCCTACAACAGCCCGTACGACGTGGCGCTCGGGCAGCCGATCAAGGACGAGATCAAGAACGTCGGCGTCCTCGGCAAGGACCCGAAGAAAGCCTGGAGTGACGCCATGGGCAAGTGCCGGCGCATCGCAGAACACCTGGGGGTGAGCTACTGATGGCCACCGTCCCCGCACTGGAGAAGCCCGCGGTCGCCGTGATGGAGACGCCCGTCGCCCGGCCCCGGTCGGCGCTGCGCAGGCACTGGCATCTGTACGCCGCGATCTCGCCGTTCTACCTGCTGTTCCTCGCCTTCGGCCTGGTGCCCGTCGGGTTCTCGCTCTACCTGTCCCTGCACCGCTGGGACGGTCTCGGCTCGATGGAGTGGGCCGGCCTGTCGCAGTACCGGTATCTGATCGGGGACTCGGAGTTCTGGAGCTCGATCGGGAACACCCTCGTCATCTGGGCGCTCGCCACCTTCCCGATGATCTTCCTGGCGATGGTGACGGCCGTGATGCTCAACTCGGCGGTCCGGTTCAAGAACGTCTACCGGTTCGCCTACTTCCTGCCCAACGTCACCTCGGTGGTGGCGATCGCCATCGTCTTCGGCTCGGTCTTCTCCACCGACTTCGGCCTCGTCAACGCCCTGTTGCAGGCGGTAGGGCTGGACCAGGTGGCGTGGCTGAACACCCCCTGGGGCATCAAGGTCGCCATCGCCACCCTGATGACCTGGCAGTGGACCGGCTACAACGCGATCATCTTCCTCGCCGGTCTGCAGACGGTCCCCGGCGAGCTGTACGAGGCGGCGCGCATCGACGGCGCCGGTCCGGTGCAGACGTTCTTCCGGGTCACGCTGCCGATGATGCGGCCGGTGCTGCTGTTCGTGCTGGTGGTCTCGACGGTGACCGGGTTGCAGAGCTTCTCCGAACCGCAGGTGCTGCTGCAGACCACCGCCAACGACTCGACGTTCTCCGGCGGTCCGGACCACGCGGGGCGCACGATGGTCCTCTACTTCTTCCAGCAGACCTTCGACAACAACGACTTCGGCTACGGCGCCGCCGTGGCGTGGGGCATCTTCCTCGTCGTCGTCCTCTTCTCGATCATCAACTGGCGTCTGGTGCAGCGCCGGGGCGAAGACTAGGAGGGTCTGACGCCATGGCTTCCATCCACGACACGAAGCGGCCCGGGGCGATCCACGGCTCCCGGCGCCGGGGCCTCGCCCTGCACACCGTGCTGATCCTCGGACTGCTGCTCTCGGCCTTCCCGTTCTACTGGGCCGTGATCATGTCGACGCACACCTCGTCGGAGATCTTCTCCTACCCGCCGAAGCTGCTGCCGGGCTCGCACTTCGTGGAGAACGTCCGCAACCTGTTCCACACGGTCGACTTCTTCGGCTCGATGGCCAACTCCCTGCTGGTGGCGGGGTCGGTGACGTTCCTGGTGCTGCTCTTCGACTCGCTCGCGGCGTTCGTCTTCGCCAAGTTCGACTTCCCCGGCAAACGGACGCTGTTCGTGCTGCTGATGTTCATCTTCATGGTTCCGGCGCAGCTCGCGGCGATCCCGCAGTTCGTCATCATGGCGAAGATCGGCTGGATCGGCTCGATGACCGCGCTGATCGTGCCGGCCGCCGCGAACGCCTTCGGCATCTTCTGGATGCGCCAGTACATGACGGGAGCGATCCACGACGAACTCCTCGACGCCTCCCGCATCGACGGGGCGAGCTTCCTGCGCCAGTACTGGCACGTGGCCCTTCCGGTCGTCCGGCCGGGCCTTGCGTTCCTCGGCGTCTTCACCTTCATGGGCCAGTGGAACGACTACGCCTGGCCGCTGATCGCTCTGACGAACCCGGACAACGTCACCCTCCAGGTCGCGCTGTCCCAACTGAACGGGACGCACGGCACGACGGACTACGGGATGGTCATGACGGGCGCGCTGCTCGCCCTGATCCCGCTGCTCGTGGTGTTCGCGATCGGCGCCCGCCAGATCATCGCGGACCTCGGCAAGGGAGCCATCAAGTGACCGGCCCCCTGTCCCCCGCGGCCGATCCGCTGATCGCGCTCCGCCCCTGGGAGTCGCCCGAGACGACCTCCTGGCGGCGGCTGCCCATGAATGCCGTGGACCGGCGCGGCGACGCTCACGTCCTGGACGGCGAGTGGCGCTTCCAGCTGCTGCCGGCTCCGGACGCACCGGCCGGCGACACGTGGTCCACGGCGGCCGTCCCCGGTGTGTGGACGTTGCAGGGCGCCGCGGACCTGCCTCAGTACCTGAACATCCGGATGCCGTTCCCCCAGTTCCCGCCGTTTTCGCCCGCGCGCAATCCGACGGGCGTGTACGAGCGGGAGGTCGACGTGCCCGCCGACTGGGCCGGGCGGCGGATCGTGCTCCAGGTCGGGGCAGCCGAGAGCGTGCTGCTGGTGCACGTGGACGGGCGGCCCGTCGGCCTGTCCAAGGACTCCCACCTGGCCGCCGAGTTCGACCTGACGGACGTGGTGCGCGCCGGGGAGCGGTCCGTCGTACGGCTGACCGTCGTGAAGTGGTCGGACGCCTCGCACATCGAGGACCAGGACCAGTGGTGGCACGGCGGGATCACCCGCTCGGTGCTGCTGTACGCGACCGACCCGCTGCATCTGGCGGACGTCGCGGTGCGGGCGTCGCACGGCGGTGAGCTGCGAGTGGACTGCCGGGTGCGGGACGCGCGCGGGGCGCTGCCCGCGGGCTGGCACGTCAGCGCGGAGCTGGACGGGCTGCCGCTCGCGCCGGACACCGCCTTGGACCTGGCCAACGCCGAGGACGGGCGCGTCTCCGACTTCCTCGGCGAGGCCCGGCTGCTCGCGCGTGTGCCCGACGTGCGCTCGTGGACCGCCGAGACGCCCGAGCTGTACGGCCTGACCGTCCGGCTGCACCGCGCGGACGGCACGGTCGCCGACGTGTCCCGGCACCGGGTGGGCTTCCGCGACGTGGAGATCGCCGGACGGGACCTGCTGATCAACGGGGAGCGCGTCTTCATCCGGGGCGTCAACAGACACGACTTCCATCCGCTGACCGGGCGCACGGTGTCGTACGACGACATGCGGGCCGATCTGGTGCTGCTCAAGCGGTTCGGCTTCAACGCAATCCGCACCGCGCACTATCCGAACGACCCGACGCTGTACGACCTCGCCGACGAGCTCGGTCTCTACCTCGTCGACGAGGCGGACATCGAGTCCCACGACCACGCCCACGAGATCGCCGACGACCCCCGCTATCTGAACGCGTTCGTGGACCGGGTCTCGCGCATGGTGCTGCGGGACAAGAACCACCCGTCGATCGTCGTCTGGTCGCTGGGCAACGAGTCCGACTACGGCGCGGGCCACGACGCGGCGGCCGGCTGGGTGCGCCGCCACGACCCGACGCGGCCGGTGCAGTACGAGGGGGCCGCCAAGCGCGGCTGGGCGGACCCGGACGTGGCCTCCGACATCGCCTGCCCGATGTACGCGCCGCTGGAGGACTGTCTGGCGCACGCGCTCTCGGGACAGCAGACCAAGCCGCTCATCCAGTGCGAGTACTCCCACGCGATGGGCAACAGCAACGGCACGCTCGCCGACCACTGGGCCGCCATCGAGGCCACCCCGGGTCTTCAGGGCGGGTTCATCTGGGAGTTCTGGGACCACGGAATCCTCCAGCGTGTGAACGACGCGGGACCGGCAGGCCGTGAGGGCGCCGGACACTATGACAACGGTGTCGCCGCGCCCGGCTACCGCTGGGCCTACGGCGGCGACTTCGGCGAGCGGGAGCACGACGGCGCGTTCATCGCGGACGGCGTGGTCTTCCCGGACCGCACGCCCAAGCCCGTGATGTACGAGCACCGGGAGCTGGCGGCGCCGGTGCGGCTGACGGGCTCGCGGCACGAGGGCCTGGTCCTCTCCAACCACCAGCACTTCCGCGGCCTGGAGTGGCTCGCAGCCGAGTGGGAGCTGTCCCTGGAGCACGGCGGCACCCTGACCGCGCCGGCCGAACTGCCGCGGCTGGCGCCGGGCGGGACGGCGGTGGTGCCGCAGCCGTTCGAGCTGCCGGCGGACGGCGGCGAAGCGTGGCTGACGCTGCGGGTGCGCACCGCGCACGATCTGCCCTGGGCGCCGTGCGGCACCGAGCTGTGCGCGCCGCAGTTGCGGCTGCGGGCGGCCGAGCCGGTCGAGGAGCGGTCGGTGGCTGCGCGCGTGGAGGTCGACGACGCGGGGCTGCTGGTGCATCCGCTGCTGAGCGCGGCGCCCACGCTGTCGCTGTGGCGGGCCCCGACCGACAACGACGAGCTGGGCGGTATGGCGCGGCGCTGGCGGGAGTGGGGCCTGGACGCGCTCGTGCGCAAGCCGGTGTCGGTGGGCCGGCACGGCCTGTCGGTGACGGTGGTCGCCGAGTACGCGGGCCCGGCGGGCGTGGTGCGGCACCGGCAGGTGCTCACCCCGGTCGAGGGCGGGGTCCGCATCGAGGAGGAGGCCGCGCTGCCCGAGGAGTTCGACGACGTGGCGCGGGTGGGCTCGGTGTTCGAGACGGTCGCGGGACCCGACCTGCTGGAGTGGTTCGGTCGGGGCCCCTGGGAGTCGTACCCGGACCGCAGCGCGGGAGCCGCGGTGGGCCATCACTCGGTCCCCGTGGACGCGCTGTTCACGCCCTACCTGCGGCCGCAGGAGAGCGGGGGCCGGCACGGGGTGCGGCGCTTCACGCTGTCCGCGCCGGACGCCACGGGTGTCGCGGTGACCCTGGACGAGCCGCGTCAGGTGTCCGTCACCCGGTACCGCGCCGAGGACCTGGCGGCGGCGGCCCATCACGACGAACTCACTCCGCGCGCGGGCTGCGTGGTGCACATCGACGCGGCGCACCGGGGCCTGGGAACGGCGTCCTGCGGCCCTGACACCTTCCCCTCCTACCTCGTCGCACCGGGCGTCCACCGCTGGAGCTGGACCCTGCGCGTTCTGTAGCCGCCCGCCCCCGACTTCCCCTTCTCCACGACTCACTTCCCCCCGGCTTTCCCATGGAGCACCCGTGTGTACTTCGCATGCCCAGGAACAGGGCGAGGCCCCGCAGGCCGACGCCGGACGGCGCGGTTTCCTCAGAGCCACCGCGCTGCTCGGCGCGGCCGCGACGGCCTCGGTGGCACTGCCCGCGACCGCCGCCGACGCCGCCGCGGCGGGCCGCTCGCGCCCTGATCCCGACAGCCGCCGGTTCACGCTCGCGGTGATGCCGGACACGCAGTACCTCTTCGACGGGCCGAGCATCGACAAGGCGCCGGTGGAGGCGTCGCTGAGGTATCTGCTGGCGCACGGGGAGGACGAGAACGTCGTCTTCCTCTCGCACCTCGGGGATCTCACGCAGAACGGGACGAAGGAGGAAGTCGCCGCCGTCAGCGAGGCGTTCGCCCTGCTCGACCGGCGCGGGGCCGGATACAGCGTCCTGGCCGGCAATCACGACGTGCCGTCGTCCACCGACGACCAGCGCGGCGCGACGCCCTACCTCGACGCCTTCGGCCCGCGACGCTTCACAGGCAAGCCGACCTTCGGCGGCGCCTCCCCCGACGGCTACAACGCCTACCACGTCTTCCGGGCCGGCGGACGGGAGTGGATGGTGCTGGCGCTGGACTGGCGGCTGTCGGACCAGGGGTACGCGTGGGCGGCCGACGTCCTGACGCGGCATCCGCACACCCCCGTCGTCCTCACCACGCATGAACTGGTCGTCGCGGACGACACGTTGTCGCCGTACGGGCAGCAGCTGTGGGACCGGCTGATCGCCGACCACGACCAGATCTTCCTCACCCTCAACGGCCACTACTGGCCCGCCGGGCGGGCGGTCCGCCGCAACAAGGCCGGGCATGACGTCCATCTGCACCTGACGAACTACCAGAACCGTTACTTCGGCGGTGCGGCGATGATCCGCCTCTACCGCTTCGACCTCGACCGGAACGTCATCGACGTGGAGACGGTCTCCCCGTGGATCCTGGGCCGGGCGGCGAAGGGGCTCAACGAGCTGGAGCGGCAGGAGATCGAACTGAGCGGCGACGTCGACCGGTTCACCGTCGACATCGACTTCGCCGAGCGGTTCTCCGGGTTCGCCCCCGCGCCGGTACGCCCGGCACGCCCGGCGTCGCGGATGCTGGTGAGCGGCACGGGCGCCTACTGGCGATTCGACTCGGCGGTCGCGGGCGCCGTGCGGGACCTCTCCGGGCACGGCAACGACCTCACCGTGGTGGCGGTGGGCGGCGGTTCGCTCGGCTGGTCCCCGGACCACCACCCGGACCAGCCGGGCCACGGCAGCCTGGAGTTCCAGGGCCACAAGTCCCCGCTGAAGGGGGCGTATCTGCGCACGGTCGACGGGGCGCCCCTCAACTCGGCCACGCTCAAGGGCGGTTACACCATCGAGGCGTTCTACCGCCTCCCCGCCGACTGGGATCCCGCACACCACGCCTGGTCCGGGCTGGTCGGCCGCACCGGCACGGGCGGGGCCGCCGGCAAGACCGCCGACGACCCCGACGAGCCGCTCGCCACGCTCTCCCTGTCGAACGACCGTGAGCCGCAGTGGGCGATGCGCCCGCTGAACCAGCAGGGCATCGCCACCAACTGGGGCCAGGAGACACCGCTGGAGACCTGGTGGCACGTCGCCGTCGTCAACGACGGCAGGCACACCACGCTCTACGTCGAGGGATGCCCGGTGGTCCGCAACCCGAGGGCGCCCGCCGTCGGGATCGCCTCCGTCGGCCTGCCCTGGCTGCTCGGCGGCTACGAGTACGGCGGGCGCGTCGACCAGATCCTGCACGGGCGGCTCGGCGACGTCCGGATCGTCGAACGGGCGCTGCCCGTTACGTCGTTCATGAACCACTGACAAGCGCTGAGATCCACTGAGAGGCATCGATGACCGAGCAGCAACTGCCCGCCTGGGCCGATCCGTCCGTCCCACCGGCCGAACTCGACGCCCAGGGCGTGTCCCGGCGCGGAATCCTCCGCGGAGCGGGCCTGTTCGGCGCCGCCTTCGCCCTCGGCGGGGCGGCGACGCCTGCCCTCGCGGCCCCCGCCGCCGCAAGCCCGGGGCGCGCTGTCGGGGGCGAGGACCCCCGGCTCGCCTATCTCGTCGGCGACCATCACGTCCACAGCGTCTACAGCCACGACGCGAAGTACACGTTCTCCCAACTGGCCACGGCCGCCGCCCGGTACGGCCTGGACTGGATGGTGTTCAACGAGCACTCCAACTTCGGGCACGCCCGCTACGGCGCGAAGGCGGAGCACCAGGAGATCCTGAAGGCCCGCGCCGAGAACCCCCGCCAGCTGATCTTCCAGGGCCTGGAGTGGTACATCCCGGCCGCCGAGCACTGCACGGTGTTCGCGGCGCCCGGCCCGCACGAGGTCGACGTGCTCACGCGGTTCGAGCTGGCCTACGACGGCAAGCTGCTCAAGTACACCGACGGCGCGGCGGACAACCCGAACACCGCCCGCAACGAGGCGCACGCGGTGAAGGCCGTCAAGTGGCTCGCCGAGCAGCGCCGGACGGGGTACGTCGACGACGTCCTCGTCCTCGCCAATCATCCGATGCGCCTGGGCATCGACTCACCGCACGAGATGCGCAACTGGCGCGACGCCGCCCCCGAGGTCATGATCGGCATGGAGGGCGCGCCCGGCGCCCAGGGCGGCGGCATCCCGGGGTGGGAGGGGCCCGACTCGCAGCGCGGCGAGTACACCAACAAGCCGTCGGCGGACTCGTGGGCCGGATACCCGCAGAACGCCTACGTGCTCTACGGCGGCTTCGACTGGATGACGGCGACGGTCGGCGGTATGTGGGACGCGATGCTCGCCGAGGGCAAGCTGTTCACCGTCACGACCAACTCCGACGTCCACCGGGTCGTCTTCGACACGTGGAAGAACGGCGACTGGCCGCCCGGCACGACGTTCGACGACACCGGCCGGGTCCCCGACCCCGTGAACACCGACTCCCCGCAGCCCGGCGGCGACTTCTGGCCCGGCCAGTTCAGCCGCACCCATGTGGGCGTCACCCGCTACGGCTACCGCTCGGTGATGGCGGGACTGCGCGCGGGCCGGGTGTGGCTGGACCACGGCCATCTGCTCGACGGGCTGGAGGTGCGGCTGACCCGCGAGGGCGACCGCGGCCGGGGCGTCACGCTCGGCGGCCGGCTGCGGGTCCGCAGGGGCGAGAAGCTCACCCTGAACATCACCGTGACGACCGCATCCCGCCCCAACCCCCATGGGATTCCTCCCCGGTTGGCGCATGTGGACATGATCCGCGGCGCGGTGCGCGGCCCGGTCGCCGACCGCGACGACTGGCGCGCTCCGGACAGCAGGGTCGCGTGGTCCAGGGACGTGAGCGGCCGCAGGGGGACGTACACGCTGCGCGTCCCGCTGGCCGCCGGGGAGGAGTCCTTCTACATCCGGCTGCGCGGCAGCGACGGCAAGCGGAACGCGGCCGGTTACCTGGGCGCGTCCGTCGACCCGCACGGCCCGATCCCGCACCCGCCGGGCGACGGCGACCCTTGGCAGGACACCTGGTTCTACTCCAACCCGGTGTTCGTGGACGTGGTGCGCTGAAGCGGCCGGTACGGACGAACGGGCCTCACGCGTAGAAGCGGGAGAGGCTCTGCAGCACCGCGGCGGGCTTCGCGGCCCCCTCTGTCTCGATCGTCCCGTCCACGGTGATCTGCACGCCGCCCGGCACCTCCTCGACCGCCGCCAGCCTCCCGGCCAGCCGAATCCGGGAACCGACCTTCACCGGCGAGGGGAACCGCACCTTGTTCAGGCCGTAGTTGACCTTGGTCGTGACGCCCTGGACGTCCAGCAGTTCGGTGAAGAGCGGGATGAACAGGGAGAGTGTCAGGTACCCGTGCGCGATGGGCGCTCCGAAGGGCCCGTCCTTCGCGCGTTCGGGGTCGACGTGGATCCACTGGTGGTCCCCGGTCGCGTCGGCGAACGTGTCGACGCGCCCCTGTGTGACCTCGATCCACTCGCTCGTGCCGAGGTCGCTGCCGGCGAGCTTCTTGAGTTCGTCGAGGCCGTTGACGGTGATGGTCATGCGAGGGTCCTTCCGGGGTCAGGAGTCGGTGCCGAAGCGCTGGCGCACCCGGGCTTTGAGGAGCTTTCCGGAGGCGGTGCGCGGGAGTTCGTCCGCGACCACCACCGACTTGGGGATCTTGTACTTGGCGAGCCGGCCGGCGAGGGAGGAGAGCACCTCGTCGGGATCCAGCGAAGCGCCCTCACGGGGCACGACGACCGCGCGGGGCACCTCGCCCCACTTGTCGTCCGGCACGCCGATGACCGCGCACTCGACGATGTCGGGGTGGGTCAGGAGCCGGTCCTCGATCTCGGCGGGGTAGACGTTCTCCCCACCGGAGATGATCATGTCCTTGATGCGGTCGACGATGTGGACGTAACCGTCCTCGTCGACCCTCGCCGCGTCCCCGCTGCGGAACCAGCCGTCGGCGAAGGACGCGGCCGTCTCCTCGGGCAGCCCCCAGTAGCCGGGCATGACGTGCGGGCCGCGCACGATCACCTCGCCGGTCTCGCCTGCGTCGACGGGCGTCAGGTCGGGCCGCACGACCCGGACGTCGCTGAAGAAGTGCGGGACGCCGGCCGAGCCCGCCTTGCTGACGGCGTGCTCCGCGTCCAGGAAGAGCGTGCCGGGCGCTGCCTCGGTCATGCCGTAGCCCTGGAGGAAGGTGAGGCCGCGTTCCTGGTAGGCCGCGATCAGCGGGGTCGGGACGGGTGAGCCGCCGCAGGTGAGGATGCGCAGCGAGGACAGGTCGGCGTCCGGCCAGCGCGGGTGACGGGCGAGCTGGTCGAACATGGTCGGCACACCGAACATGAAGGTGATTTGGTGCCGTTCGACCAGGTCGAAGGTGGTCTGCGGGTCGAACGCCTCGACCAGGACGCAGGCGCCGCCCTTGAGCAGCACCGGCAGTGTCAGCATGTTCAGCCCGGCCGTGTGGAACAGCGGTGCGGTCACCAGGGCCCGTTCGTCGGCGACCAGGTCGGTGTCGACGAGGACGTTGACCGCGTTCCACGTGAGGTTGCCGTGCGTGAGCATGGCGCCCTTGGGGCGGCCGGTGGTGCCCGAGGTGTACATGATGACGCAGGTGTCGTCGGGGCCGACGGGCTCGTCGAAGGGCTCGTCGGCGGCCGCGGCGAGCGCCTCCTCGTACTCGGCGCCCACCTCGACGTACGCCCGTACGTCGGTGCTGCCGGGCAGTCCGGCGACGAGGCCCGCGGACGCCGGGCCGTAGACGAGGGCCTTGGCGCCGGAGTCGGCGAGCTGGTAGGCGATCTCGGGGCCGGCCAGGCGGGTGTTGAGCGGGACGAAGACCGCGCCGAGGGCGCCGGCCGCGAACAGGGTCTCCAGATAGGAGGGGTGGTTCGGGCCGAGGTAGGCGACGCGGTCGCCGCGGCGCACGCCCCGGGCGCGCAGGGCATGGGCCAGGCGCGTGGTGCGGGTGTGCAGGGTGGCGTAGTCGGTCGGCCGCTCGCCGTGGATCAGGGCCGTGCGGTGCGGGGTCTTGCGGGCCCGGCGTGCGGGCCATGACCCCAGTCCCTCGTTGCGCATCTTCGACGCCCCTCTACGGTGTGGTCAGCCCGAGCAGACGGGCGGCGTTCTCCTTGAGGATCTTCGGCTTCACGTCGTCCTTGATCGTCAGCTTGTCGAAGTCGGCGAGCCAGCGGTCGGGGGTGAGGACGGGGAAGTCGGAGCCGAAGAGGACCTTGTCCTTGAGCAGCGTGTTGGCGTACTGCACGAGTTGCGGCGGGAAGTACTTCGGCGACCAGCCGGACAGGTCGATGTGGACGCCCGGCTTGTGGGTGGCGACGGCGAGGGCCTCGTCCTGCCAGGGGAAGGACGGGTGCGCCAGGATGATCTTGAGGTGGGGGAAGTCGGCGGCGACGTCGTCGACGTGGAGGGGGTTGGAGTACTTCAGCCGGATGCCCCCGCCGCCCGGGACGCCGGCTCCGATGCCGGTCTGACCGGTGTGGAAGAGGGCGATGGAGCCGGTCTCCTCGATCACCTCGTAGAGGTCGTACGCCACCGCGCGGTCGTCGGGGAAGAAGCCCTGGATGCTGGGGTGGAACTTGAAGCCCCTCACCCCGTACTCCTCGACCAGGCGGCGGGCCTGCTTCACGCCGGCCTTGCCCCGGAAGGGGTCGATGGAGGCGAAGGGGATGAGCACGTCCGCGTTGGCGGCGGCGGCCTCGGCGACCTCCTCGTTGGGCACCGGCGGGGTGCCGGTGGCGGACTCGGCGTCCACCGTGAAGATCACGGCGGCCATCTTCCGCTCCCGGTAGTAGCGGGCCGTCTCCTCGATGGTCGGCTTCCGCTCGCCCTCGACCTTGAAGTAGGCGGAGGAGGCGTCGTGCAGGTCGTCGTCGAGCGAGGAGTGCCCCTTGGAGGACACCTCGGCATGGGTGTGGACGTCGATCGCGACGAGTTCCTCGACGTCGATGCTCGCCATGACTCACGCCTCCGGGAAGGTGGGTGCCGGGATGCCGACGGTCTGGAGCTCGGCGCCGACCGAGGCGGGGAAGGCGTCGGCCAGGGTCGCCGGGGTCCAGCCGCCGTCGGCGTAGGCCGCGCGGATCTCCTGCGGATGCGACCAGAGTGCCACCTTGTCGCCGCCGATGCCGATGGCCTGGCCGGTGACGCCCCGGGCGGCCTCGGAGGCGAGGAAGGGCACGAGCGCGGCGCAGTCCTCAGGGGTGCCGAAGCCCTCGCCCTTGCGCAGGAAGTCCGGGAGCGCCTCACCGTTCTTCATGGCCTCGACGTAGGGCGCGAAGGCGGGGATGGTCTCGGTCATCGCCGTCGCGGCGACCGGCACGATCGCGTTGACGGTGATGTTCGCGCGGCCCAGCTCCATGGCCCAGGTGCGGGCGAAGGCGGCGATGCCCGCCTTGGCGGCGGCGTAGTTCGTCTGCCCGAAGTTGCCGCGCTGTCCGGCCGGGGAGCCCACGAGGATCAGGCTGCCGCCCTCGCCCTGCTCGCGCATCCGTACGGCGGCGGCGCGGGCACAGGTGAAGGTGCCCCTGAGGTGGGTGGCGATCACCGCGTCGAAGTCGTCGTCGGTCATCTTCCACAGCACCTTGTCGCGCAGGATGCCGGCGTTGGTGACCAGGACGTCCAGCCGCCCGAACTCCTCCACCGCGCGGCTGACGAGCCGCTCCGCGGCCTCGGTCGTGCCGACCGGCACCACCTCGGCGACGGCGGCGCCGCCCGCCTCGACGACGGACTTCACGGCCTGCTCGGCGGCCGTCTCGTCGACGTCGTTGACGACCACGGAGGCGCCGTGGGCGGCCAGGGCCTGCGCGTAGGCGAGACCGAGTCCCCGGCCGCTGCCGGTGACGACGGCGACCTTGCCGGTGAGATCGATGGTGGGCACGGGTGAGTCCCTTCACGCGGTGACAGGTGCTGCGGCTGCGGTCGCGCACCGGGTGCGGCTGCGAGATCGAAGTTAGGAGCAATAATTGTCGTCGTCAATAGTTGTTGTCATCCGGCGGGTGGGTCATGCTGGAATCTGGAACGGCGCGGCACGCACCACCGCATGGACGACATGCACGTCCCGCCGCACGCGCGACCGCATCGCACCGCACGCACGACCGCCCCGCCGGGGCCGACACCAGGGAGCCCGCCATCGCCCGCCAGCACGACACCGTGAACGCCACCCCGATCGACTCGGAGGAGCCGTGGATGCGCGGGCTGCACGCGGACGCGGGCTACCTGCTCTACCGGCTCGGCCTGCGCTCGGGTCAGTTGTTCAACACGTTCCTCCAGGAGTCGGGGCTGCGCCTGCGCCACTACGCCGTGCTGCGTTTCCTCGCCACGACGGAGGGCGCGCTCCAGCGCGAGCTGAGCGCACGGCTCGGGTACGACCCGAGCGCGATCGTCGGTCTCGTCGACGACCTGGAGAAGCTGGGCTTCGCCGAGCGCCGCCCGGCCCCGGACGACCGGCGCAGCCGGATCGTCGTCCTCACGGACGCGGGCGGCGCGTTCCTGCGCGGCACGGACGAGGCCGGCCTGCGGGTGACGAACGAGCTGCTGTCCCCGCTCGACCCGGCCGAGCGCGAGACGCTGCACGCCCTGCTGCTGCGCGTCGCCGGGGACGGGCTCGGCGGATGAGACAGGTCCGGGCGGACGATTGACGCCGGCCCGGCGGTCTGCCTAACTTCGCGACAAAAGCGGGACGACGTTCGTCCCGCCGCAGCACGGGGAGGAGGAACCCGTTGCCGACGACGTCAAGGACGCCGCCGCTCACGGGCACGGCCGCCGCACCCGTGCCGACGGTCGCCCCCACCCGTTCCGCGCCCGACCGGCTGCTGTCCGTGCTCGCCGCCTTCGACCACGCGCATCCGGCGCTGTCCCTCACCGACATCAGCCGGCGGGCGGGCCTGAGCCTCACCACCGCGCACCGGCTCGTGGCGGCGCTGAGCGAGTGGGGCGCCCTGGAGCGGGACCCGACGGGCACCTACCACGTGGGGCTGCGGCTGTGGGAGATCGCGGCCCTGGCTCCCCGGGGCCTGGCCCTCCGCCAGGCGGCGCTCCCCTACCTGGAGGACCTGTACGAGGCCACGCACGAGAACGTGCAACTGGCCGTGCGGGACGGCGCCGAGGTCGTCTACACCGAATGGCTCTCGGGACACTCTGCGGTCGGCGTGCGCATCCGCGTCGGCGCGCGCTGGCCGCTGCACGTGACCGGCGTCGGACTCGTCCTGCTGGCCCACGGCGGAGCGGAGCTCCAGGAGACCTACTGCGCCGCCCCGCTGACCTCGTACACGGCCCACACGATCACCGACCCGGCACTGCTGCGCCGCATGCTCGCCGAAGTCCGGCGCACAGGAGTCGCGGTGAGCGACCGTCAGGTCACGGACGACGCGCTCTCGGTCGCAGCCCCGGTGCGCGGCCCGGACGGCGAGGTGGTGGCGGCGGTGTCGGTGGTCGTACCGGCGGCGAACGCCCAAGTCCCGTCCCTGAAACCGGCGATACGACTGGCGGCAAGAGGAATCTCCCGATCCCTGGGCTGGCACCCGGCCTGAAACTCTTGTCCCGGCCCCGAACCCTGAGCCCTGACACGAGGACCACCGGCGGGCCCGGATCGCGCGCCGATGAGTTTTCCGCGCCACGCTGGTCTGTACCCGGGACACCCACGGACGGAAGGCTGCGCCATGCGGAAACTGATCTACGGCATGAACCTGACCCTGGACGGCTACATCGCCGCGGCCGGCGATGACATCGGCTGGAGCGGACCGCCGAGCCACGAGCTGTTCCAATGGTGGCTCGACCACGACAAGGCGAGTGGCCTGGCGCTGTACGGGCGCAAGCTGTGGGAGGCGATGAGCTCCTACTGGCCGACCTGCGACCAGCAGCCCCACGCCACCCCGGCGGAGATCGAGTTCGCGCGGAACTGGCGGGACACGCCGAAGGTGGTGTTCTCCTCGACGATCGACAAGGTCGACTGGAACACCCGTCTGGTCACCGGCGACGCGATCGCCGAGATCAGCCGGCTCAAGGCCGAGGACGGCGGCCCGATGAGCATCGGCGGCGCGACGCTCGCCGGGGCGGCCATGCGCGCCGGGCTGATCGACGAGTACGTGATCGCCACCCATCCGGTCCTGGTGGGCGGCGGCACGCCGTTCTTCACCGCACTGGACAGCTGGGTGAACCTGAACCTGGTGGAGACGCGGACGTTGTCCGGCGGCGTGGTCCTGACCAGATACGAGACGAGGCGCTGAGCGGCAGCACCCGACGCGCGGCGTCGCCGGCGGCCATCGGGCGCGACGTCTCCCGCGCGCCGGCGACGCGCTCGGGGGCACCGCTATTCCAGCCATGTCCCGTCGCGCATGACGACTCTGCCGCGCAGTTCCGGTTCGCCGCGCCAAGCGTGCACACTCTTCGGCACCACGCGCACATACAGATAGGGCCCTTCCTCCGCACGCGGGTCCCACCCGAACCTGGCGGCGAACGCCTCGGCCGCGTCTGTGGGCACGTCCTGGTCCGGGAAGCATTCCGCCTCCCCCTGGAGAAGCACCACGTCGAAGGTGTCCGGCAGCGCCAGGCGCACGCGCGGCTCCGCGCGGACGTTCCGCGCGGTCGCGGACGTGGTGCTGGTGCACATCCACACCGCCCGTCCGTCCCACATGAACCACAACGGCACTTGGTGCGGCCCGTGATCGGGATGCGCCGTCGACACCCAGACCTCGCGCTCGGAGGCGAGCCGTTCCAGGGTGTCGCGCCTGCGCTCCGCCGCCAGGCGGCGAACAGTTTCCGTGCTCTGCATGAGTGCCGACCGTAGCCAGCGGTCTCACAGCGCGCATGGGGCGAGAGGCCTACTCCTGACGACGGAAGAACCTCGGCCCTCCGACGCAGGACGGTCGCTGCGCTGCTCGGCCGATCGGGGCCGGAAGGGCTGAGCGTTGCGGGTCAGGCCGTCGGTGAGGGCGCGTAGTGGTGGGCGAGGTCGGTGGCGAGGTCGCTGAGGTGAGCCCTGGCTTCGGCGGGGCCGTGCACGGTGATGGCGCTCCCGAACGGCAGCAGTGCTCGCACGTCCTCCAGATGCAGAAAGCGGATCGTCACCTTGTGGCCGGTGGCGGATTCCTCATGGTCGCCCCGGACGAGTCGTCGGCCGAAGATCCGTTGCGCTCGCTCGATCTGGGTCCGGTCGACGGTGGCGCTGACCTCTGTCGCGTGGTGGTCCTCCCACTGATCAAGGAGCGCTGTGGCGACGGTGGCCAGGGTCTCGTTCTCGCGGATCCGTCGTGGCTGGTCGACTTCGCTCCATGCCGTGATCCGTTCGAGCCGGTACATCCGTGGCACTCGGGCACAGTCGGCGACGAGGTACCAGAGGCCGGCCTTGGCGAACAGCCCGTAGGGATCAACGACCAGGACGCTTGAGCAGGATTCTCGTGGGCTGTCGTACTCGATCCGTAGCCGGCGGCCTCGCCGCACCGGGCCGATCAGCGAAGCCGGAGTCGTGCCGGAAGCATGTGCCCGGAGCCACGGACGGCTGTCCACGTGCACCACGTCGGTGAGCGGCAGGAGCTCATGAGCTCGACGTGACGGCGCAGCGGCGATCTTGGAGAGCGCGCGCCGGCTTTCGACGGAGGCGTCGAGCTCCGCACGTTGCTTCTCGTCCAGCCCGGTGAGCGACAGATGATCACGCTCCCCCGGCGTGAGTCGTGTGAGGTCGGGACCGGCCCCGGGCAGCATGGTCACGCCTCCGAGGCGGCCCCGTTGTGCGGTCACCGGCAGACCGGCGTCGCGGAGCCAGTTCAGGTCCCGGGTGATGGTCCGAAGGGACACCCCGAGCGCCGAGGCGAGGTCCTGTGTGGTCACGGCATCCCTCGACGCGAGGAGCAGCATCAGAGAGAAGAAGCGGTCTGGGGTCACGCACAGAGTTTTTCAGGAAATTGCGACACGATGCGGCGCATATCCCGGTCAGGCTGGTGGATGCCCGTCTACGACCTGCGAGAAGGAACAGCCATGACCACATCCGTCGTGTCCATCGTCTATGTGAGCGACGCTCCCGCCGCGGCGCGTTTCTACGGCGACCTCCTCGGCATGAGGCCGTCGTTCGAGACTCCGGGATACATCACCTTCGACCTCGGGCCAGGCGCTGACCTCGCCGTGTGGTCCGGCCAGTTCGAGGATCTGTCACCGGCCGTCCCGCGCACCGGCGAGGTGTGCCTGGCCACCGACGGTGGACCCGACGAGGTCGACGCGATCTTCAAGCAGTGGCAGTCCAAGGGCGTCACGATCCTGAGCGAGCCTCATGACGCGGGGTTCGGGCTGACCTTCCTCGCAGCCGATCCTGACGGGAACCGCATCCGCGTCGCACCGCGGGGCTGAAAGGCCGCGACGCGGCAGGCGCGCAGACAGGTGTCGCGCCTGCCGTCGTCCGGCTTCGAGAGGACGACGAGTGCCCCACGCGAACGCGCTCCTGGGCGTCCCGCCCCCGCGCGGTGAGGGGTGAACGGCTCCGCCGACAGCCCCTTCACGGGCTGAACCCACCTGCACCGCAACGACTTTCACGGTTTCACCTCTTGACGGCCGACGGCAGCGGGAGCACATTGGGCCCACTTTGAGAGCGCTCTCAGGCACCTCGGCACCCGTACTCCCCCACCCCGTACCCGAGAGGCACACCATGAGTGACACCTCCGGCACCCCCCGCGGACAGCGGCGCCCACTGCGACGGGCGTTCGTCGCCGTCCTGAGCACCCTCGGTCTCGCGGCGCTCGCCGCCACGGCCGCCACCCTGCCCGCGACGGCCTCCGCGCCCACGCCCCCGACCGGCTGGACGCAGGTCTTCCTCGACGACTTCGACGGCGCCGCGGGAACCGGCGTCAACGCCGCCGACTGGCAGTATTCGACCGGGACTTCGTATCCCGGCGGCCCCGCCAACTGGGGCACCGGCGAGGTCGAGACGATGACGAACAGCACGAGCAACGTCTCGCTCGACGGCAGTGGCAACCTGCGCATCACCCCGCTGCGCGACTCCGCGGGCCGTTGGACCTCGGGCCGTATAGAGACCAGGCGCACCGACTTCCAGCCCCCGTCCGGCGGCAAACTGCGCGTGGAGTCCCGGCTGCAGATGCCCGCCGTCACCGGGACCCCCGCCGAGGGCTACTGGCCGGCCTTCTGGATGCTGGGCGCGCCGTACCGGGGCAACTACCAGAACTGGCCCTCGGTGGGCGAGATGGACATCATGGAGAACGTGCAGGGCCTGAACCGCGTGTGGGCGACGCTGCACTGCGGCACCAGCCCGGGCGGCCCCTGCAACGAGACCACCGGCATCGGCGGTTCCACGGTGTGTCCCGGCGCCGCCTGCCAATCCGGCTTCCACACCTACGCGTTGGAGTGGGACCGCTCGGTGACCCCGGAGACGCTGCGCTTCTCCGTCGACGGGACCGTCTACCACACCGTCACCGCGAACCAGGTGGACGCCACGACCTGGAACAACGCCACCCGTCACGGCTACTTCATCATCCTGAACGTGGCGATGGGCGGCGGCTTCCCCGACGCCTTCGGCGGCGGGCTGGACGCCGACACCCGCTCGGGCGTGCCGATGGTCGTGGACTACGTGCGGGTCCTCCAGGCGGCGGGCGGCACCGGCGGAACCACCCCTCCGCCGAGCGGGAACCGCGACGCCTACACCGCCGTCCAGGCCGAGTCCCACGACGACCAGTCCGGTACGACGACGGAGACGACCACCGACACCGGCGGCGGGCAGAACATCGGCTCCCTCGCCAACGGCGACTGGGCGCTGTACCGGGGCGTCGATTTCGGCTCCGGCGCGGCGACCCAGTTCCTCGGGCGGGTGGCGAGCGGCGCGGGCGGCGGCGTCAGCGGTCTGGTCGAGGTCCGTCTGGACAGCCGCGGCAGCGCTCCCGTCGGGAGCTTCGCGGTGGCCGGCACCGGCGGCTGGCAGTCCTGGCGCACGGTCCCGGCGAACATCTCCCCGGTCACCGGCACCCACGACGTCTATCTGACCTTCACCAGCGGCCAGCCGTCCGACTTCGTCAACGTCAACTGGTTCACCTTCGGACACTGAGGCGAGAGCCCGGGACCGCCGGTTCACCCGGCGGCGTTCAGCGCATCTCCGCGCGGAACGCCGCCGGCGTCGTGTCCGTGTGCTGGTGGAAGAACTTGGAGAAGTTCGCCGGGTCGGGGAAGCCCACCGCGACGCCGACGCGGCCGATGGGCAGATCGGTGTGCGCCAGCAGGCGCTTGGCCTCCAGGACCACCCGCTTGTCGATGAACCCCTTGGGCGTCTCGCCGGTCGCCGCGCGGACCGCCCGCACCAGGGTGCGGCGGGAGTAGCCGAGCGCGTCGGCGTAGGCGCTGACGCTGTGGACGGTGGCGAAGTCCCGTTCCACCGCCTCCCGGAAGAGGGTGAACGTGGTGTCGGCCTGACGGCGGGCCGCCTCGGCGGAGCTGGTCGCGAGGTGCGCGAGACGCAGCAGGAACGCGGTCAGACAGTGGCGCAGTACGGAGGTGTGCAGGTTCGGGGGCAGGGTCGCGCTGTCCTCGTACTCGCGTCGCAGGTGGGCCAGGGCCGCGCGCAGAGCGGCCGCCTGGGGTGCGTCGGGGCGCAGGAGCGGCGGGAGGTCGTAGCGGTACAGGCCGGTGGCCTCGACGGTGTCGCGGGGCAGGAAGCCGGGTTGCATGGTGAGGGCGGTTCCCCGGTACTCGCCGGCCCGGGTGAAGCGGTGGACCTGGCCCGGGCGGATCCACAGGACGTCGCCGGCTGTCGCCTCGTACTCGTCGAAGTCGACCATGTGGCGGACGGGACCCTCGGTGAAGAGCAGCACGACGTGGAAGTCGATGCGGTGGACGCGGTCCAGCGGGGCGTCGGCGTGCCAGGTGCGCCCGGCGCCCATGGGGCCGATCTGCATGCCGACTCCGCCGACGCTGAGTTCGACGGGGAAGGGGAAGGTTCTGATCCCGTCATCGGCGGCTTCTTGGGTACTTGTTTCCACCATGTCCTTCTTGCGCTGTTCCGCTGCCGCGGTCCGTGTCCCACTTTCACCACAGGCTGACACAGGCAGACCTTCCCCCGTAAAAGTCAGACTTTTAAGTTCGAACACGCAAGACCTGATCACCGGCTCCTATCGAGGACTTCTTGAAGATGAGCACGCAGAACCAGAACAGCTTCGAGTGGACCGACCTGGACCGGCGTGCCGTCGACACGGCGCGCGTCCTGGCCGCGGACGCGGTGCAGAAGGTCGGCAACGGTCATCCCGGCACGGCGATGGCGCTGGCCCCTGCCGCGTACACGCTCTTTCAGAAGGTGATGCGGCACGATCCCGCGGATCCGGAGTGGACGGGGCGTGACCGCTTCGTCCTGTCCCCCGGTCACACCTCGCTGACGCTCTACACCCAGCTGTTCCTCTCCGGCTACGAAGTCGCTCTGGACGACCTCAAGGCGTTCCGCACCCATGGCTCCCGGACGCCGGGGCACCCCGAGTACGGGCACACGGCCGGTGTGGAGACCACCACCGGCCCGCTCGGCCAGGGTGTCGCCAACGCCGTGGGGATGGCGATGGCCGCCCGTTACGAGCGCGGTCTGTTCGACCCGGAGGCCCCCGAGGGCGACTCGCCGTTCGACCACACGATCTGGGCGATCGTCTCCGACGGCGACCTCCAGGAGGGCGTCTCCGCCGAGGCGTCCTCCCTCGCCGGGCACCAGAAGCTCGGCAACCTGGTCTTCCTCTACGACGACAACCACATCTCCATCGAGGGCGACACCGCGACGGCCTTCTCCGAGGACGTGCTGAAGCGCTACGCGGCCTACGGCTGGCACACGCAGCGCATCGAGCCGCGGGAGGACGGCGACGTCGACGTGCACGCGCTGCACGAGGCGCTGACGACGGCGCGGGCGGAGACCGGGCGTCCCTCCATCATCGCGATGCGCACGATCATCGCCTGGCCCGCCCCGAACGCGCGGAACACCGAGGCGTCCCACGGATCCGCGCTCGGCGAGGACGAGGTGGCCGCCACCAAGCGGATCCTCGGCTTCGACCCGGAGCGGTCCTTCGAGGTCGCCGACGACGTCCTCACCCACACCCGGGCCGCCCTGGACCGGGGCGCCGAGGCCCACGCCGCCTGGGACAAGCGGCTCGCCGTCTGGCGCGAGGCCGACCCTGAGCGCGCGGAGCTGTTCGACCGGGTCGTCGCCGGTCAGCTCCCCGAAGGCTGGGAGCGGTCGCTGCCGGTCTTCGAGGAGGGCCGGTCCGTCGCCACGCGCGCCGCGTCCGGCAAGGTGCTCCAGGCGCTCGGCGGTGTGATCCCCGAGCTGTGGGGCGGCTCGGCCGACCTGGCCGGCTCCAACAACACCACCATCGACAAGACGTCGTCGTTCCTGCCCGCCGGCAACCCGCTGCCGGAGGCCGACCCGTACGGCCGCACCGTGCACTTCGGCATCCGCGAGTTCTCGATGGCGGCCGAGATGAACGGCATCGCCCTGCACGGCAACACCCGCGTGTACGGCGGCACGTTCCTGGTGTTCTCCGACTACATGCGCAACGCGGTGCGCATGTCGGCCCTGATGCAGCTTCCGGTGACGTACGTGTGGACGCACGACTCCATCGGCCTGGGCGAGGACGGCCCCACCCACCAGCCGGTCGAGCACCTCGCCGCGCTGCGCGCCATCCCGGGTCTGAACGTGGTCCGTCCGGCGGACGCCAACGAGACGGCGATCGCCTGGGCCGAGATCCTGAAGCGGCACGCCACGCGTCCGGCCCCGCACGGTCTGGCGCTCACCCGGCAGGGCGTGCCGACGTACGCGCCGAACCCGGACGCGGCGAAGGGCGGTTACGTGCTGGCGGAGTCCTCGACCCAGACCCCGGACGTCGTCCTGATCGCCACCGGCTCCGAGGTGCACCTCGCCGTCGCCGCCCGGGAGCGGCTGGAGGCCGAGGGGACCGGGACGCGGGTGGTGTCGATGCCGTCCGTGGAGTGGTTCGAGGAGCAGCCGCGGGAGTACCGCGACAGTGTGCTCCCGCCGTCGGTGAGGGCGCGTGTCGCGGTCGAGGCGGGCATCGGACTGACCTGGCACCGGTTCGTGGGCGACGCGGGACGCATCGTCTCCCTCGAGCACTTCGGCGCGTCCGCGGACGCGAAGACCCTGTTCGCCGAGTACGGCTTCACCGCCGAGAACGTGGCCGCCGCGGCGCGGGCCGTCCTCGACGCGACCAGCGGGCCGGCCGCAGCGCGCGGCTGATCCGATCGCCAGAAAGAAGATGATCACAATGACCGAAGCAGTCGCCACCGAGGGAGCGCTCGCGCGTCTCACCGACGAGGGCGTCTCGATCTGGCTGGACGATCTGTCGCGCAGGCGCATCACGTCCGGCAACCTCGCCGAGCTCGTCGCCACCCGGCACGTCGTCGGCGTGACCACCAACCCGTCCATCTTCCAGGCGGCCATCGGCTCCGGAGAGGGTTACGAGGAGCAGCTCGCCGAGCTCGCCGCGCGAGGCGTCACGGTCGACGAGGCCGTACGGATGATGACGACGGCGGACGTGCGCGCCGCCGCCGACGTCCTGGGCCCGGTGCACTCGGCCACCGGCGGCCGCGACGGCTGGGTCTCCATCGAGGTCGACCCCCGTCTCGCCCACGACACCCGGGCCACGGTCGCCGAGGCCAAGCAGCTGTCCTGGCTGGTGGACCGCCCCAACGTGATGATCAAGATCCCGGCGACGAAGGCCGGCCTCCCGGCCGTCACCGAGGTGATCGGTCTGGGCATCAGCGTCAACGTCACGCTGATCTTCTCGCTGGAGCGCTACCGCGAGGTCATGGACGCCTACCTGGCGGGTCTGGAGAAGGCCGCCGCGAAGGGCCTGGACCTGTCGGCGATCCACTCCGTGGCCTCCTTCTTCGTCTCCCGTGTGGACTCCGAGACCGACAAGCGGCTGACGGTCCTCGGCACGGACGAGGCCCTCGCGCTGAAAGGCCGGGCGGCGCTGGCCAACGCCCGTCTGGCCTACCAGGCGTACGAGGAGGTGTTCGGCTCGGCCGGGCGCCCGACGCCGGCGGGGTCGCGCTGGACCGCTCTGGGCGGAGCGCGGGCGAACAAGCAGCGTCCCCTGTGGGCGTCGACCGGGGTGAAGGACCCCGCGTACAAGGACACCCTGTACGTGGACGAGCTGGTCGCGCCCGGCACGGTCAACACCATGCCGGAGACCACCCTCGCCGCCACGGCCGACCACGGCCGGATCACCGGCGACACCGTCACCGGCGGCTACGCGCAGGCCCGCGCCGACCTCGCCGCCGTCGAGGCACTGGGCATCTCCTACGACGAGGTGGTCACCCGACTGGAGGAGGAAGGCGTCGCGAAGTTCGAGACGGCGTGGCAGGACCTTCTGGACGCGGTCGCCAAGTCGCTGAACAGCAAGGGAGTTGACGCGGAATGAACGCACGGGTGTGGAGCAACCCGCTCCGGGACCCCCGGGACCGGCGGCTGCCGCGGATCGCCGGGCCCTCCGGGCTCGTCATCTTCGGCGTGACCGGCGACCTGTCCCGCAAGAAGCTGATGCCGGCGGTCTACGACCTCGCCAACCGCGGTCTGCTGCCGCCGGGCTTCTCGCTCGTGGGCTTCGCCCGCCGCGACTGGGAGGACCAGGACTTCGCGCAGGTCGTCCATGACGCGGTCCGCGAGCACGCGCGCACACCGTTCCGTGAGGAGGTCTGGCAGCAGCTCGCCGAGGGCATGCGGTTCATCCCCGGCGACTTCGACGACGACACCGCGTTCAAGCAGCTGCGGGACGCCGTCGAGGAGCTGGACGCCTCGCGGGGCACGGGCGGCAACTTCGCCTTCTATCTGTCGGTGCCGCCGAAGTTCTTCCCCAAGGTGACCGAGCAGCTCAAGAAGCACGGGCTGGCCAAGGCGCCGGAGGGGTCCTGGCGGCGGGCCGTCATCGAGAAGCCGTTCGGGCACGACCTCGCCAGCGCGCGCGAGCTGAACGCGATCGTGCACGATGTGTTCGAGCCGGACCAGGTGTTCCGCATCGACCACTACCTGGGCAAGGAGACCGTCCAGAACATCCTGGCGCTGCGCTTCGCCAACCAGCTCTTCGAGCCGATCTGGAACCGCTCGTACGTCGATCATGTACAGATCACGATGGCCGAGGACATAGGCATCGGCGGCCGGGCCGGATACTACGACGGCATCGGCTCGGCGCGTGACGTCATCCAGAACCACCTGCTCCAGCTGATGGCGCTGACCGCGATGGAGGAGCCCGCCTCCTTCGACGCGGCCTCCCTGCTCACCGAGAAGCTGAAGGTCCTGCGGGCCGTGAAGCTGCCGGCGGAGCTGGGCGAGCACACGGTGCGCGGCCAGTACGCGGCCGCGTGGCAGGGCGGCGAGAAGGTGCGCGGCTATCTGGAGGAGGACGGCATCGACGCGTCCTCGACGACGGACACCTACGCCGCCGTCCGGCTGAACGTCGACAACCGCCGCTGGGCGGGCGTCCCCTTCTACCTGCGCACCGGCAAGCGCCTCGGCCGCCGGGTCACCGAGATCGCGGTCGTCTTCCAGCGCGCCCCGCACTCCCCGTTCGACTCCACCGCGACGGAGGAGCTCGGCGAGAACGCGATCGTCATCCGGGTCCAGCCCGACGAGGGCGTGACGGTCCGCTTCGGTTCCAAGGTGCCGGGCACGTCGATGGAGATCCGGGACGTGTCCATGGACTTCGCCTACGGCGAGTCCTTCACGGAGTCCAGCCCCGAGGCGTACGAGCGTCTCATCCTGGACGTGCTCCTCGGCGACGCCAACCTGTTCCCGCGTCACCAGGAAGTGGAAGAGTCCTGGAAGATCCTCGACCCGATCGAGGAGTACTGGGCCGCGCACGGCAGGCCGGCCCCGTACCCGTCGGGCAGCTGGGGACCCGAAGAAGCCGACGAGATGCTCGCACGAGACGGACGGAGCTGGCGCAGGCCATGAAGATCGACCTGACCGACACCACGGCAAGCAAGATCAACAAGGCGCTGGTGCAGGGTCGCCGCGCCATCGGCACACCCGCCGTGGGCATGGTCCTGACGATGGTCATCGTCACGGACGAGGAGAACGCCTACGACTCGATCCGGGCGGCCGAGGAGGCCTCGCACGAGCACCCCTCGCGCACCCTGGTCGTCATCAAGCGGCACGCCCGCAACCCGCGCGAGCGCACCAACTCCCGCCTCGACGCCGAGGTGCGGGTGGGCGCCGACGCCGGCACCGGCGAGACGGTGGTGCTGCGCACCTACGGCGAGGTCTCCGACCACGCGGACTCCGTGGTGCTGCCGCTGCTGCTGCCGGACGCCCCCGTCGTCGTGTGGTGGCCGGTGAACGCGCCCTCGAACCCCGCGAAGGACCCGCTGGGCGCGCTCGCCCAGCGCCGCATCACCGACATGTACGCCGTCGAGCAGCCCCTCAAGGCGCTGGAGCTGCGGGTGAAGTCCTACGCCCCCGGCGACACCGACCTCGCCTGGACGCGGCTGACGCCGTGGCGTTCGATGCTGGCGGCGGCCCTGGACCAGGCACGGGTGCCGATCACCTCCGCGGCCGTGGAGAGCGAGGCGGAGAACCCCAGCGCCGAACTGCTCGCCCGCTGGCTGGAGGCCCGGCTGAACGTGCCCGTCGAGCGGGTCGTCACCGCGGGCCCGGTCGTCACGGCCGTGCGTCTCGGCACCGACGACGGCGAGATCCTCATCGACCGCCCGGAGGGCCCGCTCGCCACGCTGACCCTGCCGGGCCAGCCCTCGCGCACCCTCGCGCTGAAGGTGCGCGCCACCTCCGAACTGATCGCCGAGGAGCTGCGGCGCCTCGACGCCGACGAGATGTACGCCGTCGCCCTGCGCGGCGAGGGCGCCGAGGAGGCCTTGTCCCATGTCTGACTCCCCTCTGCTCACCCAGCGGCCCGAGTGGACCGCCCTGGCGGACCACCGCGCCGGCTGGCAGGCGCACCTGCGCGAGCTGTTCGCCGAGGACCCCGGGCGCGCCGAACGGTACGTGGTGCGCGTGGGCGATCTGCGGATCGACTACTCCAAGAACCTGGTCACCGACGAGACCCTCGCCCTGCTGCGCGAACTGGCCGCCGCCACCGATGTGTTCGGGCTGCGCGACGCGATGTTCCGCGGTGAGAAGATCAACGTGACCGAGGACCGGGCCGTGCTCCACACGGCGCTGCGCGCCCCGGCCGACGCGGTGGTCGAGGTGGACGGCGAGAACGTGGTCCCCCAGGTGCACGCCGTGCTGGACAAGATGAGCGACTTCGCGCGCCGGGTGCGTTCCGGCGAGTGGACCGGCCACACCGGCCGCCCGATCCGCAACGTCGTCAACATCGGCATCGGCGGCTCCGACCTGGGTCCGGCGATGGCGTACGAGGCGCTGCGCGCCTACACGGCACGGGAGTTGACGTTCCGGTTCGTCTCCAACGTGGACGGCGCCGACCTGCACGAGGCCGTGCGGGACCTGGACCCGGCCGAGACCCTGTTCATCGTGGCGTCGAAGACGTTCACGACGATCGAGACGATCACCAACGCCACCTCGGCCCGCTCCTGGCTCCTCGACGGACTCGGCGGCGAGGAGAAGGCGGTCGCCCGGCACTTCGTGGCGCTGTCGACGAACGCGGAGAAGGTCGCCGGCTTCGGCATCGACCCGGACAACATGTTCGAGTTCTGGGACTGGGTCGGCGGCCGCTACTCCTTCGACTCGGCGATCGGCCTGTCGCTGATGATCGCCATCGGCCCGGAGCGGTTCCGGGAGATGCTCGACGGGTTCAGGATCGTCGACGACCACTTCCGCAACGCCGAAGCCGAGTCCAACGCCCCGCTGATCCTGGGCCTGTTGGGCGTCTGGTACGGCGAGTTCCTGGACGCCCAGTCGCACGCGGTGCTGCCGTACTCGCACTACCTGTCCAAGTTCACCGCCTACCTCCAGCAGCTCGACATGGAGTCCAACGGCAAGTCGGTGGACCGTGAGGGCCGGCCCGTGCGCTGGCAGACCGGACCGGTGGTGTGGGGGACGCCCGGCACCAACGGGCAGCACGCTTACTACCAGTTGATCCACCAAGGCACCAAGCTGATCCCGGCCGACCTGATCGGCTTCGTCCGCCCCGTCGCCGAACTGAGCGACGAACTCAAGGCGCAGCACGACCTGTTGATGGCCAACTTGTTCGCGCAGGGCCAGGCGCTCGCCTTCGGCCGCACCGCCGAGGAGGTCCGCGCGGAGGGCGTGCCGGAGGAGCAGGTGCCGCACCGCACCTTCGCCGGCAACCACCCCACCACGACCGTGCTCGCCACCGAGCTGACCCCGTCGGTCCTCGGTCAGCTCATCGCCCTCTACGAGCACAAGGTGTTCGTGCAGGGCGCGATCTGGAACATCGACTCCTTCGACCAGTGGGGCGTGGAACTGGGCAAGGCCCTCGCCAAGCGCGTCGAACCCGCTCTGACCGGGACGTTCTCGTCAGCCGCCGACGCGGCGGGCTCCGTCCGCGGTCTCGACCCGTCCACCGCCGCCCTCGTGGCCGCCTACCGTGAACTCAAGGAAGTGCACTGACATGGCATCGATGCAGTTGGGCCTGATCGGTCTCGGCAAGATGGGCGGCAACATGCGCCAGCGCATCCGCAACGCCGGCCACACCGTCATCGGCTACGACCGCAACCCCGAGCTGTCCGACGTGGCCGGCCTGCCCGAGCTGGTCGCCCGGCTCGAAGCGCCGCGCACCGTCTGGGTGATGGTCCCGGCGGGACCCGCCACCCAGGCCGTCATCGACGAGCTCGCCGACCTCCTGGAGCCGGGCGACGTCGTCGTGGACGGCGGCAACTCCCGCTGGACGGACGACGAGAAGCACGCCGCCGAACTCGGCTCCAAGGGCATCGGGTTCGTCGACGCCGGCGTCTCCGGCGGCGTCTGGGGCCTGGAGAACGGCTACGCCCTGATGGTCGGCGGCGACAAGGAGCACGTCGACCGCCTGCAGCCCCTCTTCGACGCGCTCAAGCCGGAGGGCCCGTACGGCTACGTCCACGCGGGCAAGGTGGGCGCGGGCCACTTCTCGAAGATGGTCCACAACGGCATCGAGTACGCGATGATGCAGGCCTACGCCGAGGGCTGGGAGCTGCTGGAGAAGGTCGACTCGGTCACGGACGTGCGCGAGGTCTTCCGTTCCTGGCAGGAGGGCACGGTCATCCGTTCCTGGCTGCTGGACCTGGCGGTCAACGCCCTCGACGAGGACGAGCACCTGGACAAGCTGCGCGGCTACGCGCAGGACTCCGGCGAGGGCCGCTGGACGGTGGAGGCCGCCATCGACAACGCGGTGCCGCTGCCGGCCATCACCGCGTCCCTGTTCGCGCGGTTCGCCTCCCGCCAGGACGACTCGCCGCAGATGAAGATGATCGCCGCGCTGCGCAACCAGTTCGGCGGCCACGCCGTGGAGTCGGCGAAGAAGTAGCCCCGGGTCAACGCTCGTGGGACAACGAGTTGTTGACACGGTTCGAAGGGCCCGCCAGAGTCGCGGCTGATGGAGATCGACGATCTGACACCGGCCGAACAGCGCGTCTGGCGGGCCTTCGCCACGGGGACCACCGTGGATCTGCGCGCCCTGGGCGAGGAGGACGGCCCCGAACGCACCGTCCGCGCGGTCGTGTTGCGGGCCCTGCTGCTCAACGGCCCCCGCGAGGCCGGCGAGGTGGCCGCGCTCAAGGTGCTGGGGGCGCGTGTCATCGGCGTGCTCGACCTGAGCTACGCGGTCGTCGACAACGTGGCCCGACTCGGGTACTGCCGCTTCGAGGAGGCCCCCCGCCTCGCCGGCGCCCAGCTCGGCTACCTCAATCTGCGCGACTCGGTCCTGCCCGGGCTCAAAGCGGCCAGGACCCGGATCGACGGCAGCCTGCGGCTGACGAGCTGCCGCATCGACGGGCCGGTGTACCTCGGGGGCGCGCAGATCTCCGGCGGGCTGTTCCTCGACGACGCGGAGATCAGTGGCGCGGACCCCGACGAGCCGGTGCTCCAGCTCAACCAGATCACCGTGGACGACGACCTCTGCGCCCGCGGGCTGCGCGCCCGGGGGCGCATCCGGCTCGACGGCGCCACCGTCGCCGGCTCCATCGACCTCCAGGACGCCCAGCTGAGCAACCCCGGCGGGCACGTCCTCGACGCCGAGTCCCTGGACGTGGGCGCCAACCTGCTGGGCCGCCGGCTGCGCGCACACGGCCGGATCGATCTGCGCGGCTCCCGCATACCCGGCCGCGTGGACCTGATGCAGACCACACTCTCCAACCCCGGCGACACCGCCCTGCGGGCCAGCAGTTGCGTCATCGGCGAGCTGTGGCTGCGCGCGGGCGAGCCCGTCGTGGGCCGGCTCAACCTTCGGCGCGCCGAGATCAACCAGCTCCATCTGGAGCCCGAGATGCTGCCCGACCAGGTCCGCCTGCTCGACCTCACCTACACCTTCCTCACCCCGCACGAGCCCGCCGAGCGGCGCCTGCCGATGCTGGAGCGGGACGACGACGCCTTCGACCCGCACGCCTACGAGCAGCTGACCGCCGCGTACCGGCGCGTCGGCGACGACCGGGCGGCCCGCCTCGTCCAGCTCGCGAAGCAGCGCCGGCACCGCGGCACGCTGCCCTGGTACGGCAGGCTGTGGGGCCACCTCCAGGACGCCACCGTCGGGTACGGATTCCGCCCGCTGCGCGCCGCGGTCTGGCTGCTGTCGCTGCTCGCCGTCGGCTCGGCCGCCTTCGCGCAGCATCGTCCGCGCGCGCTGAAGGCGTCCGAGGCGCCGGAGTTCGACCCGGTCTTCTACACCCTCGACCTGCTGCTGCCGGTGATCTCTTTCGGGCAGGAGTCCGCGTTCGCCCCGTCGGGCGGCTACCGGACACTGGCGTACGTCCTCATCGTCACCGGATGGATCCTGGCCACGACCGTCGTCGCGGGCGTCACCCGCAGCGTCAGCCGCCAATGAGCCGCCGGGCACGGGATCTTGGAACTCGCGGGGCGGCGTGGCACGATCACCCGGGTGACGAGCAGACCCGACCCGGCGCGGCGGCTCAGCGATCTGGCGCTGCTGCGCCGGGTGCGTGACCGGATCGACCGGGAGTACGCGCAGCCGCTGGACGTGGAGGCCCTCGCGCGGGGCGTGCACATGTCGGCGGGGCACCTCAGCCGCGCGTTCCGGCGCGCCTACGGCGAGTCGCCGTACTCGTACCTCATGACGCGCCGCATCGAGCGCGCGATGGCGCTGCTGCGGCGCGGCGATCTCAGCGTGACCGAGGTCTGCTTCGCCGTCGGCTGTTCGTCGCTGGGCACCTTCAGCACGCGTTTCACGGAGCTGGTCGGCGTGCCGCCCAGCGTGTACCGGCAGGATCCGGCGCGTGCGACCGCGGGCATCCCGTCCTGTGTCGCGAAACAGGTCACGCGACCGGTCAGAAATCGAGAAGCGCCGCCCTCCGAACGCCCATAGCGTGAGGCCCATGGACATCAGCACTCACGCGAGCGTGGACGACGACATGGGCAAGGGCACGAGCACCGGCACGGACATGGGCACGGACTCCCCGGCGCACGCGGCCGACAGCCACGAGCTGATCCGCGTGCACGGGGCGCGCGAGAACAACCTGAAAGACGTCAGCATCGAGATCCCGAAGCGCCGGCTGACGGTGTTCACCGGCGTGTCCGGCTCGGGCAAGAGCTCGCTGGTGTTCGACACGATCGCCGCCGAGTCGCAGCGTCTGATCAACGAGACCTACAGCACCTTCGTGCAGGGCTTCATGCCGACGCTGGACCGGCCCGAGGTCGACGTCCTCGACGGACTCACCACCGCGATCATCGTCGACCAGCAGCGGATGGGCGCCGACCCCCGCTCCACCGTCGGCACCGCCACCGACGCGAACGCGATGCTGCGCATCCTCTTCAGCCGGCTCGGCACGCCGCACATCGGCCCGCCGAGCGCGTACTCCTTCAACACCGCCTCCGTGCGCGGCAGCGGGGCGATCGCCGTCGGCGGCAAGAAGGCGGTCAAGGCGACCTACTCCCGCACCGGTGGCATGTGCACCCGCTGCGAGGGCCGCGGCACGGTCTCCGACATCGACCTCACCCAGCTCTACGACGACTCCAAGTCGATCGCGGAGGGCGCGTTCACCATCCCCGGCTGGAAGTCGGACAACGTGTGGACGGTGGGGATCTACGCCGAGTCCGGCTTCCTCGACCCGCACAAGCCGATCCGGGAGTACACCGAGCAGGAGATGCGCGACTTCCTGCACCGCGAGCCGACCAAGGTGAAGGTCAACGGCGTCAACCTGACCTACGAAGGGCTGATCCCGAAGATCCAGAAGTCGTTCCTGTCCAAGGACAAGGAGGCGATGCAGCCGCACATCCGGGCGTTCGTGGAGCGGGCGGTCACCTTCACCACCTGTCCCGAGTGCGACGGCAGCCGGCTCAGCGAGGGCGCCCGCTCGTCGAAGATCGGCGAGGTCAGCATCGCCGACGCCTGCGCGATGGAGATCCGGGACCTGGCCGAGTGGATCCGCGCTCTGCGCGAGCCCACGGTCGCGCCGCTGCTCACCGCGCTGCAGCACACCCTGGAGGCGTTCACGGAGATCGGGCTCGGCTATCTCTCGCTCGACCGGCCGGCGGGCACGCTGTCGGGCGGCGAGGCGCAGCGCGTCAAGATGATCCGCCACCTCGGCTCCTCCCTCACCGACGTGACCTACGTCTTCGACGAGCCGACGGTCGGTCTGCACCCCCATGACATCCAGCGGATGAACAACCTGCTGCTGCGGCTGCGGGACAAGGGCAACACCGTGCTCGTCGTGGAGCACAAGCCGGAGACCATCGCGATCGCCGACCATGTCGTCGACCTCGGCCCGGGCGCCGGCACCGCGGGCGGCACCGTCTGCTTCGAGGGCACCGTCGAGGGGCTGCGCGGCAGTGACACCGTCACCGGGCGGCACCTGGACGACCGGGCGGCGCTGAAGGAGTCGGTGCGGGGGCCGGCCGGCACGCTGGAGATCCGCGGCGCGAACGCGCACAACCTGAAGGGCGTGGACGTCGACGTCCCGCTCGGCGTGCTGTGCGTGGTGACCGGCGTGGCCGGTTCCGGCAAGAGCTCGCTGATCCACGGCTCGATCCCCGCCGGCGAGGGCGTGATCTCGGTCGACCAGACGCCGATCCGCGGTTCGCGCCGCAGCAACCCGGCGACGTACACCGGTCTGCTGGAACCCATCCGCAAGGCGTTCGCCAAGGCCAACGGCGTGAAGCCGGCGCTGTTCAGCGCCAACTCCGAGGGTGCTTGCCCCACGTGCAACGGCGCCGGCGTCCTGTACACCGACCTGGCGATGATGGCCGGCGTCAGCACCACCTGCGAGGAGTGCGAGGGCAAGCGGTTCCAGGCCTCGGTCCTGGAGTACCGGTTCGGCGGCCGGGACATCAGCGAGGTGCTGGCGATGTCGGTGACGGAGGCGGAGGAGTTCTTCGGCGCCGGCGAGGCGCGTACGCCGGCCGCGCACGCCGTGCTGACCCGGCTCGCCGACGTGGGCCTCGGCTACCTCACGCTCGGCCAACCGCTCACCACCCTCTCGGGCGGCGAGCGGCAACGGCTCAAGCTGGCCACGCACATGGCCGACAAGGGCGGCGTGTACGTCCTCGACGAGCCGACGACCGGGCTCCACCTCGCCGATGTCGAGCAGTTGCTCGCCCTGCTGGACCGGCTCGTGGACTCCGGCAAGTCCGTCATCGTGATCGAGCACCACCAGGCGGTCATGGCGCACGCCGACTGGATCATCGACCTCGGCCCCGGCGCCGGTCACGACGGCGGCCGGATCGTCTTCGAGGGCGTCCCGGCCGACCTGGTCGCGGCCCGCGCCACGCTCACCGGCGAGCATCTGGCGTCGTACGTCGGGAAGCAGTGAGCGGCTTCCACTGAGCGGCCGGCGCCTGCCCGGCCTCCCGGGCAGGCGTAGACAGTGTCTACCGGATCATGGTAGACACTGTCTGCAGCCGAGCCCTCCGGGAGTGAGCCCCAGTGAAACCGCCACAGAAGGACGAGCCCGATCTGCGCACGCGACTCGTCGACGTCGGTGTGGAACTGCTGGCCGAACAGGGCGTCGAGGCGTTGACGCTGCGGGAGATCGCCCGCCGGGCGGGTGTGTCGCACGGGGCTCCGCGCCGCCATTTCCCCACCCACCTGGAGCTGTTGTCGGCCATCGCCCACCGGGGCTTCACCGAACTGGCCGGCCGGGTGACCTCGGCGCTGGGCGACGATGACGCTCCCCCGCGCGCAAAGCTCTCGCAACTGGGCTACGTCTACCTGGAGTTCGCCCTCGAGCAGCCCGGCATGTACGAGCTGATGTTCCGTCACGATCTGCTGGAGAGCGGGCATCTTCGGCTGAGGGACACCAGCCTGCCCTTGTTCGGCGTGCTGGTGGAACTCGTGGCCCGCGTCCGGCCCGGCGCCGACGCGCGGGCGGTCGCCGGCGCGCTGTGGGCCAACCTGCACGGCCTGGCCCAGTTGTGGCGCTGGGGCAGTCTCCAACTCGCCACCGGAAGCGATGACTTCGCCCCGCTCCTGGGGACCGCGCTCGACGCCCACCTGGGACCGGAGGCCGGACGATGAAGCGCCCCCTCGCGCTGGCGAGCAGTGTGGCGGGCGCGGCGGTCGTCGCTCTGGACGGCACCGTGCTGACCGTCGCCCAGCCCACCCTGCGGCGCGACCTGCACGCGTCGATCGCACAGGTGCAGTGGACCAGCACCGGGTACCTGGTGGCGGTGGCGAGCCTGTTGGTCTTCGCCGGCCGGCTGGGGGACCGCTACGGTCACCGCCGGGCCTTCGCCGTCGGCATACTCGGCTTCGGCGCCGCCTCGGCGGGCATCGCGCTGGCCCCCGACATCGGCTGGGTGATCGGACTGCGCGTCGTGCAAGGCGTGTTCGGGGCGCTGTCGCAGCCGGCGACGCTCGGCATGCTGCGGGTCGCCTACCCGCCCGAGCGGCTGCGGCGGCCCATCGCCGTGCGCACGGCCGCGATCGGACTGGCGGCTGCCGCCGGGCCGGTGATCGGCGGGGCGCTGGCCACCTCGTACGGCTGGCGGGCGGTGTTCCTCGTCAACATCGTGCCCGCGCTGGTATTCGGCGTGCTCGCTCTCGCCTCCCCCGACGGGGGCGGGGAGCGCGTGCGCTCCGGCGCGGCGGGCCGCCCGGCGTTGGACGTCCCGGGTGCGCTGCTGCTCGCGGTCGCGCTGGCGGGACTGGTGCACACCCTGGCCACCCCTCTCGCCTCCCCCGGCGCCCCGGGAGCGAGCGGCCTGACCACTGTCGTCACCGGGGTCGTCGCCCTCGCCGCGGGCGTCGCCTTCGTCCGGCACGAGCGCCGCACGCCGGCTCCGCTGCTGCCGCCGGACGTGATCGGCTCCCCGGCGGTGGGCTCGGCGCTCGTCCTGCTGGTCACCGCCTCCGCCACGCTCAACGGCGCGCTGTTCGCCTGCGTCCATCTCCTCCAGGACGGCCTGGGCCTCACCCCGCTGCGCACCGCGCTGCTCAGCCTCCCTCTGGCCGTGCTGCTGGTGGCCGCTGCGCCCGCGTCCGCCGTCCTGCTGCGGCGGGCCGGCGCACGGGCGACCCTCGCCGCGGCGACGGCCGTCCTCGCCGCGGCTCTGCTCGTCCTCGCGGGCGCCTCGGGAACCCCGGCCTTCGGCGTCGGGTTCGCCCTGCTGGGCGCGGGCTTCGGCACGGTGATGGTGGCGGGGACCCATGTCGTCGTACGGCGGGCTCCCGTGGAGTCGGCCGGGGTGGCCGGCGGGTTGCAGCAGACGGCGATGAACGTCGGGCCGGCGCTCGGGGTGGCGGCCGCGGCCCTGCTGATGGACCTGGGCGGCTCGCGCCTCCCGCTCGCCGTCCTGGCCGCGGCGGCCGCGGCGGCGATCGGGGTGTGCCGCCTGCTGCCGGGCCGCGCCCCCGGCGCCCCGCCCCTGCGGCCCGGTCCGCCGGCGAGGGTCTCGCCGCAGGCCGGCCGGCGCGACACAGAGCACACAGGTCACGGCGTGGAAAGGGGCTCTTCGGCGCCGTCCCTGGGCGACGATGAGGGCTGAGGGCGTTCCTGCGGGATGTGCCGGAGCGCGCCTCGTACGAGCGCAACGGAGGCAAGCGATGGCACAACTGCGGCAAGAGGTCGACCCGCGCGAGGCAGGGCTCGACGCGAAGGCGCTGGACCGTCTGGACCGGTATGTCGCCCACCACGTCGACGGGGGCCGCCTGCCCGGCTTCCTCATGGCCGTCGCCCGCGGCGGCCGGGTCGCCCACCTCACCACGCACGGCCGGCGTGACATCGCCGCCGGTCTCCCCGTCGAGGCCGACACCCTCTACCGCATCTACTCCATGACCAAGCCGGTCACCTCGGTCGCCGCGCTGACGCTGGTGGAGGACGGCTCCCTCTCCCTCGACGATCCGGTCGCCGACCACCTGCCCGCCTTCGCCGACCAGCGGGTGTACGTCTCCGGCTCCGGCGCGGACCTGACCACCCGGCCGGCCGGGCAGCCGCTCCTGGTGCGGCATCTGATGACCCACACTGCGGGCCTGACCTTCGCCTTCTACCACTGTCACCCGGTCGACGCCCTCTACCGCGAGGCCGGACTCGACTCGGCCGTGCTGCCGGGCTCGGACCTGGCCGGCACCGTGGAGGCGTACGCGCGCCTCCCCCTGCAGTTCGAGCCGGGCACGCAGTGGAACTACTCGGTGGCCACCAACGTCCTCGGCCGGGTCATCGAGGTCGTCTCCGGCCGGCCCCTGGACGAGTTCCTCGCCGAGCGCGTCTTCGGGCCGCTCGCCATGCCCGACGCCGGCTTCCAGGTGACGGACGAACAGGCCGAGCGTCTCGCCGAGCTGTACGGGGACACCGACAGCGGCGCCATACAGCCCATCCCCGGGCTGCCGCTGTCCGGGCGGCCCCGGTTCCTGTCGGGCAGCGGCGGCATGGTGGCCAGCGCCTACGACATCCACCGCTTCATGGAGATGCTCCGCCGACGCGGCGAGCTCGACGGCGTGCGGCTGCTGCGGCCGGAGACGGTGGACCTGATGACCCGCAACCATCTGCCCGGCGGCGCCGACCTGCGCACCGTCGGCAGCCGCCCCGCCCACGACGAGCCCGGCAACGACGGCGTGGGCTTCGGGCTGGGCGTCTCCGTCGTGATCGACCCGTCCCGCACCCAAGCCCCCGCGGGGCTGGGCACGTTCGGCTGGAGCGGGGTGGCCACGACCACGTTCTGGGTCGACCCGAGCCGGGATCTGACCGTGCAGTTCCTGACCCAGCTGCGGCCGAGGAAGTCCCTGAAGCTCTACCCCGAGCTCAAGCGTCTGGTGCACGAGGCGGTCGTCGGCTGAACCGGGCGCGGCCGTTCACGCGGGCGGCCCCGGCCGGCATCGCCGAGGCCGAGGCCGTCGTACCCCGTGGCCGCGCGTTCGCGCGGCCGGGAGCGGGGGTCAGGACCAGTGGGCCACCGCGTCCAGGTGCGGCAGGTGGTGGTCCAGCCGCTCGCGCTTGGTGCGCAGGTAGGTGATGTTGTTCTCGCACGGCGGGATCAGCAGCGGCACCTCCTCGGCGACCTGGATGCCGTTGTCCACCAGGGCCTCGCGCTTGCGCGGGTTGTTCGACATCAGGCGGACCGAGCGCACGCCCAGGTCCTTGAGCATCTCGGCGGCCACGCGGTAGTCGCGGGCGTCCACCGGCAGGCCGAGGGCGAGGTTCGCCTCGACGGTGTCCAGGCCCTCCGCCTGCAGCGCCATGGCCCGCAGCTTGGCGAGCAGACCGATGCCGCGGCCCTCGTGCCCGCGCAGGTAGACGACGATGCCGCGGCCCTCGGCGACGACGGCGCGCATCGCGGCGTCGAGCTGGTCGCCGCACTCGCAGTGCTGGGAGCCGAACGCGTCACCGGTCAGGCACTCCGAGTGCAAGCGGATCAGCACGTCCTCCGCGCCGATCTCGCCGTAGACGAGGGCCACTTGCTCGTCACCGCGGTCGTGGTCGAGGTATCCGACCGCCTGGAATTTCCCGTAGACGGTGGGCAGGGGCGCATTCACCACGCGTTCCACACCGGTGCGCTGCGAGGTCTTCTTGCCGAGCACGCCAATTTTTTCTGTCATGATCTGGTTCCTAAGCAGAGACGAAAGGCCGGGAAAAGATGAGTGGTTCGGACAAACGGTCGGCGGCGCACGGACTGTTGCCGGCGGACACCACGGAAGACGTACGAGGGCGGCTGTCGGGCGTCCCGGTCAAGGTGGCGGTCCTTCCGGTCGGAAGCTTCGAACAACACGGTCCGTACCTGCCGTTGGCCACCGACACGCTCGTCGCGTGCGCCATAGCCGCGGAGGTCGCCGCAGCGTACCCGGTGCAGCTCCTCCCTCCGGTGGCCATCGCCTGCTCGCACGAGCACGCTGCCTGGCCGGGAACCGTCAGCATCTCCTCGGTGACCCTTCACGCGGTGGTACGGGACATCGCGGCGTCACTGCGCCGCTCGGGCGTCGAGGCCCTGGTAGTGGTCAACGGACACGGGGGGAACTACGTCCTGGGCAACGTCGTCCAGGAGGCTTCCGCCCGCGGCGAGCGGATGGCGCTCTTCCCCGCCCCGGAGGACTGGGAGGCGGCACGGGAGCGGTCCGGGGTGTCGGCCTCTCTCCTCACCGACATGCACGCCGGGGAGATCGAGACCTCGATCCTGCTGCACACCCACCCCGAAGTCGTCCGGCCCGGTTACGAGTCGGCCGATTTCACGGCGGACGACCGTCGCCATCTGCTCACGCTGGGAATGTCCGCCTATACCGATTCGGGCGTCATCGGCCGTCCTTCCCTGGGGTCGGCGGAAAAGGGCAAGGAACTCCTGGCGAGCCTCACGGATTCCTTCGCCGCGTATTTCTCGCTGCTGACGGAACCGTCCGCGAGTTCCACGCGGACGCCTTCGGGGAGTTCGGCGCGAACGCCGGCGGAGGGCGATCGCTGACCGCCCACCCGGGGCGTGGCCGTCGCGACGGGCGCCGGGCCGGCCGGCTCGGCGTCGGCCGGCGCCGGGTCCGCGATCGCGGTCGGGTCGGCGGTCGCCGCGGGCGCCTCCCGGCGGGCCCGCAGGGCGCTGTACCAGCGGACCAGCAGGACCACCGCGCCCGGCAGTGCCGCCGCGAAGGTGAGGACGCCGTAGACGACGGCCACGGACAGGCCGGTGCCCGCGCCGAGGCCCGCAGCGCCGAACGCCCAGGCGGTGACGCCCTCTCGGGGCCCCCAGCCGCCGACGTTCAGCGGCAGTCCCATCGCCAGCAGTGCGAGGACGGCCAGCGGCAGCAGCGCCAGGACGGAGGCGCCGGACCCGGCGACCCGGGCGGCCACGACGAACGTGGCGACGTGCCCGGCGAGGACGACCAGCGACGACAGGGCGACGCCGGGCCCGTTGCGCCGGGACAGCAGCCCCTCGCGCGCCTCGGCCAGCGCCGCCCGGATCCGGCCGCCCTTGCGCCGCGCCGGGGAGTTCATGCGCACGGCGAGGAGGACGGCGAGCGCGCCCACGGCGCCGAGAGCGGCGAGCGGGACGACGTGCCGTACGTCGGCACGCACCGGCGACGGCAGCACCAGCAACACCCCCGCCCCGGCGACGACCAGCGCGAGCTGTCCCGCCGTACGCTCCAGGACGACGGCCCGCACGCCGCGTCCGACGTCCCCGGCGCTCTGCCCGTGCCGCACGGCGCGGTGCACGTCGCCGAGGATGCCGCCGGGCAGGGCGGCGTTGAGGAAGAGGGAGCGGTAGTAGTCGGCGACCGCCGGGCCGAGCGGCAGCCGAATCCGCAGACCGCGCGCCACGAGCGCCCAACGCCAGGCGCTGAACACCGTGGTGACCACGCCGATGCCGACCGCCGCCAGCAAGGTCGGCGCGTCGATCCGCCGCAGCCCGTCCAGGAAGACGCCGGTCCCCATCCGCCACAGCAGGACGGCGAGGATGACGACTCCGGCGAACGTGCCGATGTGGGTGCGGAGAGCGGGGGACTTGAGACGGGCGAGGAAGGGCCGCGCCGGCCCGTCCGCCGTCACCGCGGCGGAGGGTCCGGACAGCCTCACGACCGCGGTCGTGTCCTCGCGCCGTCTCTTGCGCGCGGTGGGGGGCACCTGCGCGTCCGCCGTCTCCGCACCCATCACGCGCCGCCCGTCGGCCGGGCCAGGGCCAGCAGGTCGCTGTGGTGGACGTCGACCCGCAGCTCGCCGGCCGAGCAGGCGGCCAGCCGGCGGGTCAGGTACTCGTCGGCGCGGGAGGCCAGTTCGGGGCGCTGCTCGACGGCGGCGCCGACCCAGCCGCGCAGCCACTGCGCGGTGAGGGCCGCCTGCTCCGGGCCGAGCCGCCAGGCGCTGGGGTTGACCTTCACCGTCGCGCCGCGGTCGGCGAACGCCTCGCAGGCCGCGGTCACCGCGTCGGGGCCGAGGAGGCCGCCGCGCCGCTGATGGTCGTTGAACGCGGAGGCGATCTCCTCGTCCATCGGGTCGGCCTCGCCGAAGTCGACGCGTCCGGCGACCGACAGGGTGAGCAGCGCCGGGCAGCCCGCTCCGGCGCAGGCGGCGGCGAGAGCGTCGATCTCCTCGCGGGTGAGGACGTCGAGCAGCGCCGACGCGGTGACCAGCGAGGCGCCGGCCAGGGCGTCCGGGGTGAGCCGGGCGACGTCCGCGCGCCGCGTCTCGACGGTGACCCGGCTGCCGTCGGCGGCGGCGCGCGGGGAGGCGACGGCGGCGAAATGCAGGAGGTAGGGGTCGCGGTCGTGCAGGATCCAGTGCTGGGGCCCGTCGAGGCGGGGGGCCAGCCAGCGGCCCATCGAACCGGTGCCGCAGCCCAGGTCGTGCACGACCAGCCCGCCGGGGCGGCCCGGCAGGTTGGCGAGCCGGATCCGCAGCGGGTCGAGCAGGTCCATGGCGCGGGCGGCCGCGTCGGCGCTCTCGCGCAGCTGGAGCCACTCGGGGGCATAGCGGGGCGGCTCCTCCGGTCCCGCGTCGTCGCGCAGCCGCACAGTGGGCCGCTCGCCGGGTCGGGTCACGGGGCCCGCGCCGGCGATGACGGCGCAGTCGTCGCCCGCCGGCTGGTCCCGCTTGTCGTCGCTGGTGCTGATGTCGGTGTCCAAGGACGCCTCCCGAGGCCCCGGCTGGGCCGGAACGGCCGATATGGCGGATGTGGCGGGCGTGGCCGCGGCGGGCCGCTCCGCCGGGGTCACCGTCGTCTTGCTCATGCGGCCCTCCGGGGTTCGCTGGGGAGCCGGCCGAGGACGCCGGCCAGGCTCTGGGCGGTGGACGCCCAGCCGTTGAGAGCCGCACGGCGGCCGCGGGCGGCGGCCTTGAGCCGGCGCCGCACATCGGCCTCGCCGAACCAGCCGCGCAGTTCGGCGGCGAGCGCGGCCGGGTCCTCCGGCGGGACGAGGATGCCGGGGACGCCGCCGTCGGGGGCTCGGCCGACCGCCTCGGGCAGTCCGCCGACGTCCGTGGCGAGGACGGGGATGCCGCGCGCGAGGGCCTCCGTGACCGCCATGCCGTAGGTCTCGGCGTAGGAGGTGAGGACCATGAGGTCGGCGCGGGCGTAGGCGGCGTCGAGCGCGGCGCCGGCCTTCGGGCCCGCGAGCTCCAGCCGGTCCTCGAGGCCGTACTTGGCGATCAGGCGACGCAGGTGGTCGACGTACTCGGGGTCCTGGCCGAGGCCGCCCACGCAGGAGCAGGTCCACGGCAGGTCGGTGACCGCGGCGAGCGCCTCGATCAGCCGGTGCTGGCCCTTGCGCGGGGTCACGGAGGCCACGCACAGCAGGCGGGAGACGCCGTCGGTGCCGGAGGCGAGCGGCGCGATGTCGGCGCCGGGGGCGGCGACGTGCACCTTCTCGGGGGCCAGGCCGTGGTGGGAGACGAGGCGGCGGACGGCCCACTCGCTGGTGGCGACCACCGCGGGGACGGCGCGCAGCACCTCGCGTTCCTTGGCGTCGAGCTGGGCCGCCACCTCGGGGGCGATGCCCCGCTCGTCGCCGAGCGGCAGGTGCACGAGGATGACGAGCCGCAGCCGCTCCGCCTCCGGGACGACGATCTCGGGGACGCCGCAGGCGACCAGCCCGTCCATGAGGACGATGGTCCCGTCGGGCAGCTCGCGCAGGGTGCGGGCCAGTTCACCGGCGGCGGCGGCGCCGGGGCGGGGCCACTCGCCGGACACGAGGTGCTTGTGGACCTGCCAGCCGAAGCCCGGCAGGTCGAGGCAGAGCCGCCGGTCGTAGGCGTTGCCGCCGCTGGGGTTCGCCGCGTCGTCGACGCCGCCCGGCATGACGAAGTGCACGGAGCGCAGGGACATGGGGATGATCCCGCCGATCTTGGGAGCTTCCGTTCTCGTGGGCCCGGTCTGCGCGGGCACGGGCACGGTCTGCGCGGGCACATACGCGAGCGGGGCCGGGGGGACGGCCTTCTCCAGGGTCACGTCGGTCACAGCGCACGCTCGTAACTCGCCCAGGCGATGTGCGACTCGTGCAGGGTGACGGAGATGCCGGCGACACCGCGGGCGCCCTCGCCGAGCGCGCCCTTGTGGATCCGCTCGGCGAGCCGGTCGGCGATCACCTTGGCGAGGAACTCGGTGGAGGTGTTCACGCCGGCGAAGTCGGGCTCGTTGTCGAGGTTGCGGTAGTTGAGCTCGCTCACCACTGCTCCGAGCTCCTGGGTCGCCAGGCCGATGTCGACGACGATGTTGTCGTCGTCCAGCTGCTCGCGGCGGAACGTGGCGTCCACCAGGAACGTGGCCCCGTGGAGGCGCTGCGCGGGTCCGAAGACCTCGCCGCGGAAGCTGTGGGCGATCATGATGTGATCGCGGACGGTGACACTGAACAACGGACGACCCTCCAGGTGCGGCGCGTCTGGTCCTCCGGCCATCGGGCGCCGGGGGATGCCGAGTAGTACGGCTCTTCGCTTCCCCGTGTTCAGCCGTCTCTCACTCTTTTCTCAGGTCAGGCGCTTTCGTCGTGGTCGCGGGCGGGATCGGCGTCGTACCTGACGCGATGGCACAGCGCGGGGATCTCCCCCGTGGCGAGCCGTGGCATGACCGCCGGCAGCTCCTCGAAACCGCTTTCTCCGGTGATGAGGGCGTCAAGCGCGGGGTCGGCCAGCAGATCCAGGGCGAGGGCGAGCCGGTCGGCGTAGGTACGGCCGGAGCGGCGCGGGGAGACGGTGCCGACCTGGCTGCTGCGGATGACGAGCCGCCGGGAGTGGAAGGCCTCGCCGAGCGGGAGCGAGACCTGCCGGTCGCCGTACCAGCTCAGTTCGAGGACCGTGCCCTCAGGGCTGAGCAGTTCCAGACAGCGGGCGAGGCCCTGCTCGGTGGCGCTGGCGTGCACGACGAGGTCACAGCCGTCGAGGGCGTCCTCGGGGCGCGCGAAGCCGACGCCGAGCGCCTCGGCGATCTCGGCGCGGGCGGGGTCGGCGTCCACCAGCTGGACGCGGACGCCGGGGAAGCGGGCGAGCAGCGCGGCCACCGAGCAACCGACCATGCCGCCGCCGACGACCGCGATCCGGTCTCCGACGAGGGGCGCGGCGTCCCACAGCGCGTTGACGGCCGTCTCCACGGTGCCGGCCAGGACGGCCCGCGCGGCGGGCACGGAGTCGGGGACGGGCGTCACCGCGCTCGCCGGGACGACGAAGCGGGTCTGGTGGGGGTAGAGGGAGAAGACGGTACGGCCCTTCAGTGCGGCCGGGCCCTCCTCGACCAGGCCCACGTTGAGGTAGCCGTACTTCACCGGCGCCGGGAAGTCGCCTTCCTGGAACGGCGCCCGCATCGCGGTGTGCTGGCTCTCGGGCACGCCGCCGCGGAAGACGAGCGTCTCGGTGCCACGGCTGACACCCGAATACAGGGACCGTACGACGACCTCGTCGGGCGCCGGATCCGGCAGGGTGAGGTCACGGATCTCGCCATGACCGGGCGAACCGATCCAGAACGCACGTGCGGTGCGGTTCATCGGCGTCCTCCTGAACGATCGGGAACTTGTTCACGTACCGAGGTGTGGCACAGGTCGCGCACAGTACGCGGCCTTGATCGACTCTGTCACCTGGCCGGAGGATGTGCGGTGGCCCTGAACAACACTTACGACGCGAGGCTGGTCCAGCAGGAGACCGCTGTGGGAGCGGGCGTGCAGGTCCTGTTGCTGGCCTTCCTCGGCACGGCGATCGGCATGGGGCCGGCGGGCTGGGTGACCGGGCTCGTCTTCGCCGTCGCCACCTGGGCGGTGCTCTCCCGCGCGCTGCACCGCTCCCGGTTGCGCTCCTTCGGCCCGGCCAACCGGGTCACCCTCGGCCGCGCCACGCTGGTCGGCGGGGTGACCGCGCTGGTTGCGGACTCCTTCGTCAGCGCGCCGCCGGTGTCCCTGCTGGTCGGGCTGACCGCGGTGGCCCTGATCCTGGACGGCGTGGACGGCAAGGTCGCCCGCCGCACCGGCACGTCGACGGCGCTGGGCGCGCGGTTCGACATGGAGGTCGACGCGTTCCTGATCCTGGTGCTCAGCGTGTACGTGTCGATGGAGCTGGGCCCGTGGGTGCTGCTGATGGGCGGCATGCGCTACGCCTTCGTCGCCGCGGCCCGCGTCGCCCCGTGGCTGAACGCCCCGCTCCCGCCGAGCATGGCCCGCAAGACGGTCGCCGCGATGCAGGGCGTCTGCCTGCTGGTCGCGGGCGCGGACCTGCTCCCGTACGCCGCCAACTTCGGTGTCGCCCTGCTCGCCCTGACCCTGCTGCTGTGGTCCTTCGGCCGCGACGTCCTGTGGCTGTGGCGCACCTCCCGGGTCCTGCCGGCCGCCCCCGCGGAGCCTCGCCTGGAGCTGGCCACGCGCTGACCACCGACCCCTGCCAGGGGGCCAGGACTTGACGGCGAAGGGCCCGTACCGCTCTCACGGTTCGGGCCCTTCGCCGTTGTCGGTGCCGCCCGTGCACGCCACCGCCGACGGGGGGGCGTCTACTCCGCCGCCACGATGCGTTCGACCGCCGCCGCGACCAGCTCGTCGCGTTCGGCCTCGGTGAAGACGTCCGGCAGGGTGAGCTGTTCGACGATCAGCCAGTTCAGCGTCAGCATCAGCAACTTGACGGCCATGGCGTCGCCGGGGAGGCCGGACGCCTCGTGATGGGCGACGTTGGCGTCGACGTCGGCCCGCACCCGTTCGGTGAGGACCGTGCGCAGTTCGGGGCGGCGGGTGGCCTCCAGGCGCAGTTCGAGCAGCGCCAGGTATCCGGTGCGGAACGCGGCGACCCGGCCCACGAGTTCACGCATCAGCTCCACGTACGTCTCCCGGTCGCGGCCGGCCGTCCGCTGCCGGGCGATCGTGGCTTCGTCGGGCTGGAGCCGTTCGTAGACCCGGGCGCCGGCCTGGGTGAGCAGGTCGTCGCGGCTGGCGAAGTAGTTGGACGCGGTGCCGACGGGCACGGCGGCCTCGGCGTCCACCGCGCGGAACGTCAGCCCTCGCGCGCCCTGCGCGGCCAGCACCTCGATCGCGGCATCGACGAGCGCCGCCCGTCGTTGCTCGTTCCGTCTCACCATTGACACCACTCCATGTGTAGTACTACGTTCACACCACTACAGAGAGAGTACTACGTATGGAGTTATCCCGGATGCGAAAGCTCGTGTACTACATCGCCGTCACCCTCGACGGCCGGATCGCCGGCCCCGGCGGCGAGTTCGACTTCTACCCGGCCGGGGACGAGCGGCAGGCCGCCGCCTACGCCGCCTGGACCAACGCCCTGTACCCCGAGACGGTCCCGACCGCCTTCCGCGCCGCCGTCGGGCTCAGCGACGCGCCCAACCGGCACTTCGACACCGTCGTCATGGGCCTGGGCAGTTACCGTCCCGCCCTGGACGCGGGCATCACCAGTCCGTACGCCCACCTGCGGCAGTACGTGGTCTCCAGCACGCTCGACCCCGACGTCGACCCGGCCGTCACCGTCGTCCCCGGCGACCCGCTCGCCCTCGTCCGCGAGCTCAAGCGGGAGGAGGACGCCGCTCTGGACGTCTGGCTCTGCGGCGGCGGCAAGCTCGCGGGCGCCGTCCTGCCCGAGATCGACGAACTGGTGATCAAGAGCTATCCGGTGGTGGCCGGCGCGGGCATCCCGGTCTTCGACGGCGCCTTCGACCCCACGGTGTTCGACGTCGCCGAGCGCACCGCGTTCCCCAGCGGCGTCACCCTCACCCACCTCACCCGGCGCTGAACGAGCCCGCGGGCCGTGCGGCCGGCGGCCGCCTCGTCGGCGGGGCGCGTCAGCCGCGCGCGCCGACGGGGCACGGCGGGGCGGGCGGACGGCGCGGGAGCAGCGTCAGCGCCGCCGCCGGGACGGCCGCCAGGACGAGCCACGGCGCGGCCGGCGGCAGGCCGGCGTCCAGCAGGGCGCCCGTCGCCGCGCTGCCGGCCAGCACGATCAGGCCGGACACCGAGGACAGCGCTCCGGTGTAGAGACCCAGGCGGCCCTCCTCCGCCAGGTCGGGCACCCAGGCCCGGGCCGCGGGGGCGACGAGCATCTGGCCGAGGGTGAGCAGGACGACGAAGCCCGTCGCCGGCAGCAGTCCGCTCACCCCGGTCGCCCCGGCGGGGGCCGCCGCGGCGACGACCGCGAAGCCGCCCGCGATGAGCGCCAGTCCGGCCGCCATGGAGCGGCGCAGGGTGAGCCGGTCCCCCACCCATCGGGTGACCGGCAGCTGCGCCGTCACCACCAGCAGCGAGGACAGCGCGAACAGCCACGCCAGCGGCCCCTGCGACCCGGCCGCGCGCTCCACCTCCGCGGGCAGCGCGAGATAGAGCTGGTTGTAGGCGAGGAGGTACGCGCCGTACGCGCAGCACAGCGCGAGGAAGCGCCGGTTGCGCAGCAACGGGCCGATCCCGCCCCGCAGCCGGACCCGCTCCCGGCCGGGGATGCGCTGCGGCAGCAGCAGGGCGTGCCCGGCGAGGACGAGGACGAAGATCCCCGCGCCGGCCAGGCAGACGGCACGGAAGTCGACCGACAGCAGCAGCGCGCCCAGCAGCGGGCCGAGGAACGCCCCGGCCTGCCCGGCGACCGTGAACAACGCCAGCACCCTGGTGCGCGAACCGGCCCCCGACTCCTCCCGCACGACGGCCTGCCGGGCCACCTCGGACTCGACGGCGGGCGAGAACAGCGCGGCGGCGAATCCGATGAGCAGCACCGCCGCGATCACCGACCAGGGCTGTCCGGCGTACCCCAGCCAGCCGAACCCGGCGATGCGCAGCAGGCATCCGGCCAGGACGACGGGCCGGATGCCGTACCGGTCGGCCAGCGCGCCGCCCACCACGAACAGCCCCTGCTGGCTGAAGGTCCGCAGCCCAAGCACGAACCCGACCGTCCAGCCCGCCATGCCGACGGCCCCGCCCAGATGCTCCGCCAGGAAGGGCAGCACGGCGAAGAAGCCGATGTTGAAGGCGAGCTGAGTGGCTATCAGGAGCTTGAGAAGAGGAGTCAGTCGAGCCCTGCCCGTGTCAGGGCGCAGGGCGGAGAGGGTCATCACGTCCCCGCCAACTCCGCTTCTGCCGGGACGCGTTCCGCCACGGGTGCCGTCGTGTGCCCCTCTCGTCGCCATCGCCGTCGCGATGGCAGTCGCACGCCGCCCGCCGCCGTCACGGCGAGCGCACCGAGCAGGGCGAGAACGGCGGCCGGTGCCAGGACGGCCCAGGGGGCGCGTTCGGCGTAGGGCTGGTTCTCGGCGAGCAGCAACCCCCACTCGGGGGACGGGGGTTGGGCGCCGAGCCCCAGGAAGCCGAGGGAGGCCAGGGCGAGGGCGACGCCGGGCAGGCGCAGCAGCGCGTGGCGGGCGACGGGCGGGAGGACGGCCGGCAGGAGTTCGCTCCGCAGCAGGTACCAGGGTCCGGCGCCGAGGGCCCGGGTCGCGGTGAGGTGGACGGTGGCGCGTTCCTCGCTCAGCAGTGCTGAGGTGTGCGCGGCGAGCGGGGCCCAGGCGACGACGGCGACGGCGAGGACGGGCGTGCTCGCGCCGCTGCCGGTGACCGCGGTGACGAAGAGCGCGGCGAGGACGGGCGGCACGGCGTTGACGGTGTCGACGAGCGGCCCGGACAACGCCGGCAGCAGTCCGAGCAGCACGCCGGCGATCAGCGCGAGGGCGGTGACGGCGAGGGCGAGGAGCAGGGTGTCGAGTGCGCCGTGGGCGACCCGGGCGAGGACGTCCCGGCCGAGGGCGTCGGTGCCGAACGGGTGGGCGGGCGAGGGCGACTTCAGGCGGGCCACCGTGTCGAGGGCGAGCGGGTCGCGTGGCAGACCGAGGGCGATGACGCCGAGCAGGAGAGCGCCGTAGGCAAGCGGCAGGACCGCGCGGGCCGGCGGCGTCGGCCGGTGCAGGCTGTGCAGCGCGCCGTCGCGCAGCGCGGGGCCGATGAGGCGGCGGGCGGCGAGACGGGCGAGGACGGTGGTGAGGGCGGCGAGGGCGACCAGGGCCAGGGTGCCGGCCTGGAGCACGGGCAGGTCCTGGGCGAGCGCGGCCTGGAGGGTGGTGCGGCCGAGGCCGGGGATGTCGAAGATCTTCTCCACGGCGACCGATCCGCCGGTCAGGCCCACGACGAACAGCCCGAGGTTGGGCAGCAGTCCAGGAACGCACCGGCGCAGGGCCTGGCGTGCGATGCGATGGCCGGGCAGCCCTCGGGCCGCCGCTGCCAGCGCCCACGATTCGCCGAAGGCGCCGGGGAGTTGGTCGTCGAGGAGCCGCCCGAGGACCGCGCCGGCGGGCAGGCCGAGGGCGAGCGCCGGCAGCACGGTCCACTGCGGGCCGTACCAGCCGAGGGCGGGCAGCCAGCCCCACTGGACGCCGACGACGGTGGCGAGGACGGACGCGGTGAGGAACTCGGGGAGCGCCGCGAGGACCGCGGAGGCCGATCCGCCGGCCCGCCGCCCGTCCAGGCGTCGCGCCGCGCCGAGGCGCAGGGTGCGTGCGCAGACGGCCGCGGCGGTGACCAGGGCGACGAGGAGGGCCACCGTCACCAGCAGCAGCGAGACGCCGAGTGCCTGGAGCAGGGCGGGCATGACGTCGGAGCCGGAGATCCACGACCGTCCGGCGTCCCCGCGGGGCAGCCCGGCGAGCCACTGGCCGAGCAGACGCACCGGGCCTTCGTCCAGGCCGAGTTGGGCACGGATGTGGGCGAGTGTCTCGGGAGTGGGGTCGCGGTCGGCGGACCGCGCCTTGAGGACCGTCAGCGCCGGGTCCGTGTGCGAGAGCCAGGGCAGCAGCCCGATCCCGCACACCAGCAGCGCGGCCAGTACGGCGCGCCACAGCAGCGCGCGCAGCCTGCTCCCCATGGCTCAGCGCCGGGTGCCGGTGCCGACGAGGGTGCGCTCGTAGGGATCGAGGATCACACCGCTCGCCTCGGCGCCGACGCCCGTGATGACACGCTGGTGGACCAGCGGCACGACGGCGTCGGTGCCGAGGACGGCGGCCTCGGCGGCCATGACCGCGTCCTGTCGCTTCGCCGTGTCGGCGACGCCCTGCGCCTTCGCGACGGCCTGGTCGACCTTCTTGTCGCAGAGCTGGGCGAGGTTGTAGCTCCCGGCGCAGGTGTAGTCGCTGCTGAGGACCGCGACCGGGTCGCCGGTGTCGAGGAGGCTATTGCGGGCCCCGACGACGGCGTCGAACTTCCCGGCGAGGGCGTCGCTCTCCAGGCGTGAGTACTCGCGCACCTCCAGCTTGACCTTGAAGCCGGCCTTCTCCAGCTGCTGTTTCAACACCTGTGCCACTTCGGGAAGTTCGGGCCGGTTGTCGTAGGTGGCGAGGGTGATGGGGGTGCCGGCGGGCTTGCCGGCCGGGGCCCGGCCGATCGGCGGGACGCGCTTGCCCTGGGCCCAGGTCAGGGCGGGTCCGTAGATGCCGGCGCCGGCGTCGGCGTGGCCTTCGTAGACGCCCTTGGCGAGGACGGAGGCGTCGACGGCTTCGCGGGCGGCGGCGCGCAGCGAAGGGTCCTTGAAGACGCCGGACTTGGCGTTGAGCTGCAGGCTGGTGGTGCGGGTGGTGGCGGTCTCGCGGCGGGTGTCCGCTTCGAGGGTGGCGGCCTGCGACACGGGGATCGCCTCGGCGACGTCGACCTGTCCGGTGCGCAGGGCGTTGGCCCGGGCGGTGCCGTCGGCGATGAAGCGGGCGTCGATGCCGGACGCCTGGGCGCGGCCGCCCCAGTAGTCGTCGAAGCGGTCGAGGTCGGCGCTGGTGCTGCCGTTGACCTTGGTCAGCCGGAAGGGGCCGGTGGCGGTGCCGACCGGGTCGGCGGCGCCCTTGGCGTCGTAGGCCTTGGGGGCGAGGACGGCGAGGCTCGGGCTGGACAGACGCAGCGGCAGCGCCGGGTCGGGGGCGGCGGTGGTGACGCGGACGCCGGTGGCGCCGTCGGCCTCGGCGGTGAGGGCGACGCCGGAGAGGGCGGCGGGGGCGGGCTCGGCCCGGGTGGCGTGGGTGAGGGAGGCTGCTACGGCGGCCGGGGTGAGTGCGGTGCCGTCCTGGAAGTCGGCCTCGCGCAGGGTGAACAGCCAGGTGCGGTCGTTCTCACGGCGCCAGGAGGAGGCGAGCGCGGGGGCGGCCGCGCCGTTGCCGTCGAGGGCGGTCAGGCCCTCGGTGACGCCGAGCCGGCTGAGGAGGGTGGCGTCGGCGCCGTACGGAGAGAGGTTCTCGGCGGGCGGGAAGGCCAGGGCGACCCGCAGCCGGGACCCGTCCTTCGCGTCGGCCGCCTCACCGCTGCCGCCGCCGGAGGCGAAGCAGCCGGACAGGAGCGGGGCGAGCGTCGGGGCGAGCACGAGGGTGGCGGCGAGCCGCCGACGGCGGGGGAAGCGCATGGGATTTACCGGCCTATGACGTGGTGGGGTGCGGGTGCGTCGGAGCGGAGGGCGTCGAAGGGGACGTCGAAGTGCACGACTTGGTGGGCGGCGCCGGGGTTCTCGCGCTCGTCGTGCACGACGGTTCCGATCGACCGCCAGAAACCTTCGGCGCCTTCGACCGACGGGTCCGTGTGCAGGTAGACGGAGCGGTAGCCGCCGTCCGCCGCCGCGAAGGCGAGCAGGTCGGCGACCAGCCGCCGGGCGAGTCCGCGCCGGCGGTGTGCGCGGCGGACGTACACGCGACGCAACTGCGCGGTGGCGCCGGACGGATAGCGCTCGGCGATGTGCCGGGGGTTCGGCGGATGCAGCGGACCGCGCGAGTTCAGCGCGCCCGTGGCGACGACCTCGCCGTCCGCGTCCAGCGCGACCAGCAGCGTGTGCCGGTCGGGGATCAGGTACGCGGCGGCCGGATCGATGATGTCGCCGTGCCAGCGCGGCACGTACCCGGTGCCGAAGTCGCGGTAGACGGTGTCGAGCATGAGGGCCCGGGCTCCGTCGAGGTCGCAGGGGCGGGCGGTCTGAATGCAGTAGTCAGGCACTTGCACATCATAGGCAGTAAGCGGAAACCACTTGATCACTTGCCCTCCTCCCCGCCGGCTCGACACCCCTCAACTTACCCACATGATATTCATTTTCAAAACCAGGGCGGAGTGTGACGCGCGCGACCCTGCGACAACGCGGGGCCCGGACGAACCGGACCCCGCGCCACGGGGCGCTCACCACCCCTTCGTTCATCGCCCTGCCATGGCGCTCACGGCTGGTCGAGCACCGTCCCCGTCAGCACCGGCCTGTCGGGCAGCGGCTCGGCGCGGCGGTCGGTCAGCGCGAGACGCGTCGATTCGGCCGGCTCGGCCACCTGGTCCCGCACGGTCGGCACGGCGAAGTCCACGCCGGTGCTCCCGGGCGGGATGTTGAGCCACACCCACAAGTGCGCGTCGGAGAGCGGCCGCTCGGGGTCGGGCACGTCACCGGAGAAGTCCTTGAGCCACCGCGGGTCCACGTCCTTCGTGGACAGCTCGGCTCCCTGGGTGACCGGAAGCACCCGCACCGGCTCCCAGAGGTCCGCCGCCGCGGGCGCGTCCACGGACAGCCGCCAGGTCAGCGTCCCGCCCTCGCTCACCCGGTCAGCGACCGGCGACAGGGTGACCACCGGCGCGGGGTCGTCGTTCTTCACGGTGATCCCGCCCCGGTGCTTGCCGACGACGGCGCCCCGAACGGCCTTGACGGCGATGTCGTGTTCCACGTCGTCGCCGTAGGCCGTGTCGCCCTTCACCTCGACCGGCACGTCGACCGTGTCGCCACCGGGCCGTACGGTCACGAGGCGGTTCTCGGCCCGGCCGCCGGCGGGGTCGATGACGTACACGCGGACCTGCCCGCCGCCGTGCCCGGAGACCTCGACGGGGATGCGGTAGGTGCGGGTGCCCGAGTCGCCCTCCTCGACCATGGCGCGGCCCACGTCGACACGCGCCAGTGCGGTCGCCTTCACCGCCGAAGTGCCGGGCGCCCAGCCCCAGGCGTCCATCAGCCAGGCCTGCCCGGACCGTGAACGGGGCGTCAGCTCGAGGGATTCGACGTGCCCGAGGTCGAGCCCGGCGCGGGTCGCGGCCGACAGCGGGACGCGCAGCTCCTGAGCCCAGTGGGAGGCGGTGTTCGCGGAACCCGGGAGCCCGTCCACCCGGACCGAGCCCAGCGTCACCCGACGGTCAGAGGAGTCGGTGACGGACACGTCGAACGTCGTGCCGGTGGTGTTCGGCGGCACGAAGACCCGGAGCGCGAGCTTCTGGGAGCCGCGGAGGGAGAGCGGCACGGCCGGGGTGACACGCGCGGCCGCGCCCGGAACGGACCACTTCAGGTGCACCGCGCTGCGACCGGTCTCCTGTTGCGTCTCCCACGACGCGAAGTGCGGTGACGATCCGGCGGCATCCGGGTCCAGACAGGCCACGGCCGGGTCGGGGTCGACCGCCGAACACAGCCGGGCGCCGGTCACCTGCGCCCCGCCGTCCGGCAGGAAGCCGGCGCTGCGGCGGCCGCCGACCGCGTGGGTCAGCACCCGGGCCGGGTCGGCGGACGGGGCCCGCCGGCCGGAACCGTCGAGCAGCGGGAGCACCCGGTCGTCGCCGGCGAGGAAGAGCCGGGCCGCGGCGGCGATGTACGTGGCGCCCGCCTTGTGCTGCTGGGCGGCGGTCAGCCGGGTCGCGGCGCCCGGCGCGCACACCGGGTCCGGCTGCTCCGGGTCGTCGCCGAAGTCGTCCCTGGCCGATGCGACGGCCTCGCCCGGGGTCCACTCGCTGTTGAAGTAGTTGTGGTTGGCGCCGACCATGTAGACCGCGCTGTGCAGAGCCGTGCCCCGGCTGACCCCGCGCGTCCCGTCGACGAAGCCCTCGCCCTGAAGGTCCGACACATCGCCGTCGCAGCCCGGCAGCAGCGTCACGGACGGCACGTCGGCGACCGGGTTCTGGCCGAAGATCGTCGGGCCGATGAGCACGGTCCCTCGCACCTTCCAGCGCACCGGACCCCGGTAGCCGTCCTCGGCGGCCGGCGGCGGGTAGAGGCTGTCCATGGCGGCCCGGTTGACGCCCTCGCCACCGCGCGAGTGGCCGACGAGCAGGACTCGGGAGAGGTCCGCCTTCACCGCCTCGCGTACGACGGCCGGGGCGGTGGAGCGGTGGGCACTCCAGTCGGCCCAGTGGGCGAGGTGCTGCCGTACCAGCGAGGAACGCGCCTGCGCGCCGGCGTCCTCGGTCTCCAGGTCCTGGGCGTTGACGCCGTTCGCCGAGATCGACACCGTCACATAGCCCTGGGAAGCCAGCAGTCGCTGGTCGCGCAGATGACCCAGGTAGCTCGGTATCGGCTTGTAGCCGTCCGCGCAGGGCCAGTCACCGTTGATGTCGTCCTCGGAGCCCGGCTTGTAGCAGGTGTCGTGGCGGCCGTGCAGGAACAGCGCCAGCGGCCGGCTGCCGGCGGCGTTCTTCGGCGCCACCACCTGGGCGCGCATCTCCACCGGGGTGGCGTATCCGGGCAGGCGCACCGGGTCGAGGTCGTACTCGCCGGCGACCGTGCGGTACGCGCCGGGTTCGCCCGGGTCGACGCCGTTCGCCGGCGCCTGCGCGGGCATCCGTGCCACGCGCGAGCCGGAGCCGGGGGTGTCGTCGGCCGACACGTCCAGCCGGCGCCCCGCGGCGGTGACTTGCAGGTCCGTCAACTGCTCGGGCCGTATCTCTTTCTCTTCGAGGCCGAGCCGGAAGGTCCGCCCGTCCCTCGCCGGCTTGGGCACCCCCAACGGACGGTCCCCGGCCCGGAACTCGACTCTCGCATCACCCATGGGCACGGCCTTCGGCGCACGCCAGACCAGCTCACGCGTCCCGGCCTCCCCGTCGATCCGCCACCCCGGCGGGAGCGGGTCGCCCTTCACCGCTTCCAACAACATTGATTCATAAGGCTGTTGAGCCTGTGCCGGTCCGGACGAGGCCACCAGGGCCGCCAGCACCGCCACGACGGTCACACCTGTTCGCCGGGCATGGATCAATGACCCTCTCCTCAAAACCCCTTGCGCAGAAGCCCCGTCGGTCCCGGAGCGTCTTTCGCGTCACCTAGGACGGGGAAGGGCGAGGGTGGGTTGTGTGTGCGGCCGCACGGCTGTGAGTCCCTGCCCCCGTCGGCGACGGCGGGAGCAGGGGCGGGGCGGAGCGGGGGCCTGCTATCGGTTCGCGGCCAGGAACGGCAGGACGACGTCGGCCATCTCGTCGGGCACCTCCTCCGCGAGGTCGTGGCCCGCGTCGAAGACGTGTCCGGTGACGTCATGGGCGACGAACCGCGCCTGGGACTCGTTGCGTTCGCCGATGAAGGCGGAACCGCCGAGCGCGAGGACGGGGATGTCGAGCTTCCGCCGGGCGGCACTCCGGTTCTGCGCGGCGTCGGTGAGCATCGCCCGGTAGACGGCGAGCATCGCGCGGATGCCGCCGGGCATGGAGTAGCAGCGCACGTACTCCTCGATGGCGTCGGAGGTGGCGGTGTCGGGGTGACTGCGCTCGTTCTTGATCATGTAGGTGATCAGTTCGCGTTCGTGCCCGGCGATCAGCATCTCGGGGACGTCGGGCTGGAAGTAGAAGCCCAGGTGCCACAGGTGCATGCCGCTGGAGACGTTCTCGGGGGTGAGGGCCGTGTGGTCCTCGAAGCCGAAGCCGGGGAACAGGGCCTCGGCGAAGACCAGGGAGGTGGCGTGGTCACGGTGGCGGGCGGCGAGCTGGTAGCCGATCACCGCGCCCCAGTCCTCGCCGACCACGGCGTAGGTCTCGTGTCCGAGACGGTCCATCAGCTCGGCGACGTCGTCGCTCATCGTCGCGGAGTCGTAGCCGTCCGCGGGGCGGGCGGAGTCACCGAGGCCACGCAGGTCGGGCACGACGACGGTGTGGTGGGGCGTCAGCTTCGGGACCAGGTGACGCCAGTGGTAGCCGGTCTTGGGCACGCCGTGCAGGAGCACCACGGCGGGGCCGGCCCCGGCCGTCCGGTAGTGCAGGCTCGTTCCGTTCACGGCGGCGCGGCCGGTGCGCAGGGGGGCTGTCGTGTGGTCGTACATCATGACGTGGCTCTTTCCTGGCTGCGGTGGGTCGGTGGGGGTGTCGTCGCAGCCCGTGGGGGATGTTTTTCTTTATCGAGCGTTACAGAATCGAGGCATGGAAAACGTCCGGCCGAGGCGGTGGGGCCTCAGTCGAGGGCGGTCAGCGCGACCTCCACGAGGGGTTCGAGGGCGGTCGCGTCCGGCGTGATCTTCGAGGAGACCAGCAGCCCGTTGAGGAAGGTGACCAGGAACGCGGCGACGGCGTGCGGGTCGTGCCGCGCCGCGATCTCACCACGCTCCATCCCGGCCCGCAGCACCTCGGTGAGCGCTTCCCGGGCGGCGTCCTGCATGTCGCGTACGGTGCGCCGGGTCGCCTCGTCCTGAGGAACCCGCTCACAGACGGCGTTGACGGCCAGACAGCCCTGGCCGCCGCTCCTGACGGCGATGCGGATCCGCTCCGTCAGCAGCGCACGGACCGCCGCGCGGGCGTCCGTCCCCTCCTCCAGGCTCCGCAGGGCGGCTGCCGCGAGGGTGGTGCGGTAGTGCTCCAGCGCGGCCCGGTACAGGCCGTCCTTGCCGTCGAACGCGGCATACAGGGACCCTTGCCCGATCCCCAGGTGCTGGGTCAGATCGCGCACCGAGGTCGCCTCGTAGCCGCGCGTCCAGAACAGCTCCATGGCGCGGCTCACCGCCGCCTCGGTGTCGAATTCCCGGGTCCTTGCCATGACCTCACGGTAACGTATCTGGATCGCTCGCTCAAGAATAGGGATCGAGGGCCGCCACGATGTCCGGCGGAGCCCCGTCCGCGAGGGCGTCGTGCACCCCGGTCCGTATCCAGTCGGCCTGGTTGTCGTCGGCTTCGGCGACCGCCGAGGCGATGAGCCTCATGGCGGCCGCCGTCCCCACCCGGGCCAACGTTTCCGCCGTCTGCCGGGTCACCGCCGTGTCCTCGGCGTCCAGCAACAGCCCCAGCACCGCTTCCGCGACTTCGGGGACGTCGACGAAGGCAGCGAGGTCACGTCCGGCACGGGCACGTTGCGGCCACGAAGGCGAGGTGGCCCGGGCCAAGGCCGCGTTCAACTCGGTCATGAGTGTCATGCTCCGAACGGACCCGGCGGCGGCGCATGATGCCGCGCGCCGCCGGGACACATGGGTTCGGGCCGTTCAGGCCTCCGTGAAGGGCCTCGCGGAGTCCAAGGCCCCCACGAAACGCGCCCAGCCCTCACGCCCGACGGCGAAGTGCGGTCGCGTCACGTCCTTGGAGTCCCGCACGCACACGGCCTGTCGGGTGACGGCGACCTCGACACAGTCGTCGCCCTGACTGCCGCTGTAGCTGGACTTGAACCACGCCGGTTCGGTCGCGCTCATAGTTCTCCTCGGAGTCGCTCCAGCAGGCGCCGCGATTCCTTGGCGTTCAGGGCCTGCGAGCGCAGTGTGTCATAGCGCTGCCTGAGGAGCCTCACCTCTTTCGCGCGGGAGATCAGACGGCCGTTCTGCTGGCCTTCGGAGTAGGCGAGCCACTGCCCCTTCGGCGTCTCCAACAGGCGAACCGGCCCGTCCAGGCAGGCGTGCAGTCCGGCCTCCAGCGGCACGATCTGCAGCGACACGTTGCGCGGCGCGGTCAGCTCCAGCACATGGTCGAACATGCCCCGCATCTGCTCCGCGTCCCCGAACCGCCGCCTGAGGACGTGCTCTTCGACGATGAAGCCGTACGGCGTCGTGGGCCGCGCGGTGAGCATCCGCTGCCGCTCCATCCGGCTCTCCATGTAGCTCTGCAACCGGCTGTCCGGCACGAGCGGGACGGTCCCCTCGAACACCGCCCGCGCGTACGCCGCCGACTGCAACAGGCCCGGCACCAGGCGGCATTCGTAGGTGTACAGGCCCACGGCCTTCCGCTCCAGCCGGGCCCACTCCCGGAACCAGGCCGCCAGGCCCACGTCGCCCCGCGTCACGAACTTCGCCGAGGCGCGCAGCGCTCCCGTGTTCCCGGACACCTCCTCCGCCCGCTCGACGTACGCCTCGTCGGCCATACGCCGCCCCAACTCCACGGACTCCACGGTGTGCTTGGAGAAGCGGACGAGCTCGGCGAACTCGGCCCGGCTGTACCCCGCGTGCTCGCGGAGCGCCCGACTGACGGCGCCCCAGGTGCGCAGACTGTCCGAGGGATCGGGCTCACGGGCCGGCTCGCAGTCGCCGGAACCGTCGTCGCCCCCCTCGTCGTCGTCCCCGTAGAGGAAGCCGCCGTCGTCGGCCGTGCCCTCCTCGAAGCCTTCGACGTCGCCGTCCATGCTCATGCCGCTGTCGGTCATGCGCGGCCACCTCCCGTTCACGTACGCGCTGTTCCTGGCCCCCACGCCTCGTCATCACCAAGACTGGCGGCAAGATCCGCGTACCGTCTACAGAAAGTGCCCGTACGCTGACTCAGCGTACGGACCCGCTCTCCGGCTCGGCTCCCGTCGCGGGGGCGGTGGCGAACGGTCCGGCCGGCGGTACGGCCGCTCCCTCGTGCGCCTGCGAGTCGGTGACCCGGCCCCGGCGGGCCGCGACGACCCCGCCGGCCGCCGGCCTGCGAGGATCATCCGAAAGACGTTGCCAATCGCCCGCCATCAGGCGAACCTGATCACATACACCGACCAGGGGGACACGGAGATGACCACCACAGGCCTGGAGACCCAGCCCAGCGCGACCACCTACGAACTGGGCGACCTGGTGGCCCAGGCCTGGAACGGCAGGATCCACGTGCCGCACTTCCAGCGCGACTTCCGCTGGGGCACCACCGACGTACTCCGGCTCTTCGACAGCATCGTCAAGGGCTACCCCATCGGGAACCTGCTCCTGTGGGTCCGCAAGACACCCGCGCGTTCCTTCACCCTGGGCCAGTTGAAGATCGACGCGCCGGCCTCCCCCGACGCCTTCTGGGTGGTGGACGGGCAGCAGCGCATCACCAGTCTGGCCAACGCTCTCAGCCCTGAGGGACATCTCCACGAGCCGTTCTCCGTCTATTACGACCTCAGGGAGAAGAGGTTCATCGCCCAGCCCAAGACCCGTGAGCCCCAGCACATCGCGCTGCCGGTCCTCTTCGATCTGAAGAAGCTGCTCGGCTGGTTCCGCACGGAGGGCGAGCTGGTCGCCGACCTGTTCGACGAGGCCGACCGGGTGGCCACCGCGCTGCGTCAGTACAAGGTGCCCGCCTATCTCGTACGCCAGGACGACCTCGACATCCTGACCGACATCTTCGACCGCATGAACAACTACGGCAAGCGCCTCAACCGCGCGGAGATCTTCTCCGCGCTGTACGCGGGCCCGGAAGAAGGCGCCGCGGAGCGGCTCAACCTCTCCCGAATCGCCGACCGTATCGCCACCAGGACCGGTTTCGGCACCATCGACACGGACACCGTCCTCGCCTCGATCCTCGCGCGCCGTGGACCGGACCCGTCGCGGGACATCCGCAACGAGTTCAGCTCCACGGGCCGCCGTACCGCCCCGGAGTTCGAGGACGAGGACCAGTACGCGGCCTACGGCGAGGGCGAAGAGGCTCTGGTGCGCGCCATCGGTTTCCTGCAGACCGAGGCGGAGGTTCCGCACATCGCGCTGCTCGTCTACCGCGCGCTGCTCGTCGTCCTGACCCGCTTCTTCGCCCACTTCCCCGACCCCGAGCCCAACACCCGCCGCCTGTTGCGACGGCTGTACTGGCGGGTGGCCGTGTCCGGGCCCGCCGTCTTCAAGGGCAGCTTCACGCAGGTGTCGCGGGTCCTGTGCGCCCGCATCCGCAAGGGCGACGAGCGCGGTTCGATCATGGGCCTCATGGACGCCATGGCCGAAGCCCAGCCGACCATCCCGACCATCGAGCGGTTCCGGACCAACGAAGCGGCCGCAAAGGTCATTCTGAGCTCCTGGTGGTCGCTGCGCCCCCGTTCCCTGGTCACCGGTGCGCCCGTCGATCTGCAGAACCTCTCGACTCTGCTCGCCGATCAGAAGACCGCCAGCACGGTGGCCCACGTGATCTTTCCTCGCGGGCTCACCTCCCAGCAGGTTCTGTACGCGGCGAACCGTCTGTTCCTGCCCAGCGCGGAGGACCCGGTCTCGGAGATCACCACGCTGCTCGCGCGTCGCCCTGCCCACCTCGACGAGGAGACCTGGAACCTGGTCCTGGCGTCGCACACCATGAACCAGCACACCAGTCAGGCTCTCGCCGAGGGGGATCGCGAAGGGTTCCTCCACCTGCGTCAGCAGATCATCCAGCAGCATCTCGCGGACTTCCTCGGGCGCATGGCCGAGTGGGACTACGAGGACACTCCCTCGTTGGACTCGATGGACTTCGACGCCCTCGACGAACTCGACACGTCCGAAGAGCTGTTCTGAGCAGTCCCGCCTCCCGTGAACAGGACACCGCCACGCATGAACACGCTCCCGGAGACGTACCACGCCGTGCTCCTGCACTCGCGGCGGATCGGCACGCTCTGCCAGAAGGGCGACTACACGCGTTTCGTCGTGAACGAGTCCTACGTCACCGACCCCGGGCGCCCGGTCCTCGGGCTCCGCTTCGAGGAGGACCTGCGCGCGCCCTACGCGTCCGCCCTGCGGCTGCCCCGCTGGTTCTCCAACCTCCTTCCCGAGGGTCCCTTGCGGGAGTGGATCGCCGACGACCGTGGCGTCTCCCTCGATCGCGAGATGGAACTTCTGGCCCAGGTCGGCCACGACCTGCCGGGCGCCGTCCAGGTCCTGCCGGCGGACGGGCCCCACGACGGCTGGGAATGGCCTGACGGCGAGCCGTCCGCGACGACCGGAAGACGCCCCGGCGGGACCTACGGCTTCCCCTCCTCCGACTCGCCGTGGCGGTTCTCCCTGGCGGGTGTCGCCCTGAAGTTCTCCATGCTGGCCAGGGGAGACCGCCTCACCGTTCCCGCGGCCGGCGAGCACGGCGACTGGCTGGTCAAGTTCCCCGATTACCGTCATCCGGACGTACCGCGCAACGAGTTCACCGTCATGTCCCTGGCCAGGGCCGTCGGCCTGGACGTCCCGGAGGTACGCCTCATGCACCGGGACGAACTCGAAGGGCTGCCTGACCGCATGTGGCCGAACGACGAGCGATGGGCCTATGCCGTCCGCCGTTTCGACCGCACGCGGGACGAACAGCGCGCCCCTGTCCACATCGAGGACTTCGCACAGGTCAGGGACAAGTACCCGCAGGACAAGTACCAGTCGACGTTCGAGACGGTCGCGGCCATCGCCTATCGCGGCCACGACGTGGTCTCGCTGCGCGAGGCCGCCCGGCGCATAGCGTTCTCCGTCGTGGTGGGCAACGGAGACGCCCACTTGAAGAACTGGTCCCTGATCTACCGCGACCGCCGGATCCCGTCGTTGTCGCCGGTGTACGACCTGGTGTCCACGGCCCCCTACGCCCCCAGGGACGAACCCGAGGACCTGGGGCTCAAGTTCGGGGGCACCAAGTCCTTCGACCGGGTGCGGCTCGCGGCCTTCGACCGGCTCGAAGGAGCCCTGGATCGCCGCTTCGGAACGACCGGCGCCCGTCTGCGCGAGGAGGCGGTGCAGACGGTCGAGCGGACCCGCGCCCACTGGCCGCGGTACGAGGAACACCTCGCGGAGAACCAGACCCTGCGCAAGACGATCGGGGCATGGATCAACGACTCCGCCCGGCGTCTGCTCAGCACCCCGTGACGGCCGTCGACCGCCGCAGGCCACCAAGCGCACGCCGTGAAGGGCCGCGGTCTGCCGGGTCGCCGTCCTCGGCGTGACGGCCGGGCCGCGCGTGGGTCGCACGGCCCGGCCGTCACCCGGGGGTCCCGGTCTCACACATGGGCCTGAAGCCGTCGAGGCCGGGGCCGCGGCGATCGCATGGATCGCCGCGACGGGCGCGTGCGGGATCACGCGCTACGGCGTCGCCGCCACCGTCGGCGCCGGGGCGTAGCCGGTGGGGCGGGCCGTGAAGGCGCCGCGACCCTGGGTGCGGCTGCGCAGGCGGGTCGCGTAGCCGAACAGTTCGGCCAGCGGCACGGTCGCGGTCACCACGGCCGCTCCCCCGCGCACCTGCGAGTCGGTGACCCGGCCGCGGCGGGCCGCGAGGTCGCCGAGGACCCCGCCGACCGCGCCCTCGGGCACGGTCACCGTGACCTCGACGACCGGCTCCAGCAACTGCATCGCGCAACCGCGCAGGGCTTCCCGGAGGGCGAGCCGGCCCGCCGTGCGGAAGGCCATCTCCGAGGAGTCCTTCACATGGGTGGCGCCGTCGGTCAGGGTGACGCGCAGCCCGGTCACCGTGTGCCCGCCGAGGGGGCCCTCGGCGAGCGCGTCACGGCAGCCGGCCTCGACCGCGCGGACGTACTCCTGCGGCACCCGCCCGCCGACGACGGCGGACCGGAAGTCGAACCCGTCCTCCAGCGGCTCCACATCGAGCACGACATGCGCGAACTGGCCCGCCCCTCCGTCCTGTTTCACGTGCCGGAAGACCAGACCGGACACTCCGCGCGCCACCGTCTCGCGGTAGGTGACGCGTGGGCGGCCGACGTTGATCTCCAGCCCGAGAGCGCGACGGATCTTCTCCACCGCGACCTCCAAGTGCAGTTCACCCATGCCGGACAGCACCGTCTGGCCGGTCTCGGCGTCGGTGCGGACCGTCAGCGACGGGTCCTCCTCGGCCAGCCGGGCCAGCGCGGTGACCAGCCGTTCGGTGTCCGTGCTCCGGCGTGGCTCGACCGCCACCGAGACGACGGGGTCGGCGACGCCGGGCGGTTCCAGGACGAGCGGGGCGTCCGGCGCGCACAGGGTGGAGCCGGCCCGCGCCGACTTCAGGCCCACCACGGCCACGATGTCCCCGGCGACCGCCCGCTCCAACTGTGCGTGCCGGTCGGCCCGGACGCGCAGGATCCGGCCGATCCGCTCGCCGCGCCCGGCGGTCGCGTCCCACACCGTGTCTCCCTTCTCGATCGTGCCGGAGTACACCCGCACATAGGTGAGCCGGCCGGTGGGGGTGGCGGCGACCTTGAACGCGAGGGCCGCGAACGGCGCGCCCGGGTCGGCCGGCCGCCGCTCGTCGGCCCCGTCGTACGTACCGTGCACGGCCGGCACGTCCAGGGGCGAGGGCAGGTAGTCGACGACCGCGTCGAGCAGCGGCTCGACGCCCCGGTTGCGGTAGGCCGAGCCGCACAGCACGACCACGCCGTCACCGGTGCGCGTCAGGTCGCGCAGGGCCGACGACAGGGTGGCCGCCGAGAGCGTCTCCCGGTCGCAGAACTCCTCCAGCGCGGCCGGATGCCGTTCCGCCACGGCCTCCTCCAGCAGTCGCCGCCGGTGCAGCGCCTCCTCCCGCAGCTGATCGGGGACAGGCCCCCCGGTCGCCGCTTCTGCGCCGTCCTCCCAGGTCAGCGCACGCATGCGGAGCAGGTCGACGACGCCGGTGAAGGCGTCCTCCGTGCCGATCGGCAGCTGGACCACCAGCGGTACGGGGTGCAGGCGCTCGCGGATCGACGCCACGGCGGCGTCGAGGTCGGCGCCCGCACGGTCCAGCTTGTTGACGAACGCGATCCTCGGCACGCCGTGCCGGTCGGCCTGCCGCCACACCGACTCGCTCTGCGGCTCCACGCCCGCGACGGCGTCGAACACCGCGACCGCCCCGTCGAGCACCCGCAGCGAACGCTCCACCTCGTCGGCGAAGTCGACGTGCCCCGGGGTGTCGATCAGGTTGACGCGATGGTCCCGCCAGGCGCAGCTGACGGCGGCCGCGAAGATGGTGATGCCACGGTCGCGTTCCTGGGGGTCGAAGTCGGTGACGGTGGTGCCGTCGTGGACCTCGCCGCGCTTGTGCGTGGTCCCGGTGGCGTACAGGATCCGCTCGGTGACGGTGGTCTTGCCGGCGTCGACGTGGGCGAGGATGCCCAGGTTGCGCACGGCGGCGAGGTGACGGTCGAGGTTGTTGCGCACGGCCCTTGGCCTTTCGGGGTGTTCCGGGAAACGGGCAGCGCGATTCGCCTGCGGGACATGACGCCGACACACCGGCGGAAACGCCTCGGTGCGAAGTGTTCGAAAGCGACGGTCCCGTCAGGCCGTCCGGTGCCGGCCGCGCAGCGGGCACCGGACGGACGGGGACACGAGGATCACCTCGAAGCGGGAGGGGGGAACGACGGCAGCGGTGTGCTCACGCATGGCCGGCTCCCCTCGCTTGTTCGTCTTCGTCCTGATGACGCGCTCGCCCTGTCGTGGGCGGACGCGTGATGTGTGGTGAGTGTAGGGAGGGACGGACGGGCCCCGCACGGGGTTTTCGCATCCGTCCGTCCCCGTCTCCCCTCCCCCGTCACCCCGCCCCCCATCACCCGTCAGCCCGTCAGCCGTCAGCCGTCGCCCGAGCCGCGTAGAAGTGCCGCCGCACGCGGCGCAGCCAGGCGTCGGCGGCCGTGTCGTCGGGGTGTTCGGGCAGGGGGCTCCGTGTTTCGGCGAACGCTTCCTCGTAGCGGCGCAGGAGCGGCAGCGCCGCCTCGGGATCGGCGGCCACCTGCTCGCCGAAGCGGTGGAAGCTCTCCGGGTCGTCGACGCGTATGGTCAACTCACCCGTCGCGTACAGCTCATAGCCCTGCTCGCACAGTCGCTTCAGATGCCGGGCGTGCTTGGCGGTGCGTCTGCCGGTGGCGGTGGTGTCCGCGCCGGGTCCGGCTCCGTCGTTGCGGTTCTGCAGCTTGCGGAACTGCTGGGTGGCGTAACCGAGATAGGCGTCACGGATCCGGCGTGCGCTGAGGAACGTCCCGCGGATGGCGATGAGTTCGTCGCCCAGCGGGGTGCGCGTCTCGTACAGGTCGTCGGGCAGCCAGACGAGTTCCATGACGGTGGGGTTGCCGCCGAGGGCGAGCCGGCACCACTTGGCGGCCTCGTGCAGGGTGCGGTCGGGCGCCGTGCTGACGTGGGACTCCTTCGGGCCGTGCAGGCCGAGCAGGTCCTCGGTGGGGGCCGCGAACATGCCGAGCCGGTCCACGTCGGATCCCGCGTGCGCGAGTCCGTAGGCGGTCGAGCCGACTACGCCGGACAGCAGGATGTTCCGGACGGTCACGTCGTGGACGGTCTCGCTCTGGACGGTCTCGCTCTGGACGGTCTCGCTCTGGACGGTCATGGGAGCCCCCGATGGTGATCGGCCGCCCGGCCCGGACGTGAACGGCGGGCGGGAGCGGCGGGCGACGGAACCGACATCATGCCCCGGCGACCGGCCCGCCCACCTCGCATTTAAGCGGCGGGGCGGCGGCTGCCGCAGCCGAACGCCCCTCGCCTTCCGTCCGGGCCCGTCGCGGGCGCTCTCCGTCACCCGGATGATCCAGTGCGCTGGTGACACGGCCGGGCCGGTGGTGCGGTGGGAGGGCAGGGGGGCAGCCGCCACGCCCGGCGCGTGCGGACGCGTCCGGCACCCGTTCCGTCTCCAGGAGGCACCTGTGACCACCTCTCGTCCGCCCCGTCCGTCCCGTCCGTCACACCGGCCGCACGGGTCTCACCGGAGCACGGTCCGAACGGCCCGCCCCGCCCGTCTTCTGGCCGGCGCCCTGGCCGCCGGGGCGCTGCTGGCCACGGCGGCCTGCTCCGGCGGGGGCGACGACACGACGGCCGAGTCGGACACCGCGGCCTCAGCCGTCGCGAAACGGCCCGTCGCCGAGCAGCCGATCGCCCGGCAGACCAGCCCGACCGCCACCGGCACGCCGTCGGCCGAGCGGTCCGGCAGCGGCAGCCCGTCGCCCGCAGCGAGCCTCACGGAGTCCGGCGCGCAGACCGCGCTGATCACCGAGGCCGACCTGGAGGGCGACTGGAACCAGGTGGACGACGCGCAGGACTGGCGCGACTCCCTCCTCATCGGCCAGGTGGACGTGAACGACTTCATCTCGGGCAAGTCGAACGCCTCCCAGTGCCAGCGCCTCATCGACACGCTCTACGACGAGGATCTGCTGGGCGACCCGTCCGGGGCGTCGGCGCTCAGAGGCTTCCAGCAGGGGCAGTCCCGACTGCTGTACCAGGTGGCCGCCTACGAGCAGGCCGACCTGGAGAAGTCGATGGACTGGCTGGGTTCGCTGCCCGACGACTGCGACCAGTTCACCGTGACCGGCGGCAGCGGCGGTGACCGTACCGTGCAGGTCGTCGAGGCCTCGGTGCCCAAGGTGGGCGACGACGTCAAGGCCCTGACCGTGACCATGAAGGGGACGACGAACGGCGACCCCGTCACGCTCACTCTGGACGTCGCCGTGGTGCGGATCGGCGCCGACGCCATCACGGTCACCAACGGCGGGCTCGCCGGGGTCGACCACGCCAGTACGGTGGCCGCGGTCCAGCAGGGCACGCCGCGGCTCCAGGACGTGCTGGCCGGCCGTAGCCCGCAGTCCACGCCGAGCGGGATCAACTGAGCCCTCACTCCGGGTTCCTGAGGCATTCCGGTGCACGGCACCATGTGACATATTACTGGCGTGACCAACCATCCCAGGGGTGACGTCGTGGTCGTCGGCGCCGGCATGGTGGGCGCCGCCTGCGCGTTCTACGCGGCGCGCGCCGGGCTGGACGTCGTCGTGGTGGACCGTGGTCCGGTGGCCGGCGGCACAACGGGAGCGGGCGAGGGGAACCTCCTCGTCTCCGACAAGGAGCCCGGCCCGGAACTCGAACTGGCGCTGCTCTCCCTCACGTTGTGGGGCGAGCTGGCCGAAGAGCTGGGCGCGGCGGTGGAGTACGAGCCGAAGGGCGGCCTCGTCGTCGCCTCCACACCCGAGGCGCTGACCTCCCTCGCGGAACTGGCGGCCGGGCAGCGCACGGCGGGCGTGCGGGCGACCGAGGTCCATGCCGGTGAACTCGCCGATCTGGAGCCGTATGCGGCGGCGGACCTGTCGGGCGGCGTCCTCTATCCGCAGGACGCGCAGGTCATGCCGACCCTGGCGGCAGCCCACCTCCTGCGGGCGTCGGGGGCGCGCCTGGAGACCGGCCGGACGGTGACACGGGTGCTGCGCGGCCCCGACGGAGGTGTACGCGGTGTTCGCACGGACCGGGGCGATCTCCTCGCGCCGGCCGTGGTGAACGCGGCCGGCGTCTGGGGCGGCGAGGTCGCCGCGCGCGCGGGCGTCGGGCTGCCGGTGCTCCCCCGCCGCGGCTTCGTCCTGGTCACGGAGCCGTTGCCGCGCCGCATCCGGCACAAGGTGTACGCCGCCGACTATGTGGCCGACGTCGCCAGCGACTCCGCCGCGCTCCAGACCTCACCGGTCGTCGAAGGCACCGCGGCAGGGCCCGTGCTGATCGGCGCGAGCCGTGAACGGGTCGGATTCGACCGGTCCTTCTCCCTCCCCGTGGTGCGGGCGCTGGCGGCGGGTGCGACCCGCCTCTTCCCGTTCCTCGCCGACGTCAGGGCGATGCGCACCTACCTCGGGTTCCGCCCCTACATGCCGGACCACCTGCCGGCCGTCGGACCGGACCCACGCGTGCCCGGCCTCTTCCACGCCTGCGGCCATGAGGGCGCGGGCATCGGACTCGCCACCGGTACCGGGCAGTTGATCGCCCAGGTCATGACCGGCGAGGCGCCCGCCGTGGACCTGACGCCGTTCCGCCCCGACCGCTTCGCCGAGGAGGCCGCCTCGTGAACCCGCTGGACCTGGTCCGGGCCCGGCCCGGCGCCCCGTTCACCGTCACCTTCGACGGCCGGGTCGTGGAGGCGCTGCCGGGACAGACGATCGCGGCGGCCCTGTGGTCGGCGGGCGTCACCTCGTGGCGCACGACCCGCCGTGAGGGACGGCCCCGTGGCGTGTTCTGCGGAATCGGCGTGTGCTTCGACTGTCTGGTCACCGTGGACGACCGCCCGGGTCAACGGGCCTGTGTGACACCGGCCTTGCCGGGCTCGGACATCCGCACGCAGGAGGGGACGGGTCACGATGACTGAACGCGCCGTGGTGCTCGCGGTGATCGGGGCCGGACCGGCCGGACTCGCCGCCGCGCTCGCGGCCGCCGCCCGGGGCGTCCGGGTCGTGCTGGTCGACTCCGCGGCCGAGGCGGGCGGGCAGTACTACCGGCAGCCCGCCCGCGCGCTCGGGGCCCGCCGCCCGCAGGCGCTGCACCACCGGTGGCGCACCTGGGAGCGCCTGAGCGAGGGGCTCACCGTCCACATCGCCGCCGGACGCGTCACGCATCTGAGTGACCATCACGTCTGGTGTGTGGAGCGGCAGTCGGCCGGTTTCGACGTGCACGCTCTGGTCGGCGCACGGCAGGAGGAGTCGGTCGCCGTCCGCGCGGACGGGGCGCTGCTGGCGACGGGCGCTTACGAGAAGGTCCTGCCGTTCCCGGGGTGGACCCTGCCCGGCGTGCTCACCGCGGGCGGCGCCCAGGCCATGCTGAAGGGCGGGCTCGTGCTGCCCGGCCGTACGGCGGTCGTGGCCGGGACCGGCCCCCTGCTGCTGCCCGTGGCCACCGGCCTCGCGGCGGCCGGCGCCCGGGTCGTGGGCCTGGTCGAGTCGGCCGACCCGAGGGACTTCGCCCGCCGGGCCCGCACGCTCGGCGGCCAGGCCGCGGGGCTCGTAGAGGCGTCGGGCTACGCGGTCCGGCTCATGTCCCGGCGCGTGCCCGTGCTGGCGCGTCATGCCGTGCTGGAGGCGCACGGCCGGGATCGCCTGGAGGCCGTCATCGTCGCCGCACTGGACGTCGCGGGCCGGGCCGTACCCGGTTCCGAGCGGCGGTTGCCCTGCGACACTCTCGCCGTCGGCCACGGACTGCTCCCCCACACCGACCTCGCCGAAGGGCTCGGCTGTCGCCTGGACGGGCCGAACGTCCACGTGGACGGCGAACAGCGCACCGACGTCCCCGGCGTCTGGGCCGCCGGGGAGGCCACGGGCGTCGGCGGCGCGGTCCTCTCCCTCGCCGAGGGGCACCTCGCCGGACGGTCCGCCGCCGCCCGGCTCCTCGGCGCCGCTCCCGACCTCCGGGGACGGGCCGCGCCCGCCCGGGTCCGCGCTCGACAGCGTTCCTTCGCGGCGGAGTTGGAGGGCGCGTACGCGGCGCCCGTGCGCTGGGAGGAGCACGTGACCGACGCGACGGTCGTGTGCCGCTGCGAGGAGGTGACCGCGGGCGCGGTCCGCGAGGCCGTCGGCTCGCTCGGCGCGGGCGACCTGCGCACCGTGAAGCTGCTGACCAGGGCGGGCATGGGCTGGTGCCAGGGCAGGATGTGCGAGCCCGGCGTCGCGGGCGTCGCCGGCTGCGGACTCACGCCCGCCAGACGCTCGTTGGCCCGCCCGGTACCCCTCGGAGTCCTGGCCGCGCCGCCTCGTCGCGCGCTCCCGCCGGACGGTCCGACACCCCTGCCCGGGTGAACCCTCACCGACGCCGCCCGATCGGCGATCCAGTGCCGTCCCGACCGAGAAGAGAGGCCCTCGTATGAACGCCCCCACCGCCCGCCCCTGGCGCGGCGTCCTCGTCGCCACCGCGCTGCCCCTCGACGACGATCTCCGCGTCGACCACGACCGCTATGCCGACCACTGCGCCTGGCTCGTCGCCAACGGTTGCGACGGCGTCGTGCCGAACGGCTCGCTCGGCGAGTACCAGGTGCTCACGCCGGAGGAACGCGCCAAGGTGGTGGAGACCGCGGTCGCCGCCGTCGGCGGGGAGCGGGTGATGCCCGGCGTCGCGGCGTACGGCTCGGCGGAGGCGCGCCGCTGGGCCGAGCAGGCGCGCGCGGCGGGCTGCGGAGCGGTGATGCTGCTGCCGCCCAACGCCTACCGCGCCGACGAGCGGTCGGTGGTGGCGCACTACGCCGAGGTGGCGAAGGCGGGCCTGCCGGTGGTGGCGTACAACAACCCGATCGACACCAAGGTCGACCTCGTGCCCGAGCTCCTCGCCCGGCTGCACGGCGAGGGACTGATCCACGCCGTGAAGGAGTTCTCGGGCGATGTGCGCCGCGCCTATCGCATCGCCGAACTCGCCCCGGAGCTCGACCTGTTGATCGGCGCGGACGATGTGCTGCTGGAGCTGGCGGTGGCCGGCGCCAAGGGCTGGGTGGCCGGTTACCCCAACGCGCTCCCCCGCGCCTCGGTCGAGCTGTACCGCTCCGCCGTGGCCGGGGACCTCACCGCCGCGCTGCCCCTGTACCGGCAGCTGCACCCGTTGCTGCGCTGGGACTCGCGGGTGGAGTTCGTGCAGGCCATCAAGGTGTCGATGGACGTCGTGGGCCGGTACGGCGGGCCCTGCCGGCCTCCGCGGGTCCCGTTGCCGCCGGAACAGGAGGCGGCCGTCCGGGCGGCCACCGAGAAGGCCGTCGCCGCCGGGCTCGCGTGACCGCCGGCCCCAGGAAGGAGTTCCCATGCGCAGCAGACTCGTCCTGCACGCCGTCGACTCGCACACCGAGGGCATGCCCACCCGGGTGATCACCGGCGGGATCGGCACGATCCCCGGGGCCACGATGAACGAGCGGCGGTTGTACTTCCGTGAACACCGCGACGACATCAAGCAGTTGCTGATGAACGAACCGCGCGGCCACTCCGCGATGAGCGGCGCGATCCTCCAGCCGCCCAGCCGGGCGGACTGCGACTGGGGCGTGGTCTACATCGAGGTCTCCGGCTATCTGCCGATGTGCGGTCACGGCACGATCGGAGTGGCGACCGTGCTCGTCGAGACGGGCATGGTGGAGGTCGTGGAACCGGTGACCACCATCCGTCTGGACACCCCGGCGGGGCTGGTCGTCGCCGAGGTGGCGGTCGAGGACGGCGCGGCCCGTGCGGTGACGCTGCGCAACGTGCCCTCCTTCGCCGTCGGCCTGGACCGGAAGGCGACGCTGCCCGACGGCCGTACGGTGACCTACGACCTCGCGTACGGCGGGAACTTCTACGCGATCCTGCCGCTGGAGGAGTTCGGGCTGCCCTTCGACCGGGCGCGCAAGGACGACATCCTGCGGGCCGGACTGTCGTTGATGGAGGCGATCAACTCCGAGGCGGAGCCGGTGCATCCGGAGGACCCGTCGATCCACGGCTGTCACCACGTGCACCTCTACGCGCCCGGTGCGACCGCCCGTCACTCGCGGCACGCGATGGCCATCCACCCGGGCTGGTTCGACCGCTCGCCCTGCGGCACGGGGACCAGCGCGCGCATGGCGCAACTGCACGCGCGTGGTGAACTCCCCCTGCACACCGAGTTCGTGAACGAGTCGTTCATCGGCACGCGCTTCACCGGCCGGCTGCTCGGGACGACGGAGGTGGCCGGGCGTCCGGCGGTGCTGCCCAGTTTCACGGGCCGTGCCTGGATCACCGGCACGGCCCAGTATCTGCTGGACCCGGCCGATCCGTTCCCGGCGGGGTTCGTGCTGTGACCGGCCGAGCCTCTGCCGCCTCGGGTGGCGCGCGGCCCGGCACGCCCGAGCTGCCCGTGCTCGGGGGGCGTCGCAGCAGCTACCGCGAGCGGGTCGCCGACGCTCTGCGGGCGGCGCTGATCGCCGGCGAACTGCGGCCCGGCCAGGTGTACTCGGCCCCGACGCTGGCCGCCCGGTTCGGCGTGTCGGCGACGCCCGTGCGGGAGGCGCTGCTCGACCTCGCCAAGGAGGGCCTGGTCGACTCGGTCCCCAACAAGGGATTCCGGGTCACCGACGTCTCCGACCGGCAGCTCGACGAGTACACGCATGTCCGGGCGCTCATCGAGATCCCCACGGTGGCCGCGCTGGCGACGAGCGCCGACCCGGCGTCGCTTCAGGCGCTGCGTCCGGCCGCCCGGGAGATCGTCGCGGCGGCCGCAGCGGGCGACCTCGTCGCCTACGTCGAGGCCGACACCCGTTTCCATCTGGGCCTGCTCGCCCTCGCCGGCAACGCCCACCTGGTGGAGGTGGTCCGCGACCTGCGCGGCCGGGCCCGTCTGTACGGCCTGACCGCGCTCTCCGCGTCGGGCCGCCTGCCGGCCTCGGCGGAGGAACACCTCGAGCTGCTCGACGCGTTGGAGGCCCGCGACGAACGGGCCGTGCGCGAGGTCATGACCCGCCACCTGGGGCATGTCCGGGGCATGTGGGCGTCCGCACAGTCCTGACCGCACCGCGCGGCACACGACTGCCGGACGCAACCGCCCGCCACCGGCGCAGGGCGCGGCCACCGCGCACCGTCCCGGAGTCGCCCCGGCCCCCGCCCCCCGACTCCTGTGATCTTTCTCGCGGGTTGCCGTGGACGGGAGATGGGCAGGGACTGCGCGTGTCCGGTGAAGGCGGAGTCGTTCAAGTGGGGGAAGTCGTGCGTGTGTGTCTCATCGGTGCGGGTCTGTCGGGGCTGGCGACGGCACATGCGCTCAAGTCCGCGGGCATCGAGTTCGTCTGCCTGGAGCAGGCGCCCGACGTCGGCGGCATCTGGCGGCGGCCGCAGGCCGGGGAGCGCGGCCCGGGCTATCTGTCGCTGCACCTCAACACCGCCAAGGATCTGACCGGTTACGCCGGTTTCCCGATGCCCGCCTCCTATCCCACCTACCCCCGGCACAGCGACGTCGCCGCGTACCTGCGTTCCTTCGCCGAGTGGGCCGGCGTCCTGGACCACGTCGAGACGGGGACGACCGTGGAGTCCGTACGGCAGGAGGACGACGGGGCGTGGACCGTCGTCAGTCTCGACGCCGGCGGCACGCGGGCCTCGCGGAAGTTCACCCACGTGGTCGTCGCGTCGGGACACAACTCCGAGCCGTCCCTGCCCGCTCCGGCGCCCGGCTCCGACACGTTCACCGGACGAATCCTGCACGCCCTCGACTACCACGACGGCGCGGAGTACGCGGGCCAGGACGTCGTCGTGGTGGGCCTCGGCGCGTCGGCGGTGGACATCGCCGCGGACCTCTCCCGGCACGCCGCGCGCACCCTGCTCTCCGTGCGCCGGGGACTGCACGTCCTGCCCAAGCAGCTGTTCGGGATGCCGCTGGACGAGATCGCCCGCGCGCCCTGGTGGGCCGCCATGTCGCTGGCCGAGCAGCGGCGCTTCGTGGAGCAGGCGCTGCTCGTCATCCGCGGCCGGCTCGCCGACTACGGCCTGCCCGAGCCCGACCACCCGCTCTTCGCCTCGGCGGTCACCATCTCGGACGAGCTCCTCAGCCGTATCCGCCACGGCGCGATCACGCCCAAGCCCGCGATCGAGCGCTTCGACGGCGACCGGGTGGTCTTCGCCGACGGCTCCTCGGAGCGGGCCGACGCCGTCGTCCACTGCACCGGCTACCGCATGTCCTTCCCGTTCCTGCCGGCCGACTGCCCCGTCGGCCCGCGGGGATCGGTCGAGCTGTACAAGCGGGCCGTGGCCGCCGACCGTCGCGGGCTCTACTTCGTGGGCCTGGTACGTCCGTTGGGCTCCATCACCCGGCTCGTGGAAGCCCAGTCACGGTGGATCGCGCGCCTCGTCACGGGCGACGCCGTCCTCCCGGAACCGGAGGTCATGCACAAGGAGATAGCCACCCACCTCGCAGGCGTCGCCGGCCAGTACGGCCAGACGGAAGGCGCGTCCATCCAGGTCAACGTGGAGCCCTACCTGCGGGAGCTGGGCGAGGTGTGACCTTGGTGGCCTGACAGGTGACACGACGGCAATGTGACGCGGCTCACCGGGAAACGGTGACAGGACGCTGTCGCGGACCGCTGCGACCGTCGGCAGCATGACGATCACAGACGAGGACTGCCTCACCGAGACCTTGGCATTCAACGACCGATTCGAGGCCGCCGCCGCGAACCGACCGGTGCGTGAAGCGGTGCCGGACGCAGCCCTGCTGGCCGGCCTGCGGCGTAACCGGCTCGGTGGCGACACGCCGCCGGTAAGACTGCCGTACGGCCAGGACCGCGTCGTCGAGGGCGGGGTGAGGGTACGGGTCTTCGTGCCGGACCGCACCGACGGCGTGTACCTGCACATCCATGGAGGCGGCTGGGCGTTCGGCTCCGCGGACGGGCAGGACGAGAGGCTGTGGCTGCTCGCCGAGCGGGCACGGCTGGCCGTGGTGAGCGTGGACTACCGTCTCGCACCGGAACACCCGTTCCCCGCCGGGCCCGACGACTGCGAAGCGGCCGCCCGATGGCTGGTGCGGCACGCCGCGGCCGAGTTCGGCACCGAACGGCTGCTCATCGGCGGTGAATCGGCCGGTGCCCACCTCAGTGTCGTGACGCTGCTGCGCCTGCGCGACCGCCACGGCATCACCGGCGCGTTCCGGGCGGCCCACCTGCTCTTCGGCCCCTACGACCTGTCGATGACGCCGAGCCAGCGATCGTTCGGCTCCAAGCGGCTGCTGAGCAACACCGACTCGCTGAGGCGGGCCTACGAGCTGTTCACGCCGGGCATGGGGGCGGAGCAGCGCCGGAATCCCGAGGTCTCACCGCTGTTCGCCGACCTTGCCGGCATGCCGCCGGCCCGGATCGTCGTCGGTGGCGAGGACCCCCTGCGGGACGACTCGCTGTTCCTGGCCGGGCGGTGGCAGGCGGCAGGCGCGCCTGTGCGGCTCGGTGTCGTCGCCGGGGCCATGCATGGCTTCACGCTGTTCCCGTTGACCGTCACCGAGCGCGAACTGCGGCGCGAGCGGCACTTCTTGTCCACCGCGGGACGGTAGCGTCGCCGGCATGAACCGCACCGCCCGGCTGTACGCGCTGGTGGAGGAGTTGCGCGCGGCGGCGCCTCGGCCGCTGACGGTCGCGGCGCTGGCCGCGCGATTCGAGGTCAGCACGCGTACGGTGCAGCGCGACCTCCAGGTGCTGATGGAGACCGGTGTCCCGGTACGCACCACACCAGGGCGGGGCGGGGGGTGGTCGATCGACCCGGAGATGACCCTGTCCCCGATCCGCTTCACCGCCGATGAAGCCTCGGCGCTGGCCGTCGCCCTCGCCGCAGCCGACGCCGCCATCCCTTACGCCGGCGCGGCCCGCACAGCAGCCCAGAAGATCGCGGCCTCGATGACCGGCCCCGCCGCGGCGGCGGCACAGGAACTCGCCGCACGGATCGTTGCGTCGTCCTCGCCGACCGACACCACAGTGCGCGCCGCAGTGGAACAAGCCCTCGCCACCGACACCGTGCTACGGCTGTCGTACAAGGACGCGGCAGGGCACGAAAGCGACCGTGCGGTGGAACCGGCCGGACTTCTCACCGCCGGCGGCCGGTGGTACCTCATCGCCTGGTGCCGCACGCGACAGGCCGGCCGGGGCTTCCGGCTGGACCGCATCACAGCGGCGGCCCCGACCACCGAACAGGCTCAGCCCCACGACCTGACCGAACTGCTGCGCGGCTCGGCCGCAGCCGACGCCGTGCAACCCGCCACGCTCGCTTCACTCACGCCCTCGCCTTCGGCGGACCGAAGGCTCCACCCCGGCGAACCTTCACCGTCACGGCACGGCCGGTGGGCCCGGCCGGGGTTCAGGGCGTGATCTACGGCTCCCCTCCGGGCTCTGCGCCGCGGGCGTCAGCCGGTCGCCGTGGCTGCGGTGACGGGGCGGGGGGTGACGGGTGGGCGGACGTCGTACGCCTCCGCGGAGATGTACGTCGTCACGCGCGGGGGGCGGCCCTGCTGGTGGGCCAGCGCCAGGTAGGCGACGAGTCCCACCCCGTCCTGAAGGCGGCGCGAGGTGACGGCGGCCAGGGCCTTCGGCAGCGGGGAGGGGTCCATGCCGTAGGCACGCAGGAGGTCGGTGGCCCGGGAGAGGGACTCGCCGTCGTGCGCCGCGTAGCCCCGGACCGGGACGTGGAGGGTGAAGCCGGTAGGACGCCCGACGCCCGTTTTGGTGAAGGCATGACATGTCAGGACGGGACGGCCGGTGAGCCGTTCCTCTCCGTCGGGGCCGGTCTCGAAGACGTCTAAGGGGTCGCCGCCGAAGACGCTGTCCCCGAGTCCCGCGGCTGTGCGCAGGAACCGCTCGATCTCCGCCGGGCCGGGACCGGCCTCCATCCGGGACAGGCCGGCCGCCCCGGCGACCGAGAGGCGGTCGTGGCGCAGGTAGACCTTGACCCGCGGGCTCTCCCAGTCGCCCAGGTCCAGGGCAAGGAACGGATAGCCGTCGGCCGGGGGCAGCGAGGCGAACGCCTGGCCGTGGCCGAGCCGGTCCAGGGCCTCCCGCACCGTCTCGGCGCAGTGCTCGGCCCCGTTGGCGGCCGGGTTCAGGTACACCTTCAGCATGGGCACGCCGCCGGGGCGCAGCTCCAGGGCGCACCACAGGGCGAGGGCTCCCTGCGGCGCGGGCGGCAGGAAGAGGTCCTCCAGCTCGTCGAGCCGGTCGGTGGAGAAACCCCAGCGGTACGCCATGTCGCGGATGACGTCGAGTCCGACGCGGCCGTTCTGCGCCAGGCCGGGGGCACCGCAGCCGGGTTCGATCAGGACGCGCAGGGCGCAGGCGCCGTCCGGGAGGAAGGAGAGCGAGTACTCGACCGGCGTGTGATCGTCGGAGAGGAAGGTCCGCGAGGGCGGCGGAAGGTGCAGCGGCCGTTCGGCGACCGGGCCCAGCGCTTCGGCGAGTACGGCGGCGTAGGTCTTCGCGTCCACGGGGCTCAGCCCGGCGACGCCGCACAGACGGGCCAGTTGGGCGGAGGTGAGGGAACCGAGCGTCGACGTGGCCGCCCCGCTCAGCCCGTCGAGCGCGGGGGCGGTCACCGTGCCTCCCCGCGGGCGAGGGGGCGGGCATGAAGATACCCGCCGGTCGGGGCGGGTATCTCGCTGTCCTGCGTGTGGAGTTGAGCCCGGCGGGCGGGGGCGGCGACGCGCCCCCAGGTTATGTGGGGCGCGGGCTGGGGCCGTCCGGCGTGGGGTCTGACGGCTTCGGCGTCGAGGCACATGAGGTCCACGACACCTCCTTCTTCTCGTGAGCAACACGGGTTCCGCGTTGCTCACTACCCCCGCCGTTGAAACTTCATGCAGTTGTCGGGAAGGCTGTGGATGTCGTGTGAATCACTTCGTCAGCCAGTTGAGGAACTGGCTCCACATGCCCCCTCGTTCACCCCTGCGGCCGGTGCCCGCCGTGGGCGCCGAGGGCGTCTCGGTGCGGGTCTGCGCGGCCGGCCGGCGCACCGGCTGGACGGGGGTGAACCGCGCGGGCAGAGTGGTCAGACCACGGCTGAACGCTCCCGGACGCCACGTCAGGCTGTCCTCGGGCACGGAGAGTTCGACGTCCGGCAGCTGGTTGAGCAGGTTCTCGATGGCGGCGACGGCGATGTGCCGGGCGGGGTCCTTGGAGGGGCAGGCGTGCGGGCCCGCGCTCCAGGCCAGGTGCGCCCGGTTGCTGCCCGCCTGCCGGGCCGCCGTCAGCGCCGGGCCGGTGTTGGCGGCGGCGAAGCTCACCAGCACCAGGTCTCCCGCCGAGAGTTTCTGGCCGGCGAACTCCATGTCGGCCACCGGGTAGTGGGCCGCGTAGTTCGTCATCGGCGGGTTCTCCCACAGCGTGTCGTCCAGCGCCTCCTCGATCAGTCCGCCCTTGTAGGCGTACCGGTCGTCGGTGAGCAGCCGGTGCAGTGTGTTGCCGATGAGGTTGACGAGAGCCTCGGCGCCCGCGCCGAGCAGCAGTGCCAGCTGGTGCACCATCTCCTCGTCGCTCAGGGCAGACTGATGCTGCATCAGCCATGAGGTGACGTCGTCGCCGGGCTTGGCCCGCTTGAGCGCGATGAGCTCGCCGACCGCCTCGAACAGCACGGCGATCGCCTTCTCGGCGTTGACCCCGTCGAACATGCCGGAGATGCCGAAGAACACCCGGTCGCCGATGTCGGCGGTGCAGCCGAACAGCTCGTTGAACACGAACAGCGGCAGCTGCCGGGCGTAGCCGCCGACCAGGTCGGCCGAACCGCGGGAGCTGAACTGGGAGATGAGGAAGTCGGAGATCCGCTCAGTGGACTGGCTCAACCGGCGCGAGTCGATGCGCGCCATGCTGTCCGTGATCGCCTGACGCAGCCTCAGGTGTTCGGCGCCGTCGCTGAACATGCAGTTCGGCCGGTACGACAGGAGAGGCACCACGGGGCTGTCCGGGGCGATCTTGCCGTCGTTGAAGTCACGCCAGCGGCGGGAGTCCTTGCGGAACGAGGCCGAGTCCTGCAGGAGGTGCAGAGCGGTGGCGTAGTCGGTGACGAGGGTGGCCTCGACGCCGGGGGCGAGCTCGACGGGCGCGGTGGGCCCGTAGTGCCGCAGGTAGGCGTAGTAGGCCTGCGGGTCGGCGGCGAACTCCGGCCCGTGCAGCGGCACTGCGCCGCCGCTGTTGTGCGCCGGGCACCCGGGCGGGGGCGCCGGAGCGGTGGGTCGGTCCATGTGTTGCTCCTAGTGGGCACGGTCCTGCAGATGGCGGACGAGAGTGATCAGCGCTTCGGCCGACGACTGCTCGTCCCGCGCGTCGCAGGTGACGACGGGGGTGTCGTCGAGCAGGTCCAGCGCCTCGCGCAGGGCGTTCTCGTCCCGCAGGGGGCTGCCGTCGAAGTGGTTGACGGCGATGGCGTAGTCGAGGCCGTACTGCTCGATGAGGTCGATCACGGCGAAGGAGTCCGCGAGCCGCTCGGGGTCGACCAGCACCAGCGCGCCGAGCGCGCCCCGGGCCATGTCCTCCCACATCTGCACGAAGCGCTGCTGGCCCGGCGTTCCGAACAGGTAGAGCACGACCCGGTCGCTGATGGTGAGGCGGCCGAAGTCCATGGCGACCGTGGTGGTGGTCTTGCCCTGGACGCCCTTGAGATCGTCCACGGACTCGGCGGCCCGTGTCATCGTCTCCTCGGTGGACAGCGGCTCGATCTCGGAGATCGCGCCGATGAACGTGGTCTTGCCCACCGCGAAGTGGCCGACGACGAGGATCTTCACGGCGGTCTGCGTCGCTCCGCCGCGGACGTACGCCTGCTCATCCAAACTTGGCCCTGAGACCATTCAGCACCTCCTCCAGGATCTCCCGGTCGGCGAGGGGCGCCCGCTGCACGGGCGGGCGGGTCACGAGGTAGCCGCCCTCGGTGAGAGCGGCTAGCAGGATCTTCACCACGCCGAGGGGCAGTTGGGTGTGCCCCGCGATCTCGGCGACCGAGAGGTAGCCGGCGGAGCACAGGTCGAGCAGCTTCTGCTCCTCCGGGGACAGCCGGGTGGGCCGCTGCCGGTGGTCGGCGGTGGCCGTGACCAGGGTGATGAGGGAGAGCTTCTCCTCGTCCGGCAGTCCGCGTCCTTTGGTGATGACGTACGGACGCACTAACTCCGGCGTCTGCGGCTCCAGTTCACCGAAACCGGTCATGAGCGCACGCCGAGGTTCTCGCGCGGCGGCGTCGTCAGGGCCTTGCCGAGCTGGCCGACGAGCTGCTGCATCCGGAAGGTGATGTCCGCCATGTCGACGTCCGGGGAGGCCGAGACGCCGAGGTAGGCACCCTCGCCGGCGGAGATGAGGAAGACCCAGCCTCCGTCGAACTCGACCAGGGTCTGCCGCCACCTCTGGGTGGTGTCCTCGCAGAAGAAGGCGAGGGAGCGGCTGAGCGACTGCACGCCGCTCATCGCGGCGGCGACCCGGTCCGCGTCGTCCTTGCCGAAGTCCTGCGTCCGGGCCATCAGCAGCCCGTCGGCGGAGATCAGGACGGCGTGCAGGGCCCCGGGAATCTCCAGGGCGCTGTCAAGCATCCATGACAGATCGTCGTTCACGAGAACTCATGCCCTTCGTTTCTCGTACCGCGTGTGCTGCTCGACTGTTCCGCGTTGTCCGCAGGGGTGGCCCGCCGGCCCGACTGGGTGCCGCGCTGGAACGCGCCCATGATCGCCGCCGTCTCCGCGCCCGAACGGGCGGTGGAGGGGGCGTTCGACGCGCTGCCGGGGACGATGGCCATCGGCCTCTTGCGGCGCCGCTTGGGCAGTCCGTCCGCGGTGGTGCCGGTCGCGGTCTGTACGGGTTCCGGCCCGCCGAGGGTGGGGGCGGGGGCGGGGGCCGCGGCGACGACCGGGGCCGGCTCCTTCTGCTCGGGCGCGCTGGTGAGCAGGTCGTGCGGCAGGAGGAGGACCGCCCGTACGCCGCCGTAGGGCGAGGAGGAGTCGACCGACACCTCGAAGCCGAAGCGTTCGGCGAGGACGCCGATCACCGCGAATCCGAACTGGGGCGGGTTGCCGAGCCCCGAGACGCCGGAGACGCGTTCGCTCGACAGGAGTTTCTCCGCGCGGGCCCGCTCCTCGTCGTTCATTCCGACACCTGCGTCGTCCACGACGATGCAGATCCCCTTGGGGACGGTACGGATATTGATTTCGACGACGGTGTCCGGGCTGGAATAGCTGGTGGCGTTGTCGAGCATTTCGGCGAGGGCCAGCGCCACCGGTTCGACGGCGCGGCTCGTGATGCCGAAATCGACCTGCGAAAGGATTTCCACCCGCCGGTAGTGGCGGATCCTGCCCTGCGCGCTGCGGACCACGTCGTACACCGAGGCCACGTCGCGCTGGCGGCCGAGCCACCCGTCGCAGAGCACCGCGATGGACTGGGCCCGGCGACCGAACTGGGAGTTGGTGTGGTCGATCTCCAGGAGGTCCTGGAGGATGACCGACTCGCCGTATTTGTTCTGCAGCCGGGAAACGATCAACTGCTGTTCCGCGGCGAGGCCCTGAAGGGTCCGCATCGCGGACTTCAGGACGGTTTTCGTTGCCTCTTCGGCTCTGTCCTGGGCTGCCTCGACGGATTTCGCGTACCCGTTCTCCAGCTCGGTGTGCTGAGCCCTGAGATCTGCGAACTCCTGCCTTAACGTGCGCGCGGCCCTCCGCTGGCGAACAAGGAGGGCGAGTGCGACGATCACGGCGACGAGGAGAGCCCAGAATACCGGGTTCTGTATGTAATCAGTCATAAGACTCTCTTCAGGCGACTGACGGCCAGTGCTGAATTCCCGTCAACGCGGGTGGACCGGCGGACCGCCCGCAGCGGGGTCAACGCCCGGACTGTCCCCGTAGTCGAGGATGTCGTCTTCCACCCATCCGCCCGCTCTACAAGCGCCGTGATCGTATCACCACAGGATGCGATCAACGACCGCCAACATACGGGCCTTTGACGCTCATTGACGGTCTGTCAGACAGCTCGCCGACAGCTTCGCGACAGGCCGCGCCACCCGGAAGCGATAAACGGGGTTCCGCGGCATGACGGGGCCTCGCGACGCGACGGCGTTCTGAGGCATAACAGCGATCTGCCGCATAACGACGTTCTGCGGCATTCGAGGGCATCGGCGACGGAGAGGGTCGGGCATACGACAAAACCCGCACCGGATGCACCGGATGCGGGTTTGTGATGAGTGTCCGAGGGGGGACTTGAACCCCCACGCCCGATAAAGGGCACTAGCACCTCAAGCTAGCGCGTCTGCCATTCCGCCACCCGGACAAGGTGTCTGCCGCCCGTGCGGGTGCTCCCCGCGGCGACGAGGACAACCATACCAAGCTTTGGGAGTGCGTTTCACCTGCGTATTCACCGCCCCGGCGGCCCGCCCCGGCGAGGGCCGCTCAGGGGCAGCGGACGACCTGTCCCGCGTACGACAGGTTCCCGCCGAAGCCGAACAGCAGGACCGGGTCGCCGGTGGAGATCACGCCCTGCTCGACCAGCTTGGAGAAGGCGAGCGGGATGCTCGCGGCGGAGGTGTTCCCGGAGTCGGTCACATCGCGCGCGACCACCGCGTTGACGGCGCCGATCTTCTGCGCGAGGGGTTCGATGATCCGCAGGTTCGCCTGGTGCAGGACGACGGCGGCGAGGTCCTCCGGGGTGAGCCCCGCACGCTCGCACGCCTGCCGGGCGAGCGGCGGCAGCCGGGTCGTCGCCCAGCGGTACACGCTCTGCCCCTCCTGCGCGAACCGGGCCGGCTGCCCCTCGATGCGCACCGCGTGCCCCATCTCGGGCACCGAGCCCCACAGCACCGGCGCGATGCCCGGCTCCTCGGACGCCTCGACGACGGCGGCCCCCGCGCCGTCGCCGACGAGGACGCAGGTGGTGCGGTCGTTCCAGTCGGTCACCTCGGACATCTTGTCGGCCCCGATCACCAGGGCGCGGCGCGCGGCCCCGGCCCGGACGGTGTGGTCGGCGGTGGCCAGCGCGTGGGTGAAGCCGGCGCACACCACGTTGACGTCGATCGCCGCCGGGCCCGGGATGCCGAGCCGGGCGGCGACCCGGGCGGCCATGTTGGGCGAGCGGTCGACGGCCGTGGAGGTGGCGACCAGCACGAGGTCGATGTCGGCGGGGGTGAGCCCGGCCGTCGCGAGGGCCTTGGCGGCGGCGTGCGCGGCCAGTTCGTCCACGGGCTCGTCGGGCCCTGCGATGTGACGCGTGCGGATGCCCACCCGGCTCGTGATCCACTCGTCACTGGTGTCGACCATGCCCGCCAGCTCCTCGTTGGTGAGCACCTTGGCGGGCTGGTGGTGGCCGACGGCGGTGATGCGCGAGCCGTTCATGAGCGGGTCCCCCTCGTTGCCTTGGGTAGCGGGATCCACCAGTCTGGTGAGTGACTCGCGGGTACGAGGACACGACAAGCGACAGGAAACACGAGCCGGGCTTGTCGGCTTCCCTCTAACGTCCGGCAGGCCGGGCCGTCCGTCCCCGGCCGGCGAGCGACGGGCGCTGCGAGCGGTGAGCCAGGGGCCGCGAGACGCCCTCGGCGTGCAGGACAATGAGATCGTCAAGGTCACGTACAGAACCGGGGCTGATCACGACATGGGACGTGTCACCGAACGACGCAAGGTGCTCCGCATACGGGACGGGGCGCTCTCCACCCGGCCGGACACGCTCGTCGCGGAGGAGCCGCTGGAGATCCGGCTCGACGGGCGGCCGCTCGCCATCACCATGCGCACGCCCGGCGACGACTTCGCGCTGGCCGCCGGCTTCCTGGTCAGCGAGGGCGTCCTGGCCGCGGCGTCCGATCTGCTGAACATCGTGTACTGCGCCGGGGCGACGGCGGACGGGACGAACACGTACAACGTGGTGGACGTGAGGACCGCGCCGCACGTGGTCGTCCCCGACATCACCCTGGAGCGCAACGTCTACACCACCTCCTCCTGCGGCCTGTGCGGCAAGGCGAGCCTGGACGCGGTGCGTACGACGGCCCGCTGGCCCATCGCCGACACGCCGCCGCTGCGGGTGGAGCCGGAGCTGCTGTCGGCCCTGCCCGACCGGCTGCGCGCGGCCCAGCGGGTCTTCGACCGGACCGGGGGGCTGCACGCGGCGGCGCTGTTCTCCGAGGACGGGGAGCTGCTGGACGTGCGGGAGGACGTCGGGCGGCACAACGCCGTCGACAAGCTGGTGGGCCGCGCCCTGCGGGACGGCGCGCTGCCGCTGTCCCGCACGATTCTGCTGGTCTCGGGCCGGGCGTCGTTCGAGCTGGCCCAGAAGGCCGTGATGGCGGGCGTCCCGGTGCTCGCGGCGGTCTCGGCGCCGTCCTCGCTGGCGGTGGACCTCGCGGCGGAGACCGGGCTGACGCTGGTGGGCTTCCTGCGGGGCTCCTCCATGAACGTGTACGCGGGCGAGGACCGCATCGCCCTGCGGAGCGAGGCCGCCCAGGGCTGAGCGGCCTCGGCGGGTCCCCGCGCCCTCGTCATCCCGTCCCGAACGTCACCTGCCCTGCCGAGGTCACCGTGCCCAGCCGGGGGAAGTCGAGCCGTACCGACGCCTCGTGCTCGGGCTCGGTGAGGGCGGACATGGCGTCCTCGACGAAGACGAGGTCGTAGCCGAGGTCGCTCGCGGCGCGGGCCGTGGACTCCACGCCGAGGTTGGTGGCGATGCCGCCGAACACCAGCGTGGTGACTCCGCGCCGGCGCAGCCGGTCGTCCAGGCCCGTGGCGTGGAAGCCGCCGAGGGTCCCCTTGACGACCTCGATGTCGCCCTCGCGCGCCAGCCCCTGGGCCAGCGAACTGCCGGGCGGCTGCTCGGCGACGCCGGGCCGTTCGACGCGGACGAGGACGACGGCGGCCCCGGCCGCACGGAACCTGCCCGCCAGCTCCTCGGCGGTGGCGAGCACGTCGGCGCCCTTGCGGGGCGCCAGGGGCAGCGCGAGGATCCGGTCCATCAGGTCGACGAGGACGAGGGCGGTGCGCGCGGGGTCGAGCACGAGGGGTGCGGTCATGACGGAACGCTATCCGCCGTCAGCCGTCCGTACCGGAAATCCCGGTCAACGGCTGTGTGAACTGGTCGCGTTCGGGTTCCGGCTGTGGGTCGCGGGCCCGGCGTTTGGCGATCACCGCGCAGACCATGAGCTGCATCTGGTGGAAGAGCATCAGCGGCAGCACGGCCAGTGAGGCGTGCGCCCCGAACAGCACGCTCGCCATGGGCAGCCCCGAGGCGAGGGACTTCTTGGACCCGGCGAACTGGATCACGATCCGGTCCGCGCGGCCGAACCGCAGAGCCTTCGCGCCGTACCAGGTCAGCGCGAGCATCACGGCGAGCAGCACGGCCTCGACGGCCACCAGAGCGCCCAGCCGGCCCACGCCGATCCGGGTCCAGACGCCCTGGACCATGCCCTCGCTGAACGCGGTGTAGACGACGAGCAGGATGGAGCCCCGGTCGACGTACCCGAGGATCTTCTTGTGCCGGGTGACGAAACCCCCGATCCAGCGCCGCAGCAGCTGCCCCGCGGCGAAGGGCACGAGCAGTTTCAGCACGATCTCGACGAGCGAGTCCGCCGAGAAGCCGCCGCCGGTGCCTCCGAGCAGCGCGGCGGCCAGCAGCGGGGTGACGACGATGCCGGCGAGCGAGGAGAAGGACCCCGCGCAGATCGCGGCGGGGACGTTGCCTCGGGCGATGGAGGTGAAGGCGATCGACGACTGGACCGTCGACGGGACGAGGGTGAGGAAGAGCAGGCCCTGGTGGAGCGGGTCGGTCAGGACCACCGGGACCAGTCCGCGGGTGGCCAGGCCCAGCACCGGGAACACGACGAACGTGCAGGCCAGCACGGTGACGTGCAGTCGCCAGTGCTTCAGGCCGTCCAGTGCCTCGCGGGTGGACAGCCGGGCGCCGTACAGGAAGAAGAGGAAGGCGATCGCGGCCGTTGAGGCGCCGGAGGCCACGTCGGCGGCCGTCCCGCGCGCCGGGAGGAGCGCGGCGAGGCCCACGGTCCCCAGCAGCAGGAGGATGTACGGATCGATCGGCAGACGGCTCGGCAGTCGGCTCGGCCGGCGCAGGCGTTTCACGGTGCTCCACATGCTCTTCTGGCTCTGCTCGGTTCTTCGTTCACTTCGGCGAGGGCCACGGTCGGCCCTGACCATCGTGCCCTCCGCCGCCGTGATCGGGAATCCTTCATACCGCTCTGACTGTCATCGCCATTCGTGATGACGGCCCCGTGCCGGGGGTACCGTGACGGGTAGGTACGACCCCTCTCACCTGCGCACCTTCCTCGCGGTCGCCCAGACGCTGAGCTTCACCCAGGCCGCTCGCCGGCTGGGGCTGCGCCAGTCCACCGTGAGCCAGCACGTGCGCAGGCTGGAGGACGCGGCCGGGCGGACGCTGTTCTCCCGGGACACGCACTCCGTGGAGCTGACCGAGGACGGCGAGGCGATGCTCGGCTTCGCCCGCCGGATCCTGGAGGTGCACGAGCAGGCGACGGCGTTCTTCACCGGCATCCGGCTGCGCGGCCGGCTCCGCTTCGGCGCCTCCGAGGACTTCGTGCTGACGCGGCTGCCCGAGATCCTGGAGGGCTTCCGCCACGACCACCCGGAGGTCGACCTGGAGCTCACGGTGGAGCTGTCCGGCACGCTCCACGAGCAGCTGGCCGCCGGGAAACTGGATCTGGTGCTGGCCAAGCGGCGCCCCGAGGACGGCCGGGGCGAGCTGGTCCACCACGACGAGCTGGTGTGGATCGGCGCCGAGCGGCTGCGGCTGGACCCCGACCGCCCGGTCCCGCTCATCGTCTACCCGCCGCCCGGCATCACCCGGGCGCTCGCCCTGGAGGCGCTGGAGCGACAGGGGCGGGCGTGGCGGATCGCGTGCACGAGCGGCAGCCTCAACGGGCTGATCGCGGCGGCCCTGGCCGGGCTGGGCGTGATGGCGCACTCACGGGGCCTGATCCCGCCCGGGCTGGTCCGCGTCCCCGAGCGGTCGGGGCTGCCGGAGCTGGGCCGGGTGGACTTCGTCCTGGTGCACGGCCGCCGCCGCCCGTCCGCGCAGGGCGCGGCGGACGCCTTGGCGACGGCGATCCTCGCGGCCGGCGACCGGCTGCGCCGCCGCACCTGAGACGGGAGTCGCAGGGGCCGTACGGGAGCCGCCCGGGGAGTCGGACGGCGTGACCGGAACGGGAAGATTCGGTGGAGGTTACGGCACCGAAACTTACTCGGACGTCAGCTTCCTGTCCGACCCTTCCCCATGTGGGCCCTTTTTCCGGCGCTGACCGGCGCAGACGAGAGCATCGCTCGCTTTTCCACCCCCTCCCGCACCCGTCGGGGGTGGGGTAGCTTTCACGGCGCTGTGGGGCATTGAGAAGCGGGGTGCGGGATTTGCGCGAGTTCTCCAACCCTCCCTTGGCGCTGGCGCCGCCGGTGGGCGGACTGGCCGACGTCGTCTTCCAGCACGCCCAGGAAGACCCGCAGCACATCGCGCTCGGCCGCAAGGACGAACGGGGCGAGTGGCGGGACGTCACCTCCGCCGAGTTCCGCGACGAGGTCCTCGCGCTCGCCAAGGGCCTGCTCTCCCAGGGCGTCCGCTTCGGCGACCGCGTCGCGATCATGTCGCGCACCCGGTACGAGTGGACCCTCTTCGACTTCGCCCTGTGGACCATCGGCGCCCAGGTGGTGCCGGTCTATCCGACGTCCTCCGCCGAACAGTGCTTCTGGATGCTGTACGACGCGGAGGTCACGGCCGCCGTCGTGGAGCACGAGGACCACGCGATGACGATCGCCACCGTCATCGACCGCCTCCCCGCACTGCGCAGACTCTGGCAGCTCGACTCCGGCTGTGTGCAGGAGCTGTACGAGGCGGGCGCAGGACTGGACGACGACGTGGTGCACCGGCACCGGGAGGCGGTCACGCCCGACTCGGTCGCCACGATCATCTACACCTCCGGCACCACCGGCCGCCCCAAGGGCTGTGTCATCTCCCACGGCAACTTCATGTTCGAGGCGGACACGGTCATCGAGCGCTGGGAGCCGGTGTTCCATTCCCGCCGGGGCGACGAGGCGGCCACCCTGCTGTTCCTGCCGCTCGCGCACGTCTTCGGGCGGATGGTGGAGATCGCCGCGATCCGCGGCCGGGTCCGCTTCGGCCACCAGCCGCAGCTGCACGCCGCCGCCCTGCTGCCCGACCTCGCCGCCTTCAAGCCGACCTTCTTCCTGGCCGTGCCGTACATCTTCGAGAAGGTCTTCAACGCGGCCCGCCGCAAGGCGGAGCGGGAGGGGAAGGCCGGGCCGTTCGAGAAGGCGGTCGGGGTGGCCGTGCAGTACGCGGAGGCCGTGGAGGCCAAGGCGTGGGGCACCGGGCCGGGACCGTCGGCGGGTCTGCGCGTGCAGCACCAGTTGTTCGACAAGCTCGTCTACTCCAAGGTGCGCGCCGCGATGGGCGGCCGGGTCCGGCACGCCATGTCGGGTGGCTCGGCGATGGACCGCAGGCTGGGGCTGTTCTTCGCCGGCGCGGGCGTGCAGATCTACGAGGGCTACGGCCTGACCGAGTCGACGGCGGCAGCGACCGCCAACCCGCCCGGACGCACCCGGTACGGCACCGTCGGCCAGGCCATCCCCGGCATGACCGTGCACCTCGCGGACGACGGGGAGATCTGGCTGCGCGGCGGGAACGTCTTCCAGGGGTACCTGAACAATCCCAAGGCCACCGACGAGACGCTGCACGACGGCTGGCTGGCCACCGGCGACCTGGGCTCCCTCGACGAGGACGGCTACCTCACCATCACCGGCCGCAAGAAGGAGATCCTCGTCACTTCCGGCGGCAAGAGCGTTTCCCCAGGGCTGCTGGAGGAACGTGTTCGGGACCATCCGCTGGTGAACCAGTGCATCGTCGTCGGCAACGACCGGCCGTTCGTCGCCGCTCTGGTCACCCTCGATCAGGAGGCCGTCGAACACTGGCTGCAGATGCGGGCCAAGCCGCAGCTGGCCCCGGCCGACCTGGTGCGCGACGCGGACCTGGAGGCGGAGGTGCGCCGGGCCGTCGTCGCCGCCAACACGCTGGTGTCGCAGGCGGAGTCCATCCGCACCTTCCGCATCCTCGCCCAGCCGTTCACCGAGGAACACGGTCTGCTGACGCCGTCGCTGAAACTGAAGCGCAAGGCCATCGAAAACACGTACGCCGACGAGGTCGACGCGCTGTACCGCACCTGAGACCCGCCGGAGCGGATTCGGCAGTCAGGAATGCATCACGCCTCGTGATCGTTGACGATGGGAGAAACTTTTGACGGACAACCGAAGGATCAAGGGCTCGTGAGCAGCAAGGTATCCCCGATCACCCTGAACAACGGCGTCGAGATGCCCCAGCTGGGCTTCGGCGTCTGGCAGGTGCCGGACGACGAGGCCACCCGGGCGGTCAGCACCGCGCTGGAGGCCGGGTACCGCAGCATCGACACAGCGGCGATCTACGGCAACGAGGAGGGCACCGGCAAGGCGATCGCCGACTCCGGCCTGCCCCGCGAGGACATCTTCGTCACCACCAAGCTCTGGAACAGCGACCAGGGGTACGACGCGACGCTCCGCGCGTTCGACGCCTCCCTGACCAAGCTGGGTCTGGACTACGTCGACCTGTACCTGATCCACTGGCCGCTGCCGGCCAAGGACACCTACGTCGACACGTACAAGGCGTTCGAGAAGCTGCTCGCGGACGGCCGCGCGCGGGCGATCGGCGTCTCCAACTTCCTGCCCGAGCACCTGGAGCGGCTGATCGAGCAGACGTCGGTCGTCCCGGCGGTCAACCAGATCGAGCTGCACCCGCACCTGCAGCAGCAGGCCTCGCGCGACTTCCACGCGAAGCGGGGCATCGCCACCGAGGCCTGGTCCCCGCTCGGCCAGGGCAAGGGCCTGCTGGAGGTCCCGGCGATCGTCGCCATCGCACGGAAGCACGAGCGCACCCCGGCCCAGGTCGTGCTGCGCTGGCACCTCCAGCTCGGCAACGTCGTGATCCCGAAGTCCGTGACGCCCTCGCGCGTCAAGGAGAACATCGAGGTCTTCGACTTCAGCCTCGACGACGAGGACCTGGCCGCGATCAGCGCCCTCAACGAGGACCGGCGCATCGGCCCGGACCCGGCCACGTTCGACGTGGTCTGAGACCGGCCGCCGGCGCACAGCCCGTCGGCACATGAACCACCGCCGTGGCCGGCCCGGGAGCATCCGGGCCGGCCACCGGCGCGTCCGGGCAGGCGCTACCCGGGCTTGACCGCCGTGTGGACGGTGTGGGCCGCCAGGAGGAACACGTCCGGTCGCTGGTGCACGCCCGCCGGGTCGCGCGGGTCGAGGAGCCGGTCCAGCGCGGCCCGGTCGTCGGGGGCGAGAACCTCGTCGGAGGCGTCGCGCCAGCGCTCGAAGTGCGTGACGGCGTAGGCGCGGACCCGTTCGGAGGCGGGGGCGGGCAGGTCGAGCAGGAAGCTGCGGCTGCGGGCGTCCTTCAGGCCCGCCCCGCCGAGCAGCGCCGGCCAGTCCTCGGCCTCCCCCACGGTGCCGGGCAGGTCGGCCCGCATCCGGGCGAACCACTCCTCCTGCACGGCGTCGAGCCGCGCCTCCAGACCGGGGCGGCCGAAGCCGAGGTCACGGGGAAGGAACCGGGACGGCAGCCCGCCCTCCATGATCGCCAGCATGCCGCCCGGTGCCAGCCGCTGAGCGAACGCGGCGAGCGCGGCCCGCTGGTCGCCGATGTGGTGCAGACTGCGGCCGGCCCAGATCAGATCGGCCGGATAGTCCAATTCGTCGAGGACGCCGGGGAGTTCACCGGCGACGGTGTCGAACCGGTCGCCGTGTCCGAGGCCTTCGGCACGCGCCCGGGCCCGCTGGAGGAGCGGCGCTGAACCGTCGACGGCCAGGACGCGCGCGCCGGGGAAGGTCTCGGCGAACAGGCAGGAGATCACCCCGGGGCCGCTGCCCACGTCGACGATCAGTCCCGGCTCGGTCACCTCCCCGCCCAGCCAGGACAGCGCCCGCTCGTACAGGGGCGTGAACAACTCGGCCTGGGCCTCCAGATGGGGGGCCATCTCCGCCCAGTCGATCTCGGTGCCGCGCCCCGGGCCGGCCGGCCCGTGCCGGTGCTCGTGGGGGCGGTGGTGGTCGTGCTGCTGGTGCGCCATGGTGGTCAGCCTCTCGTCCGCTGTGCCGACAGCGTGCGCCGACGCACCGGCAGAAGGCCACCTCTGTTGCCGTTACGGCAAAAACGCGGGGTACGGAACACAGGCACGCCCGGCCGTCCCCGGAGAGGGAACGGCCGGACGCGAGCTGCGCTCGGGCGGCTACGGCAGCGGCGGGTACGCGTTCTGCATCAGCTGCTGGAACTGGGCCGAGAACCACTTCCCGGACAGCGGGGCGTTGGGCAGAGCGCCCGACATGTTGTTGTTGTTGCGCGGGTTGCCCTTGTACGTCGGGTCGCACATCCGGTCGAAGCCCTTGCCCTCGTCGTTCGGGATGAGCGAGCTCGACCCGTCGGACTCACCCGGCGGCTTCATCCAGACGTAGGCGTCGATCCCGGCGGCCGGGGACGCCTTCGGGCGCTCACCGAGGCCGGCGCCGGCCTGGTTGCACCAGTTGCCGGTGTTGAAACGGCGGTCGTAGCGGCCGCCGTCGACGTAGGCGTCGACGGTTGTCGTCGGTCCCGGTCCGGCGGGCCGGGCGGAACCGCCCCAGCCGTTGCGGGAGGTGTCGATCAGCATGCCGATGCCGGAGTTGAAGCCCGCCGTCACCAGCTGGTTGCGGAACGCCTGGGCGAAGGACAGCTCGTCCACGTAGCGGTTCCAGTCGACCCACTTGGACTCGCGGACCGACTTGCCGCCCGCGTTGTCGTTGACGGTGAAGTTGTTCTCCTTCAGTGCGCTGTAGTTGGCCGTGTTGGTGATGAAGCCGTGGACGTCGTTGACCGTGGCGCCCTCGGTGGTCGCGGCCTCCTTCATGAGGGCCGCGCTGGGTGCGAAGTTGTCGTCCCAGCCGATCCAGCCGTGGTGGCCGGCGTCGATGTAGTTGTAGACGTTGGGCACGTCGCCGAGCTTGTTCAGGGCGTAGCCGACGCCCTTCTGGTAGTTGCCGTTGGCCTTCATCACGTCGCACTGCGGGGTGGCCGTGACCCGGCTCCCGGTGTTGGTGACGAGGTTGGGCAGCGAGTCGATCTCGATGGTGGTGACGATCCGCAGCGAGGCGTACTTGGGGTCGGCGAGGATCGTCTTGATCGGGTCGATGTACTGCGTCTTGTACTTGTCGATCTCCGTCGGGCCGAGCTCGCCGTTGGAGGCGAGGGCCGCGCAGTCGCGTCCGGGCAGGTTGTAGACGACCAGCTGGACGACGAGCTGGCCGCTGCCCTTCTGGCGCAGCGCCTCGTCGAGGTGGGCGCGCAGGCCCATCTTGCCGCCTGCGCCGTTGATCGCGGCGATGCGGTCGAGCCAGACGCCGGTGGGCTGGTTGGAGATGCGGCTGCCGCCCGGTTCGGCGGCGGCGTTGGCGGCCCATTCGGGGTTCACGTACACCTTGGCGCCGGTGTAGGGGTTGTCGACCCTGCCGGGGGTTCCGGGGTCGGTGGGGCCCGGGTCGGTCGGGCCCGGGTCGGTGGGGCCGCCGCCGTCGACGTTGCAGGTGACACCGTCCAGGGTGAACGTGGCGGGGACGGCGTTGCTGCCGCTGTAGGCGCCCTGGAAGCCGAAGCTGACCGAAGCGCCGGTTCCCAGCGAGCCGTTGTAGGTCTCGTTGGCGGCGGTGACCGCGGCGCCGGACTGGGTGACCTTCGCGTTCCAGCCGTTGGTGACCCTCTGGTTCCCGGCGTACGACCACTTCACCGCCCAACTCGACTTGGCGGCCGAGTTGTTGGTGACGGTGACGTTGGCGGTGAAGCCGCTTCCCCAGTCGTTCTGCACCTTGTAGTCGACGGTGCAGGGGGCGGCGGCGAGGCCCGAGTCGCCGGGGACGACCGCGAGCGCCGTCCCGGAGGCTCCGGCGACCAGTGCCAGCGCGGCGAGTATCGCTGTTCTGCTACGGCTCATGAGTGCGGGTTTCCTTCTCTCGTTCCGGGGGTGTGGGGTGGTGGTGCGGGTCATCCGTTCAGGGCGCGCAGGTGATCGCGCAGCCCGACGCCGAAAGCGGTGGGCGTCCCGTTGTAGTCGCTGATCAGAGCGGGTCCCGTGGAGCAGGCCCAGGCGTTCCAGGTCCAGCCGAGGTAGGACAGCCGGTGTTCGTCGAACCACCGCATGACCTGGTCGACGAACCCGTGCGAGCAGGTGTTCTCGCCGATCTCCCCGGCGACGAGCGGCACCCGGTCGGCGACGGGAGCCAGCGTGGAGTTCCAGCAGGCCTCGGTCACACAGGAGTTGAAGTTGTACACATGCCAGGCGGCGGCGAGGTTGCCCGTCGGGTCGGTGGGCCGGTACGTCAGCCACTGGGAGAGGTCGTTGGACCAGGCGAGTCCGCCCGCGAGGATCACGTTCCGGGCGCCGGTGGACCGCACGGCGTCGACGAGGTCCTGCATGCCGGCGACCTCGTAGCCGATGCCGGGGCAGGTTCCGCCGTCCCGCCAGCACTGCCACGCCTGGGCGGCCGTGGAGGTGGCGCGGTCCGGGTAGGGCTCGTTGAACAGGTCGAACACGACCGCCGGGTCGTTCTTGAAGGTGTCGGCGACCGACGTCCAGAACGCCGGCGTGTAGCGCATGTCCGGCATCGGTTTCTGGCAGCCGGCGTGGACGTCGGTGCAGCCGGCCCCATCGCCGGTGTACTGGCCCCAGGTCCAGTGCAGTTCGACCATCGGGGTCATGCCGTGCGCCTCGACTCGGGCCACCAGCGCCTTGACCGCGTTGATGTAGTTCGAACCTCCGTAGGCGGGTTGGATGTTGGACAGGCCGAGCCAGCACTCCTCGTTCAGCGGGATGCGGACGGTGTTGGCCCTCCAGTCCGCGATCGCCTTGATCGCGGCGTCGTCGACGGGACCGTCGAAGATGCCGCGGCCCTGGACGCACATGAACTCGCCGCCGCTGCGGTTGACGCCGAGCAGCCGGCGGGCAGCTCCGCTCGCGTCCACGAACCGGTTGCCGAGGACGCGCAGTGCGGGCGGCCGGTCACCGCCTCCCGGTGGGGTGGTCGGGGACGATGTCGGGGTGGGTGTGGGCGTAGGACCGCCGTCGACGTTGCAGGTCGTGCCGTTCAGCCGGAAGGTCACCGGTACGGCGTTGGCTCCCGCCTTGGAGGCGATGAACCCGGCGGTGACGCTCGCGCCGGCGCCGAGCGCACCGTTGTAGCTCTCGTTCGCCGCGGTGACGGTCGCGCCGGACTGGGACCACTTGGCGTTCCAGCCCTGGGTGACCTTCTGCCCGTTCGCGAAGTCGAAGCTCAGGCTCCAACCGTTCACCGCCGCCGCGTTGTTGGTGACTTTCACGGACGCCTGGAAGCCGGCGTCCCACTGTCCGGTGACCGAGTACTCCACCGTGCAGGCGGGCGCGGCTCCCTGTGCCGTCACGACCGGCAGCAGGGCGCCCGCGACGAGGGCGACCGTGCCGGCGACGGCTAAAAGTACTGAACGCGGGGGGTGTCGCATGAGCGACTCCTCACAGCTCAGGCGCGTCGTGACGGACGCGTCGACTGATGGAATCGCTCCCACTGGTGTCACCGAAGCTAGCGCCAAGCGTCGGCAAAGAACAGGGCAGTCGCTGACTTTCCCTCAACTTTCCGGGTCGAATCTTTTCGACTCTTCAAGCACCTTGACCGCACTCCAGGGTCTACGCACTATGGGAGCGCTCCCACTGGTTCAAGGCTTGTTGCTCCTCCCCCCACCTCTTCGAGCCGCAAGGAGGAACCAGCACCATGGATCCCGCACGCGGACGCCGTGGGACGCGGCGCCTGTGGACCGCCTTTGTGGCGGCTCTCGCACTCCCCCTGGCCATGCTGAGCACCGGTACGACGCCCGCCCGGGCGGCCGCTCTCCAGTGCAGCGTGGACTACAAGGCCAACGACTGGGGCTCCGGTTTCACCGCGGAGCTCACCCTCACCAACCGGGGCACGGACCCCATCAACGGCTGGTCGCTGGCGTACTCCTACGCCGGCAACCAGAAGCTGACGAGCGGCTGGAACGGCACCTGGTCGCAGTCGGGCCAGCAGATCACCGTGGTCAACGCCCCCTACAACGCGACGGTCGCGCCCGGAGCGGCCGTCAGCGCCGGCGCGCAGTTCACCTACAGCGGCGCCAACGCCGCGCCCACCTCGTTCTCGGTCAACGGCACGCCGTGCACCGGCGCCCACCAGCCCCCCGTCACCGTGCTGACCAGCCCGGCGCCGGGCGCGGTCTACACGCAAGGGGCCGCGGTGCCGCTCGCGGCGACCGCCGCGGCCGCCGACAACGCGACGATCACCAAGATGGAGTTCTACGACGACACCACCCTGCTGGGCACCGACACCAGCGCCCCGTACACGCTGTCGGCCTCCGCGCTGACCGTGGGCAGTCACTCCCTGGTGGCGAAGGCCTACGACAGCCTGGGCGCGTCCGGGACGTCCGCCCCGGTCGGCATCACGGTCGCCTCGGGACCCGCCGTGGTGGCCTCCACCAACCAGCTGGCCGTGCAGCAGGGCGGGACGGGGTCGTACGACCTCAAGCTGTCGACGCAGCCGTCGGCCAACGTGACCGTAATGACCGCCCGGACGAGCGGGAACACCGGTCTCACCGTCACGGGCGGCGCGAGCCTCACCTTCACCCCGTCGAACTGGAACACCGCGCAACGGGTCACCGTCGCCGGCAACGCCAACGGCACCGGTTCGGCGACCTTCGAGTCGACGGCGACCGGACACGCCAAGGCGTCGGTCACCGTCACCCAGATCGCCGGCTCCAAGGTGTACGACGCCCGCTTCCTGGAGCTCTACGGCAAGATCACCAACCCGGCGAACGGCTACTTCTCCCCCGAGGGCATCCCGTACCACTCGGTGGAGACGCTGATCGTCGAGGCTCCCGACCACGGACACGAGACCACGTCGGAGGCCTACAGCTACCTGCTGTGGCTGCAGGCGATGTACGGCAAGGTGACGGGCGACTGGACCAAGTTCAACGGCGCCTGGGACATCATGGAGAAGTACATGATCCCCACCCACGCCGACCAGCCGACCAACTCCTTCTACAACGCCTCCAAGCCGGCCACCTACGCGCCCGAGCTGGACACCCCGAACGAGTACCCGGCGAAGCTGGACACCGGGGTCTCGGTGGGCTCGGACCCGATCGCCGGTGAGCTGAAGAGCGCGTACGGCACGGACGACGTCTACGGCATGCACTGGCTGCAGGACGTCGACAACGTGTACGGCTACGGCAACTCGCCCGGCAAGTGCGAGGCGGGCCCGTCGGACACCGGCCCGTCGTACATCAACACCTTCCAGCGGGGCGCTGAGGAGTCCGTCTGGGAGACGGTCCCGCAGCCGACCTGTGACGCCTTCAAGTACGGCGGCAAGAACGGCTACCTGGATCTGTTCACCGGTGACTCCTCGTACGCCAAGCAGTGGAAGTTCACCAACGCCCCGGACGCCGACGCGCGTGCCGTGCAGGCCGCGTACTGGGCGGACGTCTGGGCCAAGGAGCAGGGCAAGGGCTCGGACGTCTCCGCAGCCGTGGGCAAGGCCGCGAAGATGGGCGACTACCTGCGCTACGCCATGTACGACAAGTACTTCAAGAAGGTCGGCAACTGTGTGGGGGCCTCGTCCTGCCCGGCCGGCACCGGCAAGGACGCCTCGTTCTACCTGCTGTCCTGGTACTACGCCTGGGGCGGTGCCACCGACACCAACGCGGGCTGGGCCTGGCGCATCGGCTCCAGCCACGCCCACGGCGGCTACCAGAACCCGCTGGCGGCCTACGCGCTCAGCAGCTACGCCCCGCTGAAGCCCAAGTCGGCGACCGGGCAGGCGGACTGGACCAAGTCCCTCCAGCGGCAGATGGAGTTCTACCGCTGGCTGCAGTCGAACGAGGGCGCGATCGCGGGCGGCGCCACCAACAGCTGGGCGGGCCGGTACGCGACGCCGCCGGCCGGCAAGTCGACCTTCTACGGCATGTACTACGACCAGCAGCCCGTCTACCACGACCCGCCGTCCAACCAGTGGTTCGGCTTCCAGGCGTGGTCGATGGAGCGGGTGGCCGAGTACTACCAGCAGACGGGGAACGCGGCCGCCAAGGCGGTCCTCGACAAGTGGGTCGACTGGGCGCTGTCCAAGACCACGATCAACCCGGACGGCAGCTACCGGATCCCCTCGACGCTCCAGTGGTCGGGCCAGCCCGACACCTGGAACGCCTCGAGTCCCGGCGCCAACAGCGGACTCCACGTCACCGTCGCCGACTACACCGACGACGTCGGTGTGGCGGCCTCGTACGCCAAGACCCTGACGTACTACGCCGACCGGTCCGGTGACACGGAGGCGAAGACGACGGCGAAGGCGCTGCTGGACGGCATGTGGAACAAGCACCGGGACGCCCTCGGGATCGCCGTCCCGGAGACCCGCACCGACTACAACCGCTTCGACGACGCCGTGTACGTCCCGAGCGGCTGGAGCGGCAAGATGCCCAACGGCGACACGATCAACTCCTCCTCTACCTTCACCTCGCTCAGGTCCTTCTACAAGAACGACCCCAACTGGTCGAAGATCGAGAGCTATCTCGCGGGCGGCGCCGCGCCCTCGTTCACGTACCACCGGTTCTGGGCCCAGGCCGACATCGCACTGGCCATGGGCTCGTACGCGGAGCTCCTCGAATAGTCCCCGCCGGGCGCTCCGCGGGCCGAGTCCCGCGGAACCGCTCAAGAGCTCCGCGTACCGCGCCGGGCGGCCCTCACCCGCACAGAGGGCCGCCCGGTCGTCGCGCGTCCCCCTCCCCCACCCGGAAGGATCCCCGCCGTGCGAAGAACCCGCGTCCTCACCGCCGTCCTCGCCCTCGCCGCCGGGCTGCTCGCGGGCACCCCGCCCGCACTGGCCTCGGGCGCCGAGAAGACGACGATCTCCGCCGAGTCGTACACCTGGAAGAACGCCCGGATCGACGGCGGCGGCTTCGTGCCGGGCATCGTCTTCAACCGCAAGGAGAAGAACCTCGCCTACGCGCGCACCGACATCGGCGGGGCGTACCGCTGGCAGCAGAGCAGCAAGACGTGGACGCCGTTGCTGGACTCGGTCGGCTGGGCGAACTGGGGACACACGGGCGTGGTCAGCCTGGCCTCCGACCCGGTCGACCCGAACCGGGTCTACGTCGCCGCCGGGACGTACACCAACAGCTGGGACCCGGGCAACGGGGCCGTGCTGCGCTCCGCCGACCGGGGCGCGAGCTGGCAGCGGGCGGACCTGCCGTTCAAGCTGGGCGGCAACATGCCCGGCCGGGGCATGGGCGAGCGGCTCGCCGTCGACCCGCACCGCAACAGCGTGCTCTATCTGGGCGCGCCCAGCGGGAAGGGGCTGTGGCGGTCGACGGACTCGGGCGTCACCTGGTCGCAGGTGGCGAACTTCCCCAACGTCGGCAACTACGTGCAGGATCCGAGCGACACCAGCGGCTACGCCTCCGACAACCAGGGCATCGTCTGGGTCACCTTCGACGAGTCCACCGGCACGGCGGGCAGCGCCACGCGGACGATCTACGTCGGCGTGGCGGACAAGGACAACGCGGTGTACCGGTCGACGGACGCGGGCGCGACCTGGTCGCGGCTGGCCGGGCAGCCGACGGGACAGCTCGCGCACAAGGGCGTCCTGGACACCGTCAACGGCCAGCTGTACGTGGCCTACAGCGACAAGGGCGGCCCGTACGACGGCGGCAAGGGCCGGCTGTGGCGGTACACGACGGCGACCGGCGTGTGGACGGACATCAGCCCGGTCGCGGAAGCCGACACCTTCTACGGCTTCAGCGGACTGACGGTCGACCGGCAGCGGCCGGGCACGGTGATGGCCACCGCGTACAGCTCCTGGTGGCCGGACACACAGATCTTCCGCTCGACCGACAGCGGAGCGACCTGGACGAAGGCGTGGGACTACACCTCGTATCCCGAGCGGGCCAACCGCTACACCATCGACGTCTCGTCCTCGCCGTGGCTGACCTGGGGTGCGAACCCGTCGCCGCCCGAACAGAGCCCGAAGCTGGGGTGGATGACGGAGGCGCTGGAGATCGACCCGTTCGACTCGAACCGGATGATGTACGGGACGGGCGCGACGATCTACGGCACGGAGAGCCTGCGGAACTGGGACACCGGCGGGCAGTTCGCGGTCAGGCCGATGGTGCAGGGGCTGGAGGAGACCGCGGTCAACGACCTCGACTCTCCCCCGTCCGGTGCGCCGCTGCTCAGCGCGCTCGGTGACGTCGGCGGATTCCGGCACACGGACCTGACGAAGGTCCCCTCGATGATGTTCACCTCACCGAACTTCACCACGACGACGAGCCTGGACCACGCCGAGTCCGACCCGAACACGGTGGTGCGCGTCGGCAACCTCGACTCCGGTCCGCATGTGGCGTTCTCGACGGACAACGGGGCCAACTGGTTCGCGGGGAGCGACCCTTCGGGTGTGAGCGGCGGCGGGACGGTGGCCGCGGCCGCCGACGGCAGCCGCTTCGTGTGGAGTCCGCAGGGTGCGGGCGTGCAGCACACGACCGGCTTCGGCTCCTCCTGGACGGCGTCGACCGGCATCCCGGCGGGCGCGGTCGTCGAGTCCGACCGGGTGGACCCGAAGGTCTTCTACGGCTTCAAGTCCGGCCGCTTCTACGTCAGTTCCGACGGCGGCGCCTCGTTCACCGCTTCCGCGGCGACCGGGCTGCCGAGCGGCGACAGCGTGCGCTTCAAGGCGTTGCCGGGTGCGAGGGGCGACGTGTGGCTGGCGGGCGGGGCGAGCGACGGCGCGTACGGCCTGTGGCACTCGACGGACGGCGGCGCGAGCTTCGCCAAGCTGTCGAACGTCCAGGAGGCCGACACGATCGGCTTCGGCAAGGCGGCCTCGGGCGCCTCCTACCAGACCCTCTACACCAGTGCGAAGATCGCCGGGGTGCGGGGGATCTTCCGCTCCACGGACAAGGGCGCGACCTGGACGAGGATCAACGACGACGCCCACCAGTTCGGTTGGACCGGAGCGGCGATCACCGGCGACCCCCGGGTCTACGGCCGGGTCTACCTCGCCACCAACGGCCGGGGCGTGATCTACGGCGACACCTCGGACGCCGGCGGCGGAGGCGGGGGCGGCACGGACCCGCCGCCGACCCCGACCGGCGCCTGCACGGTGACCTACTCGATCACCAACCAGTGGTCGGGCGGCTTCCAGGCGGACGTGAAACTCACCAACACGGGTGCGAGCGCCTGGTCCGGCTGGAGCCTCGACTGGACGTTCCCCGACGGCCAGACGGTCTCCCAGCTGTGGAACGCCCAGCACACGCAGTCGGGTTCGTCGGTGACGGCGAGGAACACCACCTGGAACGCCGTCGTGGCGGCCGGTTCGTCGGTGGGCTTCGGCTTCACGGGCAACTGGTCCGGCAGGAACACCGAACCGACGGCGTTCCGGCTGGGCGGCCAGGCCTGCAAGGTGAGTTGAGCAGCAGTCCTGAACCGCCGGTCAGCTGCCTGACGAGGAGGGCGCCGCCGGCTTCCGGAAGGCCCTGAGCGTGAACTCGGGGTCGGGGCGGAGGCGGTCCTGGTCGGGCAGCTGCGCCAGCCGGCCGGCGAAGACCTCGGCGAGGGGTTCGCCGGGGGGCAGGGTCACGAACCAGCCGCGCCGCAGGTCGGCGATCGTGCGGCGCGGACTGCGGCCCTGCCCCCGGCCCGGGAAGCGCGCCCGCCCGGCCGGGACGAGGCCGCAGGCGACGGCGTACGACTCGACGGCGGCCTCGTCGTCCCGGGCGGTGTGGGGCGGCCGTGAGACGAGCACGGCGTCGATGTCGCTGCCGACATTGTGCGCGGCGGCCTTGTCGACCGTCGTGACGTAGACGCCGCCCGGCCGCAGCACCCGCGCGCACTCGGCGACGATCGCACGCGCGTCTACGTCGCTCCGCGCGAGGTGCAGCAGCCACACACTGCTGACGGCGTCGAACTCGCCGTCCCGGAAAGGCAGTCGGCGGCTGTCGGCCCGCACGATCGCACCGGGCAGCCGTGACGCGGCCTGCCGGACCATCGCGGCCGCGAGGTCGACGCCGGTCACCCGCGGAGCGTCGCACCCGGCGGCGAGCCTGCGGGTGACGATGCCGGTGCCGCAGGCGACGTCGAGCAGACTGCCCGTCCCGTCCGGCAGCAGGCCGAGGACGGCCCGCGCCGCGGCCGCCGCCCGGGGCTCGCCGCCGCGCGCGGCGTCGTAGCGTTCGGCTTCCTCGTCGTAGTCCAGCACGCGCGCCCCCCGTGTCCCCGTGTCGCGTCCGCCGTCGTGCGTCAGCGCGCCCCGTGGCCCGGGGCCAGATCCTCGACCCTGCGGGCGAGCGCGAAGTCGAGCTCGGTGAGGGCGCCGCCCGCGCTGTGGGTGTTCACGGCGAGCGTCACCGAGTCGTAGCCGAGGGTGAGGTCGGAGTGGTGGTTGAGCTCCTCCTGCACCTGGGCCACATGGATGACCAGCGCGGTCGCGGCGAAGTGCGAGGCCAGCCGGTAGGAGCGGGTGAGGCGGCCCGCGTCGACGGACCAGCCCGGCAGCTCCGAGAGGCGGTCCTCGATCTCCTTCAGCGACAGCGGTTCGACGGCCATGGCCCGGCTCCCTTCCTGGATGTCGTGCGATGTCGCGGTGGCACGGTGTCGCGTACCCGTCCAGCCTGCCACAGGAGCGCCGTGACGACCCTGCCCGAGGCCGCCCGCGGGCCGGCGGGGCTCGTGGCGCGCCGTGTCCGTCGGCTACGGTCGACGGCATGACCACTGTCGCCTCCGATCCCACCCAAGCCGTCGGCCCCCTCTTACGGGCCTGGCGGGAGCGGCGGCGGGTGAGCCAGCTGGAGCTGGCGCTGCGCGCGGACTCCTCGGCGCGGCACATCAGCTTCATCGAGACGGGCCGCTCCCGGCCCAGCGAGGAGATGGTGCTGCGGCTGGCGGAGCACCTCGACGTCCCCGTGCGGGAGCGCAACTCGCTCCTCCTCGCGGCGGGTTACGCCCCCCGCTTCCGGGAGACCCCGCTGGGCGACCCGGCGCTGGACGCCCTGCGCACCGGCATGGAGCGCCTGATCCGCGGCTACGAGCCCTATCCGGCGCTGGTCGTGGACGCCATGTACAACGTGCTGGCGGCGAACCGCGGGATCGCCCTTCTGCTGGACGGGCTCCCCGAGTCGCTGCTCGCGCCACCGCTGAACGCGATGCGCCTGACCCTGCACCCGCAGGGCCTCGCGCCGCGCATCCGCAACCTGCCCGAGTGGCGCGGCCATCTCCTCGCCCAGATGGAACGCGACATCGCCCTGCACCGCTCCGCGCCGCTGCGGGCGCTGTACGAGGAGGTGGCCGCGTATCCGGCGCCGGAGACCGAGCCCGGGACGGGGGCGGGCGAGGGGGCCGAACGGGACGATCCGGTGCCGTACTTCGCGCTGCCGCTGCTGATCGAGCACGAGGGCCGGACGCTGTCGTTCATCTCGTCGATCTCCACGTTCAACACCCCCATGGACGTGACCGTCGCCGAGCTGGCCATCGAGACGCTGCTCCCGGCCGACCCGGCGACGGTCAAGTACCTTCACTCGCTCGGAACCTGAGAAGCCATCAGTTCTGGCGCGCCCTCAGTGCCGCCTGCTGGAGCGCCGCGAAGCCGGCCACGACGAAGGCCTGCGCCACGGTCCACGCCCCGCCCACGGCGGTCGGTGACAGCCACAGGGCGAGGGCGACGCAACTGAGCACCGCCCAGGCTGCGTTGCCCTCGATCACCACCCGCACGGGCAGCGCGGCGGGGCGGACGCGGGCGGCGAGGAGGCCCACCCCGGCCGCGTACACCGTGAGGAACGCGCCGAGCCCGAGGAGGGTCGCGGAGCCGACGCCGAGGAGGCGGCCGAGGGGCCCGGACGCGGCGAGGTAGGCGAGCCCGTTGACGCCGGTCACCACCGCGTCCAGCGCGAGGAAGCGGCGCAGCGCGGTGTGCGGCTCTGCGGTGCGGGCGAGTGCGAGGAGCGCGGTGCGCCGGGCGGGGCGGACGGGCGCGGTGGTCTGGGTGGCGGACATGGCGGATCACCCTCCGTCGAGGTCGGGATGCGGCTGGGGCCGCGGGTTCCGGACCGGAGTGCGCCGGCCCGGAACCCGCTGTCCTTACGATCCCGTGCGGGGGAAGCGGGGTCGATTACTCCCGGGGTAATGCCGTCCGTACGACCGCCGCGCGCCCCTCCGGACGATCACCTCGCCATGTCCCCTGCGGACGGGAACCGGAACATGACACACTGTCCGCGTGCCTCGACGCGCAGGGGAGACGTGGCGTGAGTGAGCGGCGGCCCGCGCCCACGGTGGGCCAGGTGGTACTGGGCAGGCGGCTCCAGGAGCTGCGCGAGGCGGCCGGGCTGAGCCGCGAGGAGGCGGCCCGCGCGCTGCGGGTGGCCCCGGCGACCGTGCGGCGCATGGAGACGGCCGAGGTCTCGCTGAAGATCCCGTACGTGCAGGTGCTGCTGGACGCGTACGGCGTGCCGGCGCCGGAGGCCGACTCGTTCGTGGCGCTCGCCGAGGAGGCGAACCGGCCGGGCTGGTGGCAGCGGTTCCACGACGTGCTGCCCGAGTGGTTCAGCCTGTACGTGAGCCTGGAGGGCGCGGCCCGGCTGATCCGCTCCTACGAGCCGCACTTCGCGCCGGGGCTGTTGCAGACCGAGGCGTACGCGCGGGCGGTACTGGAGTCCGGGACGGTCGGGCGCAGGAGCCCGGAGGCGATCGAGCGGCACGTGTCGCTGCGTATGGCCCGGCAGCGGCTGCTGGAAGGCCCCGACGCACCCCATCTGTGGGCGGTGATGGACGAGACGGTGCTGCGCCGGCCGGTGGGCGCCGATCCGGCCGTCATGCGTGAACAGCTCGACAAGCTGCTGGAGTTCGCGGAGCGGGACCGGATCACCTTGCAGGTGGCGGAGTTCGCGGACGGCCCGCACCCGGGCGCGTCCGCGCCGTTCTCCCTCTTCCGGTTCGCCGAACCGGAGTTGCCCGACATGGTGGTCACCGAGTACGTCTCCGGCGCGCTGTACCTCGACTCCCGCAACGAGGTGTCCGCGCATCTGGAGGTCCTCGACCACATCACGACGCACGCCGCGTCGGCAGAGCGCACGAAGGAGCTTCTGCGGGACGCCCGCGAAAGCTTCTGATCCCCCCCACCTCGCCCAGGGCCCGGCACGGGTCCCGCGGGCTCCGCACGGCCCTGACCATCCGTACCGCACGCCCGAGGAGACGACCCCGTATGACCGGATCCGAGTCCGAGAACCCCCTGCGCATCGACACCAGCCGGCCGCACCCGGCCCGGGTGTACGACTGGTGGCTGGGCGGCAAGGACAACTACCCCGTGGACGAGGAGCTGGCGCGCAAAATCCTCGCCGTGGACGGCACGGTGCTGCGCGGGGCACGCGCCAACCGCCGGTTCATGCAGCGGGCCGTACGTGCCGTCGCCGAGGCCGGGATACGCCAGTTCCTGGACATCGGCACGGGCATCCCCACCGAGCCGAACCTGCACCAGGTGGCGCAGGGCGTCGCCCCGGAGGCGAAGGTCGTGTACGCCGACAACGACCCGGTCGTGCTGCGGCACGCCGAGGCGCTGCTGCACGGCTCCCCCGAGGGCTCCACCCAGTACGTGCACGCCGACGTCCGTGACCTGGACGCCGTGCTGCACCGGGCCGCCGAGTCCCTGGACCTCGGCCGGCCGGTCGCGCTGTCGCTGGTGGCGCTCACCCACTACCTGGGCGATGACCCGTCGGGCGACGACGTGTACGGGCTGCTGAAGCGGTACGTCGCCGCGCTCGCGCCGGGGAGCCACCTGATCCTCTCCCAGGTCACCCCTGATCTGAACCCGGAGGCCATCGAGCAGGCGGCGAACCACTTCCGGCGCAGCGGCACCCCTTTCCACCCCCGTTCGCTCGCGGAGTTCTCCCGCTTCTTCGAGGGTCTGGAGCTGCTCGGCCCGGGAGTGATCCCGGTGTCGGGCTGGCGGCCGGAGCCCGAGGACGTGGCGCTCCAGGCGGAGGGCATCGTGCCGGTGTACGCGGGGGTCGCCCGCAAGCCCTGACGTCCGCGCACCGCGCGAGGTCCCGCGTGCCGGACGCGAACCGGCCGGCCGTGCGGGATGCGCGACGGCCGGCCGGGGCGACCCCAGGGCTCAGGCGAGCTTGGCGGACAGGGTGATCGTGGTGCCCGCGAGGGCCTGGCTGACCGGGCAGTTCTTCTTGGCGTCCTCGGCGGCGGCCACGAAGGCGTCCTCGTCGAGGCCGGGCACGGTGCCCTCCACGGTCAGATGGATGCCGGTGATGCCCTCACCCGGCTGGAAGGTGACGTCGGCGGACGTCACCAGCTTGGTGGGCGGGGTGCCGGCGCCGGCCAGGCCGTGCGACAGCGCCATGGAGAAGCAGCTGGAGTGGGCGGCGGCGATCAGCTCCTCGGGGCTGGTCTTGCCGTTCGCCTGCTCGGCGCGCGACGGCCACGACACCGGCTGCCGGCCGATGCCGGAGGAGTCGAAGGTGACGACGCCGTTCCCCTCGAGCAGGTTGCCTTCCCATTCGGTGTGTGCGGTGCGCGTGGTGGCCACGGTTGTTCCTTTCGCGTGGGGGTCCCGTCGGACGGGTTCACGGGTGACGGGTTTCCGTGTACCCATCCGATCACACTCGCCGTCATCGCACCCGGAAGACCGGCCCACGGGCCGTGAACGGCAGCCGGCGTCCCTGGGGGGACCGTCGCGGGCGATGGCCTCCGGCGGGCAGAACACCGAGCGGCCGTCGCGGATCTGGGGGACGCCGATGAGGTCCTCCGGAGCGAGTTGGGTGCCGAGCAGGCTGACGCACTCCAGGCCGAGAGACTCGGCGAACTCCCTCACCAGGGAGGACTTCCCGATGCCGGGGGCGCCCCACAGGAAGACCGGGCGAACGGTGGCGAGGCCGAGGAGCAACTCGGGGACGCGTGCGGGCGTGACGGTGACGGCTGCCTGCAAAGCAGCATCTCCTAGCGGGTGTCGGGGCGCGGTGGAGGGCAACCTCGCGGCGGCGCGCGGTCGGTACGCACAGCGCGGTCGGTACGCACAGTGTGGGCGTACGGCTCTTTCGGCGCAGCCGCCTTTTACGGTGCCACGGCCCCTAGGCGAGGCCCCTCAGGCGGCCCGTTCCTCGGGGGTCGGCTCCAGGGGGGTCTCGGGGGCGTTCCGCTCGCTCAGCCAGCGGCGCAGGACGCGGTGGACGTGCTCGGCGCCCACGAGGTCCTCGCCGTCCTCGACCGGCGCGGACAGGTCGAGCGGGGACAGCAGGAACGGCCTGGCCTGGGGGCCGCCGAGGCCGCCGTGCGAGCCGATCTGCTCCTCGAAGGCGAGGACCTCGCCGTCGGCGGGGTCGTGGAAGGAGTTGACCATGATGTCGGCGGTGTGCGGGAAGGCGTGCGTGCGGCGCACCGCGTCGGCGGCGCGCGGCCCGAATCCGGCGAGCGGGCCGGGTTCCTCGTCGAGCCGGTCGAGGGGTATCTCCGCGCCGAACGCGCCGAGCACGACCGCTCCGTGCCGCTCGCTGCGCACGAGGAGGAAGCCGATGCCGGGGTGGTTGGCGAGCGTGGACAGCAGGGCGGGGTGACGGGCGTCGATCTCCTCCTTGCTCATCCGGTGCGGCACGTCGGGGAAGGAGACCAGGCCCAGGTTGCCGGAGGCGAGGACGAGGGGCTCCGAGCCGGGGGCCGCGGGGGAACGGCCACCGCCACTCTCCTCGACCGGTCTGCGCAGCGCCGCCCGGACGGCCGCACGCGCCTCGGCGCCGCTGTGGGTGCGCTGCGCCCTGCGCGGGACGGGCAGACCGCAGCCGGCCCGCACCAGGTCGCCGAGGGTGAGGCCGTAGCGGGCGCGGAAGGTCTCCCCCGGGCTCTGCCCGTGGTCGGACAGGACGACGATCCGGTATGGGCGGGGCGCGTGCTCGGCGACGTTCGCGATGAGCGCGAGGGACCGGTCGAGGCGGGCCAGGACCTTCTGCGCGTCGCGGCTGCGCGGGCCGGAGTGGTGCGCGACCTCGTCGTAGGCGACCAGGTCGGCGTAGACGGCGCCGCGGCCGGCGAGCATGTCGCCCATGACGGCGGTCACCACGACGTCGCGTTCGACGACGGTCGCGAAGGCGCGGACGAAGGGGTAGAGGCCGCCGCGTCCCACGCGCGGGCGCTGTCTGCGCAGCCGGGCGCGGGTGGACTCGACGATCTCGCGGACGACCTCGGCGACGAACGACAGCGCGGTGCGCACCGCGTTCGCCGGGTCGGAGAAGTAGGCGAAGTATCCGGCCCGGGAGCGGGTGGCCGCGTCGCGCCGGCCGACGGCGATGGACAGCACGAGGGCCTGCTCGTCGGCGCCGCCGCCGAAGAGGTTGCCGCGGCTCGCGCCGTCGCCCGCGAGCAGTCCGGCGTCACCGGTGCGCTCGACCGCGCGGCGCTGGAGTTCGGCGGCGCTGGTGGGCCGGTTGCAGACCATGACCTCGCCGCTGTCCTTCTCGTACCAGCGGAAGGCGGGCACGTCGTGGTTGCTGCCGTGCAGGATGCCCAGCTGGCTCGCGCCCGTCTGGCTCGACCAGTCGGTGTGCCAGAGCGTGAGGCGGTGGGTGGCGGCGTGGCCGGGGGTGTGTCCCAGCCAGCGGGCCGTCGTGGGCATCACCCCGGTCGCGGCGGCCGCCAGCAGGACGTCGTGCCCGACCCCGTCGAGCTGGAGGAAGACGGTGCCGGGGGTGGTCGCGCAGGGCGGGCCGCCCCGGCTGCGGCGGACGGACAGCCGGTGGAGGCGGTGCCGGTAGGCGTCGTCGTCGCGTACGGCGAGGGCGCCTCCGGTGGCGGAGGCGACGGCGGACATCACGGCGGCGACGATCACCGCCGTCTCGGGGGCCACCTCGCTCTGCCCGGAGGGGTTCAGCCGGAGCGCGAGCAGGAGCAGCGAGCCGTTGAGGAAGAACACCAGCAGGCCGAGGACGAGCGCCGGCACGAGCAGCAGCAGGCGCACCAGGACGGGCCAGACCAGCGCCGACAGCAGGCCGAAGACGCCCGCGCCGACAGCCGCCGTGACGGCTATCGTGGGCGAGTTGTCGCCGTCCGGCGGCTGCAGCCGGAAGTCCGGCAGGATGCCGGCGAGCGCGAGCATGGTGACCGTGGACACCGCCCACACCGCGACGCTCCGCCCGGCCTGACTGACGGCCCGCCGCCAACGCACTCCCCGCACGCCCAGCCACCTCACGTTCCGGCCCCGCCGCCCGGGGGACCGCCATCCACCTTGTCATACCGCGTCGGGGGGTGGCCCCGGGCCGGGGAGGGGGTCGGTTCCGGCGGCCCGGGGCGCCGCGTCAGCGGCCGTCGTAGCCCGCCGTCGGCATGGACAGACGGCGGTGGACGCGTGCTTTCATCTGGGCGTCGTAGGCGGGTTCCGCGACGCCCACCGTCTCCACGCGGACCCCGCGCCGCTCGCACTCCTCGGTGAACTCCTCGACGGAGGACAGGGCGCTCTCCAGCACCCGCCGGCTGGGCGCGACGAACACGTCGACGCCGGGCCGGACGCCGTCCCACAGCACGCAGTGATCGGGGCGCAGCGCGCGCACCAGCAGCTCCCGGCTGACGACATACCCGTGTTCCTCGGCCCACCGCGCGCACATCGCGTGCTGGCCGCGGGAGTCCACCAGGAAGGGATCGGCGTCCAGTTCCTCGAGCGGCGTCAGACTCGCGATCGCCGTGACCCGCACCGGCCCCATGGCGTCCCCCCTCACCTCCGGGTTTCGCCGCCGACCCTACTCCTGCCCGTAGGCTTCGGGGGAGTCGCACGAAGGAGGCAAAGAGGTGCCGGTGGAGATCACCTGGTGGGGTCACGCCACCTGCACGGTCGAGGATTCGGACGTCCGTGTGCTCACCGACCCCCTGTTCGCCCGCCGGCTCGCCCACCTGCGCCGTCGTCGCGGCGCCGTGCCCCCGCCGGAGGCCTGGCGGGCTGACGTGGCGCTCGTGTCGCACCTGCACGCCGACCATCTGCACGTGCCCTCCCTGGCGCGCCTCGCGCCGGGCACGCGCCTGCTGGTGCCCCGGGGCGCGCCGCGCGCCGTGCCGGGGCTGCGCCGTCTGACGCATCTGCGGGTGACCGAGATGGCGCCGGGCGACGAGACGGACGCCGGGCCGGTGCGGATACGCGCCGTGCCCGCGGAGCACGACGGCCGGCGGCTGCCGGTCGGACCGCACCGCTCCCCCGCGCTCGGATACGTCGTGGAGGGCGAGGCCAGGACGTACTTCGCCGGGGACACGGGCCTGTTCGAGGGGATGGCCAAGGAGGTCGGACCCGTCGACGTGGCGCTGCTGCCGGTGGGCGGCTGGGGCCCGTATCTCGGCGAGGGACACCTCGACGCGGGGCGCGCGGCGGAGGCGCTGGCGCGGCTCGCGCCCCACAGCGCCGTTCCGGTGCACTACGGCACGTACTGGCCGATCGGGATGGACGCCGTGCGCCCCCATGAATTCCATGCGCCGGGCGAGGACTTCGTGCGCCGGGCCGCGCAACGCGCGCCGGCGGTCACGGTGCACCGGCTCGCGCACGGGGAGAGCGTGCGCCCGGCGGTCACGCCGTGACGCCGCCCGCCGCCCTGACGGCGCTGGCCGCGTGGGCGTCCGCCTCGCTCAGACCCCAGGCCGATCCGACGCCGCTGGCCGTCGTCGCGCTTCTGCCGACGGAGCCCACGCAGCAGGCGATCGGCTACCCGACGCTGTTCCTGCTGGTGCTGGCCGGCGCGCTGGTGCCGGTGGTGCCGACGGGCGCGCTGGTGAGCGGGGCGGCCGTGGTCGCCTTCCACCAGACGGCGCCCTTCTCGCTGCTGCTGGTGTTCGTGACGGCGTCCCTGGCCGCGTTCCTCGGCGACGCCGCGCTGTACTGGCTGGGCCGGCGCGGGCTGGGCTCGAAGAACGGCTCACGCTGGCTGGAGGCGATCCGCAACCGCGCTCCGGAGGAGCGGCTCGCCCAGGCGCAGGCCAAGCTCGCCGACCACGACGTGGCCGTCCTGGTGCTGTCCCGGCTGGTCCCGGCGGGCCGCATCCCGGTGATGCTCGCCTGCCTGCTGGCGAAGTGGCCGCTGCGCCGCTTCGCCCGGGGCAATCTGCCGGCCTGTCTGGCCTGGGCCCTGACCTACCAGCTGATCGGCATCCTCGGCGGCTCGCTGTTCCCGGAACCCTGGCAGGGCGTGCTGGCCGCGATCGCGCTGACCGTCGTGATCGGCGCGGCCCCGAGCGTGTGGCACCGGCTGCGGCGCCGCACGGACACGGCGTAGACCTCCCGGTCGGGGCGGCAGCTCAGGGCAACAGCTCTTTCCTGAGCATGAGTTCGCGCAGCTGCTCGCGGTCGAGCGGGAAGCCCTTGAGCAACGGGCCCAGTGCCTTCTTGCCCGAGAAGCCCTCCCAGGCGCCCACAGTGAGCACCGTGCCGTCCTTCAACAGCAGTTGAGCCTGCAGCGAGGATCCGTCGGAACGGTTCGTGGAGGTGTACTGCCAGATGGACAACCGGCCGCCGGCCACCGCCTCTTCGGTGCATCGTTGCCGGGGGTACGAACTCTCCGGACTCGACGCGTCGCACGGAGCGAAGAAGGCAGTGTCCTTCTTGTACCTGTGACGCGTGGCGGGATCGATCACCTGGACCTGGAGATACCCGATGCCCCCGCCCCGGGCGACCGCGTAGTCCCCGTCGTAGGGTCCGATCGTCTGCGGCCCGGTCGGCTCCCTGTCTGTGAGGATCTTCTCCAGCGAGATCTTCGTGACCTTGCCGACGCCCTTCGGCAGCAGGTCCTGGAACACGGGGGCGCGGGCCGTCGGCGATGCGGCCACCGGCGTCTTCTCGTCGCCGGTACGCAGCACGCCGGAGCCGAGGGTGGCCGACACCGCGATCACCCCGACCACGACGCCGGTCGTCGCCGCCCGCCTCCGTCGCCGTATGCGCGCGGCCGTCGTGAAGACGGACCCGCCGTCGCGCCCGGCCGGCGGCCGCACGTCGGCGACGGCCCGCCCGAGCAGCTCCCGCACCGCTTCCCCGTCATCCAGGTCGGTCGCACGATCCAGGTCGTTCATACGAGTTCCTCCCGCACCACGGCCTTCAGGGCCGCGAGTCCTCTCGCCGTGTGGCTCTTGACCGTGCTCTCCCGCATGCCGAGCAGTTCGGCGGTGGCGGCGACGCTGAGGTCCTCCCAGTAGCGCAGCACCAGCACCGCCCGCTGTCTGGGCGCGAGCCGGCCGAGGGCGGCTCGGACCATCAGCCCGGTGTCGCTGTCCGTCTGCCGGTCCGGCACGTCGGGCACCTCGCCGTACGGTTGCTCCCGCCGCCAGAACCGGCGGCGCCCCGCGATGAACGTGTTCACCAGCGTCTTGCGGGCGTAGGCGTCGAGGTTGTCCAGCCGCCCGTGCCTTCGTGCGCCGAGGACGACCTTCACCAACGCCGTCTGGACGAGGTCCTCGGCCTCGTCGCGGTTGCCGCACAGCAGATAGGCGCTGCGGAACAGCTCCGAGCGTCTGCCTTCGACGAAGGCGTGCAAGGCCGCTTCCGCCCCCCGCGTCATCCGTCCCCCTCTTCCGGCCCTCACGTGCTGACGGCCCTCCCACCCTGTCAGTGCGGTGGGAGGGCCGTCAGGACGCAGCGGACGGGGACCGATTTCGGCTCAGGTCGTGGCGGGGCCCCGCCGGTCCAGGACCCGGGAGCCGCCCACCGGCAGGTCCCACAGGTCGGCTCGGGGGCGGCCCGCCTGCTGCCAGGCGGCGCGGACCCGGGTGAGGGGTTCGAGGACCGGTTCGGCGGAGAGGACGAACGTGCCCCAGTGCATCGGGGCCATCCGGCGCGCCCCCAGGTCCTCGGCGGCCCGCACCGCCTCCTCCGGGTCGCAGTGGACGTCGCTCAGCCACCAGCGGGGATCGTAGGCGCCGATGGGCAGGAGGGCGAGGTCGATGCCCGGGTAGCGCTGCCCGATACGGGAGAACCAGTGGCCGTAACCGGTGTCGCCGGCGAAGTAGAGGCGCCGGCCGTCGGGGTCCGTGAGCACCCAACCGCCCCACAGGGAACGGCAGGTGTCGGTGAGGCTGCGCTTGGACCAGTGGTGGGCGGGGACGAAGTCGAAGCGGACGCCGGACAGTTCGGCCGCCTCCCACCAGTCCAGCTCGGTGACGCGGGTGAACCGGCGGCGCAGGAACCAGCGGCCGAGCCCGGCCGGCACGAACACCGGTGTGTCGCGCGGGAGTCGGCGCAGGGTGGGCGCGTCCAGATGGTCGTAGTGGTTGTGGCTGATCACGACCGCGTCGACGGGCGGCAGCGCCTCCCACGGGATGCCGACGGGCGTGACACGGGCCGGGGTGCCGAGGATGCGACGGGACCAGACCGGGTCGGTCAGCACGGTCAGCCCGCCGATCCGCACGACCCAACTGGCGTGCCCCGCCCAGGAGACGGCGACGGTACGGGCGTCCACGGCGGGCAACGGGCCGGGCTCGAAGGGCAGTCGGGGGATGTCGGCGAGGCCTTCCCGGCCGGGGCGTACGGAGCCTTCGCGGGCGAAGCGGGCCATGGCCTTGAGGCCGGGCAGCGGGGCGGTGAGCCGGTCGTGGAAGGAGCGCGGCCACACCCGCCGCTCCCCCAGCGGCCGGGGCTCGGCGAGTGGCGGCGCGGGGGGAGCCGAGGGCACGGGGGGCGCCGCGGACGCCTGCGGGGCGGCGGGCGGGGCGGGCAGGGAGCTCGCGGGGGACGCAGGGGCCGGGGGGTCGGCCTCCCGGACGCCGCCGACGGCGGTGGTGACGGTCGTGCCGGTGAAGGCGGTCGCACGGGTGGTGGTCGACTCGGACTGCTGCGTCATCGAGGAGGCTCCCATCGCTGAGCGTCGCCGCCGAGATCGTCGAAGACCGACCTCAGGAGGGACAACGCGCGGTGCACGTGTGGCAGTTCCAACGGGGTGGGTGAGGTGAGGCTTTCGGTGCGCTGGGCGTCCGTGCCGCCCAGCAGCGCGCCGGTGGACAGCCGGACGCGCAGCGCGGCGAGGTCGTCGCCGAAGCGGTGGCCGCCCGGCGCGGGCATGCCGAGCCGGGCGGTGAGGAGGTCCTCCAAATCCTGCGCGTCGTCGACGTCCCGCGCGGCGAGCGCGTCGCGCAACGGGCCGAGGTCGACGTAGAGATGGCGGCCGGCCTGTGGTGGCGGGGCGAGCGCCCCGGCGGAGACGACGACGTCGTGCGCGGCGGCGGCCAGGCGTGCGTGCAGCCGTACGGCGTCCCGCACGCGCGTGCGGACCGGCTCGGGCTCGGTCAGGACATGGGCGGCGGCCGCGGCGACCGGTGCGGCGACGCGGGCGTCGAGAGCGGTGAGGACGTCGAGCACACGCGCGTGCAGGTCGTCCCCCGCCGCCCCGGGCGGCAGCCGGGCCACGGCGGCGGGCCAGCCCGCCGGCAGCAGCGCGCCCGCGAGGTCGCTGACGACGGTGACCCGGCCCGGCAGCATCTCGGCGGGGCTGACCAGCACGGTGGCGTGCGGGTCGTGCAGCGTGTCGCGCCAGGTCTCGTCGCTGACGAGGTGCAGCCCCTCGCCGTCGGCGGCCTCCACGACCTCGTGCAGCACCTCGGGCGGGGCGACGGTGGCGGTGGGGTCGTCGGCGACGGACAGCACCAGCAGCCGCGGGTCGCCGCCCTCCGCACGCACCCGCCGCACGGTCTCCAGGAGCGCGAACGGGTCCGGGACGCCGCCGCACTCGGCGGGTGTCGCCACATGGAAGACGGGTCTGCCCAGCAGTCGCGCGTACGGCGCCCACCAGGCCGCGCAGGGCCTCGGCACGAGCACGTCCCCGCCGACGGCGGCGGTCAGCGCGAGCAGCAAGGCCGGGGCGCCGGGGCCGGCCACGATCCGCTCGGGTCCGGCGGGGGTGCCGCGCCGCTCCCAGTAGCCGCGGGCCGCTTCCAGGAGGGCGGGGCCGCCGCCGACCGGTTCGCCGTCGCCGTGGGAGGCGGCGGAGGCGAGGGCCGCGGCGAGGCCGGGAGATACGGGCAGACCGTCCGCGGGAAGCGGGGGGCCGTAGCGGACGGGCCCGTGCCCTTCCGGTTCCGTCCGCCGCATGAGGTCCTCCGCGCAGTCCGTCCCTGGTGCCCAGTGCCGTCGCCGGCCGGTCGCCACGCGCCCGCCCGCCGGGGCCGCTGTCCGCCCGTGCGCCGGATGGTGCGTGACATCTCGTACGGGGCCGGGTGTGCCCTCGGGCACCGAGTACCCCGTGTGCCGCCTTCCCATGGCCGCCTCGCCGGTGTTGCGCCGGTCACGGCCCGGGGGCGACGTCAGAGGCGCCCCGCGGCGTCACGGCGGCGCAGCCGGTGGACGGCGGCGCCGAACGCGCCGGCGATGAGGAGAGCGCCGGCGACCAGTGCGGGCACGGAGTCGGTGAAGGCGCCGCCCGCCCCGGCCCGCACCCCGTGCTGGACGGCCGCGCCGGCGCAGGCGTCGTCGTGCAGGCCGGCGCCGCGGGTGTGGCCGGGGCAGGGCGCGGGCTCGGTGGTCCCGCAGAGCCGGCCGTGCTCGGCGTCGGCTTCCTCGCCTCGGCCGGCGGAGCAGGCTTCGTGGCCGGCGCAGGCCTCGGTGGCGCCGGGCGAGGTCCCGGGGGCCTTGGGATCCTCGGCGTCCTGGGGGCTTTCCGCACACGTGCCAGGGGTGCCGCAGGCGTCGAGGTGATCGTCCTCGCAGGGCGCGGCCGGCGTCGTACAGGCCTTGCCTTCGGGGCAGGGCACGCCCGCCCCGCTCCCGCCCTCGGTGATGGCGAAGCCGGCGCTCCACGGCGTGCCGCGCCCGCCGGGCGGCGCCGGGCAGACGCCGTCGACTTTCCAGGCGGAGCCCGCACCGGCGGCGTCGACGGCGTCCGGGGCGGTTTGCCGGGCAGTGCCGTCGGGCGCGTCGGCGGGCGGCTCGCCGGCCTCATCCGCGTCCACCGGCACCGTCAGGGCCGTGGCGGGGGCGATGCGGGCGGTGCCGCGGTAGGCGGGGCCGGTCAGCTCGTCGCCGCCCGGCACGAGGGTGAGCGTGACGGTCCCGTCGGCGAAGGCCCGGGATGTTGCGTCCACGGTTTCGGGCGCGGGACCGCCGAGGGGGTCGCACGTCACCGAGACGGTGACGCTGCCGCCCGGGGGGACGGCGGCCGGGCCGATCTCCGCCGCCGGCTCCGCGGACGCGTCCGGGACGGCGCCGGTCAGTACGGCGGCGCCCAGGGCGGCGACGGACAGGACACGGGCGGTGCGGCGCATGGGACGGCTCCTTCGGCCGGCGACAGCGAGGCACGACGTCCATGCCCCACAGCCATCACAGCCCGCCCTCCGGTGCGCCCGCGCGCGGCCGCCCGCCATTCGCGGGAGATGACCCCGCCAACCGGGTGACTCCCCGGCGAGGCGCCCCCACCCATCGAGGCCCGACGGTGCCGACGTCCCGTCCGGCGGTGCCGGCTTCCCGCGAGGGGTGACGCGTCACCCGAGGCCTCGAAGCTCTTTACGCCGTCTCGTTCAGTGTCTGCTCGCGGATGCGTTCGCAGCAGCGGTTGATCAGGCGGGAGACGTGCATCTGCGAGATGCCGAGCTGTTCGGCGATCCGGCTCTGCGTCATGTCCTGGAAGAAGCGCATGTAGAGGATCGTCCGCTCGCGTTCGGGCAGTGCGGCGAGCCCGGCCTTCACCGACTCCCGGTCGACGACCGTGTCCAGGGCGGGATCGGGCGAGCCCAGGGCGTCGCCGAGGGAGTAGCCGTTCTCTCCGCCCGCCGTCTGCGCGTCGAGCGACAGCGCGCTGAAGCTGTCCAGCGCCTGCAGCCCCTCGCGCACCTCCTCCTCGCTCAGCTGGGTGTACCGGGCGATGTCGGCGACGGCGGGGTGGTGGGCGGAGCCGGCCTGGGACAGCTCCCGGCAGGCGACCCGCACCCGGTTGCGCAGTTCCTGCACCCGGCGCGGCACGTGCAGGGTCCACATGTGGTCGCGGAAGTGCCGCTTGATCTCGCCGGTGACGGTGGGCACGGCGTAGCTCTCGAACGCCTTGCCGCGCTCGGGGTCGTACCGGTCGACGGCCTTGACCAGGCCGAGGGCGGCCACCTGTCGCAGGTCGTCGGAGTTCTCGCCGCGGTCGCGGAAGCGGCCGGCCAGGCGGTCGGCCATGGGCAGCCAGGCCTCGACGATCCGGGCGCGGAGCGCGTCGCGCCGGGGACCGGGCGGCAGGGCGGCGAGCCTGCGGAAGGCGTCGGCGGTGTCGGGGGCGTCGTGGTGCGGGTGGCGCTTCGCGCTCGCCCGGTCGTACACGGGGGTGGGCACGGATGTACGCATGAGCGTGGCAACTCCCTTGACGAGTGCTTTGGGTTGGCCGGTCACCGTGGAGATGCGACGCGACGCGGCCGGAGGGGCCCGCCGGGGTCGCCGACTGCGGTGTCCCACGGACGTGCCTCCGGTCCGAAGCACTGATTCCGCGCCTGCCCCGGGCCCGGGCCCGCAAACACCCCGCCCGATGCGGCGCACATCGGCCCCGAGTGCCCCGTGTCGGGGTCCGCACCTCGGGTACGCGGTGGGCCGACCCCGAAGATCTGGAGGGAGACATGCAGCGAGGCAGCGACCGGCTGAGTGTCCACCGGGACGACGAGATGAAGCACGAACTGCAGGGTCTGCTGAGGTCCGGGCACCCCACCCGGTCCGAGGAGTGGCACGACCCCGAACCGTCCGCCGACGACGACCCCCAGGTGTGGGGCGGTCCGGTGGTGCCGGGCACGTCCCGGGCGTCGCTGGCGACCGTACGGCTGGAGCTGGCCCGCATCCTGGGCCGGGGCTCCTTTCCCGCGGGGCCGGAGGACCTGACGCGTGCCCTGCGCCGCAAGAACGCTCCGGACGGCCTCGTGGAGGCGGTGGGGCGGCTGCCGCGCAAGGAGCGTTACGCCACGGTGCAGGAACTGGCCGAGACCCTGGTCGGAAGCGAGCGTTGAGCGGGGCCTCGCCGATGTGCCCACGCCGGTGAGAGGAACGAGCAGCGGCGGGCCGGGGCCCACGAGGGCGGCCGGCCCGCCGCGGAAGGACGGTGAACGAACATGCGTATCGCGTTTCTGACGGCTCCCGAGGGCGTCGAGCAGGTGGAGCTGACCGATCCGTGGCAGGCGGCGCTGGAGGCGGGTCACGAACCCGTGCTGGTGTCGACCGACTCCGGTGAGGTCCAGGGCTTCAACCACCTCGACAAGGCGGACACGTTCCGTGTGGACGAGGTCGTCGGGCAGACGTCAGCGGACTCCTTCGGCGGGCTGGTGCTGCCGGGCGGGGTCGCCAACCCCGATTTCCTGCGCACCGACGACAAGGCCGTGGCGTTCGTCAAGGACTTCTTCGAGCAGGGCCATCCGGTGGCCGCGATCTGCCACGCCCCGTGGACGCTGGTCGAGGCGGACGTCGTACGGGGCCGGACGCTGACCTCGTGGCCGAGCCTGCGGACGGACATCCGCAACGCGGGCGGCACCTGGGTCGACGAGCAGGTGAAGGTCTGCGACCACGGGCCGAACAAGCTGGTCACCAGCCGCAAGCCGGACGACCTCAAGGCGTTCTGCGAGGCGTTCCTGGACGTCTTCGCCAAGGAGACCGAGGCGGCCTGAGACGCCCTGGCGGCCTGGGAGGTCGCCTCTCGGCGCCACTCGGCCAGGACGCGTATGCCCCGGTGGGGTCACTCCCCGCCGGGGCCCTCCTTCGTCCCACGGCCGGGTCTTCCCGCACCGCCGGCCGAGCCCGGACCCCACTTGCCGACCGGGGTGTCCGCGCGGCCGCCCCTGCCGCCGCTCTCCGTCGCCGTGTCACGTTCGCGGGCGCCCTCGCGGGTACGGCTGGGGGCGACGAAGCGGTCCGGGTTGCGGCGCAGGTACTCGCCCTCCAGCTTCGCCATGCGGTCGTTGTGGGCGCGCAGCGCGTCGTTCGAGCCGTGCAGCAGGGTGTCGTGGCGCGTGCGGTGGATCGTCTCCAGCTCTTTCATCAGCTGCTGGTCGTCCAGCCGGTCCGGGTCGACTCCGGTCATCGTGATGCCCCGCTCGTTGTGTTCGTCCATGTCGTCCGGGTACCCGCCCGGTGCGAAAAGACCCCCGAGCGGCATCCGGGAGGGAGCCATGGATCTCGCCTTTCTGCATCCACTGTACGAACATTCCGGCCCCTGGGCCTCCGTCTACGTCGACACCTCACGGCACACCGAGTCCACCCCGCACGAACGGCGTCTGACGGCCGCCGCGATGGCGCGACAGCTGGCCGAGCAGGGCGCGGACGAAGCCACCTGCCGGGCGGTGGAGAAGGCGATCGATGAGTTGCGCCGCTCCGGCGAACCGCACGGGCGGGCCCTGTTCGCCCGCGCCGGCGAGGTCGTCCTCGATCCGCCGCTGGCCCGCCCACCGCAGGCCGACCACGCCGAGTGGGCGCCGCTGCCGCGGGTGACACCGCTGCTGGAGCTGGCCGGCCAGGACCCCTTGTGCCTGGTGGCCTATGTGGACCGCCGGGGCGCGGACCTCGAGCTGCGCAGCGGACTGGGCCGCCAGGAGGCCGGCACGGTCACCGGCCGGCAGTACCCGATCCACCGCACGTCGTCGGCCGACTGGTCGGAGCGGCACTTCCAGCTGAAGGTGGAGAACACCTGGGAGCACAACGCGGGGGAGATCGCCGACAACGTCTCCGCCTGCCAAGAGGAGACCGGCGCCGACCTGATCGTCCTGGTCGGGGACGACCGGGAGCGGCGGGCCGTGCACGAGCGGCTGCCGCAGCGGTTGCGGGACCGGGTGGTCGAGGCGCCGCACGGAGCGGGCAGCCGACTGCTCGACGAGGACGTGGAGTCGGCCCGCGCCGAGCACACGCGCCGGCGGGCCGAGGCCGAACTGGAACGGTTCCTGGCCGCCCGTGCCCCCGACGGCGAGGGCCGGTCCGGGGCCGTGGAGGACGTGCCCGCGCTCGTCGAGGCGGCCCGTGAGCACCGGATCGACGAACTGCTGATCCGCGCGGACGGGCCGGACACCCGCCGTGAGGTGTGGATCGGCGAGGACTCGGACCAACTGGCCGTCCGGCGCACCGAGTTGAAGACGCTGGGTGAGCAGAACTCATGGGCGGCCCGAGCGGACGACGCCCTGATCCGCTCGGCCGTCACCACGGACGCCCCGGTCCTGGTGCTCCCGCCGGAATCCGAGGAGACCCCGGTGGGCGGCCTGGGCGCCCTGCTCCGCTGGAAGTGACCACGTCCTGAGCGCCCGGGGCGGTAGGACCCCGATCCCGGTCAGCGAACTCGCTCCACGCGGCGTTCGTCCCATACCGGGGTCGGGGTCTCGCGGACTCGGCCGTCCGTGCCGAAGACCAGATAGCGATCGAAGGAGCGGGCGAACCAGCGGTCGTGGGTGACCGCCAGGACCGTGCCGTCGAAGGCCTCCAGACCTTCCTGGAGGGCTTCGGCGGACTCCAGGTCGAGGTTGTCGGTCGGCTCGTCGAGCAACAGGGCGGTGACGCCCTGCAGCTCCAGCAGCAGGATCTGGAAGCGGGCCTGCTGGCCGCCGGAGAGCCGGTCGAAGCTCTGCTCGGCCTGGCCGGTCAGCTCGTAGCGGCGCAGCCTCGACATGGCGGCGCCCCGGTCCTGGGAGTGCTCGGTCCACAGGATGTCGAGCAGGGCGCGGCCCCGGAGTTCGGGGTGGGCGTGCGTCTGGGCGAAGTGCCCGGGCACGACCCGCGCGCCGAGCTTGAACTGCCCCGTGTGCGCCACGTCCTCGCCGGCGAGCAGGCGCAGGAAGTGCGACTTGCCGGAGCCGTTGGAGCCGAGGACGGCGACGCGCTCGCCGTAGAAGACCTCCAGGTCGAACGGCTTCATCAGGCCGGTCAGCTCAAGTCCCTGGCAGGTGACCGCCCTTACGCCGGTGCGGCCGCCCTTGAGGCGCATGGTGATCTCCTGCTCGCGCGGCGGCTCGGGCGGCGGTCCCGCCTCCTCGAACTTGCGCAGCCGGGTCTGGGCGGCGTGGTAGCGGGACGCCATCTCATGGCTGACGGAGGCGGCCTGACGCAGGTTCAGCACCAGCTTCTTCAGCTGGGCGTGCTTCTCGTCCCAGCGGCGGCGCAACTCCTCGAAGCGGGCGAAGCGTTCACGCCGGGCGTCGTGGTAGGTGGCGAAGCCACCGCCGTGCACCCAGGCGTCGGCGCCGGCCGGGCCGGGCTCCACGGAGACGATCTTCTCGGCGGCGCGGGAGAGGAGTTCGCGGTCGTGGGAGACGAACAGGACGGTCTTGCGGGTCTCCTTCAGCCGCTCCTCCAGCCACCGCTTGCCCGGCACGTCGAGATAGTTGTCGGGCTCGTCGAGGAGCAGCACCTCGTCGGCGCCGCGCAGCAGCGCCTCCAGCACCAGCCGTTTCTGCTCTCCGCCGGAGAGGGTGCGGACCTCACGGAACTGCGCCTTGTCGTACGGCACGCCGAGCGCGGCCGTGGTGCACATGTCCCACAGCGTCTCGGCCTCGTAGCCGCGCACCTCGGCCCAGTCGGCGAGGGCCTGCGCGTACTGGAGCTGGGCGGCCTCGTCGTCGACGGTCATGATGGCGTGCTCGGCCCGGTCGACGGCCCGCGCGGCCTCCTGGATGCGGGGCGGGGCCACGGACACGAGGAGGTCGCGCACGGTCGTCTCGTCCCGCACGGAGCCCACGAACTGGCGCATCACACCGAGTCCGCCGCTGACGGTGACGGTGCCGGCGTGCGGTTTCAGCTCGCCGGAGATCAGCCGCAGCAGGGTGGTCTTGCCGGCGCCGTTGGGCCCCACGAGGGCCACGACGGCCCCTTCGCCCACCCGGAAGGACACGTCGCCGAGCAACGCCCTCCCGTCGGGGAGGTAGTACTCGAGGTGCGCGGCTTCCAGATGTCCCATGGTGACGCATTCTGCGGGCCGCCCTCGGCGGGCGGCAAACCGATATCCCCGGCCCGGCGGTCCGCCCCGCCCTCCCGTGCGGGCGGCACGGCCGTACCGGCGCCCGGGTGAGGCAGGAAACGGCCACCTCAGGGTACTCGCGGCCCTATGAGCCCAGATGTCGATCTGACCGCCCCCGAGCCCGGTCGCGGTGTGCTGCGCGACCGACTCCTCGCCCTCGACTGCCGTCTGTTCGAGTTCGCCGCCGAGCGGGACTGGCCGGGCGCGCAGCGGATCCTGCCCCGGCTGAGCCGCGGCGCGAACCACGGGGTGCTGTGGTTCGCCACGGCCGCCGTGATCGCGGCGAGCCGCACGCCCAGGGCCCGCCGGGCCGCCGTGCGCGGCGTCGCCTCGCTGAGCCTGGCCTCGCTGGCGATCAACACCGTCGGCAAGCGCTCGGTGCGCCGCCCGCGGCCGGCGCTGGACCCGGTGCCGCTGGTGCGGCGGCTGAAGCGGCAGCCGATCACGACGTCCTTCCCGTCCGGTCACTCGGCGTCGGCGGCGGCCTTCGCCACCGGCGTGGCCCTGGAGTCGCCGGCGTGGGGCGCGGTGGTGGCGCCGGTCGCGTTCTCGGTGGCGGCGTCCCGCGTGTACACGGGCGCCCACTTCCCCGTCGACGTCGTGGCGGGGGCGACCCTCGGCGCGGGCGCCGCCTTCGTCGTACGCCGTCTGCTGGCCGCGCGCGACGAGTCGCCGGAGGCTGGGGTGGAGGAGGCGGAGGGCCCGTCGGCGGCACGGCAGCCGTCCACATGACGGAATGAACTGTCTCAGCATGCGGCTGCCCCTCTACAGTGGAGGCGATCCTGGCGAGAGAGGGGAACGGCCATGCCGCGAGCACGGGAGACCGCCGTCTACACCCATGGGCACCATGAGTCGGTGCTGCGGTCGCACACCTGGCGGACGGCCGCCAACTCGGCCGCCTATCTCCTCGGCTCGCTCACGCCCGACATGCGGATCCTGGACGTCGGCTGCGGTCCCGGCACCATCACCGCCGACCTGGCGGCCCTGGTTCCCGACGGGCACGTCACCGCCGTCGACCACGCGCCCGGCATCCTGGACCGCGCCCGGGCGACCGCCGCCGAACGCGGCCTGACCAACGTCGACTTCGCGGTCGCCGACGTACACGCCCTGGACCACCCCGACGACACGTTCTGCGTGGTCCACGCCCATCAGGTGCTCCAGCACGTCGGCGACCCGGTGGGGGCGCTGCGCGAGATGCGCCGGGTGACCCGGCCCGGCGGGCTGGTGGCCGTGCGCGACTCGGACTACGCGGCGATGACCTGGTACCCCGCGTCGGCGGGGCTGGACGACTGGCTGGACCTGTACCGCCGGGTGGCCCGCGCCAACGGCGGGGAGCCCGACGCGGGGCGCCGGCTGAAGTCCTGGGCGCTGGCCGCGGGCTTCACCGACGTCACCGCCACGTCGGCGACCTGGACGTTCAGCACCGAGCAGGAGCGGGCCTGGTGGAGCGGTCTGTGGGCCGACCGCACGGTGGCCTCCGCCTACGCCGAGCGCGCCGTCGGCGGCGGGCACGCCACCGAGGCGGATCTGCGGGCCGTGGCTCGGGCCTGGCGGGAATGGGGGCGGCGGGAGGACGGATGGTTCGGCGTCCTGCACGGAGAGATCCTGTGCCGGAAGGACGCGACGGCCGCCTGACCCTCGCGGCCGCGGGAGCCGGGGGCCGCTGACACAGGCAGTGCGCGGCCCCCGGGGTCACTCCCGGGGCAGGAGCGGGCCGAGCGGCCCGAGGTCCAGGTTCAGGTCCTCGGGCCGCAGGCCGTAGCGCTCGCGCAGTTCGGTCATACGGTCGTCGAGCAGCATCAGGGTGAGCCCGATGCGCTCCTCCTGCTCCTCGTTCAGATCGCCCTGGTCGAAGCGCCGCAGCGCCTGACGTTCCATCAACTGGCGCAGCAGTTCCACCACGGTGAGGACGAGTTTGACCAAGTCGCGCTCGACGGTGTCGGGTTCGAGATCGAGGCGTTTGCGCTGAGTCGTCACACCAGATCCCCCCAAGGCGACGAGACGTTCTCGTTGACGGAGCTGATGAGGGCGTTCAGGTCGATCCGGACGAGGTCGACGTCGGCGATCCGCAGGGTGATGTCGCCCGTGATCACGACCCCGCCGGCGAGCAGCCGGTCGAGCAGGTCCACGAGGGCGACCTCACGGCGTTCCACGACGGTCATGAGCCGGCCTCCTGGGAATCCCTCTCCGTCTCCTGGTCCTCCATGTCCACGAAGGAATAGGCGGCCCACGGCCCGGTGAGTTCCACCCGCATCCCGGGCTCCTGGTCCTTGGTGTGGTCGACGATCTCGACGAATTCCTCGGACCCGGCGCGCGGCACGAGATAGGCCGCGTTCAGGACGTTCTGGCCGGACGCCCGGGAGAGGGCGGGATTCTGCGGCGCGTGGAGACGGGCGGCGTCGGCGTGCTCGGAGAGCAGGGTGTGCAGCCGGCCGGCGAAACGCTCGGCCCGCTGCCAGGTGTCGTCCTGCGCCCTGGCCTGCTTCCGGCGCTGGAGCAGATAGTCCCGGCCCGAGGCGGGCTTGGCGCTCGCCTCGGATCGGGCGCCGACCCCGGCCGCCTCCGCTTGGGGCTCCACATAGACCTTCACGCCCCACTCCACCCGGCCCTGAAGCCGGTCCAGAGTGCGCCGGAAGTCGTCCTCGCGCTCCTCCATCATCACGCGGACGCCGCTGTCGTCGCGGAAGACAGTGGCGAGCCGCAGCGGCAGCGGCGTGGTGACCGCGGTGAGCGCGTCGATCACCTGCTGGTGGCCGCGGGCGGTCGCGCTCAGCCAGTCCAGGTCCTCCAGATGGGAGCGAAGCGGCTCCTCGGCGAAGTCCTTCACCGGCACGTCGCTGACGACGGCGATGAGGCCGTGGTGGTGCAGCAGCTTGGCCGGTGCGCCCGCCACCCCCGTCAGCTGGGCCTGGAGCGGCGCGCCGAAGGGCCGGCAGACGGCGTACACATAGCGCAGTCCGGTCATGTGGACTCCTCCTCCCGGGACCGGGCACGACCCAGCTCCAGCTCCTCCAGCCGCGCCAGCCGCTCGCGCAACTCTGCGTTCTCACGCGTGAGTTGGTCGCGGCGGGCGCGGGTGGAGAGCTCCGGGTCGTCCTCCCACCAGTCGATGCCCATCTCCTTGGCCTTGTCGACCGAGGCGACGATGAGACGGAGCTTGATGGTCAGCAGTTCGATGTCGAGCAGGTTGATCCGGATGTCGCCGGCGATGACGATGCCCTTGTCGAGGACGCGTTCCAGAATGTCCGCGAGATTGGCTCCGCCGCTCTGGCCGTACGGCTCCGGCATCCGGCTCGGCATGGTCATCGCCGACTCCTGCCGCCGGCGTACTCGGCCTCGTCCTCGTCCTCGTACTCGGCGTCCTCGTCGCCGTTCGCGGAGTCCTCGGCGTCTTCGGCGTCCTCGTCCTCGTACTCCGCCTCAGGCTCCTCCTCGTCGTACTCCTCCTCGGGCTCGCCCTCCTCGTCGTACTCGTCCTCGTACTCCTCGCCGTCCTCCGGCTCCCCTTCCTCGCGGTCGCCGTTCTCGCCGTTCTCGTCGCTCTCTTCGGCCTGCTGCTCCTCCTCCAGGGCGTCCTCGTGGGACTGGACGACCTCGCCGTCGCGGATCTCACCGCGCCAGCCGTCCTCGGCCTCACCCTTGAGCGTGATGAAGCGGGCGTAGTTCTTCAGGTCGAGGCGGGCACGGCGGCCCTGGGCGCGCCAGATGTTGCCCGTCTTCTCGAAGAACCCGGAGGGGTAGTACTCGATGACCAGCAGCACGCGGGTGAGGTTCTCCGCGAGGCGGTGGAAGGAGACGACGCCCTTCGTGGTGCCCTTGGCGCCCTCCGAACTCCAGGCGATCCGGTCGTCGGGGACCTGCTCGGTCGTCTTCGCCTTCCAGCTGCGGTTGGACCACCAGACCTTCATCTGCCAGTCGCTGGTGGTGTCGTCGGCACGGCTCGCGCTCTTGACGCCCTTGGCGAAGGTGCTGAAGTCCTGGTACTTGGTCCACTGGTCGTAGGCGGTGCGCAGCGGCACGCCGACGTCGATCTGCTCGATGATGACGGTCGGCTTGTTGCCCGAGCCGCTCTTGCCCTTCTTCCCCTTGCCGCCGCCGAGGTTCTTGAGGGTCCCGGTCACCTTGTCCTTGACGCTGGAGGCGCCGACTTCCAGCGCGCTGCGCAGCGGGCCCTTGCCCTCGGCGAGCTTGCGGCCGCCGTCCAGGGCCAGTTTGGCGAAGCCGGGGCTGTTGCCGTCGGCGATGTCGTTCAGTTTGACCGTGGTCTCGCCGAGCTTGCGGCCGACGCCGGTCAGGACACGCTGGGCCTGGGCGGCGAGGTACTCCTGCACCTCCGCCTTCAGCCGGTCGGCGGCCTCGCTCTGGGCAAGGCCTGAGAGCGGGTTGGCGCCGTTGGTCGCCTTGCCCGCGGCGGAGGTCGCGGATCCGAGGGGCTCGGTCATCGCTCACCGCCTCCCTTCGGCCCCCGGGCACGGGAGGCCGTCTTGCTCGCCGTCTTGCGGGCCGTCGCGGTCTTCTTCGCGGCGGTCTTCTTGGCGGGGGCCCGCTTGGCGGCGGCGGTCTTCTTCGCCGGGGCCTTCTTCGCCGGGGCCTTCTTCGCGGGCGCCTTGCCGGCCGCCTTCTTCGCGGGGCGCTCGTCCTCGCCCTCGTCCTCGTCGCCCTCGTCCTCGTCCTCGTCGGCGTCTTCCTCGCCGCGGGCCTCCTCGGGCTCCTCCTCGTCGTCCTCGGCGGCCTCGGGCTCCTCCTCGTACGCGTCCTCGGGCTCCTCCTCGTCGTCGTCCGAGCGGGAGCCGGGCGCGTCGGGCACGACGCCGTTCAGCTGGTCGCGCACATCGGAGGTCCGGCTGTGCAGCCGGTCGGCGAGCGCGCTCATCTGGCGTTCGACCATGGCGCCGGAGGCGGCCTTGCCGACCCCGCGCAGGTCCTGGCGGAGCTGGTCGCCGATCTCCTTGAACTGCGGGTTGTCCTTCAACTGCTGGGACACCAGGTCGGCCAGGCCCCGCGGGGTCAGGTTCATCCGCTTGCCGGCCACCAGGGAGCCCACCGCGAACGCCAGTTTCATCTTCTTCGTACGTCCGAGGAGATATCCGGCCCCTACCGCGAGGCCCAGTCCCATTCGGTTCATCGTGTCGTCCCGTCCGTTCCCGCGCTTCTGCGCGACGCGATCTCCAGCCGGTCCAGGAGTTCGTCCTCCATCCGGTCGAACTCCTCCTCGGTGATCTCTCCCGCTTCCAACTGCTCTTCGAGCCGGGAGAGTTCGGCCCGGACCGCAGCGGGGTCGTAATAGATCCGCTCGGCCTCCTTGACCACCTGTCCGATCACCCAGCCACTACCGCGCACCGGGGCGAACGGCAGCAGCAGCACCTCCGAGATCAAGCCCATCTCTCTGCTCCCTCGCTCGCGCGCCCGGCGCTCGCCGGCCGCTACACGGCGTTCTCGGCCGCCGGCACCGCGGGCTTCGCGGGACCGGGTTCGACGAAGCTGTACGGCGGCAGCGGCCCGTTGACCCGGACCTCCAGGTAGGGGTGGCTCTCACGCAGCGCTTCCGCCGCCTCCAGGAACCGTGCCGCGGAGTCGCGGTCGACCAGGAAGGACACGTTGGCCAGCCAGCCCGTGGACTCGGGACCCGCCTCGACGTCGGAGGCCAGCGACTCCAGCGACTCGCGCACCTCGGCCGCGTCCGTGGCCTCACGGTTCTTGACCGCGGCCGCCACCATCTCGCCGAGCTGGAGCTTCTGCTCGTAGGTGCCGCCGCCGGCCTGGCGGTTGGCCTCGGCCAGCCCGCGCAGTTCGGGGCTCTCGGCCATCACCTGGTGCAGGACCGCCTCCTCGACGTGGGAGGCCTTCACGTTGTACTCGACCTTGTTGTCGAGCGCCGCCAGCCGCTCCCTGTAGTGCTCGAGGCGCTCGGCGAGCACGCCGGTGACGGCGCTGTCGTCGGGGGCGACGCTCCCGAAGCGCATGGGCAGCACGCAGCCCTCGGCGCCCGCCTCGGCGAGGACGTTCTGGTGGGCGAGCAGGTCCTTGCGCTTGGGACGCAGATTCTCCGGGGCATCGCTGACGATCGCCGCGAGGTCGCCCTCCGTGAGCACCCGGATCTGCATCGGCGGGTCGCCCACACCGCCGAGGCCCTCCGGCAGCGCCGGGTGGGAGGCGGCGGTGATGCCGTAGACGTAGGTGCTCACTCCTGCTCCTCCTTACGGCTGCGCGAGGCGGTGGACTTGCGGGCACGCGGCCGCGGCTCGGACTCGCCCTCGTCGCGGGCCTGCTTGAAGGCGCCCGAGATGGTCTCGGCGGCGCCGGACAGGGCGCCCTTGGACTTGCCGCGCGCGCCGGACTCGGTGACCTCTCCGACGATCTCCGGCAGCCCCGGGCTCTTGCGCGGGCCGGCCTCGAGGTCGAGGCGGTTGCACGCCTCGGCGAAGCGCAGATAGGTATCGACGCTGGCGACGACGACCCGTATGTCGATCTTGAGGATCTCGATGCCGACCAGGGAGACCCGTACGAACGCGTCGATGACCAGTCCCCTGTCGAGAACGAGTTCCAGGACGTCGTAGAGGCCGCTGGAGCCGCCTCCGCCTCCGGACTGCTGTGCCGGGACTACGGTCATGCCGACCGCACCTCCTTGTCTCGCGGATGAATGTCGGGATGTGCCGGGATCGGGCGGTCTAGCGACCGCCCCGCCGATGTGCGTCGGCCCGTCCGCGCTCGTAGCGGCGAACGCGCCGGTAGCCGGTGAGCTGGCCCTGCGGGTCCAGCTCCACCTCGTAGCTGGCCATGAGGCTCATGGTGTCGGGGACCCGCTCGAGTTCGAGGACCTCGACCTCCAGCGACCAGCCGTCCTCCGTCTGCGAGAAGGACGAGACGCTCTCGGCGGTCATGCCCGTCAGCTCGGCGAGCTGGGCGCGCGCCTGACGCAGCACCTCCATGGGGCTCGGCCGGTCCGCCACGGTGTCGTCCTCCTCCCTGCGGGTGTCTCGGGTGCTCCGCTCGCTGGACTCCGGAGCACTGTCGGTGTCCTGTGAAGACCGTGAAGTCTTCGTCTCCGATGTGTTCTTCGTGTTCGCCATGACCACCTCTCCTTCCGGGTGGCCTGAAGGTCCTTGGCCAAACCTTCACGAGCGCACGGGTCTGGGCCTCCGTACGGACATCACTGCGTACCGGCGGTACGTGTATCAGCCACGCGAGTCCACGCTGTCACGCCGGACGGGGCGCGGGCGCGGGCCACTCGTCACGGCACGACCGCCGTCTCCACCAGCAGTCGCGCCGAGGCGGCGATCGACTCGGCGTCGATGCCGGCGGCGTGCAACTGCTCGTCCGGACCGGCCGAGCCCGGCATCGTCCGCACCCCCAGCCGCACCAGACGGGGCACCGGCCGCCCGTCGGCGAAGGCCTCCGCGACCGCGTCGCCGAGGCCGCCCTCCTCGTGGTGGTCCTCCACCGTCAGCAGACAGCCGGTCTCCTCGGCGGCCCGCCGCAGGGTCTCCCGGTCCACCGGCTTGACCGAGTACAAGTCCACGACCCTGACGTCGACGCCCTCGCCGGCGAGCGCGTCGGCGGCCTTGAGCGCCTCGTGCACGGTGACGCCGGCCGCCACGACGGTGAGCCGGTCCCGGCCGGAGGAGCGCAGCACCTTGCTGCCGCCCACCGGGAACTCCTCGTCGGGCCCGTAGATCACCGGGCTCGCGCCGCGCGAGGTGCGCAGATAGCGGACGCCGTCCAGCTGGGCCATGGTCGCGACCAGGCGGGCGGTCTGGTTGGCGTCGCACGGGTACAGCACGGTGGAGCCGTGCACGGCCCTGAACATCGCGAGGTCCTCCAGGCCCATCTGGGAGGGCCCGTCCTGTCCGATGGCCACGCCCGCGTGCGAGCCGACCAGGTTGATCCCGGCCCCGCTGATCGACGCCATCCGCACGAAGTCGTACGCCCTGGTCAGGAAGGCGGCGAAGGTGGAGGCGTACGGCACCCTGCCGCGCGCCGCGAGGCCCACCGCGGCGGCGACGAGCTGCTGCTCGGCGATGTAGCACTCGAAGAACCGCTCGGGGTGCTCCTTGGCGAAGAACTCGGCCCGGGTGGAGTCGCTCACCTCGCCGTCGAGGGCGACGACGTCCTCGCGGGCGGTGCCGAGGGCGGCGAGCGCCTGTCCGTAGGCGTCACGGGTGGCGACGCCCTTCTCGGGATCGCCCTTCTCCCAGCGCGGCAGGTCGAGGTGTCCGTCGGCGACGGCGTGCAGCAGCCGGGCGGCGGGCGGCGGCTGCACCCGCACGCGCAGATCGCGCACCCCGCCGAGCTCCTCGATCGCCTCGTCGGCGTCCGGGAGCGGCTTGCCGTGCAGGCCCTCGCGATCCTGGACGGCTTCGACGCCCTTGCCCTTGAGGGTGCGGGCGAGGATCGCGGTGGGCTGGCCCTTGGTGGAACGGGCCTCGCCGTAGGCGCGGTCCACGGCGTCCACGTCATGGCCGTCGACCTCGACCGTGTGCCAGCCGAAGGCCTGGAAGCGGCGCGCGTAGGCGTCGAGGTCGTGCCCGTGGCGGGTCGGGCCGCGCTGGCCGAGCCGGTTGACGTCGACGATGACCACGAGGTTGTCCAGGCGCTCGTGACCCGCGTGCTCGGCGGCCTCCCACACCGATCCCTCGGCCATCTCGCTGTCGCCGCACAGCACCCACACCCGCGCCTCGGAGCGGTCCAGCCGCTTCACGGCGAGCGCGATGCCGACGCCGACCGGCAGTCCCTGCCCGAGTGAGCCGGTGGCGGTCTCCACCCAGGGCAGCCGCCGCGGGGTGGGATGCCCTTCGAGCCGGCTGCCGAGCTCCCGGAAGGTGAGCAGCTCGTCGTCGTCGACGACCCCGGCCGCCTTGTAGGCGGAGTAGAGCAGCGGGGAGGCGTGGCCCTTGGAGAGGACGAAGCGGTCGTTGCCGGGGTGGGCGGGGCGGTCGAAGTCGTAGCGGAGGTGGTGGGCCAGCAGGACGGCCATGAGGTCCGCGGCGGACATCGAGGACGTCGGGTGCCCGGACTTCGCGGCTGCGGCGGCGCGGACGCTGTCTACGCGCAACTGCTGTCCGAGATCGGTGAGTTCGGCGGTGTCCATCGGGTCGCTGATCTCCTTCCCCGGGGTCGGGAGGTAGGGGGTGCGAGGGCTGTCGTGGGCTCTCGAAGGCTGTCGGGGCGGGGTCGCCGCCGGGGTCACGCTCGCCGGCGGTTCACCGAGGGGCCCTCGCGGGCGGGTTCACCGCGGGTTCCGCTGGGCGGGCCGGGCGCCGGGCTGGTTCTTGGCGGGCTCGCCTCCGGGCTGGTTCCTGGCGGCCTCACCGCCCGGCTGATTCTTCGCGGCCTCACCGCCAGGCTGATTCTTCGCGGGCTCAGCGCCGGGTTCGCTCTTCCCCGGCGCGCGGTCCGTCCGCGTGGGCTTGTCGTCACGCCGCTTCTTCGCGGGCTCGTCCTTCACCGGCTCGGGTGTGGGCGAGGTGATCGTCCGGGACGTGTCCTCACCGCCACCCCCACCCACAACGCTCTCGACGGCAGCTCCGTCGGCCGCGGCGGACTCCGGCTCCACCCGCCGCCGCGCAGGCTCGTCCTTCACCGGCCCGGGCGTCGGCGACGTGATCGTCCGGGACGCGTCCTCACCGCCACCCCCGCCCACGGCACTCTCGACGGCAGCTCCGTCGGCCCCGGCGGACTCCGGCTCCACCCGCCGCCGCGCAGGCTCGTCCTTCACCGGCCCGGGCGTCGGCGACGTGATCGTCCGGGACGTGTCCTCGCCCCCGCCGCCACCCCTGGTCCGCGGTCCGTCGCCGTGCGCGCCGCCACCGCCGACGGCGCCCGCGCTCGACGCGGCGGCCCCCTGCCGCTCGCTCGGGGCCCGCACCAGCTCCGGCGAGGCGGTGTCCAGCGGCACCGACCAGGAGCGGACCAGGCCCAACTGGACGCCCTGGCGCGGCAGTACGGCGTCCAGGAGCCAGTCGGCGGCGACCCGGACGCGGTTGCCGGGCATGGCGGCGAGATGATAGCCGCGGGTGACCACGCCGGCCGGCAGCCCGGAGAGATGGACGCCCAGCGGGTTGGCGGCCGCCTTGACCCCGCCGAGGTCGACGACGAAGCCCATGTCCTTGTGCCGGTAGGGCCGCAGCTCGCGGCCGGTCAGCGAGGCGGCGATGTTGTGCGCGGCCACCTTGCCCTGCCGCCAGGCGTGCTGCGCCGTCATCGGCGTGTACTGTCCGGGCTTCTCCAGATCGGGCACGGCGGCGGCGTCGCCGCAGGCGAACACCTCGGGCCGGCCCGGGACTTGCAGCGTCGGCTCGACCAGGAGCCGGCCACGCTCCAGGGGCAGTCCCAGGGATTCGGCGAGCGGGTCGGGCCGTACGCCCACGCACCACACCAGGCTGCGGGTGTCGACGGACTCGCCGTCGGTGAGCAGGACCCCGTCACGGGTGGCCTCCTTCACGGAGGTGCCCATCCGGACCTCGACGCCCCGTTCGCGCAGGACCGTGTCGGCGGTGCGCGAGAGCCGCTCGTCCAGTTCGGGCAGGACGCGGTCGGCGATGTCGAGGAGCATCCAGCGCGGCCGTACGTCCTCGCGCAGCGGGCGCGAGCGCACCAGCGCGTCGGTGAACAGCTGTCCCTGCGCGGCGACTTCGGTGCCGGTGTAGCCGGCGCCGACCACCACGAACGTGCAGCGCGCCGCGCGCTCCTCGGGGTCGTCGGCGGTGGCCGCCAGCTCCACCTGCCGGGTGACGTGGTCACGCAGGTAGAGCGCCTCGGGCAGGCCGCGGAAGCCGTGCGCGTGCTCGGCGACGCCGGGGATGGGCAGCAGCTTGTTGACACTGCCGGCGGCGAGCACCAGCCGGTCGTACTCCAGCGTGCCCTCCCGGCCCTCCGGGTCGGTGTAGTGGACGGCGCGCCCGTCGAGGTCGACGCGGCCCGCCTCGCCGAGCACCAGCCGCACGTCGGGCAGGGTGCCGGAGAGGGAGACGGTGACCCGGCGCGGTTCGAGGATGCCGGCGGACACCTGGGGCAGCAGGGGAAGGTAAAGGAAGTAGTCGGTCGGGTTGAGCAGGGTGATGTCGGCCCGGCCCCGGGCCGCCCGCGCCAGACTGCGGGCTGTCCGGTACCCGGCGAATCCGGCTCCGACGATCACGATGCGGGGTCGACTCACGGTTCGCCTCCGGTTGGGGAGTCGTACGGTCGTACAAGGGTTTCCGCGTCCCCCTGGGCAGGGGGGCCAAACGTCGGCCCGGTCCGGGCGGTCGCGGTTTCCCGGCCGGGCGCCGGGTACCCGGACGGGCGACCCCCACCCACCCGCGGCACACCAGCGGAGGTTCCCCCATGCCCGAGTACGGCTACTTCCTGTCCACCGAGGAGCACGGCCCCGCCGACCTGATCGAGCAGGCGCGCATGGCCGAGCAGGCCGGATTCCAGGCGCTGTGGATCTCCGACCACTACCACCCGTGGAACGACGCGCAGGGCCAGAGCCCGTTCGTGTGGTCGGTGATCGGCGCGCTGTCGGAGGCCGTGTCGCTGCCGATCGAGACGGCGGTGACCTGCCCGACGGTGCGGATGCACCCGGCGGTGGTGGCGCAGGCCGCCGCCACCGCGGCGGTGATGACCGAGGGCCGGTTCCGGCTGGGCGTCGGCTCGGGCGAGGCCCTCAACGAGCACATCCTCGGCGACGCGTGGCCGCCCACGCAGGTGCGTCTGGAGATGCTGGAGGAGGCGATCCAGATCATGCGCCGGCTGTTCACCGGTGAGGAGGTCAGCCACCACGGCACCCACTACACGGTGGAGAACGCGCGCCTCTACACCGTCCCCGACCAGCCGGTGCCGATCGACATCTCCGGCTTCGGCCCGAAGGCGACGGCGCTCGCCTCCCGCGTCGCCGACGGCTACATCACGATGATGCCGGAGGAGACGATGGTGGAGCAGTTCCGCAAGGGCGGGGGCGGCGGCAAGCCGGTCAGCGGCGGCACCAAGGTCTGCTACGGTCCGGACCGCGACGAGGCTCTCCGAACGGCGCACCGCCTGTGGGCGAACGAACTGCTTCCCGGCGAGCTGGGCCAGGTCCTGCCCACGCCCCGTCACTTCGAGCAGGCGCAGTCGCTGGTCACCGAGGACATGGTGCGCGAGAACCGGGTGTGCGGCGACGACGTCGACGAACACGTCTCGGCGCTCACCGCGTTCGCCGACGCCGGCTTCGACCGGGTCTACGTCAACCAGATCGGCCCGGACCAGCGGGGCTTCTTCGACTTCTACCGCACGAAGGTGCTGCCGCAGCTGTCCTGAGCCGCCCCCGACAGCTGTCCTGAGCCGCCCCCGACGCCGCAGGCCGGGACCCACGACGGCGGGGTCCCGGCCTGCGGCGTGACGGCGGTGGTTCAGGCGGCGCGTGCCCGCCGGCGCAGTCCCGCCGTCACCGCCGCGCCGACACCCGCGGCGAGCAGCCCGGCGCCGACCCGTCCACGGTTGCGGGAGGCCCACTCCTGCGGGCTGTGCCCGATCGCCTCGTCGTCGAAGCGGCCGTGGGCGCCGTGGTCGTACCCGTGGGGGCCGTCGGCGGGATCCCACAGGTTGCCCGGGCCGTGGTCGCCCCGGGCCCCGTCCTCCTCCTGCTGCGCGCCGAAGGCGGTGCGGGCCAGATAGCGGTCGAGGAGGCCGGGGATCACGGCGTTGGCGATGAGGGTGGCCGCGGTGGAACCGCCCACCCAGTACTCGCGCCGCCGCGCGTGGCCGGCGGCGTGCACGATCGCCCGGGCGGCGATCTCGGGCTGGTACACGGGCGCCACCGGGCGGGCACGGCCCGGCATCCGGTCCAGCACCCAGTCGAACTGCGGGGTGTTGAGGCCGGGCAACTGCACCATCGTCGTCCGCACCCGGCTGCGGGAGTGCAGCAGCTCGCAGCGCAGCGACTCGTTGAACCCCTGGATGGCGTGCTTGGCCCCGCAGTACGCCGCCTGCAGGGGCACCCCGCGGTAGGCGAGCGCGGAACCGACCTGGACGATCGTGCCGCGGTCGCGGGGCAGCATGTGCCGCAGCGCGGCGCGCGTGCCGAACACGAAGCCCAGGTACGTCACTTCCGTCACCCGGCGGAACTCGTCGGGGGTGATCTCGGTGAACGGGGCGAAGACGCCGGTGAAGGCGTCGTTGACCCATACGTCGATGCGGCCGTAGGCGTCGACGACCTGCTGCGCCGCGTCCTCGACCGCCTTGGCGTCGGCCATGTCGACGCTCACGGTCAGCGCCTCGCCGCCGGCCCGCTGCACTTCGTCGGCGGCCGCGGCGAGGCCCTCACGGCCCCGGGCCAGCAGGGCGACGCGGTCGCCCCGGGCGGCGAAGGCGCGGGCGGTGGCCCGCCCCACTCCGCCGCTGGCCCCGGTCACCACGACGACCCGGCGTCCGTCGTCCGCCGCCGTCTTCCACGGTGCGCGCATCCGGCATCACACCCGGTGGTTCGGGACGTCGGGGCCGGCGCCGCCCTGACGCGGCACGTCGGGCGGGGTGGACGGCATCGGCGGGACGGACATGCCGAGACCGCCGGCGGGCGTGCCCACGGGCGGGGCGGCGAGTCCGGCCCCGGCGCCCTCCGGGCGGCCGCTCGTGTGGCGGTGCGGCCGGGCGGCGCCGCGCAGCACGTACGCCAGCACGCCGAGAACGGCCGCGGTGATCAGCGCGGCGGCCCAGTCGGGCAGCACAAGGGCGAACGCCAGGCCCACGGCGAGGGAGACGGCGGCGCCCGCGTACAGGGCGAGGGCGCCGGACGAGGCGTACAGCACGGCCGTACGGCGCTGCTTGCGGGTCTGCTCGCGCACCTCCTCCCGGATGGTCTCGCGTGCCACCTGCGCCAGCTCGTCGACCAGGTGCTTGTCCAGATGCTCCAGGTGATCCATGCGCTCCATTGCGCTCGGGTACCCGGGGTGTGCGACGGGTAACACCGGGGGACGTCGAGGGGATCAAGTGAAGGCGCCGCGTCCGCGCGGCCGCCCCAACTACGCTTTCCGGCATGGAGATTCTCGGAACTACGCTGCGGGTCTGCGTCGACGACCTGGAGACCGCGGTCCCCTTCTACGAGCGGCTCACGAACGCCCCGGCGCTGCGTTTCGAGCGCGCCGGGGTGCAGGTCGCGGCGGTCGGCTGCTTCCTGCTGATGAGCGGTCCCGCCGCCGAGCTGGAGGTGCTGCGCAAGGTGGTGGCGACGATCGCCGTCACGGACGTGGACGAGGCCCACAAGACCCTCACCGACCTGGGCGCGGACGTCCTGGCGGGCCCGGTGTCGACCCCGGTGGGCCGCAACCTGGTCGCCCGCCACCCTGACGGCACCCTCTACGAATACGTCGACCGCCGCCGAGACTGACGGCCACCCCCGCTCATCCCCGCCCGAGAGCCACGACGACCAGATTCCGCCTCCGGGCATCCTCGCCGACGCCCGGTCGCGCGTTCAACGGGGTTCCGGGGCGGGTGCGGGTCTCATTTCGGCCGTGAGGGCCCAGCGTTGGTGGTCTCGCCAGTCGCCGTCGATGTAGATCATCCCCGGGGAGAAGCCCTCCAGGCGGAAGCCGCCGCCCCGGGCGAGGGCGATCGAGGCGGCGTTGCCGGGCTGGACGTTGATCTCCAGGCGGTGCAGCCGCATCGGGCCGAAGGCGTGGCCCACGACGAGGCCGAGCCCCTCGCGCATCAGTCCCCGCCCGGCGGCGTGCGCGAACGCGCCGTAGCCCAGCGCCCCGTTCTGGAAGGCGCCCTGGACGATGTTGTTGATGTTGACGAACCCGGCGATGGCCCCGTCGTCCTTGGTGCACACCAGGAAGCCGGCTTTCGAGGAGTCCTGGATCAGCCGGTCCGCGTACGCGGTGTACGCGTCGGGGGTGGCCGGCGGGAACAGCCACGGGCGGTGCAGGTCGTGGCTCTCGCGGACGCGGGCGGTGAACTCGGCCCCGTCCGCGTGGGTGAGGTGGCGTATGCCCACGCGGGGGCCCTCGGCGAGGTAGCGCGATGCGGTGTGCGGCATCCGGCCAGCGTAGTCAGCCGCGCCGTCGCACCGCGTAGGCGCCGCACAGCGCGCCGATGACGCCGGTGGCCAGCAGGGCCGTCCACAGCGGCATGGTCACCTCCGGCACCAGCAGTCTGATCCTGGTCGCGCCGGTGTTCTCGAAGATGAAGACGACGGCGAGGACGGCGAGCGCCGACACGGTGATCCGGGCGGGCGTCGCCCCGGTGCCCTGGCCGCCGGTCTTCCCGCCGCTCTCGGAGGTCTTCGCGCTCATGCGACCAGCGTGAGCCCGGCCTCGCCCGCCCGCACGGCGGGTCCTGCCTCCGGGTGACACGGCGCGGGCGCGCGGGTCAGATCAGCGCGGGCGCGTCCAGGGTCAGCGTCCCGGCGTCGGCGTCCAGCTCGGCGCTCACGCCGAACGGCACGGTCAGCGCCCCCTCGCAGTGCCCGAAGCCCAGCTCCTCCACGACGGGCACCCCGAGCCCGCCCAGCCGGTCGGCGAGGACGGGGCGCAGCTCCTCGTAGGGGCCGCAGGCCTGCCAGGAGCCGAGGGCGACGCCGGCGACGCCGTCGAGCCAGCCGGTGCGCAGCAGTTGGGTGAGGGCCCGGTCGAGACGGTACGGCGGCTCCCCCACGTCCTCCAGCAGGAGCAGTCCGCCGCGCGCGCCGGAGCGGGTGTGCGGGGTGCCGTAGCCGGTGGCGAGGAGGGTGAGACAGCCGCCCAGGGTGACGCCCCGGGCCCGGCCGGGGGCGAGGGCGGCGCCGGTGGAGGCGAGGACGCGGACGCTCTCCGGGGCGAACAGGGTGGCCCTGAGGTGGTCCTGGGCACGGGAGTTCTTGATGAAGTCGACGCCGGCGGCGACGGGGCCGTACAAGGTGACCAGGCCCAGACGGACGGCGAACGCCTCGTGCAGGGCGGTGCTGTCGCTGAAGCCGATGAACACCTTGGGGCCGGCCGCCCGCATCGCGTCCCAGTCGAGCAGGTCGACGAGGCGCTGCGCGCCGTAGCCGCCGCGTGCGCACAGCACGGCGTCGACGGCAGGGTCGCACCAGGCGCGCTGGAGGTCGGCGGCCCGGTCGGCGTCCTCGCCCGCGAGGTGGCCGAGCGTGCGGTGCCGGTCGAGGACGTGGGGCGCGGCCACCGGGTCGAGGTCCCAGCCGCGCAGGACGTCGAGACCGGCCTGAAGCCGCTCCTCGGCCACCGGTCCGCTGGGGGCCACGACCGCCACCCGGGCGCCGGGGGCGAGCCGGGAAGGGCGTACGAGGTCGTTCACCGCGTGAGCTCCAGGGTCGGGATACCGGGCGGACGCAGCCCGAACACCTGAGCGTACAGCGAGAGCTCGGCCTCCAGGGCCCGCACCATGGTCTCCGCCCGCCGGAACCCGTGCCCCTCCCCCTCGAAGGCGAGGTAGGCGTGCGGGACGCCGCGGCCGGCGATGCGGGACAGGAGGCGTTCGGCCTGGGCGGGCGGGCAGATCACGTCGTCGAGGCCCTGGAGCAGCAGGAACGGCGCGCGGATCCGGTCGGCGTGCTCGACGGGCGAGCGTTCGGCGTACCGGGCGGGCACCTCGTCGAGCGGTCCGACGAGGGTGTCGAGGTAGCGGGACTCGAAGTCGTGGGTGCCGCCGGTCGCCCAGGCCGCGAGGTCCAGGACGGGGTAGACGATGGTGCCGCAGGCGTAGACGCCGGCGCCGGTGAGCGAGACGGCGGCGGTCCAGCCGCCCGCGCTGCCGCCGCGGATCGCCAGCCGGTCCCGGTCGGCGGTGCCCTCGTCGGCGAGGGCGAGGGCGACGGCCGCGCAGTCCTCGACGTCGACCACGCCCCACTGTTCGCGCAGCCGGTCGCGGTACTCCCGTCCGTAGCCGCTCGACCCGCCGTAGTCGACCTCGGCGACGCCGATGCCCCGGGAGGTGAAGTAGGCGGTCTCCAGGTCCAGTACGAGCGGGGAACGGTCGGTGGGCCCGCCGTGCGCCCGGATGACGTAGGGCGGCAGCTCGGCGCCGGGGGCGACGCACCCGGGGTTGTGCGGCGGGTACACGTGCGCGTGGACGTCGCGGCCGTCGGGTCCGGTGAAGGTGCGCAGCTGCGGTTCGGGGTAGTAGGCGGGGTCCACGGTGTCGTCGTGCGGCGCGCCGATCACCCGGGCCCGGCCGGTGCGGGTGTCGAGCTCCACCACCTCGTAGGCGCTGCGCGGGCTGGCGCCGACGGCGACGACGCGTTCTCCGTGCACGGCGAGGGTGGAGGCGAACTCCGTCCACGGGCCGGCCACGTCGACGACCTCGCCGCTCTCCGGGTCGAGGACGCCGAGCGCGGCGGCGCCCCGGCCGTGCACGACGGCGAGGAGACCGCCGGGAAGCGGCGCGAACCAGCGGTGGCCGAGCTTCCACAGCGGCCCGGCGAACTCCTCCTCGCGCGGGCAGACGGGCTGGTGGTCGCGGTAGACGTTCCACCAGCCGGAGCGGTCGCTGGTGTAGAGCAGGCGGCCGTCCGAGGACCAGTCGACCTGGGCGACCGACTCCTCGGGCCCGCCCGCGACCACCCGGGCGTCGTCGAGCCCGCCGTCCGCCCCGATCCCGGCCACGACGACGTCCGTGCCGTCCCACGGCATCCGTGGATGGTCCCAGGCCAGCCACGCGGCCTGTCGCCCGTTCGGCGAGATGCGCGCCCCGGTGACGAACCTCCGGTGGTCGTCGGTGAGTTCGCGTACGGCGGTCCGGTCCCCGGCGGCCGATCCGTCCAGCGGCACGGCGGCCAGGACCCGGCGCACGTCGGTGGGCCCGTCACCGGTGAACTCCTCCAGCACACACCAGACTTCGCCCCGGTCGAGCAGCAACTGCGGCTCGGCCCAGCGCAGTCCGCCGCCCACGGGCGACAGCGGGGTCAGCGGCCGGGGCTCGCCGCCCGGCCGCCAGACGTACAGCCGCTGGTCGGCGAAGTGCGCGAACACCACCAGCGGCCGGTCCTCGTGGAGCACACCGGCCCAGGGCTGCCCGCCGTACTCCAGCACCCGGCTGCGCACGTTCCACGGCGCGGGCAGCACCGACTCCTCGGCGCCGTCGGCGCGCCGGCGCACCAGGGTGCGCCGGCCGCCCTCGGCGGGGCGGGGCGCGGTCCACCACACCTCGTCGCCGACGAAGCCGACGTACTCGGGCCGCCCGTCGTGCGCGGCGGCGAGCCGCGCGTCGAGCGGCGAGGGCCAGGAACCGTACGGCAGGATCTGCACGTCTCCCCCGCCCGCTCAGGCCGTGCGCAGGAAGCGGTCGAGGACGTCGACGCCGAACTGGAGCGCCTCGACGGGCACCCGCTCGTCGACGCCGTGGAAGAGCGCCTGGTAGTCCAGCCCCTCCGGCAGCCTGAGCGGCGCGAACCCGTAGCCGGTGATCCCGAGCCGCGAGAACTGCTTGGCGTCGGTGCCGCCGGACATGCAGTAGGGCACCACATGTCCCCCCGGCGCGAACTCCTCCACGGCGGCGCGCATCCGCGCGTACGTCGGCGAGTCCACCGGCGCCTGGAGGGCGACCTGGCGGTGCAGGAACTCCCATTCCACGTCGGGGCCGGTCAGTTCGTCGAGGGTGGCGCAGAATTCGTCCTCGCCGCCCGCGAGATACCGTCCGTCGACGTAGGCGACGGCCTCGCCCGGAATCACGTTGACCTTGTAACCGGCTTCCAGCATGGTCGGGTTGGCGCTGTTGCGGACGGTCGCCTCCACCAGCTTGGCGGCCGGCCCCAGCTTGTCCAGCAGGGCGTCCACGTCGTCGAGGCGGGCCTCGATGCCGTACACGGCGGCCAGTTCGGTCAGCGCGGCCCGCACGGTCGGGGTCAGCCTGAGCGGCCACTCGTGCTCGCCGATGCGCGTGATCGCGGCGGACAGGCGGGTCACCGCGTTCTCCCGGTTGACCTTGGAGCCGTGCCCGGCGCGGCCTCGGGCGGTCAGCTTCAGCCAGCCGGTGCCGCGCTCCCCCGCCGCGATCGGGTAGATCTCCCGGCCGCCGCCGTCGTGGAAGGTGAACGCGCCGGACTCGCCGACGGCCTCCGTGCAGCCCTCGAAGAGGTGGGCGTGCTCGTCGGCGAGGAAGCCCGAGCCGTCCTCGGCGCTGGCCTCCTCGTCGGCGGTGAAGGCGATCACCACGTCACGCCGGGGCCGTACGCCCTCGCGGGCCCAGGCGCGCACGACGGCGAGGATCATCGCGTCCATGTTCTTCATGTCGACGGCGCCGCGCCCCCACACCACGCCGTCGCGGATCTCCCCGGAGAAGGGGTGCACGCTCCAGTCCGCCGCCTCGGCGGGCACCACGTCGAGGTGACCGTGGACCAGCAGCGCATCCGCCGACGGGTCGGAGCCCTCGACGCGTGCGACGACGTTGGTCCGGCCCGGGGTGCGCTCCAGCAGCGTCGGCTCCAGGCCTGTCTCGGCGAGCAGCGCGGCCGCGTACTCGGCGGCGGGCCGCTCCTTGCAGTCCCCGCCGCCCCGGTTGGTGGTGTCGATGCGGATGAGGTCGGACGTGAACCGCACGACCTCGTCCCTCGCCTGCGCGTCAGCCATGCTGCTCCTCAGCCGTATTGTTCCTCGACCGCCGCCGAGACGACCGTCGTGACCGCCTTGAACGTGCGGATGCCCTCGTACATGGTGCCGCTGGTGTACGCCACCTTGCGCTCCCCGATCCGCGCCACTCCCGGCACCACCGTGGCGGCCATCGCCAGGTGTTCGGCGTCGAACTCCACCGCCACGGTGAACGGCCCTTCCCGCGAAGGCTCCTGACGGACCGCCAGCCGGACGGCCTCTTTCGCCGCGGCCCGGATGTCGGCGGCGGTGCGGGCCGGCGTCCGGCACACGGCCGCGTACCGCGACACATGGTCCTTGACCGCCACCTTCAGCGCCTCGGGCGCGTACCCGAGGGCGTCCTCGCAGGCTACGTCGTCGCCCGTGACCAGCACCACGGGTACCCCGAACTCGGCGGCCACGCGCGCGTTGAGCAGCCCCTCGCTGGCCCGTACGTCGTTCAGCCACACCCCGGTGATCGAGTTGGCGAGATAGGTGTGGGCGAGGACGCCCTCCGCGCCGGCCCCGGCGTGGTAGCCGACGAAGGCGACGCCGTCCACGTCGCCGTGCTGGACGCCCTCCACCATGGACAGCGACTTGTGCCGCCCGGTGAGCATCTGGGCCCGCTCGTCGAGCTGCTCCAGGAGAAGGTTGCGCATGGTCCAGTGGGCCTCGTTGATCAGGACGTCGTCGGCGCCGCCGTCGAAGAAGCCGAGGACGGCCGCGTTGACGTCCGAGGTGAACAGCGCCCGGCACCGCTCCCACTGCGGCGTCCCCGGCAGCACGTCGGCCGGCCAGGTGACACCGGTGGCGCCTTCCATGTCGGCGCTGATCAGGATCTTCATGCCCGCATCCGCCCTCTCCCGCAAACGCCCCGAGCTTAACCGGTCCGTTTCTGCTCTGATCTACCTCGCACGCCGCTCACCTCACCTTCGACGACGAACGGGGAACCCGCCATGACCGGGCGCATACTCTCGCCGGAACGCTTCGAGGCGGACCGGCCGCGACTGCGGGCCGTCGCCCACCGCATGCTCGGCTCGCTCGCCGAGGCCGACGACGCCGTCCAGGAGACCTGGCTGCGGGCGTCCGCGGCCGATCTCGGCGAGGTGGAGAACGTCACCGCGTGGCTGACCACCGTGGTGGGCCGGGTGAGCCTGAACATGCTGCGCTCGCGCAGGACGCGGCGCGAGGAGCCGCTGGAGACCTCGGAGACCGGCCTCGGGGCCGGCGCCGCGCCCGCCGGCGATCCCGAGGAGGAGGCGCTGCTGGCCGACTCCGTCGGGGTGGCGCTGCTCGTCGTCCTGGACTCGCTGGGGCCGGACGAGCGGCTGGCGTTCGTCCTGCACGACCTGTTCGCGGTGCCGTTCGACGCGATCGCCCCGCTGATCGACCGCACCCCGGCGACGACCCGGCAGCTCGCCAGCCGTGCCCGCCGGCGGGTCAGGGGCACGACGCCGGCGCCGGCCGGCGCACGGGAGCCGGCGGGCGTCCGCACCTCGCGGGCCGCGCCCGCCGCCGACGCCCCCCGGCGACGGCAGGCGGTGGAGGCGTTCCTCGCCGCCACGCGCGGCGGCGACTTCGAGGCCCTGCTCGCGCTGCTGCATCCGGACGTGGTGCTCACCGCCGACCGGTTCGTCGTCCCGACGCCGGAGCCGGTCGAGGTCGTCGGCGCCCGTACGGTCGCGCAGGGCGCGATGGCGGCGACCGGCCGGGCCCGGTTCACCGGCCCCGCGCTGCTGGACGGCCGCGCCGGCCTGGTGATGGCTCCCCAGGGGCGGCTGCGGATGGCCCTGCTGCTCACGGTCACGGACGAGGGGATCACCCGCATCGAGATCGTCGCGGACCGCGAGCGGCTGGCCGGGATCGAGGTGGGGGTGCTCGACGGCTGAGACCGGACGGACCGAAGTGCGCGGCGGCCGGGGAGTCCCGGTCACCGCGCCTTGAGTCCAGCTCCGGTCGGAGCCGCTCAGAACCAGAGCACGAGCGACGCGGCGGCCGGCGCCCCGTAGATCAGCGGGAACGGCAGGTGCGAGAACCAGCGGGCGCGCGCCACGGTGGCCGCGGCCCCGAGGAAGTACAGGACCAGGCCCGCCGCGGCCGGCACGCCGATCACGGGCACGAAGAGCCCGGCCAGCAGACCGGCCGCGCCGGCGGCCTTCGCGACGCCGAGCCATGTCCACCAGGCACGCGGCACGCCGTAGTCGGCGAGCGGCTTCACGGTCCACTCGGCGCCGAGCAGCAGTGACGCGGCCGAGAACCCGGCCAGGACGGCTCCCAGGACGGTGACGACGACATAGGCAGTGGACATGTCAGTGGCTCCTCATCGGGGTGTCGTGCTCGTTCACCCCCCTGACACGCCGCGTCCCGGAGGTGTGACAGGACCGGAGCGCAAGACCACTGTGACCCCGCTCACATCGTGCGCCCCGCCAGCAGCCATCTCGACGGCAGCTCGATCCGGGTGCCGTCCGGGGTGAACTCGGTGGTGGTGAGAGGGAGTTCACCCGAGGCGAGCACCGCGAGGCCGGCGACGGCCAGATAGACGGGCACGGCCTCGTCGGCGACCTCGCCGGGGGCGATGCCGTGACTCAGGACGGGGGCGAGCTTCGGGGGCGGGCCGGCGGGCCCGCCGGCCAGGTCTGCGAGGAGAGGCCGGGCCGTCTCCGACAGCTCGACGAGGAAGGCCCGCCCGGCCTCGCCGAGGAGGGCGGCGATGCCGTCCACGAGCGGCTGGCGGTCGTCGGGCTCACACTGGTGCAGTACGCCCCTCATATAGACGTTGACGTCGCCGAGTTCGGCGTGCAGAGCCTCGGCCTCGCCCTGGGCGGCCGCGTCCAGCCGCCGGTACTCGGCCTGTCCGGCGGGGTCCGCGCGCCGGGCGTGATCGAGGGCGGCGTCGGACAGGTCGACGCCGATCACCCGCGGGAAGCGGTCGGCGAGGAAACGCGTCTGGGTGCCGTTGCCGCAGCCGAGGTCGACCAACGGCAGGGCGGCGTCGCGGAGTCGGGGCTCGAAGAAGGCGAGGTGGTGGGCGGAGGTCACCGCGGGGTCCGCGTCCCAGAACACCCCGCCCGGCGCCGTCGGGGCCGCCCGCCAGAACCCCTCCCAGGAGTCCCGGTACCGACTCGTCACGCTCATGCCCAACTCCCCTTCGCGCGACGCCGTTTCGACGTCACCCTCGCTCAGTGCCCCGCATCCGGTCCGGCGCGCTCACCGCGCGCGGCCTCCGGCCCGTGCCCCGCGCCGCCCGACACCCCAGTCGGGGGTGACGGGCACCCGGTCGTTCCGACTGAACTCCAGCACGGGGTAGCCGAGTTCGAGGACCTGCGCGACGATGCGAGTGCTGTCGCCGGCGCTCATGCCGGGCAGGATCTCGGGCAGCCGGCGGGCGAGTTCCCCGGCGCCGGGGAAGTCGGTGTGCAGCGCGAAGGCGGGGGCGATGCATTCGACGGTCCGCCCGTCCGGCTCCCGCCGCCGGTCCAGGCTCTCCGCGTCGGCGGCCAGCACGAGCAGCCGCTCGGACCCCGGGCCGACGAGCGGGTACGCCCACCACAGGACATCGACCCGGCCCCTGGTCCCCGCCTCGCCTCGCTCGGGCACGGTCAGCCGGGCCCGCCCGGCGGCCGGGTGGCTCAGAGCGCCGTCGAGGGAGGCGTCCTCGGCGTGGGAGACCGGGCCTTCGCAGGGAAGGTCCTCGTCCACCTCGGGGAGGGCCCCGGAGACGGGGAGCAGGTCGATCGCGGGACGGCCGATCGCCTCGTCCGCGGCGACGCCGAAGAGCCCGTGGGCGGAGCTGCTCCAGTGGGCGACGAAGCCGCCCCGGTCGACGACGACCACGGCGAGCGGCACGCGCCCGGCGTCCGAGGACCTGTCCGGGGGGCCCTGCGTGAAGTCGCCCGAAGGGCTGTCAGGTGGACCGGCGTCGGCGCCACGGCTGGGAGGTGCGTGCCTCTCGGTGCCGCGGTCCATGGCCCAGGCCCTCCCGGAGCTGCGCAAGATCTGTTCCGAAGGCACCACCGTACGGCGCGGGCCGCTCGCGATGTGCGTCATTTCTGTAATTGGTTTCACTGTGGAGCCGCCCGGGAAGCCTCCCGCCCGGCGCGCCGCCGGAGCCCGCGTCACCGCAGGTCACGCCCGGGTCCAGGGTCCGGGAACGACACGACGGCCAAGGGCCGCCGGGCCCTTGACCGTCGTGGTGGGGCGTGGCCTACTTCTCGACCTCGGTGGCGAGGTTGGCGAGAATCGCGTCGTAGATCCGGCCGAGACCCTTGGGCGCGAAGGTCCTCTCGAAGAAGCCGCCGATGCCGCCGGCGCCGGTCCAGGTGGTGGTCACGACGACCCGGGACCTGCCCTCGCCGGCCGGGGTGACGCGCCAGACGGTGACCATGGAGGAGTTGCGGTCCTTCTCGACCAGCTCGCCGTCGGTGGGCTCGGTGACCTCCAGGAGGCAGTCGCGGACGCGCTTGCTGGTGGCCTGGAGCTTCCAGTGCACGAGGGTGCCCTCGCCGTCGCCGCCCTCGCGCACCTCGTACTCGCTGAAGTGCTCGGGCAGCAGCTTCCCGCGCGTGCCGCTGTAGTCGGCGATCGTGTCGAACACCGTCTCCGGGTCCGCCGCGACGACCCGCTCCGTGGTGGCTTCGACCTGCGCCATGGGTTCCTCCAGGTCCTTGTTGCTCAGGGCTGAACAGGGGTTTCCTCAGCTTCGGGGCAAGCCAACCACCCCGCTGTCCGGCCGCCAAATCGGGGCCCCGGAAGCGGTCGCCGGCCGATCGGAAAGCACCTTCGCACGATCATGGGAACACATGTTCTATTGTGGGCCCAGTGCTACCGAGGAGGCGTCATGCGCTGGGAGAACCTCACCGTGGAGTCCCGCCACGACCGCGCGGCGGAAGCCGCCCTGTTCGGCGCGGACGCGGTCACCATCAGGACGTTCGACACGCCCGAGTTCCGCGGGATCACCTTCCACGAGATCCGCGCCCGCTCGATCCTCAACCGGGTGCCGGGCGCCTCCCGCATGCCGTTCGAGTGGACGGTGAACCCCTACCGGGGCTGCACGCACGCGTGCGTCTACTGTTTCGCCCGCAAGACGCACAGCTATCTGGACCTGGACACCGGCGTCGGCTTCGACACCCAGATCGTCGTCAAGGTGAACGCGCCCGAACTGCTGCGCCGGCAGCTGGCCTCGCCCCGCTGGCACGGCGAGCACGTGGCGATGGGCACCAACGTGGACTGCTACCAGCGCGCCGAGGGCCGCTACCGGCTGATGCCGGGCATCCTCTCCGCGCTGCGCGAGCGGGCCAACCCCTTCTCGATCCTGACCAAGGGCACGCTGATCCTGCGCGACCTCGACCTGCTGCGGCAGGCGGCCGAGGTGACCGAGGTCGGCGTCTCCGTGTCGGTCGGCTTCGTCGACACCGAGCTGTGGCGCACCGTCGAGCCGGGCACGCCCTCGCCGCAGCGGCGGCTGGACGTCGTACGCACCCTCAGCGAGCACGGCATCGGCTGCGGGGTGCTGATGGCGCCGGTCATCCCCTTCCTCGGCGACGAGCCGGCCCAACTGCGGTCCACGGTACGGGCGATCGCGGAGGCCGGCGCGACCTCCGTCACCCCGCTGGCGCTGCACCTGCGCCCCGGAGCCCGCGAGTGGTTCATGGCCTGGCTCGGGCAGCACCACCCGCACCTGGTGCGCCGCTACGAGCGGCTGTACGCCGAAGGGGCCTACGCGCCGAAGTGGTACCAGCGCCGGATCACCCGTCAGGTCCACGATCTGGCCGAGGAGTACGGGATCGGTCCCACGCGCGCGGGGATGCCGCGCCGGATCCGGCCGCCCGAGCCGGTCGAGGAGCCGGAGCCGTCCGGCCCCACCCAACTCACCCTGATCTGAGCTCTTTCGCACTGATCCCGAAGGAATCCACAACCGATCACGCCGAACTGAGTGCGTTCGAGGGCATCCGGCGACCCGATCGGGTCAACAATCACCGGAACAGGCTTCTGTGATCCCTCTTTCCGGGACGATGCGCCGAGGGCCGTGACCCACGCGGTCCCTCGACCTCCGTCCTGGGAGGACCCATGAGAAAACGCGCAGCCGTGCTGTGCGGCGCCGCCGTCGTCGTGGCCGGGACGATCACCGCCGCGCCCGCCGACGCGAGCCCCACACACCCCGCGCGCACCGCCCCGGCGGCCCGGATCGCCTGGAAGGCCTGCGGCACCGCCGACTCCCCGACACTGCAGTGCGCTTCCCTGAAGGTGCCGCTCGATCACGCCAGGCCGCACGGCGAGAAGATCACGATCGCGCTGTCCCGCGTCCCGCACACCGCGAAGAAGTCCCAGGGACCGCTGCTGGTCAACCCCGGCGGCCCCGGCGGCAGCGGGCTGGCCCTCGCCGGGTTCGTCGCCTCGTCGCTGCCGAAGGCGGTCGCCGCCCAGTACGACGTCATCGGCTTCGACCCGCGCGGGGTGGGCAAGAGCACGCCCGCGCTGAACTGCGTGCCGGGCCACTTCAAGCCGGTCCGCCCGGACTCGCTGCCGGCGACGGCGGCGGTCGAGCGGGCCGACCTGCGGCGCGCGGAGGACTTCGCCGCGGCCTGCGGCAAGAAGTACGGCCGCCTGCTGCCGTACATCGACACCCTCAGCGCCGTACGGGACATGGACGCCGTCCGCGACGCCCTCGGCGCGCCGAAGCTGAACTACTTCGGCTACTCGTACGGCACTTACCTGGGCGCGGTCTACGCCAAGCTCTACCCGCAGCGGGTGCGGCGGCTGGTCCTCGACTCGATCGTCGACCCCACCGGCGTGTGGTACGAGGACAATCTGGCGCAGGATCACGCCTTCAACGACCGCCACCGCGCCCTGATGGCGTGGATCGCGAAGCACGACGCCACGTACAAGCTGGGCACGGACCCCGCGAAGATCGAGGCGAAGTGGTACGCGATGCGGGCGGCGCTGGCGAAGCGGCCGGCCGGCGGCAAGGTGGGCGCCGCCGAGCTGGAGGACACCTTCCTGCCCGGCGGTTACTACAACGGCTACTGGCCCCGCCTCGCCGCCGCCTTCGCCGCGTACGCCGACGGCAAGGACACCGGCCCGCTGGTCAAGGCGTACGAGACCCTCGGCGCGGTCGACGCCTCGGGCGACAACGGCTACAGCGTCTACACCGCGGTGCAGTGCCGTGACGCCCACTGGCCGCGCTCCTGGAGCCGGTGGCGCGCGGACAACTGGACGGCGTACCGGAAGGCGCCGTTCATGACCTGGAACAACGCCTGGTACAACGCGCCGTGCGCGTTCTGGCCGACCCGTTCGCTGGGGCCGGTGAACATCATGAACGGCAAGCTGCCGCCGGTCCTGCTGTTCCAGGCGACGGACGACGCCGCCACGCCGTACGAGGGCGGCGCGACGGTCCACGCACTGCTGCGCGGGTCCAGCCTCGTCGTCGAGCAGGGCGGCGGCAACCACGGCATCACGCTGAGCGGGAACGCCTGCCTGGACAAGCACCTCGCGGCCTATCTCACCGATGGCACCGTGCCCCGCGGCGTCGGCGGGGTGGACGCGGTGTGCGCGGCGCAGCCCGACCCCGAACCGCTGACAGCGAAGGCCGCTTCGGGCACGGCCCGCGGTTCCGCCCTGCACGGCCTGCTCGGCTTCCGCGGCTGACCCCACCCGCTCACCCCGTCGGGGGCGTCGTCTGACCCATGGTCCAGGATGGCCCCATGAGCGATCTGACAAGGATCCCCGCCCCCGCCGGGGTCGCCGCGGCCGCCCAGTACTCGCATGTGGTGCTGGGCACGGGCAGGTTCGTGGCCGTCTCCGGCCAGCTCCCCCTCGACGAGGACGGCCGCCCGGTCGGCGAGGGCGACCCGGCAGCCCAGGCCCGCCAGGTCTTCGAGAACCTGCGGCGCTGCCTGGCCGCCGCCGGCGCGGGCTTCGACGACGTCGTCAAACTCACGTACTTCGTCACGGACATGGCCCACCTGCCGGCTATCCGCGCGGCCCGCTCCGCGCACATACCCGACGACAGGCTCCCGGCCTCGTCGGCCGTGCAGGTCGCCGCTCTGGTGCGCCCCGAGTTCCTGATGGAGATCGAGGCCTACGCGGTGGTGTCCGGGTGACCGCCGCGGTGGTTCGCGCGATGGCGCTCGACGACTGCGAGCGGGTCTCCGAGGTTCGGATCCGGGGCTGGCAGAGCGCCTATCGGGGGCTGATGCCGCAGGCCTACCTCGACGCGCTCGACGTGGGTGAGGACGCCGAGCGGCGGCGGGCCTGGTTCACGCAGGGGGACGGCACTGTGCGCAACCTGGTCGCCGAGCGGGACGGCCGAGTCGTCGGCTGGGCCGCCTACGGGCCGTACCGGGACGGCGAAGTGCGCACGGACGACGGCGAGTTGTACGCGATCTACGTGGACCCCGAGCACCACGGCGAGGGTCTGGGCAGGGCCCTGCTCGAGGCGTCCCTGCGGGGCTGCGCCGCGGAAGGGCGCCGGCTGGCGCGACTGTGGGTCCTGAAGGAGAATTCCCCCGCCCGCCGCTTCTACGAACGGGCGGGCTTCCACGCGGACGGCGCCGAGGAGCCGTTCGAGGTGGACGGCATCGAGGTCCCCGAACTCCGGTACACGAAGGTCGTGGAGCTTCCCGTACCGTGACCGCGCTTCACCGCTGCCGGGGGATGCGGGCCAGCGCGCCGGCCGCCGCCGCCGCGAGGGCCGGGTGGGCCAGGGCGTCGTTGAGGACGGGGCGGGCTCGCGTGTCGCCGAGGGCGCCCAGTCCCTCCACGCAGGCGAGGGCGACCCGGCGGTAGGGGTCGTGCGGGCGCAGCCGTCGTCCCAGGGTGGTGATCAGCGCGGGCACGGACTCGGGGGCGCGCAACTCCACCAGCAGCCTGACCGGTTGCAGTGCGTAGGCGATCCGTAACTCGTTGGTGGCGAGGGTGGCCGCCGCGCGGGCTGTGCGGGGGTCGCCGAGGCGGGCCAGCGCGTGCGCGGCGCCGGCGCAGCGCGGCGGATCCCGGTGGTTGAGCAGCAGGACGAGCGCCTCGAAGGCCCGCCGGTCGCCGGCGACCCCCAGCCGGAACGCGGCCAGTTCTCTCGCCCACAGCGGCTGCCCGGCGGCGGTGAGCACCGCGGCGAGCTCGTCGTGGTCACCGGTGCGCACGAGCCGTTCGAAGGCGGCGGCGCCCCCCGACTCCTGCCGTAAGCGTTCCGTGAGCGATCGCAACTCCCCGTCCATGGAGGCGAGCTTAGAACCACTCGGCCGGGGCGTCGGGACGTATGTCACAAAGTCGAGGTCTGGCGCGCTCGTTACCCGGCGGTTAAGCTCAGACGAGCGAGTTACCCACTCGCACAACCTGCTCGCGGTGGCCTGGTGACGCAGCCGCCAAGAGAGCAGTCGGTTCGGTACACAGGTACCTCAGGCGTGACCCGGTCCCGGGACAGGGCCGGTCGGTCATCACCGTTCCTCGGGCGTGTGCGCGTCTCGAGCGACGGCCCCGGGCGTGTGCGCAGTGCCCTCACAGGCGCTGACAGCCCGGCAACACCCGCATCCAGCACCTCTGTTCACGCACCGGTGCGCCACGGCCCGGCCCTCGGCCCGGCTTCCCCGGCGCACCCGGTCGCGCTTCTCAGTCGTCACCCTCATCTCTGGAGTCCCGCGATGGCCACTCCCCTGTCCCACACCTCTCAGCCCTCCCTCCGCACGATCGCCGTGGTCGGTCTCGGCACCATGGGCGCCGGCATCACCGAAGTCCTCGCCAAGGCGGGCCGCGAGGTGATCGGCATCGACGTCGACGAGACCCAGACCGCGCGTTGTGTCGCCGCTCTGGAGTCCGCCACCGCCCGCGCCGTGGAACGCGGCCGGCTGACCGAGCGGGAGCGCGCCGACGCGCTGGCCCGCCTGCGCACCTCCACCGACCTGCGCGACGCGGCCGACGCCGATCTGGTCATCGAGGTGGCGCCGGAGTCGTACGAGGTCAAGCAGCAGATCTTCCGGGAGCTCGACGGGATCGTGCGGCCCGAGACGATTCTCGCCACCGGCACCAACGCGCTGTCCGTCACCCGGCTCGCCGCCGACTCGGCCCGCCCCGAGCGCGTCCTCGGCCTGCACTTCTTCAACCCCGCCCCGGCGATGAAGCTCGTCGAGGTCGTCTCCTCGGTGCTGACCGCGCCGGCCGCCGTCACCGCCGTCACCAACCTCGCCCTGGACCTGGGCAAGGAGCCCGTCGCGGTCGGCGACCGCCCCGGGTTCGTCGCCGACGGGCTGCTGTTCGGCTACCTCAACCAGGCCGCCGCGATGTACGAGGCGCGGTACGCCTCCCGTGAGGACATCGACGCCGCGATGCGGCTGGGCTGCGGCCTGCCGATGGGCCCGCTCGCCCTGCTGGACCTGATCGGCGTCGACACCGCGCGCACGGTTCTGGAGGCCATGTACGCCGCCTCCCACGACCGCCTGCACGCCCCCGCCCCCATCCTCAAGCAGCTCAGCGAGGCCGGTCTGACCGGCCGCAAGTCGGGCCGGGGCTTCTACACCTACGAGGCCCCGGGCAGCGCGACCGTCGTCCAGGACGCCCTCACGCCGGTGGGCGGCGGCACCGGGACCGCCGGCCGTGCGGTGCGCTCCGTGGGCGTCGCCGGGTCCGGCACGATGGCCTCCGGCATCGCCGAGGTGTTCGCCAAGGCGGGCTTCGACGTCGTCCTCGCCGCCCGCAGCGAGGAGAAGGCGCAGGTCGCCAAGGCGCGGATCGGCAAGTCGCTGTCCCGTTCCGTCGACAAGGGCAGGCTGACGGCCGAGGCCGCCGCGCAGACCCTGGAGCGCGTCACCCCGGCCGGTTCCTACGACGCCTTCGCCGACGTCGACCTGGCCGTCGAGGCCGTCGCCGAGGACCTGGAGGTCAAGCGGCAGCTGTTCGCGACGCTGGACAAGGTGTGCAAGCCGGGCGCCGTCCTCGCCACGACGACGTCCTCGCTGCCGGTGGTCGCGCTGGCCCGCGCCACCTCGCGTCCGCAGGACGTGATCGGCATGCACTTCTTCAACCCCGCGCCGGCGATGAAGCTGGTCGAGGTGGTCCGCACGGTGCTGACCGGCGAGGACGTCCACGCCACGGTCCACGAGGTCTGCGGCCGGATCAGGAAGCACGCCGTGGACTGCGGCGACCGGGCCGGGTTCATCGTGAACGCCCTGCTGTTCCCGTACCTCAACAACGCGATCAAGATGGTCGAGGAGCACTACGCGACCCTCGACGACATCGACGCCGCGATGAAGCTGGGCGGCGGCTACCCGATGGGCCCCTTCGAACTGCTCGACGTGGTCGGTCTGGACGTCTCCCTGGCCATCGAGAAGGTGCTGCACCGCGAGTTCCGCGACCCGGGACTGGCCCCGGCGCCGCTGCTGGAGCACCTGGTGGCCGCGGGCTGCCTCGGCCGCAAGACCGGCCGCGGCTTCCGCGAATATGCCCGTCGCTGACGGCGCCGGCGACCGGCCGCGGGCCGGAGAGGACTGGGGCGGGCTGCTGGACCCGGCGGCCCCCCTCCCGCCCGCCTGGGCCGGGGGAGCCCGCCGGCCCCGCGGACCGGCGCACCGAGCTGCGCGCATGCAGTACGTTCAGGACATGCCCCAGCCCGCCAAGTCCTCACGTACCTCAGCTCCGACCGAAGTGTCGGACAGCCCCGCGGGCAGCCGCGCTGCGGCCCAGCGGCTCAAGATGCGCCGGGAACTCGCCGCCTCGGCCATGGAGTTGTTCGCGACCAAGGGGTACGAGGCGACCACCGTCGACGAGATCGCGGCGCGGGCGGGCGTCGCCCGCCGCACGTTCTTCCGTCACTTCCGCTCCAAGGAAGAGGCGATCTTCCCGGATCACGACGACACCCTGATCCGCGCCGAGGCGGTCCTGAACGCGGCGCCCGCGCACGAGCATCCGCTCGACACGGTGTGCCGGGGCATCAAGGAGGTCATGAAGATGTACGCGGCGCGGCCGGAGATCTCGGTCGCCCGCTACAAGCTCACCCGCGAGGTGCCCACCCTGCGCGAGGCGGAGATCGCCTCGGTGGCCCGCTACGAGCGTCTCTTCACCCGTTACCTCCTCGGGCACTTCGACGAGCACGCGCACGACGACGACGCCAACGACGACCCGCTGCTGGCGGAGGTGGCCGCGTCGGCCGTGGTCACCGCGCACAACCACGTGCTGCGGCGCTGGCTGAGAGCCGGCGGCCAGGGGGAGGTGGAGGCGCAGCTCGACCACGCCTTCGCGATCGTCCGCAAGACGTTCGGGACGGGTATCGGGGCCGGGCGCGTGGGCGCCGCGGCCACCGCCTCGGCCTCGGCGTCGACGGCGGTGTCCGCGCACGGCGAGGTGCTGGTGACGGTGGCGCGGACCGACGCCCCGCTGGACGAGGTGATGCGGACCATCGAGCAGGCGCTCAAGGAGCGCTGAGGAGTCCTGCCGGGCCCTGCCGCGCCGCGGCGCCCTGTGATGACGGCCACCCGCCCGGGTGGCCGTTTTGGCATGTCAGGGGCCGTTTTCTCGCGGATTCACGGGCCCGTTCGATCGATCATCGCTCATTTGTGACGTAAAGATTTCAGCTGAGTGGAAGTTCTGGCACTCAGTGCCTTGCGAGGTGACACGCGGTGTCATACGTTGAAGGAGTCCGGGCGGCCGGCGTGCAGAGACCTTTCGTACGTCGGCTGTCCCCGCAAGCCAACGGTTTGCGCGCCCGGACGCCTGCGTCACAGGCACCCTCCCGCGCCACAAAGCGCTGCCGAACAGCACCACCGAGCCGAACCGACGGCACATTCCCATCCCTCAGCAGCACCGACGTAACCATCGGCGCCCCTCCCTCAGGGCGCTCACCGCCGGAGGCAACACCGTGACCGTGAAGGACATCCTGGCCGCGATCCAGTCGCCCGACTCCACGTCGGCGGACTTCGCCGCCCTGCAGCTCCCCGAGTCGTACCGCGCGATCACCGTGCACAAGGACGAGACCGAGATGTTCGCGGGCCTCGAGACCCGCGACAAGGACCCGCGCAAGTCGATCCACCTCGACGAGGTGCCGCTGCCGGAGCTCGGCCCCGGCGAGGCCCTGGTGGCCGTCATGGCCTCCTCGGTCAACTACAACTCCGTGTGGACGTCGATCTTCGAGCCGCTGTCGACGTTCGGCTTCCTGGAGCGCTACGGCCGCACCAACGAGCTGGCCAAGCGCCACGACCTGCCGTACCACATCATCGGCTCCGACCTCGCGGGCGTCGTCCTGCGCACCGGCCCCGGCGTCAACGCCTGGAAGCCCGGCGACGAGGTCGTCGCGCACTGCCTCTCCGTGGAGCTGGAGTCCTCGGACGGCCACAACGACACGATGCTCGACCCCGAGCAGCGCATCTGGGGCTTCGAGACCAACTTCGGCGGCCTCGCCGAGATCGCGCTCGTCAAGTCCAACCAGCTGATGCCCAAGCCGGACCACCTCAGCTGGGAGGAGGCCGCCGCCCCGGGCCTGGTCAACTCCACCGCCTACCGCCAGCTGGTCTCCCGCAACGGCGCCGGCATGAAGCAGGGCGACAACGTCCTGATCTGGGGCGCGAGCGGCGGCCTCGGCAGCTACGCCACCCAGTTCGCGCTGGCCGGCGGCGCCAACCCGATCTGCGTCGTCTCCAGCGACCAGAAGGCCGACATCTGCCGGTCCATGGGCGCCGAGGCGATCATCGACCGCAGCGCCGAGGGCTACAAGTTCTGGAAGGACGAGCAGACCCAGGACCCCAAGGAGTGGAAGCGCTTCGGCAAGCGCATCCGCGAGCTCACCGGCGGCGAGGACATCGACATCGTCTTCGAGCACCCCGGCCGCGAGACCTTCGGCGCGAGCGTCTTCGTCACCCGCAAGGGCGGCACCATCACCACCTGCGCCTCGACCTCGGGCTACATGCACGAGTACGACAACCGCTACCTGTGGATGTCCCTGAAGCGCATCATCGGCTCGCACTTCGCCAACTACCGCGAGGCCTGGGAGGCCAACCGGCTGATCGCCAAGGGCAAGATCCACCCGACGCTGTCGAAGGTGTACTCCCTGGAGGACACCGGCCAGGCCGCCTACGACGTGCACCGCAACCTCCACCAGGGCAAGGTCGGCGTCCTCGCGCTGGCCCCCGAGGAGGGCCTGGGCGTGCGCGACCACGAGAAGCGCGCCGAGCACATCGACGCCATCAACCGCTTCCGGAACATCTGAGGTCGTCCATGAGTGAGCGTCAGAAGGACCGGCCGTGGCTCATGCGCACGTACGCCGGTCACTCCACGGCCGAGGCGTCCAACGAGCTGTACCGGCGCAACCTCGCCAAGGGCCAGACGGGTCTGTCGGTCGCCTTCGACCTGCCGACCCAGACCGGCTACGACTCCGACCACATCCTCGCCCGCGGCGAGGTCGGACGGGTCGGCGTGCCGGTCGCGCACCTCGGTGACATGCGCCGGCTGTTCCAGGACATCCCCCTGGAGCAGATGAACACCTCGATGACGATCAACGCCACGGCCATGTGGCTGCTGGCGCTCTACCAGGTCGTCGCCGAGGAGCAGGGTGCGGACATCACCCGGCTCCAGGGCACGACCCAGAACGACATCGTCAAGGAGTACCTGTCCCGGGGGACCCATGTGTTCCCCCCGGGGCCGAGCCTCCGGCTGACGACGGACATGATCGCGTACACGGTCTCCCACATGCCGAAGTGGAACCCGATCAACATCTGCAGCTACCACCTGCAGGAGGCCGGGGCCACGCCGGTGCAGGAGATCGCGTACGCGATGTCCACCGCCGTCGCCGTCCTGGACGCCGTGCGCGACAGCGGCCAGGTGCCGCAGGAGCGCATGGGCGACGTCGTCGGGCGGATCTCGTTCTTCGTCAACGCGGGCGTCCGCTTCGTCGAGGAGATGTGCAAGATGCGCGCCTTCGGCCGCATCTGGGACAAGATCACGCTGGAGCGGTACGGCATCCAGGACCCCAAGCACCGCCGCTTCCGCTACGGCGTCCAGGTCAACTCCCTCGGCCTGACCGAGGCGCAGCCGGAGAACAACGTCCAGCGGATCGTGCTGGAGATGCTGGCGGTGACGCTGTCCAAGGACGCCCGCGCGCGTGCCGTGCAGCTGCCCGCCTGGAACGAGGCGCTGGGGCTCCCCCGGCCCTGGGACCAGCAGTGGTCGCTGCGCATCCAGCAGGTGCTGGCGCACGAGAGCGACCTGCTGGAGTACGAGGACATCTTCGAGGGCTCGCACGTCGTCGAGGCGAAGGTGGCGAAGCTGGTCGAGGAGTCGCTCGCGGAGATCGAGCGGATCCAGGAGATGGGCGGCGCGATGGCCGCCGTCGAGTCGGGCTACCTCAAGTCGCAGCTCGTCTCCTCGCACGCCGAACGCCGGGCCCGGATCGAGTCCGGCCAGGAGAAGATCGTCGGCGTCAACATCTTCGAGACGACCGAGCCGAACCCGCTGACCGCCGACCTGGACACCGCGATCCAGACGGTCGACCCGGCGGTCGAGGCCAGGGTCATCGCCTCCCTTCAGAACTGGCGCGACACGCGCTACCAGCCCCCCTTCAACCACCCGCGCCCGTGCAAGGCGCTGGAGAAGCTGAAGGAGGCCGCCAAGGGCACCGCCAACCTCATGGAGGCCACCCTGGAGTGCGCCCGTGCCGGCGTCACCACCGGTGAGTGGGCCGGGGCCCTGCGCGAGGTGTTCGGGGAGTTCCGGGCGCCGACCGGGGTCTCCTCGGCGCCGGTCGCCGTCCCCGCCGAGGAGGGCTCGGCCCTGTCCGAGGTGCGCCGCACGGTCGACCTCACGGCCAAGGACCTGGGCGTGGGCAAGCTGCGCTTCCTGGTCGGCAAGCCGGGCCTGGACGGCCACTCCAACGGCGCCGAGCAGATAGCCGTGCGCGCCCGCGACGCCGGCTTCGAGGTCGTCTACCAGGGAATCCGGCTCACCCCGGAGCAGATCGTGGACGCGGCCCTCGCCGAGGACGTGCACGCGGTCGGCCTGTCGATCCTGTCCGGCTCCCACGCCCAGCTGGTCCCGGACGTACTCGAACGGCTGCGTGTGGCCGGTGCCACAGACATCCCGGTGATCGCCGGTGGCATCATCCCGAACGGGGACGCCGAGCAGCTCCGGGCAGCCGGAGTGGCCGCGGTGTTCACCCCGAAGGACTTCGACATCACCGGAATCATCGGCCGCATCGTCGACGAGATCCGGAAAGCGAACAAGCTCGACCCCCTGGAGGTCCCCGCATGACGACCGTCAACCGCCTTCGCCCCCGGCGTTCGTGTCTGGCCGTACCGGGCTCGAACCCGCGCTTCCTGGAGAAGGCCCAGGGCCTCCCGGCGGACCAGGTCTTCCTCGACCTGGAGGACGCGTGCGCGCCGCTCGCCAAGCCCGAGGCGCGGCACACCATCGTCAAGTTCCTCAACGAGGGCGACTGGACGGGCAAGACGAGGGTCGTGCGCGTCAACGACTGGACGACCGAGTGGACCTACCGTGACGTCGTCACGGTCGTCGAGGGCGCCGGCCAGAACCTCGACTGCATCATGCTGCCGAAGGTGCAGTCGGCCGAGCAGGTCGTCGCCCTGGACCTGCTGCTGACGCAGATCGAGAAGACGATGGGCTTCGAGGTCGGCAAGATCGGCATCGAGGCGCAGATCGAGAACGCGCAGGGCCTGAACAACGTCAACGAGATCGCGACGGCGTCCCAGCGCGTCGAGACGATCATCTTCGGCCCGGCCGACTTCATGGCCTCCATCAACATGAAGTCGCTGGTCGTGGGCGAGCAGCCGCCCGGCTACCCGGCCGACGCCTACCACTACATCCTGATGAAGATCCTGATGGCCGCCCGCGCCAACAACCTCCAGGCGATCGACGGCCCCTACCTGCAGATCCGCAACATCGACGGCTACCGCGAGGTCGCCCGGCGCGCCGCCGCGCTCGGCTTCGACGGCAAGTGGGTGCTGCACCCGGGCCAGGTCGAGGCGTCCAACGAGATCTTCTCCCCGTCGCAGGAGGACTACGACCACGCCGAGCTGATCCTGGACGCGTACGACTACTACACGTCCGAGGCGGGCGGCAAGAAGGGCTCGGCGATGCTCGGCGACGAGATGATCGACGAGGCCAGCCGCAAGATGGCGCTCGTCATCTCCGGCAAGGGCCGCGCGGCCGGCATGCAGCGCACCAGCAAGTTCGAGACCCCCACCGACTAGAAGGGCGCTGAGCGCGATGCAGTTCGGACGCACCTACGAGGAGTTCGAGGTCGGGGCGACGTACAAGCACTGGCCGGGCAAGACGGTCACGGAGTACGACGACCACCTGTTCTGTCTCCTCACGATGAACCACCACCCGCTTCACATGGACGTCAACTACGCCGAGAACACGACGGACTTCGGCAAGAACGTGGTGGTCGGCAACTACATCTACTCGCTGCTGCTCGGCATGTCCGTCCCGGACATCTCCGGCAAGGCGATCGCCAACCTGGAGATCGAGTCGCTCAAGCACGTGGCGCCGACCTTCCACGGCGACACGATCTACGGTCAGACGACCGTGCTCGACAAGTGGCCCTCGAAGTCGAAGAACGACCGCGGGATCGTGCACGTCGAGACCAAGGGCTACAAGCAGGACGGCACGCTCGTGTGCGTGTTCCGCCGCAAGGTGATGGTGCCGACCGAGACGTACATCAAGGAGCGCGGCGGCGAGCAGCCGGGCCGCCCGGAACTTCAGGAAGGCTGACCGATGGCCCGCCTCGCCCAGACCGCCGGTCTGACCGACGTCCAGCAGGAGATCCTCTCCACCGTCCGCGACTTCGTGGACAAGGAGATCATCCCCGTCGCCACCGGGCTGGAGCACCGTGACGAGTACCCGCAGCAGATCGTCGACGGCCTGAAGGATCTGGGCCTCTTCGGCCTGATGATCCCCGAGGAGTACGGCGGTCTGGGCGAGTCGCTCCTGACGTACGCGCTGTGCGTCGAGGAGATCGCCCGCGGGTGGATGTCGGTCTCCGGCATCATCAACACGCACTTCATCGTGGCGTACATGCTCAAGCAGCACGGCACGCAGGAGCAGAAGGAGCACTTCCTGCCGAGGATGGCGGCCGGCGACATCCGGGGCGCCTTCTCGATGTCGGAGCCGGGTCTCGGCTCGGACGTGTCGGCGATCACGTCGAAGGCGGTGAAGGACGGCGACGAGTACGTCCTCAACGGCCAGAAGATGTGGCTGACGAACGGCGGCACCTCGTCCCTCGTGGCCGTTCTCGTCCGAAGTGACGAAGGACACCCCGAGGGCACCGCGCCCCACAAGTCCATGACCACCTTCCTCGTCGAGAAGGAGCCCGGCTTCGGGGAGGTCCGCCCCGGCCTCACCATCCCGGGCAAGATCGACAAGATGGGCTACAAGGGCGTCGACACCACCGAGCTCATCATGGACGGCCTGCGGGTTCCCGCGGACCGGGTGCTCGGCGGCGTCACCGGACGCGGCTTCTACCACATGATGGACGGCGTGGAGGTCGGGCGGGTCAACGTCGCCGCCCGTGGCTGCGGCGTCGCCCAGCGTGCGTTCGAACTCGGCGTCGGATACGCCCAGCAGCGGCACACCTTCGGCAAGCCGATCGCCCAGCACCAGGCCATTCAGTTCAAGCTGGCCGAGATGGCTACCAAGGTCGAGGCCGCGCATGCCATGATGGTGAACGCGGCACGCAAAAAGGATTCCGGAGAACGAAACGACCTCGAGGCCGGGATGGCGAAGTATCTCGCCTCCGAGTACTGCAAGGAGGTCGTGGAGGACGCCTTCCGGATCCACGGTGGCTACGGCTTCTCCAAGGAGTACGAGATCGAGCGCCTCTACCGTGAGGCTCCGATGCTGCTGATCGGTGAAGGTACCGCCGAGATCCAGAAAATGATCATCGGCCGCAGGCTGCTCGAGGAGTACCGGTTCCAGGGCTAGATGTCAGGGTTGGGGGTGTTTTCTTCGAGAAGAAGATCACACCCCGTCGACCCGCTCCAGCCGCCGACTCGGCTTCTTGACTTACCCAGTTGCGGCCTCGAACCGCTACCATCGCGGTAAGCCGCCGTCCCCCTGTCGAGCGCGGCGTCATCCGCTACGAAGGTCATCCATGCCCCACAGCCAAACCTCTGCACCTCGCGACAGCCTGGTCGGCGTACGCCTTGCGCGTGGAGCATCGCCGTGGCTTCTCCCGACCGTCGCCACCGCAGCCGTCAGCCTGCTCCGCGCCCGCCGTTCCGGCGCCGCGAAGGCCGTCGCCGTACCCGCCACCGCTCTGGCGGCGGGCATGCTGTGGTTCTTCCGCGACCCCGAGCGCGAGATCGCTCAGGGCCGGGTCATCTCCCCCGCCGACGGTGTGGTGCAGAGCATCATGCCGTGGAAGGACGGACGCACCCGGGTCGCGATCTTCATGAGCCCGCTCAACGTCCACGTCAACCGCGCCCCGCTGTCGGGCACGGTGACGTCGGTCGAGCACATCCCGGGCGGGTTCGTACCGGCGTTCAACAAGGAGAGCGAGAACAACGAGCGCGTTGTCTGGCACTTCGACACCGAGCTCGGTGACATCGAGATGATCCAGATCGCCGGCGCCGTCGCCCGCCGCATCGTCCCCTACATCCCTGAGGGCACGAAGGTCGAGCAGGGCGAGCGCATCGGTCTGATCCGCTTCGGCTCGCGCGTCGACATCTACCTGCCCGAGGGCGTGGAGGTCGCGGTCGAGGTCGGGCAGAAGACCGTGGCGGGGGTGACTCGCATTGACCGTGATTGACCCGCAGACCCAGACGGGCTGGGTGCCCGAGGCCGACGAGGCGGACGACGAGGAGATGCCCCTCTCGCTGCGGCTGTCGATAGCGGACACCCTCACCCTCGGCAACGCCACGTGCGGCTTCATGGCGGTGTACTTCACCACCACCGGCATCCTGATCCCGCACATCACCGGCAGCCAGGAGACCGGCATGGCCCGCCACAGCGCGGCCACCGCGGTCATCCTGATGCTCTGCGCGGCGGTGTTCGACCTCTTCGACGGACTGGTCGCCCGCAAGCTGCGCTCCTCGCCCATGGGCGCGGAGCTGGACAACCTCTCCGACCTGATCAGCTTCGGCCTGGCGCCGGCGTACTTCGTCCTCGTCTACGGCATGGTCGCCAACGACGCGCACCAGCGGGTGGCGGCGGTCGGCGCGATCATGGTGCTGCTGGCGGTGGTGCTCAGGCTCGCCAGGTTCTCCTGCGTGACGGTGAAGGACGGCACCTTCCAGGGCATGCCCTCGCCGTTCGGTGCGCTGACGGTCGTCTCCATCGTGCTGCTGGAGCTGCCCTTCGAGGCGACCCTCCTCGCCATCCTGGGCACCGCCTGGCTGATGGTGAGCCGGGTGGAGTACCCGAAGCCGCGGGGACGCCTCGCCGGCGCGATGCTCTCCTGGATCGTGCTGTCGATGGGCCTCCTCGCCGCCTGGGCCTTCGACGCCCCCGGCGGTCAGCTGCTCCTCCAGGCCGGCTGCGCGCTTCAGCTGGTGATGGGCGCGGTGATCCCCCTGTTCGCCACGGCACGCCGGGTGAACAGCTTCCGCGGCAACCGCCGCGAGGCTCGCGCGGCGCAGCTGCCGTGACGCTCCGCCGAAGGGCCCCGGACCCGGGTCGGGTCCGGGGCCCTTCGCGTTCACCCGAACCGCTCACAAGAGGGTGAGCCGTCCCAGCCCGTGGGGTGCCCCCTCTGGGGGAGTTCGGGGGCGAGGCCCGTTCAGGGCCGAAGCGGGGGTCGACGGCAAGCAGCCCCCGGGCAACGGGACGGGGTAGGGGCGGCGAGGGCGAGAAACCCCCGGTCAGGACAGGAAGTCGCGTCCGATCCGCTCCGCGGCCCGCTCCAGGATCGGGCCGGCCTCGGCGATGCACCGGGCCACGTCCGGCTCGACCTCGGTCAGCGCGTACACCCGCCGGATCCCCGCCCGCCCCAACGCCTCGGGCGGCAACGTCACCCGCCCGCACACCGCGACCACGTCCTTGCCCGCCGCACGCGCCGCCGCCGCGACCCCCGCCGGCGCCTTCCCGTGCAGGGTCTGCTCGTCCAGCGACCCCTCCCCCGTGACGACCAGCTGCGCCCACTCCAGCGCCGGCGCGAAGCCCAGCACCTCGAGCATCACCTCGATCCCGGCCTGGAACCGCGCGCCGAGCAGCAGCGCCCCGTACCCGATACCGCCCGCGGCCCCGGCGCCGGGCGCGACCGCGTACTCCGCGGCCTTCGGCCCGGCCGCCGCCTCCAGCACCTTCGCGTACCGGGCGAGCGCCGCGTCCAGCGCCTGCACATCGTCCGGTGAGGCGCCCTTCTGCGGCCCGTACACGGCCGGCGCGCCCTTCGGCCCGGTCAGCGGGTTGTCGACGTCGCTGGCGAGAATCAGCTCGACCGAGGCCAGCCGGGGGTCGAGACCCGAGAGGTCGGCGCGCGCGATGTCCACGAGGCCTCCGCCGCCCGGCGCGACCGGCTCGCCGTGCGCGTCGAGGAAACGCGCGCCGAGCGCGGACAGCATGCCCGCTCCGCCGTCCGTGGTGGCGCTGCCGCCGACCCCGAACACGATCGTCCGCACGCCCGCGTCCAGCGCGGCGCGCAGCAGTTCCCCGGAGCCGTAGGTGGAGGCGGTGAGCGGGGCGAACACACCGGCCGGGAGGCGCTGCAGCCCGCTCGCCTCGGCCATTTCCACGACCGCGGTCTCCCCGCGCACCGCGAAGGCGGCGGTGACCTCGTCGCCGAGGGGGCCCGCGACCCGTGCCTCCCGGCGTTCGAATCCGGCCGCGACGGCCGCGGCGACGGTGCCGTCGCCGCCGTCGGCGACCGGCAGGGCCTCGACCTCGACACCGGGCACGGCCCGGCGCAGCCCGGCCGTCACCCGCTCGGCGACCTCCACGGCCGTCAGCGAGCCCTTGAACTTGTCCGCGGCCACGAGCACCCGTCGGATGCCCTGCCGTGCAGCGTCCGCCACCTTCCCAACCCCTTGCTCCCCGGGCCCCGAACCCGTCGGGGCCAGTCACGCCGCAGCGACCCTATCCGCCCCGCGCACCCGCCGTCATGCCCCTGCCCGCCCCCTGGACGGGTGCCGTCCCACAGGCGCGGTTGCACCGACGCGGGGCGCCGATGACGACCCGCCGGGCCGGGAACACCGCGCAAACGGGTACACCGAAACCATGACGACCCTCGTGGGCACCGAGACAGAGCTGGCCGAGCGCGTGCTCGGGGGCTGGCTGGGCCGGGTCGCGGGCAACATGCTCGGGAAACCGGTCGAACAGGGCGAGCTGTGGACGCGCGAGCGCATCGACCGCTACCTGCGCCGCGCCGACGCCCTCCCGCTCACCGACTACCTGCCCGAACCGGCCGCCGGGGACGACGGCCCGCCGCTGCGTCCCGAGTGGCGCGAGTGCGTGCGCGGCCGGATCCACGGCAGCTGCCGCGACGACGACGTCGACTACGCCATCCTGGGCCTGCATCTGCTGGAGACCCACGGTTTCGGCTTCAGCACGGAGCAGGTCGGCGACCTGTGGCTGCTGCGGCTGCCGTACCGGCAGACGTTCACGGCGGAGCGGGCGGCCTACCGCAACCTCGCCAACGGGCTGAAGCCGCCGCTGACGGCGACGTACGACAACCCGTACCAAGAGTGGATCGGCGCCCTGATCCGCGCCGACGTGTTCGGCTGGACCCGCCCCGGCGATCCGCGCCGCGCCGCCGCGCTGGCCCGGCGGGACGCGGTGCTGTCCCACACCGGCAACGGTGTCTACGGCGCGATGTGGGCGGCTGCGCTGGTCTCCGCGGCGTTCACCGCGCCGACGGTGCGGCACGTCGTGGAGGAGGCGCTGGCCGTGATCCCGGCGAGCAGCCGCCTCTCCCGCGCCGTGCGCCGGGTCTCCTCCCTCCACGAGGCAGGCCTCGGCTGGGAGGACACGCTCACCACGATGGCCGAGGAGACGGCCGGCCTGGGCTGGATCCACACGGTGCCGAACGCGGCCGTCCTCACCGCCGGGCTGCTGTACGGCGACGGCGACTTCACCCGGACCATCGCGCTCACCGTGCGCGGCGGGCTGGACACCGACTCCAACGGCGCGACGGCCGGTTCCGTGGCCGGCGTCCTCATCGGGGCGGACGCCATCCCGGCCCAGTGGACGGATCCGCTGGAGGACACCGTGCGCAGCGCCGTGTTCGGCTTCGACGGGGTGCGGATCAGCGAGCTGGCGGAGCGCACGCTGCGGCTGGTCGGATCGGACGGGTGACGGGGCGTGACCGGGGCCCGCGTCCCGCTGCCGCTGGCTACGCTGCCTTCATGACCGCTGCTGACTACGCCACGTACATCGCCTCCCTGCCCCGTGTCCTGGCCGGGGCGGCCGCCCTCTTCCGCGACGCGGAGGGACGGGTGCTGCTGGTGGAGCCCAACTATCGCGAGGGGTGGGCGCTGCCCGGCGGCACGATCGAGTCCGACGACGGCGAGACCCCGCGGCAGGGCGCGAACCGGGAGACGCTGGAGGAGATCGGCCTCGACCGCGCTCTCGGGCGGCTGCTCGCGGTGGACTGGGTGTGCGGCGCGCATCGGCCGCCGCTGGTGGCGTACGTGTACGACGGCGGGGTCCTCGACGAGGAGGACCTCAAGGCGATCCGCCTCCAGGAGGAGGAACTGCTGTCCTGGCGCATGGTCCCGCGCGAGGAGATCCACGAGTACCTGCTCGGCAACCTGGCCCTGCGCGTCGGGGCCGCCCTGGACGCGCTGGACGCGGGCACGGGCACGGCGGAGCTGGAGAACGGCGTCCGCGTGAGCTGACGGGGCTGCGGGAGCGCCGGGACGGAGAGTGCCGGGCGGGGGGCGGCCTGCCGCCGCCCCCCGCAAACCGTTCGCGTGCCGCCGGTCCCTCGTCCTACCCTCGGTGACATGGCCAAGCCCCTCGTCGCCGTGCTCAGTGGAGCGGGCATCTCCACGGACTCCGGGATCCCCGACTACCGCGGTCCGCAGGGGCTGTGGCGGCGGGATCCCGAGGCCGAGAAGCTCGTCACGTACGACTACTACATGCGTGATCCGGAGATCCGGCGCCGGTCCTGGCAGATGCGCCGCAGGAACCGCACCCTGCAGGCCGAGCCGAACGCGGCGCACCGCGCGATCGTCGACCTGGAACGGTCCGGCGTCCCCGTACGGGTCATCACCCAGAACGTCGACGGGCTCCACCAGATGGCCGGCCTGCCCGCCCGCAAGGTCCTCGAACTACACGGCACCGCACGGCAGTTCATCTGCACCAAGTGCCACACCCGCGGCCCCATGGAAGACGCCCTCGCCCGCCTCGACGCCGGCGAGGACGATCCGCCCTGCCAGGAATGCGGCGCCGTCCTGAAGTCCGCCACCGTCATGTTCGGCCAGCGCCTCGACCCGGTCGTCCTCGGCGAGGCCCTCGCCATCACCAAGGCCTGCACCGTCTTCATCGCCGTCGGCACCAGCCTCAAGGTCCAGCCCGCCGCCGGCCTGGCAGGCGTCGCCGCCGACCACGACGCACGATTGATCATCGTCAACGCCGAGCCGACGCCGTACGACGAACGGGCCGACGAGGTCATCCGCGAACCCATCGGCACCGCCCTGCCCCGACTGCTGCGTCGGCTGAGCCCGAACGGCGACTGAGCAAGGATCTTGAATCGGGGCCCGGCGGGATTCGTGCCTCCTCACCATCGGGGCGGCCGGTGCCGCGGCCGCGTTGTGGCTGGTTCCGTCGGTGCGGCGAGCCATGCCGTGGTGGTGGATGTCTCCGGCTCTGTTGCTGGGGGCGATTGCCGCAGTGCGATGGGCTGTAGGTGGGTAGGACCACGATCCCCATCTGTCGTCCACCCGGTACGGGCCGCGAGGACTGTGGGGGCGGGACCCCGAGGCGCAGTGGTCGGCCACGGTGCGGCCCGCACGGTGTTCCTCACCGGACGAGCGGGCCGACGAGGTCGTGCGGGAGCCGGTCGGGGCGGCGTTGCCGCGGCTGCTGCGGGAGCCGGCCGCGGTGGGTCGCTGACGTGGGTCAGAAGAGGGCTGAGCCGCTCTCGAAGGTCAGCAGGCGCCGCTTGCGGTCCAGGCCGCCGCCGTAGCCGGTGAGGCTGCCGTCGGCGCCGACGACGCGGTGGCACGGGACGATGATGCCGATCGGGTTCTTGCCGTTGGCGAGGCCCACCGCGCGGGAGGCCGTCGGCGCGCCGAGGGCATGGGCGAGGTCGCCGTAGGTCCGGGTCTCGCCGTAGGGGATCTTTTGGAGTTCGGCCCAGACGGTGCGCTGGAACGGCGTGCCGTCCAGGCGCAGCGGGAGGGTGAAGGCCTTCAACTCGCCTGTGAAGTAGGCCTCCAGCTGGTCTTCGGCCTCGGCGAAGAGACGGTCGTCGCGGGCGCCGAAGGAGTCCTGCGCGGGGCGGTGCCGCTGTTCGGTCATGTAGAGGCCGCACAGGACGCCGTCGTCGGCGACGAGCGTCAGGGGGCCGTAGGGGCTGTCGATGACGGTGTGCTGCTTCATGGCGCGTCCGTTCGTCGGGCTGTGTCGGTCCGAACGTGCTCAGACCGGAAGGAAGTTGATCGGGTGACTGTCCGTCGCCCACAGGTACTGGACCGCGTAGGCCCGCCAGGGCCGCCAGGCCGCCGCCCGCGCGGTGAGCGCCGCCGGGGTGGAGGGCAGTCCCAACTCCCGTGCCGCACGCCGGACTCCGAGGTCGGTGGGCAGGAACGCGTCGGGGTCGCCGAGGGCGCGCATACCGATGACGTCCACGGTCCATGGACCGAAGCCGGGGAGGGCGAGAAGCCGGGCCCGGGCCTCAGCCCAGTCGCTGTCGACATCCAAGTGCAGCCTGCCGTCAGCCAGTTCGCTGACGAGGTGGGTGAAGGTGGCGCGGCGGGTGCGGGGCATCGCCAGGGACTCGGGGTCGAGGGCGGCGAGCGCCTGAGGGGTGGGGAAGAGGTGGGTGAGTCCGCCCTCCGGGTCCTCGACCGGGTCGCCGTGGGCGGTGACCAGGCGGGCCGCGTGGGTGCGGGCGGCGGCGGTGGACACCTGCTGGCCGAGCACCGCGCGCACGGCGAACTCCGCCTCGTCGACCGTGCGCGGGACGCGGCGGCCCGGAGCCTTGTCCACCAGGGGCGAGAGCAGCGGATCGGCGCGCAGCAGGCCGTCCACGGCGACGGGATCGGCGTCCAGGTCGAGCAGGCGCCGGCAGCGGCTGATCGCGACGGTGAGATCGCGCGGGTCGCTGAGGACGAGACGGCAGCCGATGTGGTCGGGGCGCGGGGTGAGGGCCACGACGCCGTGCCCGTGGGGCAGCCGGAGCGTGCGCCGGTACGCCCCGTCGCGCCACTCCTCGACGCCCGGCACACCGGTCGCCGCGAGGTGGCCGAAGACGTTGTCCGGGTTGAACGGGGCGCGGAACGGCAGCCGCAGCTGGAGGGCGCCGGGGGTGGTCGTGGGCGTCCCGGCCCTGTCGGGTGAGCGGCGGGTGCGCAGTTCGCTCGGGGAGAGCGCGAAGACCTCGCGCACGGTGTCGTTGAAGGTCCGGACGGAGGAGAAGCCTGCGGCGAACGCGACGTCCGCCATGGGCAGTTCGGTGGTCTCAATGAGAAGGCGTGCGGTCTGGGCCCGCTGGGCGCGGGCCAACGCCAGTGGTCCGGCGCCGAGTTCGGCGAGGAGTTGGCGTTCGACCTGGCGGGCGCTGTAGCCGAGGCGGGCGGCGAGGCCGGGCACTCCGTCGCGGTCGACGACGCCGTCGGCGATCAGGCGCATGGCGCGGGCGACGAGGTCCGCGCGCTGGTTCCACTCGGGGGAGCCGGGGCTGGTGTCGGGGCGGCAGCGCTTGCAGGCGCGGAACCCGGCCTGCTGGCAGGCTGCGGCGCTGGGGTGGAAGGTCATGTTCTCCGGTTTGGGCGCCACCACGGGGCAGCTGGGCCGGCAGTAGATCCCGGTGGTCAGGACCGCTGTGAAGAACCAGCCGTCGAACCGCGCGTCCTTGGACTGCACGGCTCGCACACAGTGTTCCCGGTCGGTGTGCATCGCGTTCCGCATGCGTTCAGCATCGGCCACCCGGCCTCCGGGCGCTGGCGAGAATCCGACATCGACCTCGCGCTACCGGGACCGTCGCCGATCGCCGCGTACTCGGGGACCGCGCCTCAGGACGACGGCGGCGGAGCCGGTGACCCGGGCGGCCGGGAGGACGAGGGCGCGGGGGGTGTGCTCGGCGGGCTCGGCGGGCTCTCCGGACCCGGCGCGCCCGGTGCACTCTGCCCGCCCGGCGCGCCCGGTGCGCTCGGCGGTCCCGGTGCGCTCGGCGCGCTCGGCGCGCTCGGCGGTCCCGGTGCGCTCGGCGCCAGGAAGTCGACGACGCTCAGCGCGAAGAGCAGGGCGAGGGCGAGACCGATGACGACCCAGCCGGTCGGGTACGACCACAGCACGTAGGCCAGAACGGCCGCGCCGGTCAGGATCCAGGTGATCCAGGTGCGGTAGCGGTCGACGAACGGGCCGACGGGTCCGGTGCGCATCCCCGCGTGGTCGGCCGTCGTACGGACGGCCCCGATGCCGGAGTGCCACAGCCCGCGCACCAGACCGGCCCGGCGGCCGGGCCCGGTCAGCCAGGCGGCGAGGGCGACCACCACGCCGAGGGCGACCACCACGCGCACCCCGGTGCGCAGGAAGCGGGTCAGGGTGTCGTAGACGGTCCCGGCGGCGTCCTGGGACACGTCGGCGGGAAGGGCGTCGAGGTAGACCACGCGGAAGACGGTCAGCGCGATGCCGAGCAGCAGGGTGGCGAGGGCGAAGCACAGCGCGGCGGCGACCAGGGCGCGGCGGCGGCGCGTGGCGAGCAGGACGCCTGCGGCGACCAGCAGGACGGCGACGACGGGCAGCCACACGCCCGCCAGTTGCAGCAGCCGGAAGTAGGTCTTCGCCTTGCCGATCTCCTCGGATCTGAGGACGGTGAAACTGGTGTGGACCTGGGGGATCTTCTCGGCGACCGTGAGACCGTCGTCGACCAGGCGCTGCTTGACCTCCTCGACCACGGGGGCGAGGTCGATCGTCACGGTGTCGTTCTCGAGCTTGACGGCTCCGCCGCCGCTGCCCGTGAGGGCCTTGTCCAGGGCGGCGTGGACGCGGCGGTTGGCGTCGGTCCAGATCCGCTGGAAGGTGTCGGAGGCGACGACGGCCTGTGTCTTGTCCTGGACGAAGCTGCGGACCGCGTCCTGAAGGGAGTCGCCCAGTTTGCCCAGGGCCTTCTGCAGGAGCGGTCCTTGGTCCGGGGCCACGTTCTCGAGGAGGGCGGGCAGGTCGAGGTGGGTCATGACGGCGTCGGTGACCCGGCCTGCGACGGCCTTCTGGATGTCCTCGTCGGCGGCGAGCGGTTGGACGGTCTGCACATAGCGGTCGGTGTCGCCGACGATGTCGGCGCTCCAGGCGGCGACCACGCCCAGCGGGGCCAGGAGGCAGCCGAGGACGATGAGGATCACCGCGAGGACGGACCGCGCCCGGTGCCGGGAGGGCCGTGGAGCGGCCCGTTCCGTGTCGCGGGCGCGGTGCCCGCTCTCCAGGGCCGCGATCCGGGCCCTCAGTTCCCGCAGCTCGTCCTGTGCGGCGTCCCCGCCGTCCGAGGGGGCACCGCCGACCGGCATGTCCGGTGTGTCCGGCATGGCTGAGGCTCCCTCGTCCGTCGGATCGGTCCGGTGAGGGTCAGCACATCGCGGACGGGGGCGGACGGCGAGCGCGGCGGGACCGTCCGGGTGAACGGCCCCGCCGGGCCCGGGTCGCGACTCACATGTTGATCATGTGGCCGGCGAGCCCGTGCACCGCTTCCTTGACCGCCTCACCGAGCGTCGGGTGGGCGTGGACGTTGCGGGCGACCTCGTGGACGGTGAGGTCCCACTGCTGGGCCAGGGTGAGCTCGGGGAGCAGCTCGGTGACGTCGGGGCCGATGAGGTGGCCGCCGAGGAGCTCGCCGTACTTGGCGTCGCTGATCAGCTTGACGAAGCCGGTGGTGTCGCCGAGGCCGTGCGACTTGCCGTTGGCGGTGAAGGGGAACTTCGCGACCTTCACGTCGTGGCCGAGTTCGCGGGCCTGCGCCTCGGTGTACCCGAAGCTGGCGATCTGCGGCTGGCAGTAGGTGGCGCGCGGAATCATCGCGTAGTCGAGTTCCATGGTCTCCGCGCCGGCGAGGGTCTCGGCGGCGATCACGCCCATCGCCTCGGCGGTGTGCGCCAGCATCAGCTTGGCCGTGACGTCGCCGATGGCGTAGATGTGCGGAACGGAGGTGCGGCAGCGGCCGTCGACGTCGACGGCCCCCCGCTCGGTGAGGGCGACGCCGGTGTTCTCCAGGCCGTAGCCGGTGACGTTGGGGGCGAAGCCGATGGCCTGGAGAACCTTGTCGGCCTCCAGTACCCGCTGGGCGCCGTCCTTGCCGGTGACGGTGACGCGGACCTGCGGCCCGGACTCGTCGATGGACTCGACCCGGGTCGAGGTGAGCACGTCGATGCCCAGCTTGCGGTACTGCTTGGCGAGTTCGGCGGAGACCTCGGCGTCCTCCAGCGGGGCGACCCGGTCCAGGAACTCGACGACGGTGACCTTGACGCCGTAGTTGTGCAGGACGTAGGCGAACTCCACGCCGATGGCGCCGGCGCCCGCGATGACGACCGACCTCGGGAGGTCCTCGGCGAGGATCTGCTCCTCGTACGTCACCACGCGGGCGCTGCGCTTGGTGCCGGGCAGGAGCCTGGGGGTGGCGCCGGTGGCGATGACGCAGTGTTCGAAGCCGAGGGTGCGGGTGGTGCCCTCGTAGTCGGTGACCTGGAGGGTGTGGGGGTCGAGGAAGACGCCGCGGCCGTCGAACTCGGTGATCTTGTTCTTCTTCATCAGGTAGTGGACGCCCTTGACGCGCCCGTCGGCGACCTTGCGGCTGCGCCGGAACGCCTCGCCGTAGTCGAAGGAGACCTCGCCGTCGACCTTGATCCCGAAGGTCTTCGCCTCCCGCAGGACGATGTGCGCGAGTTCGGCGTTGCGCAGCAGCGCCTTGGTGGGAATGCAGCCCACGTTCAGACAGACGCCGCCCCAGTACTTCTCCTCGACGACGGCGACCCGCTTGCCCAGCTGTGCGGCCCGCACCGCCGCGACGTAGCCGCCGGGACCGGCGCCGAGGACCACGACGTCGAAGCGTTCGTCCAGCTCGACCATGGGAGGTTTCCTTTTCCGTGAAGTGAGTGACGGCTGATGCGTCGTTGCGGTCCGATTCTTCCTCGTCCCCGGCCGGGGCGCGTGAGTGATCGGACACTGTTCCCGACATCACGACGGGCACGGCCGCCGTACGGCGGCCGTGCCCGTGGGGGTGGGTCCGCGGCGGCTACTCGGTGGCCGCCGTCGGCCTGCGGGAGGCCTGCGTCGCCTCACCGGTGTGCTTCAGGGGGCGCAGCCGGTAGGTGTACGAGTAGTCGCGGTCGGCGAAGAGCTTGTACTCGTCGTGGGTGTGGGCGCCCCAGCTGTTGTCGCCGCCGACTCCCATCTGGCGGTGGTTCAGTCGCAGGACGACCTCCTTGCGCGGGGTGAGCTGGAAGTCGTGGCGGGCGCCCACCGAGAGGTCCTCGGGGGTGAAGTGGGAGGCGTTGACCTCCAGGAGCGGTTCGCCGGAGACGAGCAGGCCGGCGCCGTCGCGGTCGGTGAGGGCGATCCAGCGGACGTCGGTCTTGTTGCCGTTCTCCTGCGGGCGCAGGTAGGGGGTCCACTGTCCGGAGACGGTGCCCGAGTACAGGCCGACGTCGGTGGCGTCGTTGCGGTCCCAGTGGTTCTCTTCGGGGCCGCGGCCGTAGTAGTGCAGTTGCTCCAGGCGGTCCGGGAGGAACAGCAGGGTGCCGACCTCGGGGATGTACGGCAGGGAGGCCGCCCCCGGGTGCAGGGTGTTGTCGACCTTGATCTCGCCGTTGCCGAACACGGTGTAGGTGGTGGTGTACGTCGATCGCGTCGTCGTCGGCAGGGTGCCGGCCACCTTGATCTCGACGGCCCGGTCGCGCAGCGCCCGCACGCTGACGCCGGTCACCTCGCGCCGAGCGCCGGCGTCGCGCCAGGTCTGGTTGCGGGTGTGCTGGCCGTTGCCCCGGTCGTTGTCGGTGGGGGCGCGCCAGAAGTTGGGGACCGGACCGGAGGTGATGAGCTTCTCGCCGCCGACCCGGTACTTCGTGATGACGCCGGCCTTCTTGTCGACGGTGACGGAGAAGTCCTCGCCGGTGACGGTGACCGCGCTCTCGCCGTCCCGGAAGCGGAGCGCCGGGACGCTGTCCAGCGGCACGGGCGTGACGGCGGGGCCGCCGGCGTCGACGGCGAGCTGCTGCCGGGCCACCTCGAAGCCGGCCTTCGCCCACTTCGTGTCCTGTCGGGTGGTGAAGGACAGGTTCAGGAAGTACTCGGCGCCCGGCGCCGGGTCGGCCGGCACGGTGAAGGGCACGGTGACGCCCTTGCTGGACAGCGGCGGGACGTCCAGCTGGTCGCGGCTCAGCTTCCCGTGCTGCACCGCCTTGCCGTCGCGGACGAGCTCCCAACTCCCCTCGAACTCACGGAGGTCGGTGAAGAGGTACTCGTTGGTGAGGGTGACCGGCGCTCCCGGAGTGAGCCGGCCGCCGGCCGCCGGCGCCACGCCGACCGCCTGGTAGATCCGCTTGACCTCGGCGGACTTGCCGGTGAGTCCGCGGTCGGCGGTGACGATGCCGTCGCCGGAGAAGGCCCCGTCGTTGGGGTTGTCGCCCCAGTCGCCGCCGTAGGCGTAGAACGTCTTGTCGCGGGACCGCTTCTCGGTGAGCCCGACGGTGGCGGCGTCGAACCAGAAGCGCACGCCGTCGTCGCCGGGGCCGCGGCTTTCGGAGGCCAGTTCGGCGGCGCTGAGCGGGCGGGCGTAGACACGGGCCCGTCGGACGGTGCCGCTGAACTCGCGGGTGGGGTTGTCGACGTCGGTGGCCAGGGAGAGCGAGGCGGTGTTGTTGTCCGGCCTGCGGGTGGTGCTCCGGGTGGCCCGGGCCATGCCGTCGACGTAGAGGGTGACGGTGCCCGCGGTCGCGTCGAAGACGCCCGCGACATGGTGTTCGCGGCCGGTCCAGTCGTCGGGGAGCGCCCAGCTCGCGGTGACCCACTGGCCGCCGCCGTGGATGAAGAACTCCAGGGTCCGGTTGGTCTGCTTCAGCGCGTACTGGGTGTCGCCCTTGGCGATGATCGGCTGGTGGTAGCCGGTGACGTGCGGGGTGATCCAGGCTTCCAGGGTGAGGGACCCGGTGAGGTCCAGGCCCGCGTCACGGGCGAAGACGGTGCCGCCGAAGACGCCCTTGTCCCGGCTGAAGGAGCCGCTGGGCGCGATGACCTCGCCCCGCAGCGCGGCGGGGCCCGACTCGGTGAGCAGCTTGCGGTGCGGGGCGGGCCAGCTGAGGGCCTGGTCGACGAAGTCCCAGATCCAGCCGCCCTGGAGCACGGGGTAGCGGCGGACGAGGTCCCAGTACTTCTTGAAGTTGCCGCTCGAGTTACCCATGGCGTGGGAGTACTCGATCATGACGTAGGGCCGGGTGTCCGAGGTGTCCTTGGCCCGTGCCTCGACGCGGGAGGGACTGTCGTACATCTCGGAGCGGATGTCGCTGATCCCGGGGCGGTCGTCGCCCTCGTACTGGATGACGCGGGTGGTGTCGTAGGAGCTGATCCAGTCGTGCATGGCGTTGAAGGTGGTGCCGCCGCCCGCCTCGTTGCCGAGCGACCAGATGACGACCGAGGCGTGGTTCTTGTCGCGGTGGACCATGTTCTGGGCGCGGGCCACGCAGGCGGTGGTCCACTCGGGGTGGTTGCCGGGGTACTCGCCGCGGATGCCGTGGGTCTCGAGGTTGGTCTCGTCCACGAGGTACAGGCCGTACTCGTCGGCGAGTTCGAGCCAGACGGGGTTGTTGGGGTAGTGCGAGGTGCGCACGGAGTTGATGTTCAGCCGCTTGATGATCTCGATGTCCTGGACCATGTCGGCGCGGGTGAGGGCCGAGCCGTGGACCGGGTGCATCTCGTGCCGGTTGGTGCCCCGCAGGGAGACCGGTTTGCCGTTGATGCGCATCAGCCCGTCCCGGAGCGCGAACTCCCGCAGGCCGACCCGGTGGGACAGGGTCTCGATCACCTTGCCCGCCGGGTCGCGCAGTTGGAGCACCGCGGTGTAGAGGTCGGGGTGTTCGGCGGACCACAGGCGCGGCGCGGGCACCGCCTTCGCGGCCTGGACGGTGCTCTCCTCGCCGGCGCCGAGGGTGACGCTCTGCTGCAACGGCCGGGGCCACACCGGGTGTCCGCCCGCGTCGTACAGCTGGGTCTCCACCGAGTACCGGCCGGCGCCCTGGCCGCCGTAGTCCCGCACGCTGGCGGTGACCGACAGTTCGGCGGCGCGGTAGTCGTCGCTGAGGGGGGTGTCCAGCCGGAAGTCCCGCAGGTGCACGGCGGGTGTGGAGTAGAGGTAGACCGAGCGGAAGATGCCGCTCAGCCGGATCATGTCCTGGTCCTCCAGCCAGTCGCCGTCGGAGTAGCGGTAGACCTCGACCGCGATCTGGTTGGACCCCGGCTTGAGGTGCTCGGTGATGTCGTACTCGGCGGGGTCGTAGGAGTCCTCGTGGTAGCCGACCAGCTCCCCGTTGATCCACACGTAGTGGGCGGACTTGACGCCTTCGAAGTGGAGGAAGGTCCGTCGTCCCGTCGTCCAGTCGCGGGGGACGTTGAAGGTGCGGCGGTACTGGCCGACGGGGTTGTAGAGCGTCGGCGCGGCCGGCGGCTGCGCCTCCTCGCCCAGGCCGTTGGGGCCCCACCACGGATAGGTGATGTTGATGTAGATCGGGCGGTCGTAGCCGTGCAGTTGCCAGGCGGAGGGGACGGGGATGGAGTCCCAGTCCCTGTCGTCGAGGTCGGTGCGGAAGAAGTCGGCGTCCCGGTCGTCGGGGCTGTCGGAGTAGGCGAACCTCCACTTGCCGTCGAGGCTGATCCGGTGCGGGGATCCGGTGCGGTCGGCGGCCAGTGCCTGGGGAACGGTGGCATACGGCATGAGCGTGGTGTGCGGGGGCTCGGCGCCGAGGCGGAAGACGTCGATGTGCCCGTTCCACTCGGGGGTCGCGGCGGCGCCGGGAGCGGCTTCCGCGGCCTTGGCGGCCCGTTGGCCGACGGCCGGCCCGGACAGGGCGAACGCGCCCAGAACGGCGGCGGACCCTTCGAGAAGACGACGGCGGCTGACGACAGCCCGCTGGGGGCGGTCCTGCCGGTCCATGGACGACACGTGCGGGTGCGACATGACCATGACCTTCCACGGGACGAACCGTGCGGCTGCACGGGACGAGGGTGCGTCAGATCTTGTCCGTTAGTGTTGAAAAAACGAACAGGGCCACGCCGTGTTGGCTGATTATCAACTTAGTTCGGCGCAACATCTCTTGACACCCGTCGCAGCAGGTCCGTTGTGCCCCTCCCGCCCCCGGTGCACGCTTCCTCAGTAGACGTCCCGCACATACCGTTTGTCGGACGCGAGCCGCTTGACGTACGCCGCCGCCTCGTCCTCGCCGAGGCCGCCGTGCACCACGGCGATGTCGTGCAGGGCCCGGTCGACGTCCTTGGCCATGCGGGAGGCGTCGCCGCAGACGTAGAAGTGGGCGCCGTCCCGCAGCCAGGACCACAGCTGCGAGCCGTGCTCGCGCATCCGGTCCTGCACATAGACCTTGGCGCGCTGATCACGGGAGAAGGCGGTGTCCAGACGGCTGAGGACGCCGTCGGCCCGCAGGGCGGTCAGCTCCTCCTCGTAGTAGAAGTCCGTCGCCCGGTGCTGCTCGCCGAAGAACAGCCAGTTGGGGGCGTGGTGACCGCGGGCCCGGCGCTCCTCGAGGAAGCCCACGAAGGGCGCGACACCGGTGCCCGGACCCACCATCACCATGGGCGTGGCCGGGTCGGCGGGCGGACGGAAGGACGGGGCGCGCTGCACGTGCACCGGTACCTGCGCGCCGGGCTCGGCGTCGGCGAGGAACGGCGAGCAGACACCCTGGCGGGGGCGGCCGGCCAGGTTCTCGTAGCGCACCACGGAGACCGTGAGGGAGACCAGGTGCGGGTCGGCCGCCGGGCTGGAGGAGATGGAGTACAGGCGTGGCTGGAGGCGTCCCAGCGTCCCCGCCCACTCCTGCGGCCCGGCCCGGACGCCGAACTCCGCGGCCACGTCGACGGCCTGCCGGCCCCAGGACCACTTCGCCAACTCCCCCTTGTTGTCCGGGCGCAGCAGCTTGCGCAGCTCGCGCGGGTCCCGGGTGCGCTCGGCGGTGAAGCGCAGCAGCGCGGGAGTGACGCGGGTGATGTCGAGATGGCGCAGCAGCGCTTCACCGAGGGAGACCTCGCCGGCCCCGCCCACCTCGACGGCGGCATCGGCGTCGAGGCCGGTCACGGCCAGCCACTCCGCCACGAGATCCGGGGAGTTGAGGGGGTGCACGCCGAGGGCGTCGCCCGCCTCGTAGCCGAGCGGGGTGTCGTTGTCGCGCGTGTCGAAGGTGAAGCGGCGCACCTCCTTGCCGGAGCCCGGCAGGCTGAGCAACCGGTTCCCGACGAGGCGGGCGGCGACGGGGGCGGGGCGCCTGGAGCGGGACGGGGCGGCCGCCGCGGGCGGGGTCTCGATGCCGGCGGGCGCGGCGGCGGCACGGATGTCCGACGGGCGCGGCGGTGCGGCCGCTGTCGTGGGCGCGGCCGGTGCGGGCCCCGGCTCCGCGCTCCCCTTCAGCGCGGTGAGCACATGGTCGAGCCAGGCCTGCGCCTCCATCTCGTAGTCGGGTTCGCAGTCGGTGCGGGGGGCCAGCCGTACGGCGCCCAGTTCGTCCAGCCGGTCGTCGAGGCGGCGGCCGTGACCGCAGAAGTCGTCGTAGGAGGAGTCGCCGAAGGCGAGGACGGCGTAGCGCCGCCCCTCCAGTCGTCCCGCGTCGGGCGCGGCGAGGCCGTCCCAGAACCCTGCCCCGTTGTCGGGGGCGTCGCCGTCGCCGAACGTGCTGGTGATCACCAGCAGGTCGGCGTCGCCGGGGAGCGCGGCGGGGTCGGCCTCGTCCATGGCGACGAGGGAGGCCGCGTGGCCGCCGTCGGTCAGCCGCCGGGCGGTGGCGGCGGCGAAGTCCTCGGCGTTGCCGGTCTGGGAGGCCCAAAGGATCACGACGCTGCGGCCGGCGGCCGGCCGGGGCTCCGGGCTGCTGCGGGAGTACAGCCCGGCGAGGGTGCCGTTGACCCACAGGGCGTGCTCGGGGCTGAAGGGGGCGTCCGGGGGCAGGACAGGGACGCCGGGGGCGCCGGCCGGGATGCCGGCGAGGAAGCCCACGAGGTACTGCCGTTCGCGCGCCGTGAGGACCGGGGGCGGGCTCGGCTCCAGGCCGAAGACCGCGGCGGCCGAGGGCTGCACGGCGGCCGGTACGGCGAGCGCGCCGCCCACGGCGGACGGCTGCGGTCCGGCCGGCGTCGGCCGGTTCGCCGAGGGCGTCACGCCGCTCGACGCGAGCGCACCCCCCGGCGTCTGCACGCTCACCGGCGTCGACACCTTCGTGAGCGCCACCGCGCACACCTTCAGCTCGGGCTGGAAGGACAGCGGGTCGACGGCGTCGCTGGTCACGGCGTTGACGCTGAGGTACTCGCCGAACAGGTCGTTCCAGTGGAACGGCGCGAAGCAGGAGCCGGGCAGCACCCGGTCGGTGACCACGGCCGGCAGCACGGCGCGCCCACGCCGCGAGGCGACCTCGACGGAATCGCCGTCGGCGACCGCGAGCCCGGCCGCGTCCTGCGGGTGCACCTCGACGAACGGGCCGGGGTCGAGCTTGTTGAGCTTGGCCACTTTGGCGGTCTTGGTCAGGGTGTGCCACTGGTGCTGGAGCCGGCCGGTGTTCAGCACGAACGGGTAGTCCTCGTCCGGCATCTCGGCCGGCGGGACGTGCGGACGGGCGTGGAAGACGGCACGGCCGCTGGGGGTGGCGAAGGTGAGGGAGCCGTCGGCGGCGACGTACCGGATCGGGTTGCGGTCGGGGCCGTCGGGGTCGGCGGCGGGCCACTGCACCGGGGCGGCGCGCAGCCGTTCGTAGGAGACTCCGCGCAGGTCGTAGCCGGTCTGCGGGTTGTGGAACCGCTTGATCTCCTCGAAGACCTCCTCCGCGCTGTCATGGCGGAAGCCGTCCTCGTACCCCATCGCCCTCGCGACGGCGGCTATGAGGCGCCAGTCGGCGCTCGCCTCGCCGGGCGGGTCGGCGGCGGGCCGGGCGAGGGTGAGGTTGCGCTCGCTGTTGATGAGGACGCCCTCGGTCTCGGTCCACAGCGCGCCCGGCAGGACCACGTCGGCGTAGGCGTTGGTCTCGGTGTCGGCGAAGACGTCCTGGGCGACGACGAACTCGGCGGCCTCCAGGCCCTCGATGACCGTCTTGCGGTGGGCGACGGAGGCGACCGGGTTGGTGCAGATGATCCAGCAGGCCTTGATCTCGCCGTCGGCCATCTTCCGGAACATCTCCACCGTGCCCTTGCCGACGCCGTCGGCGCGGATCGTGCCCGGCGGCAGCCCCCACCGTTCCTCGACGAAGGCGCGGTCGGCGTCGACGAGGACGGACCGCTGCCCGGGGAGGCCAGGGCCCATGTAGCCCATCTCCCGGCCGCCCATCGCGTTCGGCTGGCCGGTGAGGGAGAAGGGGCCGCTGCCCGGACGGCAGATCTTGCCGGTGGCGAGATGCAGGTTGATCAGGGCGTTGGTGTTCCAGGTGCCGTGCGTGGACTGGTTGAGTCCCATCGTCCAGCAGCTGGTCCACTCCCCCGCCTCGCCGATCAGCCGGGCCGCCTCGCGCAGGGCTTCCTCCGGGATGCCGGTGATCCGGGCGACGGCGGCGGGCGGGTAGTCAGCCAGGAATTCCGGCATCGCCTCCCAGCCCTCGGTGTGGGCGGCGACGAACTCCGGGTCGGTGTGGCCGTTCTCGTGCAGCAGATGGAGCAGGCCGTTGAGCAGGGCGAGGTCCGTGCCCGGGTTGACCTGGAGGAACAGATCCGCCTTCGCGGCGGTCGCGGTGCGGCGCGGGTCGACGACGATGAGCTTGGCGCCCGCCTTCACCCGCTCCATCAGTCTCAGGAAGAGGATCGGGTGGCAGTCGGCCATGTTGGAGCCGATGACGAGGAAGACGTCCGCCTTGTCCAGGTCCTCGTAGGACCCGGGCGGCCCGTCGGCGCCGAGCGAGAGCTTGTAGCCGGTGCCGGCGCTCGCCATGCACAGCCGGGAGTTCGACTCGATCTGGTTGCTGCGCAGATAACCCTTGACCAGCTTGTTCGCCAGATACTGCGCCTCGAGGCTCATCTGCCCGGAGACATAGAGGGCGACCGCGTCGGGGCCGTGCTCGTCGACGATCTCGCGCAGCCGCCGGGCCGTCTCGGCGACGGCCGCGTCCACGGGCGTGGCCTCCGGTTCCTCCCCGCGGTCGGCGCGGACGAGGGCGGTGGTGAGCCGGCCCGGCGCGGCGAGCATGTCGGCGGTGGTCGCGCCCTTGGTGCAGAGCCGGCCGTGATTGGCGGGGTGATCCTTGTCGCCGGACGCCTTCAGGACCGTACGGCGTCCGTCCGGTCCACGGCCGACGTCGAGGACCATGCCGCAGCCGACACCGCAGTACGAGCAGACCGTGCGCACCTTCGTCGCGCTGTCGGTCCGCGGGTCCGGCACGGCCACGGGCGCCCCCTTCTGTCTGTCGGTCGGCCTGGTGAGAGCCTCTGCGAGCCTTCGGCGACCGTACGAACCGCGCATTACGCAGGTGTCTCCCGGACCGGCGGCCAGGGGTTAAGCCCGACGCACAGCGGGGGGCGGGCGGGTGTGAGTACGCGCTCCCGTGCAGGGGGTGTGACCGGCCTCGCTCAGTCGAGCCGTGCGGTGAACGCGGCGTACGCCCGCTCGTCGAAGAGGACGAATCTGGCTTCCTCGACCGCCGTTCGTGTGGCTCGCACCGTGTCCACGGCGATCCGGGCGGCGTCGTCCATCGGCCAGCCGTAGATGCCGGCGGAGACGGCGGGGAACGCGACCGTGCGGGCGCCCAGTTCGTCGGCGACCCGCAGCGACTCCCGGTAGCAGGAGGCCAGCAGCTCCGAGCGGTCCTCGGTGGCGCTGTACACCGGGCCGACGGTGTGGATCACCCAGCGGGCGTCGAGCGCGCCGGCGGTGGTGGCGACGGCGCGGCCGGTCGGGAGACCCTTGCCGTAATGAGAGGCGCGCAGGTCTCTGCACGCTTCGAGGATGGCGGGGCCGCCGCGCCGGTGGATGGCGCCGTCCACTCCTCCGCCGCCGAGCAGCGAGGAATTGGCCGCGTTGACCACCGCGTCCACGGACTGCCGGGTGATGTCGCCCTGCACGAAGGTGATGACGGTCATGGCTGTCAGGCTCCCTTTTCCTCAGCGGGCGCCGTCGGAGGCGGCGGCGCGGGACCGGCCGGGCCGGCGGATCACGGCTCCTGCCGCAGCCTGCGCCAGACCGCCTTCGCGGCGTTGTGCCCGGACATGCCGTGGACGCCCGGTCCCGGCGGGGTGGCCGAGGAGCAGATGAAGACGGCCGGGTGCGGGGTGGAGTACGGGGACAGGGACAGTCTGGGGCGCAGCAGGAGCTGCAGTCCCGAGGCCGCGCCCGAACCGATGTCGCCGCCGACGTAGTTGGCGTTGCGGGCGGCGAGCTCGGCGGGGCCCGCGACGGCCCGGGCCAGGACGCGGTCGCGGAAGTCGGGTGCGAAACGCTCCAGTTGACGTTCCATCACCTCGGTGAGGTCGCCGGTCCAGCCGTTGGGCACATGGGCGTACGCCCAGAAGACCTGCTTGCCGGCCGGAGCGCGGGTGGGGTCGACGACGCCGGGCTGCACGGTGATCATGAAGGGGCGGGTGGGCGGACGGCCCTCCCGGGAGGCGGCGCGCAGGGCGGCGCCGATCTCCGCGCTGTCCGCGCCGATCTGGACCGTGGTGGCGACCCTGGCCTCCGGGGCGGTCCAGGGGACCGGACCGTCCAGCGCGTAGTCGATCTTGAAGACGCCGGCGCCGTACTTGTAGCGCTCGTAGAAGCGGCCGAGGCCGGCGATGCGGGCGAGCGCGGTGGGCGAGGTGTCGAAGACGTAGGCGCGGGCCGGCGGCAGATCGTCGAGGCGCTTGACCTCGTAGTCGGTGTGGATGGCGCCGCCCAGGTCGGTGAGGTAGCCGGCGAGGGCGTCGGAGAGGGCCTGGGAGCCGCCGCGGGCCACCGGCCAGCCGCGGGCGTGCGCGGCGAGGGCGAAGACCAGACCGACCGCGCTGGTGGCGAAGCCGCCGAGCGGGGCCATGATGTGGGCGACCAGGCCGGCGAAGAGCGTCTTGGCGGGCTCGTCGCTGAAGCGCCGGGTGAGCCAGGTGGAAGGGGGCAGGCCGGCCAGTCCGAAGCGGGCCAGGGTGACCGGATCGCGGGGCAGGGCGGTCAGCGGCAGGGACATGAAGTCCCGGACGAGGGTGTCCCAGCGGGGCAGGAACGGTTCGACCAGCCTGCGGTACGCGCCCGCGTCGCGCGGCCCGAACGAGGCGGCGGTCTCGGCGACCGAGCGGGAGAGCACGGCGGCGCTGCCGTCGGGGAAGGGGTGCGCCATGGCCAGCTCGGAGTGCAGCCACTGCAGGCCGTAGCGCTCCAGGGGCAGGGCGCGGAAGGCGGGCGAGTTGATGGCGAGGGGGTGCGCGGCGGAGCAGGGGTCGTGGCGGAATCCGGGGAGGGTGAGCTCCTCGGTGCGGGCGCCGCCGCCCACCGTGTCCCTGGCTTCGAAGAGGGCCACGGAGAAGCCGCGCCTCGCCAGCTCCACGGCGGCGGTCAGACCGTTCGGTCCCGCCCCCACCACGACCACGTCAAGCATCGGCACTTCGGACCCCTTCGTCAGCCGGTGGCCTCCGGGTTCAGGATATGCCGGGGGTCTGACACCGCCGACGGGACGGTGTCCTCGGGCGGCCCGCACCGGCGGCGGCCGACCTCTGTTACGCGCGAAGGCCGCCGGGCGACTCAGCGACGCCCGCGGTGAGCAGTTCCCGCACGTGTCGCGCGGTCGCCGCGTCGCGGGCCGCCGTGAACGGCAGGCTGTTGCCGCCGGTGATGCGGAACGGCTCGCCGCTGAGTGTGAGATGGGCGCCGCCGGCCTCCTCGACGAGCAGCAGTCCCGCCGCGTGGTCCCAGGCCGCCTCCCAGGAGAAGGCGGTGGCGTCCAGCTCGCCCCGGGCGATCGCGAGGTACTCCAGGCCGGCCGATCCGCAGGGGCGCGGGGCGACGCCGTCCGTCCACAGCCCGAGCAGGGAGTGCTTCTGCTCGTCGGTGGTGTAGTCGGGGTGGGAGGTGGCCACCTCCAGGTCACGGCCGGCGGTGGGCGGTCCGGCGAAGAGCCGCTCCCCGTCGAGGAAGGCCCCGCCGCCGCGTACGGCGGTGGCGAGCCGGTCGAGGGCGGGTGCGTATGTCCAGGAGGCGAGCACGACGCCGTGGCGGGCGAGGGCGACCAGGGTGCAGAAGCCGTCGTCGCCGTGGACGAACTGCCGTGTGCCGTCGACCGGGTCGACGATCCAGACGAAGGCGTCGTCGCGTATCGCCTCGTACGTCGCCGGGTTGGCGTGGACCGCCTCCTCGCCGACGACGACCGATCCGGGCAGCAGATCGCCGAGGGCGCCGGTGAGGTACAGCTCGGCGTTGCGGTCGGCGTCGGTGACGAGGTCGTGCGGGCCGTTCTTCTGGTCGATCTCGTGCGCGGCGAGCTGCCGGAAGCGGGGCATGATCTCGGCCGCGGCGGCCTTGCGGACGGCTTCCTCCACGTCGGCCGAACGGCGGGCGAGAAACTCGTCGATGGTTTCCATGTCTTCGATCATGCCTCCATGAGAGCACGCCCCACTGACAATCCCCGCCGGGGCGGTGCACACCGGGTGGAATCCGGATGAAGAAGGGGTTCGCGCCGGTCGAGGGTGCCTTCAACGCCCCACGGCGTACCCCTGCGTGCCGCGCGGGTTCGCCGCCGCCGACAGGATCCCGGTCCGCGGGTCGCGGGCGACCGCGCAGAGGCGGCCCTCGGACCATGCCGCGCCGACGGTCACGTCGTGGCCCCGCCGGCGCAGCTCCTCGACGACCTCTGCGGGCATGCGGGACTCGACGGTGAGGCTGCCGGGGCGCATGCCGCGCGGGTAGAAGGAGCCGGGGAAGGAGTCGTTGTGCCAGTTCGGGGCGTCGATCGCGCCCTGGAGGTCGAGGCCGCCGCGCACGCGCGCGCGAAGGACGACGGCGAGGAAGAAGTGCAGCTGCCACTGGTCCTGCTGGTCGCCGCCGGGCGTGCCGAAGGCCAGCGCCGGGACGCCGTCGCGCAGGGCGATGGAGGGGGTGAGGGTGGTGCGGGGACGGCGGCCGGGTGTGAGGGTGTTCGGCAGGCCTTCGGTCAGCCATGCCATCTGCAGCCGGGTGCCCAGCGGGAAGCCCAGTTCGGGCACGACCGGGTTGGACTGGAGCCAGCCGCCGCTGGGGGTGGCCGCGACCATGTTGCCCCAGCGGTCGACGACGTCGAGGTGGCAGGTGTCGCCGCGGGTCAGCCCCTGCGCGCCGACCTCCGGCTCACCCGGCACGGGTGAGGTCGGCGCCTTGGCGACGGTCGGCTCGCCGACGCCCATCGGGTTGAAGCCGGGCTCGTCGGACAGGACCACGCGCGCGTGCTCGCTCAGCCGGGGGGAGCGCCCGCCGGGTGCGCCGGGCCGCAGCTCGTACGACGCCTTGTCGGCGACGAGGGCGCGCCGCTCGGCGTTGTAGGAGTCCGAGAGCAGCTCGGCCAGCGGGACGTCGGCCGCGTCGCCGTACCAGGCCTCGCGGTCGGCCATGGCGAGCTTGCAGCCCTCGACGAGCAGGTGGACGTAGTCGGCGGAGCCGTAGGGGGGCAGTTCGGGCGGGAGCAGGGCGAGTTGCTGGAGGAGGGCCGGCCCCTGGCTCCAGGGGCCGGCCTTGCACACGGTCCAGCCGTTCCACTCGTACGTCGCCGGCGCCTCGTACGTCGCGGACCAGGCGGCGAGGTCGTCGGCGGTGAGCGTGCCGGTGTGGTGGGCGCCGCTGGTGTCCAGGGTGGGGCGGCGGGCCTGGCGGACCAGCGCGTCGGCGACGAATCCGGTGCGCCACACCTGCCGCGCGGCCTCGATCCGGGTCTCGCGGTCGCCGGCGCCCTCGGTCTCGGCGAGCAGCCGCCGCCAGGTGGCCGCCAGGGCGGGGTTGCGGAACAGCCGGCCGGGGCGGGGCGCTCGTCCGCCGGGGAGGTACACCTCGGCGGACGAGGTCCATTCCGTCTCGAACAGCTCGCGTACGGTCTCGACGGTCGCGCCGACGTTCTCCACGGGCGGGTGCCCGTCCTCGGCGTACCCGACGGCGTACTTCAGCACGTCGGCGAGGGACTTGGTGCCGTGGTCGCGCAGCAGGAGCATCCAGGCGTCGAACGCGCCGGGGACGGCGGCGGCGAGCGGTCCGGTGCCGGGGACGAGGTCCAGGCCGAGCCCCTTGTAGTGCGCGGCCGTCGCCCCGGCGGGCGCGACGCCCTGCCCGCACAGAACCCGCACCTCGCCGCCGGCCGGCGTCAGCAGAATCGGCGCCTCACCGGCGGGCCCGTTGAGATGCGGCTCGACGACATGCAGCACGAACGCCCCGGCCACGGCGGCGTCGTAGGCGTTGCCCCCGTCCTCCAGCACGGCCATGGCCGCCTGCGAGGCCAGCCAGTGCGTGGACGAGACCATTCCGAAGGTGCCCTGGAGGGTGGGCCGGGTGGTGAACAAGGGGGCTCCTCACGACAGGGACCGATCACGCGATCGTACGGACGGGGTGGGTCCGGAGGGGGGCCGGTGTGAGGCTTGTGTCACTGTGGCGGTGCGGAGCGGGTTCGCTCTTTCGTCGGGCGGGGAGTCATGTGACACTGGCGTACCCGTCCGCATCGCGGGCCGCGTCCGCCTCGTCCTGACGAAAGAGCGCCGTGCGTTCTCTGCCCCTGCCGCTCGCGCTCACCGCGCGCATCTCCCCCGTGGCCGTACTCGCCTGCGCGGGCTGGGCGTTGACCTCCGGTCCGCTCACCTCGGCGCAGAGCACCGACGCCGCCACGACGCAGAAGTCCCCCTCGCGGTCGCAGAGCGCGCCGTCCTCCACCGCGGTGTCGAAGACGTACGCCTCCGCGCCCGCGCCCTGTGCGGGCGTGGCCGCGAAGACCGTCGCCGCGCTGGTGCCGGGGGCGAAGGCGGAGGGCAAGGAGATCCCCTCCACCGACACCACGCTGCGTCGCACCTGCTCCTGGAACGCCCTGAAGGGATACGACTACCGCTGGCTCGACGTCTCGTTCGAGCTGATGGACTCGGACGAGGCGGCGCAGGACTCGTACAAGGAGCGCGTCGGGGACAAGAGCGGCGGCGGGGCGGTGCCGGGGCTCGGCGACGAGGGGTATTCGGTGGTCAACCTGGTCACCGAGGACAAGCAGCAGACCCGTGAGGGCACGGTGTTCGCGCGGGTGGCCAACGCGTTGGTGGTCGTGACGTACAACGGCAGCGACTTCGAGACCAAGAAGGCGCCCGGCACGGACGAGATCAACAAGGGTGCGATCAAGGCGGCGAAGGAAGCGGTGGCCGCGTTGCGGACCGGCCCGAAGGGCTGAACTCCTCGGGCCGGCCCGCTCGTTCGCTGTCCGCGCCGGTCAGACGGTGGCTTCCTCGCGGCTTCCGCGCAGCAGCATCAGGGCGACGTACAGCACCATCGAGGTGCCCAGGCCCACCGCCCAGCCGTAGTCGGCGAGGGGCTCCAGCGCGGGGACGGGCCGACCGTCGATCAGCGGTTTGAAGCTGGCGCCGCCGACGGCGAGGACACCGCCGACGACGAAGGCGACGACCGCCCGCCAGTTCCAGCCGCCGTCGTACCAGTACCGTCCGCCCGTGCGGTACAGGTCGCTCAGGTCGAGTCGGCCGCGGCGCAGGATCCAGTAGTCGGCGATGAGGATGCCGGCGACCGTGCCGAGCAGTCCGCCGACCAGGCCGAGCCAGGTGAAGATGTAGCCCTGCGGGTCGGAGTACAGCTTCCACGGGAAGATCAGCACGCCGAGGACGCAGGTCGCGAGGGCGCCGGTCCGGAAACTGATCTTCCGGGGCGCGATGTTGGAGAAGTCGAACGCCGGTGAGACGAGGTTCGCGGCGATGTTGACCGACAGGGTCGCCACCAGCACCGTGACCAGCGCGAAGAGCAGGCCGACGGCGTTGTCCGTCTTGGCGGCGAGCTGGACCGGATCCCAGATCGTCTCGCCGTAGACCGCTTGCGAGCCGGAGGTGACCATCACCGACAGCAGCGCGAACAACGTCATGGTGGTGGGCAGGCCGAGCGCCTGTCCCCAGGTCTGCGCCTTCTGGGACTTGCCGTAGCGGGTGAAGTCGGGGATGTTCAGCGACAGCGTGGACCAGAAGCCGATCATGCCCATCAGCGACGGCCAGAACAGCTTCCAGAAGTCGCCGCCCCAGCCGAGCTTGGAGGGCTGGTCGAGCAGCGGGCCGAAGCCGCCGGCCTTGTCGCTCATCCAGATCAGCATCACGAGCGCGCCGACGAGGACGAAGGGCGCGGCCCAGTTCTCGAAGCGGCGGATCGTCTCCATGCCCCGGTAGATGATCGCGACCTGGATCGCCCAGAAGATCGCGAACGACAGCCACATCGTCCAGGCGTAGCCGCCGACCTTCCCGGCGTCCGTCCAGCCGTTCCCGATGAGTTTGCCGGCGAGGAAGTAGATCGCCTCGCCGCCGATCCAGGTCTGGATGCCGAACCAGCCGCACGCCACCAACGCCCGTACGACGGCGGGGAGGTTGGCGCCGCGGATGCCGAAGGATGCGCGGGCGAAGACCGGGAAGGGGATGCCGTACTTGGGACCCGCGTGCCCGGTGAGCAGCATCGGGACCAGCACGATCACATTGGCCAGCGCGATGGTGAACACCGCCTGCTTCCAGTCCATGCCGACGGCGATCAGACCGGAGGCGAGCGTCCACGACGCCGTGTTGTGGGCCATGCCCACCCAGAGCGCGGAGAAGTTGTACGTGGTCCAGGTGCGCTTGTCGACGGGGACCGGCAGCAGGTCCTCGTTGGCATAGGGGCCGCTGGGCTGCGGCGAACCAGGAGCGATCTCCACCCGGCCGTCGGCGAGGGTGACTTGGGCGGTCGGCGGTATGGCCGTGGGAGCGGTGTCGGTCATGGGCAGGCCAATCAAACGAGAGGTGGATCCGGAAAGGCCGTGCGGGTCTTTCGGCCCCCTCCCCGCGTTCTGCTGCGGGGAGGGGAGAACTGGAGTGGGGGTTGGGGAGTCGACTACCGGACCCGGGGGGTGGGTCAGGCGTTGATCGCGGGGATGACCGTGTCGCCGTACGCGTCGATGACCTTCTCCTGCGCGTCGTGCATGTCGTAGAGGGCGAACTGGTCCACGCCCAGCTCGCGCAGTGCCCGGAGTTTCTCGATGTGCCGCTCGGCGGTGCCGATCAGGCAGAAGCGGTCGACGATCTCGTCGGGGACGAACTCGGTGTCGGGGTTGCCGCTGCGGCCGTGGTGGGAGTAGTCGTACCCCTGGCGGGACTTGATGTAGTCGGTGAGCTCCTCGGGCACCTGGGCGGAGTGCTCGCCGTACTTGGACACCAGGTCGGCGACGTGGTTGCCGACCATGCCGCCGAACCAGCGGCACTGGTCGCGGGCGTGGGCGAGGGCCTCGGGCGAGTCGTCGTCGGTGACGTAGGCCGGGGCGGCGACGCAGATCTTCACCTCGGACGGGTCGCGACCGGCGGCGACGGCGGCGTCCTTGACGGCTTTCACCATGTACTCGGTGAGGTAGAGATCGGCGAGCTGGAGGATGAAGCCGTCGGCCTCCTCGCCGGTCATCTTCAGCGCCTTGGGGCCGTAGGCGGCCATCCAGACGGGGAGTTCGGCGCCTTCCCGGATCCAGGGGAACCTGACGACGGTCCCTCCGAGGTCGGCCTCCCGGCCCGAGCCGAGGTCCCTGATGACCTTCATCGCGGCGCTGATCCGGGCGAGGGTGTTGGGGGTGCGCCCGGCGACGCGCATCGCGGAGTCGCCTCGGCCGATGCCGCACACCGTGCGGTTGCCGAACATGTCGTTGAGGGTGGCGAAGGTGGAGGCGGTGACCTCCCAGGTGCGCGTGCCCGGGTTGGTGACCATCGGGCCGACCGTCAGCCTGCTGGTGTTGGCGAGGATCTGGCTGTAGATCACGAACGGCTCCTGCCAGAGCACGGCGGAGTCGAAGGTCCAGCCGTGGGTGAAGCCGTTGTTCTCGGCCCGCCGCATCAGGTCGATGACCTTCGAGGCCGGCGGATCCGTCTGCAGGACGAGTCCGAAGTCCATGGCGCCGCTCCCTAGTTGAGGTACTGACAGGTGGAGCGCGGGGTGTAGACGCCGTGACCGGCGCGTCCGGTGTACTCCCGCTCGGTGATGACGGGTTCGCCCCGCGACAGGACCGTCTCGACACGGCCGGTGATCCGCCTGCCCTCGTACGCCGAGTAGTCGACGTTCATGTGGTGGGTCTCGGCGGAGACGATCTGCTCGGCGTGCGGGTCGTAGACGACGATGTCGGCGTCCGCGCCCGGGGCGATGGTGCCCTTCTTCGGGTACATGCCGAACATCCGGGCCGGGGTGGCGCAGGCGATCTCGATCCAGCGGCGGCGGGAGATGCGCCCGTCGACCACGGCCTGGTGGAGCAGGTCCATCCGGTTCTCCACGCCCGGCAGGCCGTTGGGGATCTTCGAGAAGTCGCCTCGGCCCAGCTCCTTCTGGCCCACGAAGCAGAAGGGGCAGTGGTCGGTGGAGACCACCTGGAGGTCGTTGGTGCGCAGGCCCCGCCAGAGCGCGGCCTGGTGCTCCTTCGGCCTGAGCGGGGTCGAGCACACGTACTTGGCGCCTTCGAAGTCGGGCTCGGCGAGGTTGTCGGTCGACAGGAACAGGTACTGCGGGCAGGTCTCGCCGAAGACGTTCAGTCCCTCGTCGCGCGCCCTGGCCAGCTCGGCGACCGCCTCCTGCGCCGAGACGTGCACGACGTACAGGGGCGCGCCCGCGACCTGGGCGAGCCTGATGGCGCGGTGGGTGGCCTCGGCCTCCAGCAGGGCCTTGCGGACCTCGCCGTGGTAGCGGGGGTCGGTCTCGCCGCGGGCGAGCGCCTGCTCCACCAGGACGTCGATCGCGATGCCGTTCTCGGCGTGCATCATGATCAGGCCGCCGTTGTCGGCGGAGCGCTGCATGGCGCGCAGGATCTGCCCGTCGTCGCTGTAGAAGACGCCGGGGTACGCCATGAACTGCTTGAAGGAGGTGACGCCTTCCTCCACCAGCAGGTCCATCTCCTTGAGCGTCTCCTCGTTCACATCGGAGACGATCATGTGGAAGCCGTAGTCGATGGCGCAGTTGCCCTCGGCCTTGGCGTGCCAGCCGTCCAGGCCCTCGCGCAGGGTGTGGCCGACGCTCTGCACGGCGAAGTCGACGATGGTGGTGGTGCCGCCCCAGGCGGCGGCCCGGGTGCCGGTCTCGAAGGTGTCGGAGGCGAAGGTGCCGCCGAACGGCAGCTCCATGTGGGTGTGGACGTCGACCCCGCCGGGGACGACGTACTTCCCGGTGGCGTCGATGCTCTGCTCGGCGGTCCAGGCCTCGGCGGCCGGGGTGCCGGAGGCGGCGAGGGCGGCGACCCGGCCGTCCTCGATCAGGACGTCGGCGTGGATCTCGTCCGCCGCGGTGATGACGAGGCCGCCGCGGATGACTTTCCGGCTGCTCATGTTGCGTCTCCGTCAGGGGTAGTCGGGCGTCTGCGGATCGTGCGTGACCGGTGGCGCCCCGCGCCGTCGGCCGGGGCGCGGGGCGCCGCGGTTCACGGAGCCGTCAGCGGCTCGTACGCGTCCGGGCGGCGGTCGCGGTAGAACTGCCAGCGGTCGCGCACCTCGCGCAGCTTGGCCATGTCCAGGTCGCGCACGACGAGTTCGGGCTCCTTGTCGCTCGCCACCTCGCCCACGAACTGGGCCTCGGGGTCGACGAAGTAGGAGGTGCCGTAGAAGTCGTTGTCGCCGAGCTCCTCCACGCCGACCCGGTTGATCGCACCGACGAAGTACTCGTTGGCGACGGCCGCCGCGGGCTGCTCCAGCTGCCAGAGGTAGGCGGACAGGCCGCGTGAGGTCGCCGACGGGTTGAAGACGATCTCGGCGCCCGCCAGGCCCAGGGCGCGCCACCCCTCCGGGAAGTGGCGGTCGTAGCAGATGTAGACGCCGATCCTGCCGACGGCGGTGTCGAAGACAGGCCAGCCGGCGTTGCCGGGCTTGAAGTAGAACTTCTCCCAGAAGCCCTTGACCTGCGGGATGTGGTGCTTGCGGTACTTGCCGAGGTAGGTGCCGTCCGCGTCGATCACCGCCGCCGTGTTGTAGAGGACGCCGGGCTGCTCCTCCTCGTACATCGGCAGCACCAGGACGATGCCGTGCTCGCGGGCGAGCGCCTGGAAGCGCCGCACGATCGGGCCGTCGGGGATCCGCTCGGCGTACTCGTAGAACGCGGGGTCCTGGACCTGGCAGAAGTACGGTCCGTAGAACAGTTCCTGGAAGCACAGGACCTTCGCACCCTGGGCGGCCGCGTCGCGCACCGCCTGCTCGTGCACCTGGATCATCGATTCCTTGTCGCCGGTCCACGCGGTCTGGAAGACGGCGGCACGGATCACTCGGCTCATCGGGACCTCCGGTCGCTCGGTGTGCTGGGGCGGACGTCGGCTTCGACGCCTGCCCCAGGAGCGTAGGAAGCGCGCATCCGGGCTTTGAGTTGCACCGTGTCACGTCTGCGGGTGTGCGGCGTGCCACCGTGTCACGTGTTCCTCGGTCCATGTTTCACAACCGTTTTCCCAGTTCGTCAGGGGTTTCCAGCGTGTTGCGCGTCATGCGCGAGGAGCGCGATGTGCACGGACGCCGCCTGCTCGAAGTCGTCGAGGTCCACACCGAGCCGGCTCTCTATCGCCTCCAGCCGGCGGTACAGCGCGGGCCGGGAGACATGGTGGAGCTGGGCGGTGCGGGACTTGTTGCGGCCGGTGGCCAGGTAGGTGCGCAGCACGGCGAGCAGCTCCTCGCCGGCCGCGCACAGCAGCCCGTCCAGCTCGCGTTCGGCGAAGGACTGCACGTGCGGGTCGTCGCGCAACAGGCGTATCAGACCGCGCAGGTGGACGTCCCTCAGCCGGACGACGGCGGGGAGGTCGAGGGCGGCCGAGGAGCCGGCGACGGCGTCCGCGACATGCTGGGCCTCGCGCAGTCCTGCGGGCACGTCGTCCCAGGCGATCCGCGGGGCGGCCGCGGCGACGACGGTGTGGGCCTCCCCCGTCTCGGTGCGCAGCCGGGCGGCGAAGTGGGCGGCGAGCGCCTCGGCGTCCTGGTCGCGGGCGAGGCTGAGCAGGACGGCGGTGGTCTCATCGGTGAGCTCGGCGACCAGGCCGGACAGGCCGAGCAGGCGCAGCAGCCTTTCGAGCCGGGAGGCGCCCGCGTCGCGGACGACGAGCGGGACGAAGGTGCGCCGGTTGACCGGCAGACCGGCCGCGCGGGCGCGGGGCAGCAGTTGGCGGGCGGGTACGACGCCGGAGACCAGGTCGGTGAGGAGGCCATGCGCGGACTGCTCCTCCCAGGTGTGGGCAGTGGCGCCGCCGAGCATGCGGTGCAGGACGAGGGCCTCGGCGGCCCGGTCGGCGAGCATCCGTCCGCCGGCGGTGTCGCCGCGGTAGCCGCACAGCATGATCTGTCCCCAGCGCTCGCCGCGTCCGCCGAGTTCGGCGCGGATCCAGCCGTCGCCCTCGGCGCCTCCCCCAGTGCCTGAACGGCCTGGGTGGGGCCCCCACGCCTGGCGGGCGATGCGCTCCCAGTCGCGCAGCACGTCGTCGACCGCGGAGCGCTCTCCGGCGGTGGCCAGGACGCGGTGGGCGAGGTTGGTGACGACGACGGGGCAGCCGGTGTGGTGGGCGATCTCGTCGAGGAGGCTTTGCAGCGGGGCACCGGCGGTGATGAGCCCGGTGAGGGCGGTGCGCACCGCCTCCGACAGGCTCACGGCGGCGAACTTGCGCCGTACGAGGCGGGATTGGACCTCTTCGGTGAGTTCGGCGAAGGGGAAGGGCCGGTGCAGGACGATCATCGGCAGCCCGCACCGCTCGGCGGCGCGGCGCATCGCGTCCGGGGTGGCCGGGAAGGCCCGCCCGAGGCCGAGGACGACAGCGGCGGCCTCGGCGCGGTGCAGGGAGCGGACGTACTCGGCCTGGGCGCCCTCGTCGCCGGCGAGCAGCACACCGGTGGTGAGCACCATCTCGCCGCCGCTGAGCATCACGCCGACGTCGGCCGCCTCGGCGACGTGCACCCAGCGCACGGGGCGGTCGAGCTGGGCGGAGCCGGCCACCACCTCGGGTTCGCCGGCCGACACCCTCTCCAGCGACAGCACTTGCCGGACCGTCAGGGCCGGTCGCAGTGGCTCGGGGGACTTCGGCGGCTCGAAAGGCTCCATGGGCCCCCAGTACTGGGAGACGGTGGTCATGACGGTGTTCCCTTGCTCGTCCGCTCACTCACGTCGCCGTCACCGGGTGCTCCGGAGCGCGCCGTCGAGGATCGCGGCGCCCTCCTCGGCCTCGGCGACGGTCAGGGACAGCGGCGGCGCGACGCGCAGGGCGCTGGTGTCGTGTCCGCCGCCCTTGCCGATGAGCAGGCCGCCCGCGCGGGCCGCCGCCAGCACGGCCGCCGCCCGGTCCGGGTCGGCCCGGTCGGTGCCCGGCCTGGTCAGCTCGACGCCGATCATCAGCCCGCGCCCGCGCACCTCCCGAACACCGGGGTCCTGGGCGGTGACGGCCCGCAGCCGTTCGACGAGCAGCCCGCCGACCCGCCGGGCGTTGCCCTGGAGGTCGTGTTCCAGCAGGTAGGCCAGGTTGGCGAGGCCTGCCGCCATGGTGACCTGGGTGCCGCCGAAGGTGGAGATGCTGTTGGCGTCCAGACAGTTCATGATCTCGGCGCGGGCGACGACGCCGCCGATCGACATGCCGTTGCCGATGCCCTTGGCGAAGGTCACGATGTCCGGCGGGCCGTTGCTGCCGTGCGCCTGCCAGCCCCAGAAGTGCTCGCCGGTGCGGCCCCAGCCCGTCTGCACCTCGTCGGCGATCCACAGGATCCCGTGGGCGTCCAGCACTTCGCGGAACGCCGCGTAGAGCCCGTCCGGCGGGCTGGTGAAGCCGCCGACTCCCTGGATCGGCTCGGCGATCAGCGCGGCGGGCGCGCGGGTGTGCCCGAGCAGATCCCGCAGGTCCTCGACGCAGGCCGCGATGAAGTCGGCGTCGCTCAGGTCGGCGTACGGACCGCGGGTGCGCACGCCGCCGTGGACGTACAGCGTCTGCAGCGGGGAGAGGGAGGTCGGGGACCAGCCGCGGTTGCCGGTGATGCCGACCGCGCTGAAGGAGCGGCCGTGGTAGCTGTTGCGCATCGCCAGGACGGTGTTGCTGCGCCGGTACGTCGTCGCCAGCAGCAGGGCGGTGTCGTTGGCCTCGGTGCCGGAGGTGGTGAAGAAGACGCGGGCGTCCGGGATGCCGCTCAACTGGGCTACGCGCTCGGCCAGTTCGATCATGGGGCGGTTGAGGTAGAGCGTGGAGGAGTGGATGATGCGTCCCGCCTGCTCGCTCACCGCCTTGGTCACCTCGGGCAGGGCGTGCGCGGTCATCGTCGTGAGGATTCCGCCGAAGAAGTCGAGGTACCGCCTCCCGTCGGCGTCCCAGACGTGACGGCCCTCGCCGTGCGTGATCTCCAGGGGGTCGTCGTAGTACAGGGCGAGCCAGTCCGGCATGACCCTGCGGTGGCGGTCGTACAGTTCGCCGTTCATGGCCGCACCAGCCCTTCGTAGGCGTCGGGACGGCGGTCGCGGTAGAAGGCCCACGTCTGCCGCACCTGCTCGACGAGGTCGAAGTCGAGGTCGCGGACGAGGAGTTCCTCGTCCTGGTCGCTGCCGACCTCGCCGACGAACTGGCCGCGCGGGTCGACGAAGTAGGACGTCCCGTAGAAGTCGTTGTCTCCGTACTCCTCGACGCCGACCCGGTTGATCGCGGCGACGAAGTACTCGTTGGCGACGGCCGCGGCGGGCTGTTCCAGCTGCCAGAGGTGGGAGGACAGGCCGCGGTGGGTGGCCGACGGATTGTAGACCAGCTGGGCGCCGTTCAGGCCGAGCTGCCGCCAGCCCTCCGGGAAGTGGCGGTCGTAGCAGATGTAGACGCCGACCTTGCCGACGGCGGTGTCGAAGACGGGCCAGCCGACGTTGCCCGGTTTGAAGTAGTACTTCTCCCAGAAGCCCTTGACCTGCGGAATGTGGTGCTTGCGGTACTTGCCGAGGTAGGAGCCGTCCGCGTCGATCACGGCCGCGGTGTTGTAGTAGAAACCGGACTGCTCGATCTCGAAGACCGGGACGACGATCACCATGCCCGTCTCGCGGGCCAGCTCCCGCATCCGGCGCACGGTCGGACCGTCGGGGACCGGCTCGGCCCAGCGGTAGTGCTCCGGTTCCTGGACCTGGCAGAAGTAGGGGGCGTTGAAGACCTCCTGAAAGCCGATGATCTTCGCGCCCTGCCGGGCCGCCTCGCGGGCGTGCCCCTCGTGTTTCGCCACCATGGACTCGGTGTCGCCGGTCCAGGTGGCCTGGACCAGAGCGGCACGTACGACGTTGGCCATGAGCTGCTCCTTCGACGGGAACGTCAGAGCCTCTACACCCGTAGACGATGGCGGTAGAGGGACGAACGTAAGCCTCCGGGAGAGGCTTGCCAAGACCATCGCCGTCAACCCGCGGTGTCGATCGCGTTTCACCCCTGCGGGCGAGCGGCGGGGCGTACGGCGTACAGGGCGACGGGCGGGTGGTGCCGGGGGCGCGGGGGCGGGTCGGGGCGTGGGGGCGGGTCGGGGCGTGGGGGCGGGCAGGGCTTGGGGGCGGGCGGGGCGTGGGGCCGGGCTCGGTCCGGTGGCGCCACCTCGGCCCGGTTTCGCTGGGGACAGCCCTCAGGTTCGCTGGGGACATCCCTCAGGCTCACGGGGTGAAGCCGGCCGCCCGGAGGGCGTTCAGGAGGTCGCGGCGGCGGTCCTTCGAGACGGCCCGGGCGGCCTCCATCAGCAGCGGGACGAGGAGGTTCGGCTCCGGTTCCGCGCCACGGGCGATGTCCTCGGGGGTGCGGACCCGGACGAACGCGTCGAGCAGGGTCTGGGCCTCGCGGCGGCGCGACTGCGCCATCAGCACGCTGACCGCCTTGCCGATCTCCTCGGCCGGCCGTACGACGCCCTGCCGCAGGACCTGTTCCCCGTCCGCCGCGCGCCCCGCCCCGGTCAGGGCGTCCGCCACGGCCAGCAGCCGGTCGGCGGGCAGCGAGGCCGCCTCCCACAGCAGGGTCGCCCAGTCGGCGTCCAGCCCGGCGCGCTGGAAGCCTGTCGCGAGCAGCGGGATGCGGGCTGCGGGGCCGTACGCCAGCTCCACGAGCAGCGCGTGCGCCTCACCGCTGCGGCCCTCGCCGCGCAGACGCACGAGCCGCTCCACGACCTCGGCGCCGTCGGGATTCGCGTTCTGCGCCCCCGCGTCGGCAGGCGCTTCCGTCGCGGGCCCCGCGTCGCCTGTGACGGGCCTTGCCGACGGCTCGGTCCGAAGGGGCCGGAGGGGCTCCTGCCCCGGGTGCGCTCGGGCTGCGGCACCGGCGAAGCGGGCGCCGCGCGGGGTGCGGGGCGAGGCGGGCTCGGTCCCGGTGCCGGTCTTGGGTACGAGCGTGGGCGTCACCGGCTCGACTGCGGGCGGCACGACGAGGGGAGCGGTGTCCTCCCCCTCGGCCATCCCGGCGAACCGAGCACTCCCGCGCCGGCGTTTGCGCTGCCTGGGGTGGGTGGCGGAGGCCTCGTCGGGGGTGGGCGCGCTGCCGGCGGGAGCGGGCGCGGCGCCGGAGTCGTGAGGGGCAGAGGGGGCGGCGGAGTCGTGAGGGGCAGAGGGGGCGGCGGAGTGGAGGGGGGCGTCGGCGTGGACGGGGGCGGCGGAGGCTGGGCCGGGGGTGTTCCCGGCCCCGGTTCTGCGGGCCGTCGGCGTCGGATCGGCCTGGACCGTCTCGGCGGGGCCGGGCCAGGCGCCGTAGCCCGCTTCGGGCGCTCTCCCGCTCGCGCGCGGGCGGATCAGGCGGGACGGTCCCTGGCCCTGTGCGGCAGCCGTGCGGCGGTCCAGTTCGGCCAGGCGGTGGCCGAGTTCGGCGCAGCGGGCGGTGGCTCGTTCGTGGTCGTCCTGCGCCCAGGCCAGGTCGAGACGGAGGCCGTCGGCCTCCTCCGGGGTGGCCGCGGAGGCGAGCCTGCGGCTGAGTTCGGCCTGCCGCTCGGCGGTGTGGCGCTGCTCGCGGAGCATGGCGTCGAGCCGGTCGCCGAGGGAGTCCCGGCCGCCGGGGCGGGCGTCGTGGGCGGCGACGGCGGCGGCGTGCAGGGGCCGCGCCCGTTCCGCGTCCTGGACGGCCACTTCGGTGCCGTACCTCGCCGCGAGATCCTGGAGCAGGGCCTCGACGACATCCCAGGGCGGCACATCGACGCCGGCGAGGCAGGCCCGCATACCGCGCGGGTCACGATGCCAGAAGACGGCGCACCAGCCGGAGCCCTGGTCGAGGCGCGTCAGCAGACCGTCCAGGTAGTGCGCGAACTCCCGTATCTGCGACGGGAGTTGATCCCAAGCCATCGCTCGACTCCCGCCCGACCGGAGAACTCCGATCCGTAGAGAACATCATGTGTGTTACAGCGGGGCTACGGTGACTTTTCGAAGCGGGCGCGGCGGGGTCATTGCCCGATCTTGACCGAATGGCACGCCCTCGACGGCCGGAATCACATCGGTGAGGGGATCACCGGCACTCGATCGGTCATCCGAGCGGCCCGGTGCCCGTGAGCGCACAGCGGTCGGCCAGCTCGTCCATCGACAGGCCGAGGGCCCGGGCCAGGGCGGAGACCGTGAAGAAGGCCGGGGTCGGGGCGCGGCCGGTCTCGATCTTGCGGAGGGTCTCGGCGGAGATGCCCGCGCTCGCGGCGACCTCGGCCATGCTCCGGTCGCCACGGGCCTCGCGGAGCAGCTTGCCGAGGCGCTCGCCGCGTTCGCGCTCTTCGGGGGTCAACGGGGTGCGCACCATGACGCCATTCTAATACCGGTATAGTAATTGGCATGGTGGAACTGAAGACGGACGCATCGATCGATGCCATGTACGAGGCCGGCCAGGTCGTCGCCCGCGCCCTGACGGCCGTACGGGAGGCCGCGGCGGTCGGCGTCTCCTTGCTGGAGCTGGACGAGCTGGCGCACGGGGTGCTGCGCGAGGCGGGCGCGACCTCGCCGTTCCTCGGTTACCGGCCGTCCTTCGCGCCGACGCCCTTCCCGGCGGTGATCTGCGCTTCGGTGAACGACGCGATCGTGCACGGCATCCCCACCGCCTACCGGCTGCGCGACGGCGACCTGGTCTCGATCGATTTCGGCGCCCAGCTGAACGGCTGGGCCGGTGACTCGGCGCTCAGCTTCACCGTGGGAGCGGCGCGGCCTGCGGACCTGCGGCTGATCGAGACCGCCGAGCGCGCCCTCGCCGCCGGTATCGAGGCGGCCGTCGTCGGCAACCGCGTCGGCGACATCGCGTACGCGATCGGCAGCGTGTGCCGGGCGGCCGGCTACGGGGTGCCGGCCGGATTCGGCGGTCACGGGATCGGCCGCCGTATGCACGAGGATCCGCCCGTCCCCAACGAGGGCCGGCCCGGCCGGGGTCTGCGTCTGCGGCGCGGCATGGTCCTGGCGATCGAGCCCATGCTGATCGCCGGCGGCACCGACGGATACCACGAGGCGCCCGACGGCTGGACCCTCAAGACGAACGACGGCTCGCGGGCGGCCCACGCGGAACACACGGTGGCGATCACGGATGAGGGGCCTCGGATTCTCACGGAGCGGGGGGCTGCGCCGGCTGGGGGGTGAGGTGGGGGCGGCCGGGCGGGGTGTCGACATGCCGTCGTTCGGCTGCGGCGCGGCGCGCAGTTCCTCGCGCCCCTTGTCGGTGGTGCCGTGCCGCTCCTGTTCCGGCACCCCCTGCCGGTGCGGCGTCGTTCGGCTGCCGCGGCGTCGTGGCCGGGCGCGCAGTTCCCCGCGCCCCCTACCGGTGGTGCCGTGCCGCTCCTGTTCCGGGCACCCCCTGCTGATGCGGCGTCGTTCGGCTGCCGCGACGTCGTGGCCGGTCGCGCAGTTCCCCGCGCCCCTTACCGGTGGTGCCGTGCCGCTCCTGTTCCGGCGCCCCCTGCTGATGCGGCGTCGTGCGGCTGCCGCGACGTCGTGGCCGGGCGCGCAGTTCCCCGCGCCCCCTACCGGTGGTGCCGTGCCGCTCCTGTTCCGGCACCCCCTGCTGATCCGGCGTCGTTCGGCTGCCGCGGCGTCGTGGCCGGGCGCGCAGTTCCCCGCGCCCCTTACCGGTGGTGCCGTGCCGCTCCTGTTCCGGGCACCCTCTGCTGATGCGGCGTCGGACGGGTGCCGTGGTGCCCTGTCGTCACGACGTGCCGGGGCTTCTTGGGCGTGACAAGGTGGACTGGGTGCCCTCAGCGGCTCCTCAGGTGTAGCGCCGCACGGCATGGGCACCCGTCCGCACCGGCAACCGCACGTCGATCGAACGGAACGCCATGACCAGCGGCTTCACCAGCCCGGAGGGCTACGGCGACCCCTTCGGTGAGTTCCTGGCCCGCTTCTTCGGCGGGTCCCGCCCCGGCCCTCGCCAGATCAACATCGGTCAGCTCCTGAGCCAGCCGGCCAGGGAGCTGGTCCGCGGCGCGGCGCAGTACGCCGCCGAACACGGCAGCCGTGACCTGGACACCGAGCACCTCCTGCGCGCGGCCCTCTCCGCGGAGCCGACCCGTACACTGCTCAGCCGGGCCGGCGCGGACCCCGACTCACTCGCGACGGAGATAGACGAGCGCTCCGGCCCCGCCCAGCACCCGCCGGGCGAGGCGCCGCCGCCTACCTCGCTGTCGCTCACCCCGGCCGCCAAGCGCGCCCTGCTGGACGCGCACGACCTGGCCCGCTCGCGCGGCGCCGGGTACATCGGCCCGGAGCACGTGCTCAGCGCCCTCGCGGCGAACCCGGACTCCGCGGCCGGGCACATCCTGAACGCGGCCCGCTTCGCCCCGGCGGCCGGCGGCGCCCGGCCCGAGCCGCCGGACGCCGCGCAGCCGCGCCCGGAGCGGCCGTGGCCCACCGAGACGCCCACCCTCGACAAGTACGGCCGCGACCTCACGGAGCTGGCCCGCGAGGGCCGCGTCGACCCGGTGATCGGACGGGACGAGGAGATCGAGCAGACCATCGAGGTGCTCTCCCGGCGCGGCAAGAACAACCCGGTACTGATCGGGGACGCCGGCGTCGGCAAGACGGCCGTCGTGGAGGGCCTCGCGCAGCGCCTTGCCGACGGCGACGTGCCGGACGTGCTGGGCGGCCGCCGTGTCGTCGCCCTGGACCTGCCCGGCGTGGTCGCCGGCACCCGCTACCGCGGCGACTTCGAGGAACGCCTCAACAACATCGTCGGCGAGATCCGCGCCCACTCCGACCAGCTGATCGTCTTCATCGACGAACTGCACACGGTCGTCGGCGCGGGCGGGGGCGGCGAGGGCGGCTCGATGGACGCCGGGAACATCCTCAAGGCGGCCCTGGCCCGCGGCGAGCTGCACATCGTCGGCGCGACGACGCTGGAGGAGTACCGGCGGATCGAGAAGGACGCGGCGCTGGCCCGGCGGTTCCAGCCGATCCTGGTGCCCGAGCCGTCGGTCGCCGACGCGATCGAGATCCTGCGCGGCCTGCGGGACCGCTACGAGGCCCACCACCAGGTCCGCTACACCGACGAGGCGCTGACGGCGGCCGTGGAGCTGTCCGACCGGTACCTGACGGACCGGCGGCTGCCCGACAAGGCCATCGACCTGATCGACCAGGCCGGCGCCCGGGTGCGGCTGGGGGCGCGCACCAAGGGCACCGACGTGCGCGCGATGGAGCGCGAGGTGGAGCAGCTGGCCCGGGACAAGGACCAGGCGGTCGCCGACGAGCAGTACGAGCAGGCCACGCAACTGCGGGACCGTATCGTCGAGTTGAAGCGCCGGATCACGGACGCCGCGCACAGCGACGAGGTGGACGAGGGCCAGCATCTGGAGGTCACCGCCGAGGCGATCGCCGAGGTGGTGTCGCGGCAGACCGGGATCCCGGTGGCGAGCCTCACCCAGGAGGAGAAGGACCGGCTGCTGGGTCTGGAGGAGCACCTGCACGAGCGGGTCGTCGGCCAGGACGAGGCCGTACGGGTCGTCGCGGACGCGGTGCTGCGCTCGCGCGCGGGGCTGGCGAGCCCGGACCGGCCGATCGGCAGCTTCCTCTTCCTCGGCCCGACCGGCGTCGGCAAGACGGAGCTGGCGCGCGCGCTCGCCGAACAGTTGTTCGGCAGCGAGGAGCGGATGGTCCGCCTGGACATGAGCGAGTACCAGGAGCGGCACACCGTGAGCCGGCTGGTGGGCGCCCCGCCCGGCTACGTCGGCCACGAGGAGGCCGGGCAGCTCACCGAGGCGGTGCGCAGGCACCCGTACTCGCTGCTCCTGCTCGACGAGGTGGAGAAGGCGCATCCCGACGTCTTCAACATCCTGCTCCAGGTCCTCGACGACGGCCGGCTCACCGACTCCCAGGGCCGCACGGTCGACTTCACCAACACGGTCATCGTGATGACGAGCAACCTGGGCTCGGAGGCGATCACCCGGACCGGCGGGGGCATCGGCTTCGGGCCGGGCGGCGCGGACGCCGACGAGGAGGCGCGCCAGGAGCGGATCCTGCGGCCGTTGCGCGAGCACTTCCGGCCGGAGTTCCTCAACCGCATCGACGAGATCGTCGTCTTCCGCCAGCTGACCGGTGAGCAACTGCGCCGGATCACCGACCTGTTGCTGGAGGGCACCCGTCGGCTGCTGACCGCGCAGGACATCGCGGTCGAGTTCAGCGAAGCGGCCGTCGACTGGCTCGCCGAACGCGGATACCAGCCGGAGTACGGCGCCCGGCCGCTGCGCCGCACCATCCAGCGCGAGGTCGACAACCGGCTGTCGAGGCTGCTGCTCGACGGGCAGGTCGAGGAGGGCGACCGGTTGACGGTCGAGGTCGAGGACGGGCGGCTCGCGTTCCGCACCGGGCCGCCCGTCCCCGCCGTGGAGCTATGACGCCGGGCGCACCACCTGCGCCGAACCGCCGCCCCGCCGTGTCTTCTCGGCGGCCGCCAGCCACTTGCCGTCGGGCAGCCGCTGGACGCCGGTGGCGGCGCCGATCTCCGGGTTGAGCCGGAAGGAATGACCGAGGGCCTCCAACTGCCTGGCCACGTCGCTTCCGTACAGCCCGGGTTCGAGTTCGGTCTGGGCTGCGTTGCGCTGGCTGGCGCGGGGTGCGGCGATGGCGTCCACGAGCGGCAGCTTCCGGTCGAGGAAGCCGGTGAGGGTCTGCAGCACGGTGGTGATGATGGTCGCGCCGCCCGGCGAACCGAGCGCCACGACGGGCTTGTCGTGCCGGTCGAGGACGATGGTCGGCGAGATCGAGGAGCGCGGCCGCTTGCCCGGCCCCGGCAGGTTCGGGTCGTGCACGGCCGGGTTGGCCGGGGCGAAGGAGAAGTCGGTCAGCTCGTTGTTGAGGAGGAAGCCGCGGCCGGGGACGGTGATGCCGCTGCCGCCGGTCTGCTCGATGGTGAGCGTGTAGGCGACGACGTTGCCCCACTTGTCCGCCACTGTCAGGTGCGTGGTGTTCTCGCCCTCGTACGTGGTCGGCGCGGCCGTGCCGCCGGCGCCGCAGGGCACGGGGTGCCGCGGGTCGCCGGGGGCGAGGGGGCTGGTGAGGACGGCGTCGTCCTTGATGAGGCAGGCGCGTGAGTCCGCGTACTTCTGGGAGAGCAGTTCCTTCGTCGGCACGTCCTCGAAGGCGGGGTCGCCGACCCAGCGTCCGCGGTCGGCGAAGGCGATGCGGCTGGCCTCGATGTAGCGGTGCAGGTACTGGACCTGGGTCGCCTTGGACAGGTCGGTGCGCTCCAGGATGTTCAGCGCCTCGCCCACGGTGGTGCCGCCGGAGGAGGAGGGCGCGATGGAGAAGACGCCCAGACCGCGGTACGACGTTTTGGTGGGGGCCCGGAATTCGGCGCGGTAGGCGGCGAGGTCCTTCGCCGACAGCTTGCCCGGGCGGGCGTTCCAGCCCGAGGCCGGGTCGACGGGCGGGTGGTTGACGGTGTCGACGATGTCGTCGGCGATGTCGCCCCGGTAGAGCTCTCGAACGCCGTTCCTGCCCAGCTCCTTGTAGGTGCGGGCGAGGTCGGGGTTCTTGAAGGTGGAGCCGACCGCCGGAAGCCGTCCGCCGGGCAGGAAGAGCCGGGCGGTGTCGGGGAAGTAGCGGAAGCGGGTCTCGTTGGCGGCGGTCTGGCTGCGGAAGGTGTCGTCGACGGTGAAGCCGTCGCGGGCCAGGCGTTCGGCGGGCTTCAGCAGCGTGCCGAGCTTTCTGCTGCCCCACTTGTCGAGGGCGCTCGCCCAGGTGGCGGGCGTTCCCGGGGTGCCGACCGCGAGGCCGCTGCTGACGGCGTCGGTGAAGGCGAGCGGTTTGCCGTTCTCCTGGAAGAGGTTCGCGTCGGCGGTCCGCGGGGCGGTCTCGCGTCCGTCGATGGTGCGCACGGTGCGGGACTTGGCGTCGTAGTAGACGAAGTAGCCGCCTCCGCCGATGCCGGCGGAGTAGGGCTCGGTGACGCCGAGGGCCGCGGCGGTGGCGACGGCCGCGTCGACGGCGTTGCCGCCGTTCCTCAGCACCTCGATGCCGGCCGCGGAGGCGTCGGCGTCGACGCTGGCCACGGCGCCGCCGTAGCCGACCGCGACCGGGGTCTTCTCGACGGCCGTTCTCGCGGCGGCGGGCGGGGCCGCTGCCCCCACCGAGACGACGGCGGCCGAAACCGCCAGGACCGACAGTTTCCGCGCGACAGGGCGACGCATCCGTACCTCCAGTCCAGGAACGTCCGCGCAGCGTAACCACATTCGAGCGGCCCCGACAGTCCGCCTCGACGCACTGTCATACGACTGCCACGCCTCGAACACGGGTACGTCACCGGAACGTTCGCCCGCTAGCATGCGCGCCCATGAACGACGACGTGCGCAACATCGTCCTGGGCGTGGTCGCGGGCGGCATCAGTGCCGCGCTCGGCTGGGTTGCCCGCACCTACCTGTGGAAGCGCCGACTCCGGCGCAAGCAGGCGTTCTTCGGGCTGCCGGACAACTCCGAGTCGCTGCTCGTGGTGAACCGTGGCGCGGCCGGCCCCGAGCTCGCGGTGATGCGATACGACGTGTTCGCGCTGCTCGAACTGGCCGCACTGATCAAGGACTGCGGCGCTCAGGCGCAGGTCGTCGCGCACGACGCGGCACGGCAGGGTTTCGGTGAGCGCACCGAGTTCTGCGTGGGCGGGCCGGCGTCAAATCGGCGGATGACGGCGCACCTCGCCTCGTTGCTGCCCGGCGTACGGATGAACGTCGACGCCGAACCCACGCCCGACCGCGGGGCGTTGCAGATCGGCGCCGAACGGTACCGACTGGAGGCGGGGGTCACGGAGTACGTGCTTCTCGCGCGGCTCACCGTCGAGGCGAGCCCGCACAACCGGCCCGTCTTCCTCTTCTGCGGCCAGACGGCCATCACCAACCAGGCCGCGACCCGCTATCTCGCCCGCCATCACGAGCGCCTGCAGCGCAAACACCGCCACAACTCGTTCGTGCTGCTGCTGAAGGTCGTCAACTCACACGCGTACGGCCCGGACGTGGTGGAGGAAGTGGCGGACGTGACGCGGGCGGCGCGGGCGCCGCTGCCCGCGCAGGCGACCGCGGCCCGCCCCTCCCACCGCGCGTCCTGACGCCCGCCCGGTCCGGCCTGACCTCGTCGTCGGCACGATCAGCCCCGCCGCCCGGCGAGCACAACCCGTCCGGCGCACGGCTGACCTTCTCCTCGCCGGCGGGCGACCCGTCGAACGGGCCGGTTCCGCCGCGCGAGCAGTGATCTCCGACCGTGGCCGGGCGGGTGGAGCTCTCTGGGTGGACTGCTGCCTCTGGGTCCTCGCGGACCGGATGAACGGCACATCGTAGTCGAGACGTCGGAGTCGGCGGGCATGCCCGGAGCCGATCGGGGGCCCGCGACGCCGAATCACCGCCCGTGGTCACAGGGCGAGTTCACCTGCCGACTCGTGGTGAACGGCGGGCCGGCGCGGGCGGTCGCAGGGACCCGCGCCGCCGCGGTCGTCAGGCCTCCGCCACCTCGCCGTAGAGCTGGGACAGTTCGGGGACGCCGTTCGCCGCCCACTCGTGGCCGGCCGCGACCACGTCGAACTCACGGCCGGACGCCAGCCGGACGAGGGGGCGGCCGCCCGGCCAGACCTGCCACTGCGCGCCGGGGACGGTGCGCACGGTCACCGTGCCCAGGTAGAGCCCCGCGTCGTTGCCGAGCCACGGGAGGATCTCCTCGTCGTCGCGCCAGCGCGGCACCAGCTGGTCCAGGGCCTCCAGGGAGCGCACGGAGTCGTCGAGGAGGACGCCTTCCCGGGCGGCCAGGGAGCGCAGCAGGTCGCATTCGGAGAGCAGTTCGGCGATCCCCTCGGGATCGGCCGCCAGCGTCGCCTCATCCTGCTTCTTGCGCCTGATGCCCAGGAACGGGATGTTCATGGCCTCAGAGTGACATTCACACCGATGTGCGCACCATAGGGCGCGCGGGCGACCCCGTCGGGGCGGGACCGCCCTCGCCGCGCGCCGCCGCTCACACCTCCAGGTCGACGACGACCGGCGCGTGGTCCGAGGCGCCCTTGCCCTTGCGCTCCTCCCGGTCTACGTAGGCGTCCTTCACGGCCTTGGCGAACGGCTCGTTGCCGTAGACCAGGTCGATGCGCATGCCCCGGTTCTTGGGGAAGCAGAGCTGGCGGTAGTCCCAGTACGTGAACGGGTGGTCGTACTTCAGGGGGCGCGGGACGACGTCGGAGAGGCCTGCCTCGCGCAGCGCGGCGAGGGCGGCGCGCTCGGCGGCCGTGACGTGCGTGGAGCCCTCGAAGGCGGCCGGGTCGAAGACGTCGTCGTCGGTCGGCGCCACGTTGTAGTCGCCGAGCACGGCGAAGGGGCGGCCGCCGGCGGCGTCCCCGGCGACGGCGGCCTTGAGGGCCTCGAACCACTGGAGCTTGTAGGCGTAGTGCGGGTGGTCCACCTCGCGGCCGTTGGGCACGTACACCGACCAGACGCGGACCGGGCCGCAGGTCGCGGAGATCGCGCGGGGCTCGGGAGCGCCGTCGTAGCCAGGGTCGCCGGGCAGGCCCTTGACGACGTCCTCCAGGCCGGCCCGGGAGATCACCGCCACGCCGTTCCACCGGCCGGTGGCGTGGACCGCCGCCTCGTAGCCCAGCTCGCGCAGCTGGTCGAACGGGAACTGCTCCTCGGCGACCTTGGCCTCCTGGAGGCACAGCACGTCCGTGCCGCTGCTCTCCAGCCAGGCCAGGAGCCTCGGCAGGCGGGCGGTGATCGAGTTGACGTTCCAGGTCGCGATGCGCATGCCTCACAACCTACCGGGCGCCACCGACACTCACAGAGCCGTGCTCTCCCCCGGCGCCAGCCGTCGGTGCTCCGCGCCGCCGAGGGCCGCGATCTGGTTGTCGTAGATGGGGCGGGCGAGGTCGGTGAGCAGCGCGTCGTGGATGTCGTAGGCGCGCTGCGGCTTCACCTCGCGGACGTAGTCGATGACTTCGGAGATCTTGCTCCAGGGGGCCATGACGGGGAGCATCAGCGTCTCCACGGCCGTGCCGGGGACGGTGAGCGCGTCGCCGGGGTGGAAGACGCGGCCGCCGTCGATCAGATAGCCGACGTTGGTGATGCGCGGCAGGTCGGGGTGGATGACGGCGTGCAGTTCGCCGTGGACCTGGACGTCGAATCCCGCGGCGGTGAAGGCGTCGCCGTGGCCGACGGTGTGGACGCGGCCCGGGTAGGCGGCGGAGAGCCGCTCCGCGACCGAGCGGAGCGTCCACAGTTCGGCGGCCGGGTCGGCGTCCAGCGCGGCCCGCAGCCGCCCCTCGTCGAAGTGGTCGGGGTGTTCGTGCGTGACCAGGATCGCGTCGGCGCCCGCGGCAGCGTCGGGCTCGCTGAACCCGCCCGGGTCCAGGACGAGGGTGCGCCCCTCCTTCTCCAGGCGGACGCAGGCGTGCGACTTCTTCGTGAGCTTCGTGGTCGTCATGTCGTCCATCCTGCCTTCCGGAGTGCGGGGAACGACGCTCACTCGGGGGGTGTGGTCTCCTCCTGGATGACCTGCTGGGCCACCCGGAAGGCGCTGTTCGCCGCCGGTACGCCGCAGTACACGGCGGCCTGGAGCAGGACTTCCTTGATCTCGTCGGGGGTGAGGCCGTTGCGCAGGGCGGCGCGCGTGTGGAAGGCGAGCTCCTCCAGGTGGCCGCCGGCGACGAGCGCGGTGAGGGTGACGCAGGAGCGGGAGCGCCGGTCGAGGCCGGGCCGGTCCCAGATCTCGCCCCAGGCGTAGCGGGTGACGAAGTCCTGGAAGTCGCCGGAGAAGTCGTCGGCCTGCGACAGCGCCCGGTCGACGTGGGCGTCGCCGAGCACTTCCCGGCGCACCTTCAGTCCCGCGTCGTAGGGGTCGGGGCGACCCATGACCTGCGGCGGTTCGACCAGGCCGGCGGGCGCGATCTCGGCGACGGGGGCGGGCGGGGGCGGGGCGACGGCCGGCTTGAGGGAGACGCCGGGCACGGCGGTCTGCCCGGTGGTGTGGTCGAAGGCGGGCTGCCAGGCGGTGGAGAAGTGCCGCACCAGCAGGTCGGTGACGGCCGCGGGCTGTTCCACCGGCACCAGGTGGGAGGCGCCGGGGACGACGGCCAGGCGGGCGTCCGGGATGCCGGCGACCAGGGTGCGGGCCTCGGCGGGGCCGGTGACCTGGTCGTCCGAGCCGACGAGGACCAGCGTCGGCACGCCGACGAGCCCGAGCTCGGCGCGCACGTCGAACGCGGCGAGCGCCTCGCAGGCGCCGATGTAGCAGCCGGGGTCGGTGGTGCGCACCATCTGCACCGCCCAGTCGGTGATGGCGGGCTGCGCGGCGGCGAAGCCGCTGGTGAACCAGCGGTCGGGTGAGCTGCGGGCGATGGGGTCGAGGCCGTTGGTCCGCACGATCACGCCGCGCTGGCGGAACTCGTCCGCCGTGCCGAACCGCGGGGAGGCGGCGATCAGCGCGAGCGAGGCGACGCGTTCGGGGTGGCGCAGCGCCAGCTCGACGCCGACCGCGCCGCCGAGCGCGCAGCCGGCGTAGCCGAAGCGTTGCACGCCGAGCGCGTCGAGCGTGGCGAGCAGCCGCGCGGCGAGGTCGGCGACGGAGCCCGCGGGATGGGCGGGGGCGCCGCCGTGGCCGGGCAGGTCGTAGCGGAAGATCCGCCACTGCCGCGCCAGCTCGGGGACCTGCCGGTCCCACATGTGCCATGTGGTCCCCAGGGAAGGGCCCAGGATCAGGACCGGTGCGTCTTCCGGCCCGTCAAAGCGGTATTGCAGGGTGTTCGGTGGTGTCTCGCTCACCCGTCAGACCCTCTCATCTCTCACGTACACCCCTCCAACTAGGGGGCGCTGGATACCGTCCCGAGGAGGGTTGCAGACCTGCGGGCCGCGTATCGCCCGAGGCATCGGATGATCTCACGACGGGTCTTGCCCTCCTGGGGGCGGCGTTCACAGCACGCCTGGGTGCGCGGGTCGGAGCCGGGTGAACACGATGCGGTGCAGGGCGGCGTTGGCCTGGCGGTCGCCGCCGTAGTCGAGCCGGCGCGTGCTCCGCCGGCCAGAGGAGTACTCGATGGGGCTGATTCCGCAAAGGGCGGCAAAGGACGCCTCGGAGTTCAGCCGCTCGGGGTCGTCCCCCTACCGCACCCTCGTCTCCCCCACCGTCGTGGGCCCTGACCGCCGTCAGGACGTTGCCCGGCGGGGCCTCGCCGTCTCACCCGCTCCTCAGAGAGACCACACAGGCAACGGATCATGTCGTCCCGCACTCCGGGTAACGTCAGGGTATGAGTCACCCGCACCCCGAACTGAAAGCCGCCCCTCCCCTTCCCGAAGGAGGGCTGCGAGTCATCGCCCTGGGCGGCCTGGGGGAGATCGGCCGCAACATGACCGTCTTCGAGCACGCCGGCAAACTGCTCATCGTCGACTGCGGTGTGCTGTTCCCCGAGGAGACCCAGCCCGGCGTGGACGTGATCCTGCCGGACTTCACCTCGATCCGGGACCGGCTGGACGACATCGTGGCCATCGTCCTCACCCATGGCCACGAAGACCACATCGGCGGCGTGCCGTACCTGCTGCGCGAGCGGCGCGACATTCCCGTCGTCGGTTCCAAGCTGACGCTGGCGTTCCTGGAGGCCAAACTCAAGGAACACGGAATCCGACCGCGCACGGTGCGGGTGCGGGAAGACGACCGGCGGGGCTTCGGGCCCTTCGACTGCGAGTTCGTGGCGGTCAACCACTCCATTCCGGACAGCCTCGCGGTCGCGATCCGCACCGGCGCCGGGATGGTGCTGCACACCGGTGACTTCAAGATGGACCAGTTCCCTCTCGACGACCGCATCACCGATCTGCGTGCCTTCGCCCGGCTCGGCGAGGAGGGCGTGGACCTGTTCCTCACCGATTCCACCAACGCCGAAGTGCCCGGCTTCACCACATCCGAGCGTGAGCTGAACCCGGCGATCGAGCAGGTGATGCGCACCGCGCCGCGCCGCGTCATCGTCTCCAGCTTCGCCAGCCATGTGCACCGCATCCAGCAGGTACTGGACGCCGCCCACCAGCACGGCCGCAAGGTCGCCTTCGTCGGCCGGTCGATGGTCCGCAACATGGGCATCGCCCGTGACCTGGGCTATCTGAAGGTCCCGTCCGGTCTGGTCGTGAGCACCAAGGAGCTGGAGAAGCTCCCGGACCACAAGATCACTCTGGTGTGCACCGGCTCCCAGGGCGAACCGATGGCCGCGCTGTCACGAATGGCCAACCGCGACCACCAGATCCGCATCGGCAAGGGCGACACCGTACTGCTCGCCAGCTCCCTCATCCCCGGCAACGAGAATGCCATCTACCGGGTGATCAACGGACTCACCCGGTGGGGCGCCCACGTCGTCCACAAGGGCAACGCCAAGGTGCACGTCTCCGGACACGCCAGCGCCGGCGAACTCGTCTACTGCTACAACATCGTCAAACCCCGCAACGTCATGCCCGTACACGGCGAATGGCGCCATCTGCGGGCCAACGGCGACCTCGCCATCCGTACCGGTGTCGACCCCGACCGCGTCGTCATCGCCGAGGACGGCGTGGTCGTCGACCTCGTCGACGGGCGCGCGTCCATCACCGGCAAGGTCCCCGCCGGCAACGTCTACGTGGACGGCATGGAAGTCGGCGGGGCGACCGAAGCGTCCCTGAAGGACCGCCTCACCCTCGCGGAGGAAGGGGTGGTCACGGTGGTGGCGATCGTCGACGCGGACACCGGCGCCCTCGCCGAGCCCCCCGACTTCCTGGCCCGGGGCTTCGTCCACGACGACACCACCTTCGAGCCGGTCGTCCCCGTCATCGAGAAGACCCTGGCCACCGCGGCCGAGGAAGGCGTCGGGGACGCCCGCCAGCTCGAACAGCTCGTCGCCCGCGCCGTGGCGAACTGGGCCTTCCGCACCCACCGCCGCAAGCCCCTGATCATCCCCGTCATCATCGACGCCTGAGCCACGGCCCGGCAGCGCGGCCCGCGGTTCCGGTCGCGGTCCTGCCGGCATCGCGGCCGGGCACGGGAGTCCACCTCTCGAGGCTCCTCCGTCGGGGTCAGCCGCGGACCGATGCCTCGGCCACCGCCCGGCCCGTTCGCGGTGCGGCACGCGTAGCGCGTGTGACGAGCGGCGCAAGCCCGGACGCCGTCGCGGTCAGTAGGTGACCAGGGAGATGGCGATGTAGTGCGCGGTGAAGGCTGCCACGGTCAGGGCGTGGAAGACCTCGTGGTAACCGAACCAGCGGGGTGAGGGGTCGGGCTGCTGCAATGCGTAGACCACCGCGCCCGCGCTGTAGAGGAGACCGCCGACAACGATCAGGACGACCACGGCCGCTCCGCCGGTGTGCTGGAAGTCGGGCATGTAGCACACCGGCGCCCACCCCAGGGCCAGATAACACGGGGTGTACAGCCAGCGCGGAGCTCCGATCCACAGGACCCGGAACACGATGCCGGCCAATGCCCCGGTCCATACGATCCACAGCAGCGTGGACCGCTGTTCCGGCCGGAGGAGGAGCACGGCCAGGGGGGTGCAGGTACCGGCGGTGATCAGGAAGATGTTGGCGTGGTCGAGTCGTCGTAGAAGAGCCTCGCCCACTGGTCCCCAGGTGCCGCGGTGGTAGATGGCGCTCGTCGCGAACAGCAGCCAGGCGGTGACCGAGTACACGGCACAGGCCAGGGCTGCCTGCGGAGTACGGGCCAGGCAGATGAGTACGACGCCCAGGATCAGCGCGGCGGGGACCATTCCGGCATGGAGCCAGCCACGCAATTTCGGCTTGATCGGTTCGGCCAGGTCGGCCGCCCGCTCCACCAGGGCGGAGACCGAATGAGCCTTCTCCCCTGCTTGTCCGCCTTGCGATCCGTCCGGCGACCCGTCTTCACGACGCTCTCCACGCGCTGGTGCGACGTGACCGTACTCCACTTCAGCGGCATCACGGGACACAGCTTCTCGTTCTCCCTCGGGCGACAGGACGTCACTGATTGCAATGCGGCAATGCTAAAACTCACTCCGGCAGCCTCATGGAATGTCGGTCCAGGGCCCCAGGGCCACCACCGGGCCCGGGCCGGCTCGCCACCGCGTGAACTTCAGCCCCGTCGAGCCTCCCACCGATCGAGCCTGCCGAAGCCGAGCAGAACGGCCTGCCATGGGAAAGATCAGGGGTTTGCGAACGGGCATCTCCGCTCGCCCATGCGCAGGGATCGCCGATGCTTCCTGAGGTCCGCCCCCACGTATCCACTGCCCTCGCAGACCAGTTGGAACACCCACTGGAGACCTTGAGCTCACCGCCCGGCGCGTTCTGCATGCGGACCGTCGACGGGACGATCCGGATGGACGGCAAGCCTTCCTCGCCGCTTGGACGGGCACCTGACCGTCTGCTGCTCCGAACTGCGCGAACAGAGGCGCAGAGCGTGCGGCACCCGAACCGGACGACGCTCGCGGCAACTGAGGTCAGGAAGTTCGGCCGAGGTCGTACCCGCCTCCGCCTCGACAGATCAGGGGCCGCGCAGGCATGCCTGCGCGGCCCCTGATCCTGTGCACGCCCGGCACGAGAGCAGGCCCTTCGTCCGGTGAGGCCCGCACGGGCGGCGCTCACCGGACGCAGCGTGCGCGATCCCCGGGCAGGTCTGCGAGGTCAGACCAGGTTGATGTTCTCGGCCTGCGGACCCTTCTGGCCCTGGGTGACGTCGAACGTCACGGCCTGGCCCTCCTGGAGCTCACGAAAGCCCGTGGAGTTGATCGCGGAGTAGTGCGCGAAGACATCCGGGCCGCCGCCGTCCTGGGCGATGAAACCGAAGCCCTTCTCCGCGTTGAACCACTTCACAGTTCCCGTTGCCATGTCTGATGCCTTCCAGTGGATGAACGCCTCCCACTCCATGTGGAAGGCAGAGGTGATCGCCCTGGTCCCTGCGGCACAGCACAGCAAAACGCCCACGCCGAAGGCGTGGGCAAGAGGGAAATCCGAACCACGACAGCTGACGCAGACGCTACACGCCCACACGCCGCGTCACCACAGGAAATGATCACACCGCATGGCAGACCGTGCGCGCGGCGCCCGCCGACTCGGACGGGCACGCTCATCTCACGCTGCTGCGGTCGGGTTCGCCGATTCGGTGGCGCGACGGTATTCGGCGTTGAGGCGCTGGGCTTCCTCGAGCTGGTCTTCGAGGATGATGATGCGGCAAGCGGCCTCGATGGGGGTGCCGTGGTCGACGAGTTCCCGGGCGCGGGCGGCGATGCGCAGCTGGTAGCGGGAGTAGCGGCGGTGGCCGCCCGCGGAGCGCAGCGGGGTGATGAGGCGGGCTTCGCCGATGGCGCGCAGGAAGCCCTGCGTGGTGCCGAGCATCTCGGCGGCCCGGCCCATGGTGTAGGCGGGGTAGTCGTCGTCATCGAGACGGCCGAGCGTGTCGTCTGCTGTCATTGCACCTCTCTGGGGAACGCGTGGAGGGGCCCTGGCGCCGTACCGGCACCAGGGCCCCGAAGGAACTACTACACCATCTGCCGGCCCTGATACTGCACCGGCCCTCTGTTGCCGCAGACCCGACCGAGACGCTCTCGGGGGCGCGGGGATCGCGGTTGCTCGACCGGAGACCACCTCACTATCGATGTCCTGCGGTACCCGGGTCCAGGACTTCCACCCGGGCGATCCTGATGGCGCTGGGCTCCTCCGTTCTTCCCTCTTGATCAACTACTCACTGCTGGGTACTGCGAACCTTCTCCTACTGGCACTGCGGTACTGCTCATGGTGGCCCCTGATCACTGCGGGCCACCCGGTCCGGTCGTCAGTCCCGTCGCCGTCCTGCAAACGCTCTGGCTTCGAAACTCCACCACCGCACCGTCATGCCAACTGCAACTGCGTACTACTGCCCGGCAGTTCATGTCTGCCGGGCCTTGCTCGATCTCGGCTACGAAAGAAACCATAACCACACCGTCAGCGAATGTCTACTCCGGTCAGCATAGATTTCTGCGCCCTCGAAGATGAGGTAGTCCACCTCGACCGGTCCGCCCCGGACCGAGCGCGACGCCGCCGACCGCTGGGCGGCATGGAAGTGCGGGCGGAATCCGTCAGCATCCGACACCCTCCGCCTCCACATGGCTGCGACGGCCCATCGACCGGTGACGGCAGCGCCATTGGTGACCACGGTCAGGGACTCCGACCGCCCTGAGGCCGCCGGGCGTTCGGTGCTGAAGTTCCGGCGTCGACGGGAATGCGTCCACGGGACTCCGCCCGTTTCACAATCGTGACAGGCGGAGGACCCGCCTCCCTCACCTGCGCGGCCGCACACACCGCCACTGGCTACACACCGAGTGTATACATGCCGCGTATACACGGTGCGTATAGTGGATCCATGTCCATCGGTCACACCCTTTTGGGGCTCCTGGAGTCCGGCCCGCGGCACGGTTACGAGCTGAAGCGGGCCTTCGACGAGACGTTCGGTCACGATCGGCCGCTGCACTACGGCCAGGTCTACTCGACGATGTCCCGGCTGCTGAAGAACGGTCTCGTCGAGGTCGACGGGATCGAGGCCGGCGGCGGCCCGGAGCGCAAACGTTACGCGATCACCGGCGCCGGCGTCACCGATGTGGAGCAGTGGCTCGGGACCCCGCAGAAGCCCCAGGAGTACCTCCAGTCGGCCCTCTACACCAAGGTCGTCCTCGCGCTGCTCACCCACAGGAACGCCGCCGACATCCTGGACACCCAGCGCTCCGAGCATCTGCGCAGCATGCGCATCCTGACCGACCGCAAACGCAAGGGCGATCTGGCGGACCAGCTGATCTGCGACCACGCCCTGTACCACCTGGAGGCGGACCTGCGCTGGCTGGAGCTGACCGCCGCCCGACTCGACAAACTCCGTGAGGTCATAGCCCGATGACGACTCCTCCCCTTGGTTCCCTGCTCACCGCGCGGGACCTGCGCAAGACGTACGGGCAGACCCACGCCCTCGACGGCGCCGGGTTCTCCATCCACCCCGGCGAGGTCGTCGCCATCATGGGCCCCTCAGGCTCCGGCAAGTCGACGCTGCTGCACTGCCTCGCGGGCATCCTGCCGCCCGACTCCGGGTCGATCACCTACAACGGGCGTGAGGTGACGACGATGAGCGACGGCAGGCGCAGCGCCCTCAGACGCTCGGAGTTCGGGTTCGTGTTCCAGTTCGGGCAACTGGTCCCGGAGCTGACCTGCGTGGAGAACGTCGCCCTGCCGCTCAGGCTGAACGGCTCCTCCCGCAAGGAAGCCGAGCGGTCGGCGCTCGGCTGGATGGAGCGCCTGGAGGTCGACGACCTGAAGGGCAAACGGCCCGGCGAGGTCTCCGGCGGCCAGGGCCAGCGCGTCGCCGTGGCCCGCGCGCTGGTCACGAATCCCCGGGTGGTGTTCGCCGACGAACCGACCGGCGCGCTCGACTCCCACAACGGCGAGCGCGTGATGGAACTGCTCACCCAGGCGGCCCGCTCCGCCAACGCCGCCGTCGTCCTCGTCACCCACGAGGCACGGGTGGCCGCGTTCTCCGACCGCGAGGTCGTCGTACGCGACGGCAAGTCCCGGGACATGGAGCGCGCCGTATGAGCCCGCGACAGTGGGCCGTGGACCTGGCCATGGGAGCCCGGTTCGCCGTCACCGGCGGCCGCGAGGGCTGGGTCCGGACGTCGCTGACGGCGATCGGCGTCGGCCTCGGTGTGGCCCTGCTCCTGCTGTGCAGCGCGGTGCCCAACGTGCTCGCCTCCCGCGGCGAGGTGAACGACGCCCGCCACGTCGACGTGTACACCCGGAACATCCCGCCCAAGGGCGACGACACCCTCCTGGTCGCGGACGCCGACACCACCTGGCGCGACGACGACGTCCTCGGACGGCTGGTCGAACCCGAGGGCGCGCGGGCGCCGCTGCCCCCGGGGGTCGACCGCTTCCCGGGCAAGGGCGAGATGCTGGTCTCCCCCGCGCTCAAGGACGTACTGGAGTCGGACGACGCGAAACTGCTGCGGGAGCGCCTGCCGTACAAGATCACCGGCACGATCGGCGAGAGCGGGCTGGTCGGCTCGCACGAACTGGTCTACTACGCGGGCGCCTCGGGGCTGAAACTCACGGATTCCACCCTGGTCACACGGCTGAACCGGTTCGGCAAACCGGACGCACCGCCCGAGAAGACCGACCCGGTGCTGCTGCTCATGGTCCTGGTCGTGTTCGTGGCACTGCTGACGCCGGTCGCCGTGTTCATCGCCGCCGCCGTCCGCTTCGGCGGCGAACGCCGCGACCGCCGGCTCGCCGCGCTGCGCCTGGTCGGCTCCGACCGGGGGATGACCCGGAGGATCGCGGCGGGCGAAGCGCTGGCCGGGGCGCTGCTCGGCCTGGTCGTGGGCACCGGCCTCTTCCTGCTCAGCCGTCAGAAGCTGGGGACCGGCGAGTTGCTGGGGCTGAGCGTCTGGCCCAGCTACCTCGACCCCGCTCCCGCGCTCGCCGCGCTGGTCGCGGTGGCGGTGCCGGTCGCCGCCGTACTCGTCACGCTGCTCGCGATGCGCGGCGTGGTCGTCGAACCCCTCGGTGTCGTGCGCACGGCCAAACAGCGCCGCCGCCGACTGTGGTGGCGGCTGCTGCCGCCGCTGGCCGGCCTCGGGATGCTCTACCCGATGATCGGCCAGGGCCGTGAGAACGGGGAGTTCAACCAGTACCTCGTCATCGGCGGCGTCCTGATGTTGCTCATCGGCATCACCGCCCTGCTGCCGTGGGTGGTGGAGGCGGTCGTCGTCCGGCTCGGGAAGGGCTCGCTGTCCTGGCAACTGGCTGTGCGCAGGCTGCAGTTGAGCAGCGGCACCGCGGCCCGCATGGTCAACGGCATCGCCGTGGCGGTGGCGGGGGCGATCGCGCTGCAGATGCTCTTCACGGGGACGCAGAGCCAGTACACCAAGAGCACGGGCCAGGACCCGAGCCGGGTCCAGATGCAGGTCGAGTTCAGCGGACCCAGGCAACTGTCCGGCGTCGAGAGCGAGTTCGCCGGCGCCAAGGGCGTACGGGCCGCGGTGGCCCTGGCCCGCGCCGAGTACGGGGACACCCGTCGCGACCCGGAGAACATGAGCAGCATGACCGTGGCCACCTGCGCCGGGCTGCGCGAGCTCGCCACCCTGCCCTCCTGCAAGGACGGTGACGTGTTCGTCACGCGAACGCGCAGCGGCTACGAGAACACCGACAACGCCGCCGAAGTCGCCCTGCTGAAGCCCGGCCGCCGGCTCTACATCGACCCGTCGTACGACGGCGGCGACCGCGGCCTCGAGGTGCCCTGGGCCGTTCCGTCGAACATTCGGGCGGTGGACGCGCGCAAGGACTCCCTGCAGGACTACAACAGTGTGCTGGTCACCCCCGGCGCCCTGCCGCGCGCGGCCGCGCCCGTGGTGATCTCGGACGGCGTCTACCTGCGGCTGGATCCCTCGGTGCCGGACTCACGCGAGTACGTCCGCAACGTCGCCGCCCGCCTCGACCCCCTGGCGCAGACCTACGGCTGGTCGGCGTCCCAGGAGAACGCCAAGTACACCTCCATCCGCACCGGCCTGTTCATCGGCTCCGCCTTCGTGCTGGCGCTGATCGGGGCGAGCCTTCTGGTCTCCCAGCTGGAACAGCTGCGCGAACGCAAGAAGCTGCTCTCCGCGCTGGTCGCCTTCGGCACCCGGCGCCGCACGCTGAGCCTGTCGGTGCTGTGGCAGACGGCCGTCCCGGTCGGACTCGGTCTGGTACTGGCCACCTCGGTGGGCGTCACCCTCGGCTCGGCGCTGCTGAAGATGACCCGTACGCCGGTGATCATGGACTGGGCGAGCGTGTTCACCATGACCGGCGTGGGCGCGGCCGTGGTCGGTGTGGTCACGCTGCTCAGCCTGCCGCCGCTGCTGCGCATGATGCGCCCGACGGGCCTGCGTACGGAGTAGACCCGCGCACACCCCTGAAGTGGGCTCCTCCTGACCGGAGGAGCCCGCTTCTGCGTGTGGTCACGACCTTCCACCTAAGGGCTGTCCCGTAATCCCTGGTGGATCAGCGCACGCCCGCCAGGGATTACGGGACCGCCCTTAGAAGCCGTCGGCGCCGTCCAGGCCGGTCAGGGCGCCGACCGGGTCGGGGTCGGGGGTGCCGCGCGGCCACCAGTCGTCGTGGCCCGGCTCGGATTCATAGGCGTACCACAGGCCTTCGCGGCCGAAGCGGAGCTGGACATGGCCGCGGGGGTGGGTGAGGTGGTTGCGCCAGGGGCGGAAGGCGGGGAGGTCCGCGGCGAGGAGGAGGGGACGGGCCCGGTCGAAACGGCCGGCCGGCGGGTCCCACGCCTCCTCCAGGACGGCGAGTCCGTCGGGGCCGCCCTGACGCCAGGCGGCGACCGCGCGGGCCAGTTCGGCCGGGGTGCGGCCGGCGGCGGTGGCCAGGGCGGAGTACAGGGAGCGGGTGGCGGCGGTGAGGCCGGAGCCGGGGCGGGCGGCGGCGAGCCGTACGGCGTCCTGCCAGAACGTCAGTTCACCGACCTCGTCGCGGCCGGTGGCGAGCAGGGCGTGCGCGCGGGCGGCGGCGTCGGTGGCGAGCTGGTCCAGCGCGAAGGAGTCGGGGCCGCCGTTGGGGAGGGAAGGGTACGCCGGGGGCTGCCCGGGGTGCGGCGGGGTGGGCAACGGGGGTGGGAGCGGGGGGAGTCGGCGTGCGGCCAGGGCGTCCGTGGCCCGGATGCCGGGCAGGGGGTCGGGCTCGCGCTCCTGGGCGGCGCGGGCCGCGCGGGTGGCGTTGCGGCGGGACAGCGCGTCGAGGAGCTCGCGTTCACCCCGGCCGCGCAGGAGGAGCAGGACGAAAGGGTCGGCGTCGAGCAGGCGTGCCGTCTGGTAGCAGAGGGCGGCGGCGTGCTTGCAGGGGTGGCCGTGGTCGGGGCAACTGCACTGCGGGGCGAGGTCCCCGGGCTCCGGCAGCAACGGCACGCCGCAGCCGGCGAGGGACTCGGGCATCTCCTTGTCCAGCAGCGCCGCGATGTGCGCGGGGCGCTCCACGGCGGCGTCCAGGAACCGCTCCCAGTCCTCGTCGCCGAGGGTGCGCAGTCTGACCTGCACGCGGTAGGGGCGGGGGCGGCTGCCCTGCACGTAGGCGAGGACGAGGCCGGGGGTGACCGTGATGGCGTCCACATGGCCCTGCTCGGCGTAACCCCGCCCGCGCGCCAGCCGGTTGACGTCCAGCGCACCTTCTTCGAGCGCGCGCACCCAGGCGTTCCCCCACCAGCTCGCGGCGAACTCACCGGCATCGGCCTGGAGTTCACCGCCGACGGGCCTGGGCGGCAGGGCGGGAAACGTACGGCGGTGCTCACTGTCCCGGTTAGGGGCCGCCATGGAGCGGGGTGAGGAGGGGGGCGAGGGGTGGCTGGGCGCGGCCTGCGAGGCGGCGGCAGCGGGCGCGCCGCCGGGTTCCCGCACCGCGGGACGACCCACCCCGGGAGCGGGCGCGCCGCCGGGTTCCGGCACCGCGGGACGACCGACCCCGGGAGCGGGCGCGTCGCCGGGTTCCCGCACGTCGGGACGACTTCCGGCTGCGGGGGCCGGCTCTCCGGCAGGTTCCCGGACGTCGGCGGGAGCTTCCCGGCGGAGGGAGGCATCGGCCAAGGGGGCGACACCCTCGCGAGCACCCGCAGACGCGGACTCGCGGCTCCGTGCCCCGGAGACGGCAGGCGGAAGCTCACGTGCGGAATCGCCGCCCGGCCCCCCGGCGCCCGGACGGACGGCCCCCGGAACCGGCTCACCAGCCGAAGCCCGGACGTCGGCGGGAGCTTCCCGGCGGAGGGAGGCGTCGGCGAAGGGCTCGGCATCCTCGCGAGCACCCGGAGACGCGGGCTCGCGGTTCGGTGAGCCGGCGGCGGGCGGTGGGAGCTTGCGGGCGGGCGCGCCGGTCTCGCCGGCCGGCTCGGCCGGGTCCTGCCGCGACTTCGCCCGTGCCGCGCGGAGAGCCTCACGCGCGATGTCTCCGGGTCGTGCGCCCACCGCGCCGTGCGCAGAGGAGGCGGTCGGGGCAGCGCCCTCGATGGGGGGCTGCCCTGCACTGGGCGAACCCGGTGGATGGGCTGATCCCGGGCGGCGCAGCGCCGCGCGGGCGGCGTCGGCCGGCCGCTCGCCGGACGTGCCCTGAGTCTTCCGCGGCCCCTCGGTCGTCTCCGCCCGTGCCGCGTCGCCCGCGACCGGCGTCGCCTGCGTCCGGGCGGCACGCAGGGCGCGGCGGGCCTCATCGGCGGGACGGGGTTCGGCCTGCCCGCGCGAAGGCGTCGGCTCCGCCGGTGGACGGGCGGCGGTGTCCGACGGCTCGGGAGCCTCGCGCTCCTGCGCCGACCGCGTGGTGTCGGTCGAGTGAGGCGTGACCTCGTCCGCCTCCGACGCGGCGTCCGGCGGAGAGGTGGGCTCATGGAGTGGGTGGTCTCGCATCACGCCTCCCTTCGGAGGCTGACCAGGTCGGCGAGTTCGGTGTCGGTCAGTTCGGTGAGGGACGATTCGCCGGAGCCAAGGATGGCTTCGGCGAGGGCTCGTTTGCTCTGGAGCATCTCGGCGATGCGGTCCTCGACCGTGCCCTCCGTGATGAGGCGGTGGACCTGCACCGGCTGGGTCTGGCCGATGCGGTAGGCGCGGTCGGTGGCCTGTTCCTCGACGGCCGGGTTCCACCAGCGGTCGAAGTGGACGACATGGCCCGCGCGGGTGAGGTTCAGACCGGTGCCGGCGGCCTTGAGGGAGAGGACCAGGACCGGTGTCGCCCCGTTCTGGAAGCGGTCGACCATGCGCTCGCGTTCGGGCACCGGGGTCCCGCCGTGCAGGAGGTCGACGGGGACCGCGCGGTCGGCGAGGTGGGCGGTGATCAGGCGGGCCATGCCGACGTACTGGGTGAAGACGAGGGCGGAGCCGTCCTCGGCGAGCAGGGTGTCGAGCAGCTCGTCCAGGAGGGCGAGTTTGCCGGAGCGGGAGGCGAGGCCGTCACCGGCGCCGGGGGCCGCCTCCTTGAGGTAGAGCGCGGGGTGGTCGCAGATCTGCTTCAGCGCGCCCAGGAGCTTGAGGACCAGCCCGCGCCGTGCCATGCCCTGCGACGTCTCGATGGCGAGCATCGACTCGCGCACCACCGCCTCGTACAGGGCGGCCTGTTCACGGGTGAGCGGCACGGGGTGGTCGGTCTCGGTCTTGGGCGGCAGTTCGGGCACGATGCCGGGGTCGGACTTCTTGCGGCGCAGGAGGAACGGGCGGACCAGGCGCGCCAGCCGCTCCCCCGCCTCCTCGTCCTCGCCGTTCTCCACCGCGCGCGCGTGCCGGGCGCGGAAGGCCTTCAGCGGACCGAGGAGGCCGGGGGTGGTCCAGTCGAGCAGCGCCCACAGCTCGGAGAGGTTGTTCTCGACGGGTGTGCCGGTGAGCGCCACGCGCGCGGGGGTGGGGATGGTGCGCAGGGCCTTCGCGGTGGCCGAGAAGGGATTCTTGACGTGCTGGGCCTCGTCCGCGACGACCATGCCCCAGGTCTGCCGGGCCAGGTCTGCGGCAGCCGAGCGCATCGTGCCGTACGTGGTGAGGACGAAGCCGTCGGCCAGGCCGTCCAGGGTGCGGTCGGGGCCGTGGAAGCGGCGGACGGGGACGCCGGGGGCGAAGCGGGTGATCTCGCGCTGCCAGTTGCCCAGGAGGGAGGCCGGGCAGACCACCAGGGTGGGTTCGCTGCGGGCCCGCTTCAGGTGCAGGGCGATGAGGGTGATCGTCTTGCCGAGGCCCATGTCGTCGGCGAGGCAGCCGCCGAGGCCTAGCGAGGTCATGAGGTCGAGCCAGGCCAGGCCGCGGAGCTGGTAGTCCCGGAGGGTGGCGCGCAGGCCGGGGGGCGGCTCGGCGGGCCGTACACCCGTGGTGAGACGGTCGCGCAGGGCGGCCAGTGCGCCCACGGGGACGGCTTCGACGGTCTCGCCGTCGATGTCCGCGGTGCCGGTGAGGGCGACGGACAGGGCGTCCACCGGGTCCAGCAGCCCGAGTTCGCGTTTGCGGGCCTTGCGGACGAGGGCCGGGTCGACGAGCACCCACTGGTCGCGCAGGCGGACGACGGGCCGGTGGGCCTCGGCCAGCGTGTCCATCTCGGCCTCGCTGAGCATGTCGCCGCCGAGCGCCAACTGCCAGCGGAAGCTGAGCAGTCGCCCGCTCTCGAAGAAGCCGGTGCCGTCGGTCGCGGAGCCCGGCGCGGAGCGGACGACGGCGGTGGCGCTGAGGTCCTGGGCGAGGTCCCTGGGCCAGTGGACGGCGACCCCGGCCGCGGCGAGGCGGGTCGCGGCCACGCCGAGCAGGTCGTTCACCTCGTCCTCGGACAGGGCAAGGACATCGGGCGTCTCCTGCTCGGCGAGCCGGGCGAGGGGCGGCCAGACGCGGGCCGCACGGCGTACGGCGAGGGCCGCGTCCACGCGGGCGCGTGCGCCGAAGGCGGCGTCCGCCTCGCCCGCCCACAGGGCCGCCGCGTCCGTCACCAGCGTCGGGTCGGCGAGGCTGTGCACCTGCACGACGGCCGCGCCCGCGCGGCGCGCGTCCCCGCCCTCGTCGAACAGGTCGTACGCCGACAGGTCGAGCCGGAGCGAGATCCGCACGCCCGCGTCCATCCCGGCGGCGACCTCGGCGGCCCAGTCGTGGGCGTCGGGGAGCTGCTGCGGGCGACGGTCGGCGAAGGGCTTCCCGGAGGCGTGGGGCGCGGCGGGCGTGCGGGGCAGGGTGTCCGCGACGGCGTCCAGGAACGACCGCATCAGGGCCTCGGGGCGGGGCAGCCGGATCGGGCCGGAGCCCGGGAGCGGGACGGCGTGGCCCTCGTACGGCAGGGCGGCGGCGATGGCGCGCAGGTGGGCGATGTCCTCCGGGTCGAGCGGGCCGGCCCGCCAGGCGTCGTCGCCGTCGGGAGTGAGGCCGGGCAGCAGGCGGCCGCGGGCGGTGAGCCGCAGGGCGTGCAGCGCGGCCGCGCCCCAGCAGGCCGTAGAGAGGTGGGCGGCGGGGTCGCGGCGGGCGCGCACCAGGAGCGGGAGCGCCGTGTCCAGGGGCAGCGACAGCGCGGGGATCTGCCGCCGGCGGACGGAAGCGCCGTGCCGGCGTACGACGGTCAGCTCGGTGAGGTCGGTGTGCGGCGGGGCGGGCAGCGGGCCGTCGTCCGGGTCCCAGAAGGCGACGCGGCCGTCGCGCGGAAGGCGCGCGGGCAGGAAGACGGCGGCGAGGCCCATACCGAGCGGCTCGCGGGACCGCCCGGCGGACGCCGCCGAGGTCGCCTCCGCCGTGGCCCCTGTCGCCGGGGCCGCCCACCTCGTAGCCATGTCGTTCATCCCGCCTGTTCACCTCCCGCCCGTGTGCGGACCCGGTCGTCGATCAGTCGTCTTCGACTCTACGGGCGGGGTCTGACAATCGGCTCCGCCAGCCGTCGGGACGGCCCGGGAGCGGGCGGGGCGGTGGGGGCAGCCCTTAGGGAACCGTGCGGGAGACGACGTAGACCAGGGGGTAGTCGGGGTTTCCGGTGTTGACCACGACGTCCAGGGTGGGCCGCGGGTTCTTCTGCTCGTGGACGAAGCCGAAGTCGTTCCCGGGGCGGGAGCCCGGGCCGGTGAACTTCCAGCCGCTGACGCCCTGGTCCCGCTCGCTGATCGTGATGTCGTCCTTCACCAGGACGGACCGGTTCACGCCCAGGTCCTTCAAGAAGGAGTCCAGACCGGTCTGTGTGGTCTGGAACTGCACATAGAGGCGGCTGGTCTTCCAGTTGTTCGTCTCGTAGTACGCGACGTTGTTCGAGGGGTCCGGCACCGGCACCTGGTAGAGGCGGAGCTGGATTCCGGACGGCCAGCCCTTGGTCAGTCCGGTGGCCGAGTACTTGGCCTCCTTGTCCTTGCCGCTGTCGCGGCTCTGGTTCGCGGAGATCACCAGGTAGCCGGCCGGGACGCCGATGAGGAGCACGATGATCAGCAGCGTGAGCGCCCTGCGCCGGATCATGCGCCCCCTGGGCTCCGGCGGACGGGAGGGCGGGGCGGGCTCGTCGGCCGGCGGGGCCTGGTGGGGCAGGGAGGCCGTCATGCGGTGTCCCGGGCCCGGCGGGCCGCCTCCGCGAACCGCTCGATGCGCTCGTACCGCTCCACCCGGCGGCGCTTGGCACGCCGGAAGCGGCGGGCGACCAGCCGGGCGAGGTCGGCCGCGCCGACCATGCCGGCCTCGGGGCCGAGCTGGGCGCGCACGATGCGGGCCTCGGGGCGGTAGCCGCGGCCGGTGAGGTGCCGTTTGAAGGCGTCGCGCGCGGGGCCGATCAGCAGGTCGTCGGCGGCCGAGACGCCGCCGCCGATCACGAAGCAGGACGGGTCGAGGGCTGCGGCGAGGTTGGCGATGCCGACGCCGAGCCACTGGCCGATGTCCTGGAGCAGCTCGATGCACATCGCGTCGCCCTCGCGGGCCAGCTCGGTGATCATCGGGCCGGTGATGTCGCCGATGCTGCCCTTGACGTGCTCGATGATCCCGTACGCCACCGGGGAGTCCGCCGCGGCCAGCTCGCGGGCCTCCCTGACCAGCGCGTTGCCCGAGCTGTACTGCTCCCAGCAGCCGCGGTTGCCGCACGGGCAGCGGTGACCGCCGGGCACGACCTGCATATGGCCGAACTCGCCGGCGACGCCGTACTTGCCGCGCTTGACCTGGCCGTCCTCCAGGATCGCGCCGCCGATGCCGGTGCCCAGCGTGATCATGACGAGGTGGTCCTCGCCGCGGCCCGCGCCGAAGCGCCACTCGGCCCAGGCGGCGGTGTTGGCGTCGTTGTCGACGAGGACGGGGACGGACAGCCGGCCGGAGAGGCGGTCCCGCAGCGGCTCGTTGCGCCAGGACAGGTGGGGCGCGAACAGGACGCGGTTGCGGTCGGCGTCGACCCAGCCGGCCGCGCCGATGCCGACGGCGTGCACGTCGTGCCGGTCGGACAGGTCCAGTACCAGCTCGGCGATCGTGTCCTCGACGACCTTCGGGCTCTTGGACTTGTCCGGGGTCTCCGTGCGGACCTTCTCCAGGATGTTGCCGTCGGCGTCCACGACGCCCGCCATGACCTTGGTGCCGCCGATGTCGATGCCCACGGTGGGCACACGGGGCGCGGTCAGGTGCGAGCGGCGCTCGCGGGTGCCCACGGTGCGCAGGGCGGGGGCGCGACGGGAGCCGATGGGGGCGGTGAAGGTGCCGTAGGTGCTCATCGTCGCCGATTGTGCCTCACCCACGGGGCGGGTGCCGTGCTGGGGACCGAAGGGGCACGTGAAGTGCGCCGGGCGCAGGGGCGTCGTGCCTCGTCGCGCCACGGGGCCGGCTGCCTCACGGTGACGCGCATCGCACCCGGCCTCACGGTGACGCCCATCGCAGCCGGATTTGTCCGGACAATATCACCGGGCGGTGTCGGTGAACGAGTGCCTGCACCGGGCGTCGTCACCCGGCGGCGTCACCGCGCGGCCCCCGGCACCGGGCCGCTCAGGGGCGCACGAGCAGCTGGAACTCGAACGCGTAGCGGCTCGGCCGGTAGATGTGGTCGCCGAACTCCACCGCGCGGCCGGTGTCGTCGAAGGTCGTGCGCTGCATGGTGAGCAGCGGGGCGCCCTCCGCCTCGGCGAGCCGTCCGGCCTCGTCGGCGGTGGCGGCGCGGGCGCCGATGGACTGGCGGGCGCTGTGCAGGGTGATCCCGGCGGCCCGCATCAGCCGGTACAGGCCCGTGGCCTCCAGTTGCGCCGTGTCCGGGTCGAGCAGGCCGGCGGGCAGGTGGTTGCACAGGTACGCCATCGGCTCCCCGTGCGCCAGCCGCAGCCGCTCCACCCGCTGGACGTCACCGCCCTCGGGGACGCCTAGGGCGGCCGCGACCTCGGCGGACGCGGGGACGACGGTGTTGACGAGGACCGTGGTCGCCGGGCGCTGCCCGGCCGCCTCCAGGTCGTCGTAGAGGCTGCTCAGCTCCAGCGGGCGCTTGACCTGGCTGTGCACGACCTGGGTGCCGACGCCCCGCCGGCGCACCAGCAGGCCCTTGTCGACGAGGGACTGGATCGCCTGCCGCACGGTGGGCCGGGACAGACCGAGCCGGGCGGCGAGCTCGATCTCGTTGCCGAGCAGGCTGCCGGGCGTGAGCGTTCCGTGCTCGATGGCGGCTTCGAGCTGCTGCGACAGCTGGAAGTACAAGGGCACCGGTGAGCTGCGGTCCACTCGGAGTTCGAGCTGCACGGTCGGGTCCACTTCAGGTTTCGGCACGGGCCGAGCGTAGCTCCGCGGCCGGTTGACGGGAAGTAGTGTAGTTCGGTTGTCCGGACATACGCATTGACAGGGCGCCGACTCCGACGTCACCTTGAACACATGCGCATCGGGGTCATCGGGACGGGCCGCATCGGCACCATTCATGCGAGGACGCTCAGCCGTCACCGGGAGGTCGGATCCCTCATCCTGACGGACACGGATCCCGCGCGGGCCCAGGAGCTGGCGTACCGGCTGGGCGAGACGGCCGCGCCGGGCGTGGACGAGATCTTCCGGTGGGGCGTGGACGCCGTGGTCATCACGACGGCGACCTCCGCCCACGCCGAGCTGATCGGCCGGGCCGCCCGCTCGGGGCTGCCGGTCTTCTGCGAGAAGCCCATCGCCCTGGACCTGGCGGGCACCTCGGCGGCGATCGCCGAGGTCGAGGCCGCCGGGACCGTCCTGCAGATGGGCTTCCAGCGCCGCTTCGACGCGGGGTACACGGGGGCGCGGGACGCCGTGCGCTCGGGACGGCTCGGGCGACTGCACACCGTGCGGGCGGTGACGTCGGACCAGTCGCCGCCCCCGCCCGCCTGGCTGCCGCTGTCCGGCGGACTGTTCCGGGACGCGCTGATCCACGACTTCGACGTGCTGCGCTGGGTGACCGGGCGCGAGGTGACCGACGTGTACGCGACCGGGTCCGACGCCGGCCCTGCCATGTTCCGCGCCGCCGGCGACGTGGACACGGCCGCCGCGATCCTCACCCTGGACGACGGCACCCTCGCCACGGCGACGGCGACCCGGATGAACGGGGCCGGCTACGACGTGCGCATGGAGCTGGCCGGCGAGCTCGACCAGATCGTCGTGGGCCTGGACGACCGCACCCCGATCGCCTCCACCGAGCCGACCGGTCCCCCGGCGGCGGACAAGCCCTGGACCGGCTTCTTCGAGCGCTTCGGCCCCGCCTACGAGGCAGAGCTGACGGCGTTCGTGGACGTCCTGCGGGGTGCGCGGCCCAACCCCTGCGACGGCCGCGAGGCGCTCCAGGCGCTCCGTGTCGCCGAGGCGTGCGAGGTGTCCCGCCGCGAGCGAAGAGCGGTGTCGCTCGCCGAGATCCCGGGGGCGGGCCCGGCCGAGGGCGGCCCTGCCGCACCGCGAGAGCCGGAGCCGTACCGGCACTTCCCCGGGGCGGGCGGCCAGAGCGACGGCACGGGATTACGGCCGCGGACCGCTCACAGAGCGGAGGGAGCGGACGGAGTTCCTGGGGTGTACGACGCCTACGCGGCCCCCGGGGCGTACGAGGCGCCCGGCGTGACCGGGGCCTGGGGCGGCGGCTCGGAGGCGTACGGCGGCCCGGGGACCTACCCCTACGGGTGACCCCGCGCAAAAGGCCCCGGAGGATGCGGCCTCAGTCGTCCAGCAGTCCCGCGTCGTGCGCCAGCAGCGCGATCTGCACCCGGTTGTTGAGGTCGAGTTTGGCCAGGATGCGGGAGACGTGCGTCTTGACGGTGGCGACGCTCATGAACAGGCCGGCGGCGATCTCCGCGTTCGACTGACCGCGGCCGACGGCGACGGCCACCTCGCGTTCGCGTTCGCCCAGGGCCGCGACGCGCTCACGCGCGCGGGAACGCCGGGTGTCGGCGGCGGCGTCGGCCGCGTGGTCCATCAGCTGGCGGGTGACCGTGGGCGACAGCACGGGGTCGCCGGCCGCGACCCGGCGCACGGCGTCGAGGATCTCGGCGGGCGGGGTGTCCTTGAGGACGAAACCGGCGGCGCCCGCGCGCAGCGCGCGCAGGACCTGCTCGTCGGCGTGGAAGGTGGTCAGGACGACGACCTGAGGGGCCTGACCGCGCGAGCGCAGCCGTTCGGTGGCGGTCAGACCGTCCACGGCCGGCATGCGGATGTCCATGAGGACCACGTGCGGACGGGTGCGGTCGACGAGCGCCTCGACCTCGCCCCCGTCACCGGCCTCCCCGACGATCTCTATGTCGTCGGCGCCGCCCATCATGAAGGACAACCCGGCACGCACCAGGGGGTCGTCATCTACGAGGAGGACTCTGATCGCAGTCATGGTGCGTACGTAATCATGCTTGCGGCGGGCGAGTTGACGCTCCGGGGGACGCACCCACGCGCGCGCGTGCCTGCTGCTGCGCCGACGCCGGCCAGGGCAGCCACGCGCATACCTCGAAGCCGCCGTCGCCGCGCCGCCCGTGTTCCAGGCGGCCGCCGGCGAGGGTGGCTCGTTCGCCGAGGCCGATCAGCCCTTGACCGGAACCGGGGACGGGGGGCACCTCGCCGTCGGGGGCGGGGTTGCGGACGGTGACGGCGAGGCCCTCGCCAGGGCCGCCCGCGACGGTGACCGCGGCCTCCGTGCCGGGGGCGTGCTTGCGGGCGTTGGTCAGGCACTCCTGGGCGATCCGGTACGCGGTGCGGCCGACGGAGGCGGGGACCGCGCCGGGGTCGGTGACGCGTTGTTCCAGAGTGACCTTCATGCCCGCCGCACGGGACTCCGCGACCAGCGCGTCCAGGGCGGCCAGCGTCGGCTGGGGGCGGCCGGTGTCGTCCGGCGCGTCGGCCCGCAGCACGCCGATGATCTCCCGCAGGTCCTGGAGGGCCTCGTGGGCGCTCTCGCGGATCACGCCGGCGGCTCTGACGACCTCCTCGCGGGGCGCGTCCGGCCGGAACTCCAACGCGCCCGCGTGCACGCTGAGCAGGGTCAGCCGGTGAGCGAGCACGTCGTGCATCTCGCGGGCGATGGCCTCGCGGGCCAGCCGCTGCGCCTGCTCGGCGCGAAGCCGCGCCTCCGTCTCTGCGCGCCGGGCCCGGTCGCGCAGGCTCAGCATGAGCTGTCGCTTGGAGCGCACGAACATGCCCCAGACGATGATCGTGACGGTGAACAGCATGGTCCACACCACGGCCGGCCCGTAGGCCAGGTCCGGGTCCGGGCGGGCCCACAACACCACCGGGATCAGCGCGAGGTGGCCGCCGCCGATCCAGGCCACGTACCGGAAGGGCCGGTGCACGGCGAGGGTGAAGAGGGCGATCGCGCCGACGCCGCCCGAGGTGGTCGACAGGAAGCCGACCGGGATCGCTCCGAGCGAGAGAGCGACGGGCCAGCGGCGGCGCAGCCAGGTCGCGGCACAGGCGAGGGCTCCGATGAGCTGGTCGGCGACGAGGACGGAGTGCGGAAGGCCCGATTCGCCGGGGAGCGTGTCCGCCACCAGAAGGCCGACGGCGACCGCGACGAGGAAGCAGGTGAAGTCGACCACCCAGTCGCGCACGGTACGGCGAGGACGGGCTCCGGACCGGCCGAATCGACCGGGCCGCCCGGACCGCTCGGCCGGCTCGCCCCCCGCGCTCCCGTTCTCCGTCTCCAGTTCGGCGGCCACCGCGGACGGCAGCAGCCATCGGCGGCCCGGGAAGGCGGGCGCGGTCGGCGCGGATCGGTCGTCACCCCTCATGGGCGTCGAATCTACGCAGCCGGCGGCGCCGCCACCGCCCGTCCGACGGGATCGGCGACCGAAAGCGGCCGACGCGCGACGGAGGCTGACGGACACTCCGACCGAAGGATGACAGGGCGCGTGCTTTCGGCGTGGGAGACCGGCCGCCGGCGCCGACTTTCGCCGGACGCGCACCGCTCGCCGGCCGATGTGCGCGTGGGGCCGACGGGCCAAGGTGGGGGCATGAGGCAGCTGCTGGAGGTACTCGGATTCATCGCCCTGGTGCAGGGCATAGCCGGCCTGGTGCACGAGTTCACCGACGTGCACTGGGGCCTGGTGCAACAGCTGGGCTTCCTCGACGGCTACGAGGTCTACGCGAGCGTCGCGCTGCTGGTGCTCTCCTTCGCCCTGTTCGCCATGGCGGAGGCCCAGAAGCCGCGCTGAGGTCGGCGTCGCCGACGCGGAACGGCGACCGGGGCGGTGGGGCGGCCTCCCCGGGATCGGGCCCCGCTGGCGGCTCAGCCCGACGTCGTGCTCGCCGGGCAGCCGGCACGCCTCGCGCGGCACGCCCTCGCCGCGTCAGGGGAAGGCGATGCTGTGGCCGTGGTGCGTCCCGATAGGGAGCCCAGCTCCGATTCCGCCCCTGAGGCCACGAAGTCCGCTCGCGGCCTCAGGGGCGTGCGGCACTCCTGCCACCGCGGGCGGGCCCTGGCCGCAGGCCGCCGAGCGAGGAGCGAGGAGCGCACCGCGTCAGGCTCACGCGTCCTGTCAGTCGCCCGTCATCAGGGTCAGCACGCTGTGCGGTGCATGGTCGTCGATCATGAGTCCGTAGAAGCCGTCGTCGTGCGCTTCCACCTCGGCGGCGCGGGCGAACATGGCCTCCTCGTGCGCGGCGAAGGCAGCTTCCGCGTCACCGGGGTGCGCGGCGAGGGCCCGGCCGAGTTCCGCGCCGTCCTGCATGGCCAGGTTGGCGCCTTCGCCGTTCGGCGCCTGTAGGTGGGCGGCGTCGCCGAGCAGGGTCACCCCTCGTACGCGATCCCAGCGGTGTCCGGCCGGCAGTGTGAAGACGGGCCGCAGGGCCGGCGGGGTGTCGCTGCCGGTGATCAGGGCGGTGAGTTCGGGAGCCCAGCCGTCGAACTCCTTCGCCACCCGTGCGGTGAGGGTCCCGGCGTCGGCGGTGTCGAGGCCGGCGAACCAGTCCTGCGGCTTCTTCAACTGCGCGTAGGTGTGCAGGGTTCCGCCGCCTTCCCGGTGGGCCAGCAGCCCCCGGCCCGGGGCGAGCGCGAACAGTGAACCGGCTCCGACCGCCTTGGCGGAGGCGGGGTGGCGGGTCTCCGCGTCGAAGAGGAACGTCTCGACGCTGCAGACGCCGAAGTACCGCGGAGCGGCCTTCGAGAGCAGCGGTCGTACCCGCGACCAGGCGCCGTCGGCGCCGATGAGCAGGTCCGCGACCTCGGTGGCGCCGTCGGCGAAGTCCACCCGGTGGCGGCCGTCGGCGAGGGCCCGCACGGCGGTGACCTTGTGACCCCAGCGGACGGTTCCGGCCGGCAGGGAGTCGAGCAGCATCCGCCGCAGTGCGCCGCGCGGTACCTCCGGGCGCTCGCCGGTTCCAGTGTCGGGCAGGTCGAGCAGCACGTTGCCCGCCCGGTCCATGACCCGGTACGCCTCACGGCCCGGCAGGACCAGTGTGCGGAACTCCTCGATGAGACCGGCTGCTTCCAGGGCGGCCTGCCCGCTGTGGGGGTGCAGGTCGAGCAGGCCGCCCTGGCGGCGGGCGTCCGGCGCGGGCTCGGCCTCGTGGACCGTGGCCCGGATGCCGTGGACATGCAGTACGCGGGCCAGCGTCAGGCCGCCCAGACCCGCTCCGACGATGGTGACGGGTGTCGTCATGGTTTCCTCCCCGGCCCCGTGAAGGGGCGATACGACGCCCACTTTGGATCGCCGCTCCAATCAAGCTAACACGGAGTTGGATCGACGCTCCATCCATGGGATGCTGGGGCCATGGAGAAGAGAGCGGCGAAGGGATCCGCGCGGGCCGCGCGGCGGACGGACAGCCTGTCGAGGGAGCTGATCATCCGGACCGCGATCGAGATCCTGGACAGCGGCGGCGAGAAGGCGCTGACCCTGCGCGCGCTCACCGAGCGCCTGAGCACCGGCTACGGGGCGATCTACCACCACGTCGCGGACAAGGGCGATGTGCTCGCCACGGCCACCGACGACGTCATCGCCGGCGTGCTGTCCGGCGCCGTCGCCGACGCGGACCCCCTCACCGCTCTGCGCCGCCTCGCCCTCGGCCTGTTCGACGCGGTCGACGCGCACCCCTGGATCGGGACGGAACTCTCCCGGCAGCCGTGGCGGCCCGCACTGCTGGACTTCTACGAGAGCGTCGGCCGGCTCATGAACGCCCTCGACGTCCCGGAGAAGGCGCGCTTCGACGCGGCCGGCGCGCTCGTGAACTACGTCCTCGGCGTCGCCGCCCAGAACGCCGCGAACGCACGGCTGCACGCGGGCGACGACACGGACCGGGAGGCCTTCCTGAAGGACGCCGCCGCCCAATGGGCGCGGATCGACCCCGCCCGGTACCCGTTCGTGCACGCGGCGGCGACTCGCCTGGGCGAGCACGACGACCGCGAACAGTTCCTCGTCGGAGTCGACATCTTCCTCGCCGGCATCTCGGCCCTGCGCTGACCGTACGGGCCACCGACGCCGTCAACCGCCCGCGGGCGGTTCAGGGGTGGAGGTGACTGCGTTCGCCGTCGCGGTCGAGAACGATCAGGATCTCGGCGGGGCCGCGATCGCCGCGGAGGCGTGGGGGGGTCATCGTGGAGAAGGACGCGGCTTGCCCGGCCTCGACCCGGACGACGCGTTCGCCGAGGTGGAGGACGACGGTGCCGGACAGCACGGTGAACCAGTCACGTCCGGGTGGACGCCCGGGTCGTCGGGGGTGACGTCGCCGGCCTCGCCGCCCTGGGCGTCCTCCTGGACGCCGCCGGAGTTCAGCCGCCCAGTTCCTGGCACCGGGCCGCCAGCCTCGCCGCGCCCTCGGTGGTCAGGGAGCCGAACAGGCGCAGCCGGGAGATGCCGCCGTCGGGATAGACGTCCACGCGCGCGTGCGTGCCGACCGCCGGGGCCGGCAGGACGAAGCGGTGGTTGGTGTCGGGCTGCAGGCGGGTGCGCGGGAGGATCTCCCGCCAGTCGCCGTCCTCACCGTCTCTCACGGAGACCGCCGCCCAGCCGGCGCTGTTGCCCTTCAGGTACGCCGTGTCGATCTCCAGGGCGCGGATCCGGGCCTGGGCGGCCAGCCGGTAGCGGATCCAGTCGTGGCCGTGGTCGCGGCGGCGGCGGGTCTCCCAGCCGTCGTCCATCTTGGCGGAGCGGCCCGGCCGGATGGTGTTGCCGGCCGGTGAGTAGAAGCGGTCGGAGACGTCCTCGACCTGGCCGCCGTTCTCCAGCGCGACCACGTCGAACGCGCCGAGGGCGGTGAGCCAGGCGGCGTCGGGGACGACCTCTCCGTACACGCGCAGACGGGCGATGCCACCGTCGGGATGCTGGTTGACCCGGAGGTGGGTGAAGCACTGCTCCACGGCCACCTCGAACCCGTTCGCCGCGTGGCCGCCCACGGGGGTGCGGGGGACGAGCGTCGTCCATTTCACGTCGTCCGCGAGCAGTTCCCGCGGGGACGGGGAGCCGGGCATCGACGTGCCCTCGACGGACACCGCCTGCGGATGGTTGCCGCGGAAGTGGGCGGTGTCCACGACGACGCCCCGGACGACGCCGGGCGCGCCGAGCCGGACCAGCGCCCAGTCGTGGTCGTCCGCCGTGGGCCACGGGTGTTCGGCCGATGCCCCGCGCCGGCGGCGGGTCTCCCAGCCGTCCATGATCTTGCCCTTGTGGCCGAAGCGTTCCGGATCGAACACGGCGGGCCCGGGCAGCAACAGGTTCTCCCGGTGGGCGAAGAACTCGTCGTTGGCGGCGATGACCGAGGCGCCGAGCTCCCGGGCGGCGAGGTCGACGTACCGGGTGAAGGAGAAGTCCGCGGTGCGGTAGTCCGCGTACGGGTCGCCGCCGCCGTAGGGGTTCGCGTCGCCGGTGAAGCTCGGTATCGCCGTCACGGGGTGCCTTTCGACTGTCGGCCGCGCGGATGCGGGAGGCCGTGCGGGTTGCGGGGGCGGACGGGTCGCGGGGGCGGATGGGTCGCGGGGGGCGGGCCGGGTCAGTCGGCGCGGGTGAGGAGCCGGCCCTCCGGCGCGGTGAACTCGCCGTCGGCATAGATGCGTCGACCGCGCAGCCAGGTGGACTTCACGACGCCGTGCAGGGTCCTGCCTGCGTACGCCGTGACGCGGTTGCGGTGCTGGAGGGCCGCGGGGTCGACGGTGAAGGTCTCTTCCGGGGCGAGGACGGCGAAGTCGGCGTCGCGGCCCGCCTCGACGGCACCCTTGCGGTCGAGACCGACGAGTGCCGCGGTGCGCGTGGACATCCAGCGGACGACGTCCTCCAGGCCGTGGCCGCGCCGTCGCGCCTCGGTCCACACCGCAGGCAGGCTCAGCTGGAGTCCGGAGATGCCGCCCCACGCGGTGGCGAAGTCGCCGGTCTTGAGGTCGGCCGTGGACGGGGAGTGGTCGGTGACCACGCAGTCGACGGTGCCGTCCGCCAGCGCCTGCCACAGCAGGTCCTGGTTGGCGGCCTCACGGATGGGCGGGCAGCACTTGAACTCGCTGGCGCCGTCGGGGACTTCCTCGGCGGTGAGGGTCAGGTAGTGCGGGCAGGTCTCCACGGTGAGGCGGACGCCGTCGGCCTTGGCGGCGGCGATCAGGGGCAGGGCGTCGCTCGACGAAAGGTGCAGGACGTGCACACGCGCGCGGAGGCGGGCCGCCTCGGCGACGAGTCCCGCGATCGCGCTGTCCTCGGCACGGCGTGGCCGGGAGGCGAGGAAGTCGGCGTACCGGGGGCCGCCGCGCTGCGGGGCGGCGTCGAGGCGGTGCGGGTCCTCGGCGTGCACGATGAGCAGGCCGCCGAAGCCGGCGATCGTCGCCATCGACCGGGCCAGCTCCTCCCGGCCGAGGTGGGGGAACTCCTCGACGCCCGAGGGCGAGAGGAAGGCCTTGAAGCCGAAGACCCCGGCGTCGTACAGCGGGCCCAGGTCCCCGACGTTGCCGGGCAGGGCGCCGCCCCAGAAGCCGACGTCGACGTGTGCCTTGTCCGCGGCGGTCTGCCGTTTCGTACGGAGGTGGTCGACCGTCGTGGTGGGCGGGAGGGAGTTGAGGGGCATGTCGACGAGGGTGGTGATGCCGCCGGCCGCCGCGGCGCGCGTGGCGGTCCAGAAGCCCTCCCATTCGGTGCGGCCCGGGTCGTTGACGTGGACGTGGGTGTCGACGAGGCCGGGCAGCAGGACGTCGTCCCCGAGGTCCTCCAGACGGGCGCCCGCGGGCGGCCTCGCGTCATGGGGGAGGACGGCGGTGATGACGCCGGCGGCCACCGCGACCGAGGCGGCGCGCATGCCCTGAGGGGTGATGACGCGCGTCGAGCGCAGCACCAGATCGGCGTCGGAGGGCGCCGGTCCGGCATCGGACGGCATCAGCTCGGCGTCGGACACTCGGGCCCCTCTCTGCCGCTGTCGCACCACCGGTTTCAACGTTCTGTTGAAGGAGTGTTCACTTCCGGCCGTGCACCGTCAAGGGCACACCCCGCGACCCTCCTCTCCCTCTCTCCACCATGCCCCACCGTCGCCACCCTGGACGTTTCCGTGAAGTGACATGACGATTCCGGCTGACAGGCGGCGATCGCGGGCGAGGCAGGGCGCGACCGGCCGCCGGGTACGCTTCAGATCTTCCCGCCAGCCGCGAAAGGAACGCGCCCGTGCCGACGTCCAGCGCCAGCGCCAGCGACTCCACCAAGTCCGCCGGCGGGGGAGTCCAGTCCCTCGAGCGCGCCTTCGACCTGCTGGAGCGCATGGCGGACGCGGGCGGCGAGGTCGGGCTCAGCGAGCTGTCGGCGAGCAGCGGGCTGCCGCTGCCCACCATCCACCGCCTGATGCGCACCCTGGTGGCCTGCGGATACGTCCGCCAGCAGCCCAACCGCCGGTACGCCCTCGGCCCGCGTCTGATCCGTCTCGGCGAGTCCGCGTCCCGGCTGCTCGGCACCTGGGCCCGCCCCTATCTCGCCCGCCTCGTCGACGAGACCGGCGAGACGGCGAACATGGCGCTGCTCGACGGGGACGAGGTCGTGTACGTGGCGCAGGCGCCGTCGAAGCACTCGATGCGGATGTTCACCGAGGTCGGCCGCCGGGTCCTGCCGCACTCCACGGGCGTCGGCAAGGCGCTCCTCGCGGACTTCCCCGAAGACCAGGTGCGCGCCCTGCTGACCCGCACGGGCATGCCCGCCGCGACCGAGAAGACCATCACCACCCCGGACGGCTTCCTGGCGGCCCTGGCCGAGGTCCGGCGCTCCGGTTACGCGATCGACGACAACGAGCAGGAGATCGGCGTCCGCTGCCTCGCGGTGCCGGTGCCGGACTCCCCCACCCCGGCGGCCATCTCCATCTCGGGCCCGGCGGGCCGGGTCACGGAGACGGCCACGGAGCGGATCGTGCCGGTGCTGCAGCAGGTGGCGGGAGCGCTGTCCGAGGCGCTCGCCACGCGGAACGACGCGTAGCCGGCCCGCGGCGTCCCATCGGGTGCGCCACCCCCGCCCCGTGGCGGCCGGCCGAACAGGTCCACCGCCCGACGCACGGGTGCGCTACCCCCGCCCCCGCGGCGGCCGGCCGAACACGTCCACCGCCCGACGCACCTCCGACAGCCCGCCGGACAGCGCGCTCATCGAGCCGATCGCCCCGGCGATCAGCAGCAACGAGCGGCGCAGGCGCGGGACTTCGGGCACGCCGTGCGCGGCCATCGCGGCGAGGGCGGCGAGTTCGTCCTCGGCGATGGCACGGTCCGGGAACTCCGCCGGATGCGCGGCGAGTTCACGGCGCAGCCGGGACACCGCGGTCCGCAGCCCCGCCACCCTGGGATCCTCGTCACTGCCGGTCACCGGCCTCTGCCCCAAGCTCCGCAACACAGCATTCCCCCTCGTGCGCGCCTTCGTCGTGCCCCGCGAGCATCCCGTGGCGGTGGCCGGACGCCGGGGGGACGCGGGTCAGTAAACGCCACCCGATGCCGGCCGCGCCACCGTGAGGACCGAAATTCAGCCCGCCGAAACCGTGTGGACGCCTGCGCGTCAGGTATGCAGAACGCATGACGCAGACGCAGGACCAGGTCGCCGGGCTGCTTCTCGCCGCGGGCGGGGGGCACCGCCTCGGCGGACGCCCCAAGGCGCTGCTGACGCACCGGGGGCGTCCGCTCGTCGAACACGCGGTCCAGGCGCTGCGCACGGCGGGCTGCGGACGCGTCCATGTGGTCCTCGGGGCCGCCGCCGACGCCGTACGGGAGAAGGCACGGCTCGGCGGGTGCGTGCTCGTCGACAATCCGCGGTGGGAGCGAGGGATGGGGGGCTCACTGCGCCTGGGGCTGGAGTCGCTGGCGGGGACCGGCGCCAGGGCCGCGCTGGTGTGCCTGGTCGACCAGCCCGGGATCGGAGCCGAGGCGATGGCCCGGGTTCTCGCCGCCCACCGTTGCGGTGACTCGCTCGCGGCCGCCTCCTACGAGGGCCGGCGCGGCCACCCGGTGCTGCTCGGGGCCCGGCACTGGGCGGGCGTCGCCGCCGGCGCGACCGGCGACCGCGGCGCCCGCGCCTATCTGAGCGCGCACGACGACGAGCTGACGCTGGTGGAGTGCGGGGACGTGGCGCAGCCGTACGACATCGACCACGTGGGCGACCTGTGGCGGCTGGAGTGACTTCGGCGGGACCGGCCCGCGCTGCAGCGTTGAACTTCCACGATGAGGAAACTACTATCCACTGACGCCGCTCACGTCGCGCGTGCCGACCCGCCCCGCCGAAGGAAGTGACCGCTCATGGCAGCCCCCGCGCCGTCCCCGCCGGCCGTAGTCGCCGCCGAGCCGCTGCCGCGGCAGGAGGAGGTCCTCACCGAGGCGGCCCTCGCCTTCGTGGCCGAACTGCACCGCCGCTTCACCCCGCGCCGCGACGAACTCCTCGCCCGCCGGGCGGAGCGCCGCGCCGAGATCGCCCGTACCGGCACGCTCGACTTCCTCCCGGAGACCGCCGCGATCCGCGCCGACGACTCCTGGAAGGTGGCCCCCTCCCCCGCCGCGCTGGAGGACCGCCGGGTCGAGATCACCGGCCCCACCGACCGCAGGATGACGATCAACGCCCTCAACTCAGGCGCCCGGGTGTGGCTCGCGGACTTCGAGGACGCCTCCGCGCCGACCTGGGAGAACGTGGTCCTCGGCCAGCTCAGCCTCATCGACGCCTACACCCGGAACATCGACTTCACCGACCCGGTCTCCGGCAAGGCGTACGCCCTTCGCCCCGACGACGAGCTCGCCACCGTCGTCATGCGCCCGCGAGGCTGGCACCTGGACGAGCGACACCTCGTCGACGCCGAAGGGGTGCGGGTGCCCGGTGCGCTCGTCGACTTCGGCCTGTACTTCTTCCACAACGCCCGGCGACTGCTCGACCTCGGCAAGGGGCCGTACTTCTACCTCCCCAAGACCGAGTCGCACCTCGAAGCACGCCTGTGGAACGACGTGTTCGTCTTCGCGCAGGACCACCTCGGCATCCCACGGGGCACCGTCCGCGCCACGGTCCTCATCGAGACGATCACGGCCGCCTACGAGATGGAGGAGATCCTCTACGAACTCCGCGACCACGCCTCCGGGTTGAACGCGGGCCGCTGGGACTACCTGTTCTCCATCATCAAGAACTTCCGTGACGGCGGGCCCGAGTTCGTCCTGCCGGACCGCAACGCCGTCACGATGACCGCCCCGTTCATGCGGGCGTACACCGAACTCCTCGTCCGCACCTGCCACAAGCGCGGCGCGCACGCCATCGGCGGCATGGCGGCGTTCATCCCGTCCCGCCGGGACGCCGAGGTGAACAAGGTCGCCTTCGAGAAGGTCCGCGCCGACAAGGACCGTGAGGCCGGCGACGGGTTCGACGGCTCCTGGGTGGCCCACCCCGACCTCGTCCCGATCGCCATGGAGTCCTTCGACAAGGTCCTCGGCGACCGGCCGCACCAGAAGGACCGGCTGCGCGAGGACGTCGACGTCCGGGCCGCCGACCTGATCGCGATCGGCTCGCTGGACGCGAGGCCCACGTACGAGGGTCTCGTCAACGCGGTGCAGGTCGGCATCCGCTACATCGAGGCGTGGCTGCGCGGACTCGGTGCGGTGGCCATCTTCAACCTGATGGAGGACGCGGCCACCGCGGAGATCTCGCGCTCGCAGATCTGGCAGTGGATCAACGCGGGCGTGGAGTTCGCGCACGAGGGGCGGACCGTGCGGGCCACCCCCGAGCTGGCCCGCCGGGTCGCCGCCGAGGAACTGGCGGCGGTCCGCGCGGAGATCGGCGAGGAGGCGTTCGCGGCGGGGCACTGGCAGCAGGCCCACGACCTGCTGCTCCAAGTCGCCCTGGACGAGGACTACGCCGACTTCCTGACCCTGCCGGCGTACGAGCGGCTCGAAGGCTGAGCGCCGCGCCTCAGGGCGCGCCCTGGTCCGAGTGGCCCAGGGGCTTGCCCGGGGCCACCCGGTCGCGTACGAGGCGCTTGACCGCCGTGGGCTCCGGGAAGCCCTGCTCACGGCGGTCCCACACCACTTCGTCGTTCACCCGTACGACGAAGACGCCGCCGGTGCCGGGCCGCAGGGCCAGCTCGGTGAGCTCCGTCTCGAAGGTCGTCAGCAGTTCCTGGGCGAGCCAGGCGGCGCGGGGCAGCCAGCGGCACCGGGTGCAGTACTCGATCTCCACACGCTGCACATCGCTCATCCCAGGTGCACCGACCAATCCTGTTCCGCGGCCGGCTTGCCGTGCAGGTCGGGGACCCGCTTGAGCCAGTTCGGCCGTCCCTGCTGCGTCTTCGCCGCCCGCAGGGCCTCCTCGGCGGCGAGCTCCTCCCGGGTGGGGAAGTCCGTGGGCAGCCAGGCCGCCGAGGCCTTCACGCGTGCGTGAAGGTGGTCCACGTACGCCGTGCGGGCGTCGTCGGCCGTGGCGAACGCCGGGTCGTCCGCGAGCCAGGCGTCCGGGACCTCGGCGAGGATCTCCCGGAGCAGTTCCCCGGTCACCCGGGGCGCGAGTTCCGCGTCGGCGGCACGCACGTCGGGCGCGTACCGGCCGAGGGCGTGGTGGCGGAAGTCGTAGGCCTTCGCGGGGTCGGCGCCGTCCCAGCGGTGGTGGAAGACGAGCGCGGCGCCGTGGTCGATCAGCCACAGCCTCGGCGGTACGGTCCCGGACGTGGGCCACACCATCAGGTTGGAACTGTGGACGGTGCGGTCGACGTTGACGGTGAGGGCGTCGAGCCAGACGATCCGGCCCGCCTCCAGCGGGTCCACGCGGAAGGTCTTCGCGACCTCGGGGGTGAAGTCGCGCGCGCCCGGCAGGCAGTCCATGCCGAGGTTGAGTCCGGCGCTGGCGGCGTGCAGCTCCCGCACCTCCTGGTGGGGCTCACTGTCGGCGATCGCCGGGTCGAAGCCGACCATGACCAGCTCGGGGAAGCGCAGCCCCAGGGCGCGCGCCAGTTCGCCCACGACGATCTCGGCGACCAGCGCCTTGCGGCCCTGCGCCGAACCGGTGAACTTCACGACGTAGGCGCCGAGGTCGTCGGCCTCGACGACAGCGGGAACGGAACCGCCGGACCTGAGCGGTTTCACATATCGAACAGCAGTCACGTGGCGCAGCACACCGGTCAGCCTAGTTCAGGTCGTACGGGGCCGGATCACGCGTCGGCCAGGGGGTTGGGCAGGGGCAGGTAGCGGGCGTCGGCGCCGTCCGCGCCGGTCCAGCGCAGCAGCAGGTTGGTCTTGCCGGGCAGGGTGGGCGCGGCGAGCAGGGCGCGGACCTCGGGGAGGTCGTGCCGGGCGACTTCACGGCGGGCGGCGGGCCACGGGTCCAGTCCGGGCCGGTGCTCGGCGAGGGCGGCGGCGACCTCGGTGAGGTGGTTGACGACCAGGCAGTACACCAGCCGTTCCCAGCCGGCGGTCCGCTCGACGTCCGGCAGCAGCTTCACGCCCTCCGCGTCGCGGAACAGGGCCTGCACCGGCGTCCCGTCGGCGTCGACGGCGACCAGGGTGTTCTGCAGATGCGCCTCCAGGACGACGCCGTGGTCGGCGAAGGCGCCGAGCACCGGCGGGACGACGGCGGCCAGGTACGCCTCCCACCAGGCCGCCGTGTCGGCCGCGCGGTGCGGCGGGCTGCCCGCGAAGCCCTCCACAAGACCGGCGGCGAGCAGCGGGGTCGCGCCGGGCAGCAGGTGGCCGCGCAGGCCGTCGCGGACCAGCACGGCGAGTTCCTCGAAGGCGAAGTCGGCGGTGCGGTAGCCCCGGTCGCTCAGCCAGGCCGCCGGGCCGCCGGCCGCCGTGAAGGCGCGCGTGACGGCCGCGTCGGTCCGGCGGACGCGGAGCAGGTCGTGGCGCCAGAGCCGGCGGATGTCGTTGGTGATGCGCACGTCGAGGCTGAACTTGAGGAACAGGTCGGGCCCGGGTGCGTACAGGGTCCGGATCGCGGCGGTCGGCCAGGCGTCGAAGGCGGTGACGCCGAGGCGGACCAGCCGCCCGTCGGCGAACGCGGGGGCGAGGGCGCGGCGCGCCAGGTCGAGCTGCCAGGGGTGGGCGGGCAGCAGCCGGTAGCCGGGCGGGGCCTCGCCGAGGGCGTCGAGCGCAGCGGTGTCGCCCTCCTCGACGACCGTGTCCTCGCGCAGCCCGAGCAGGACCAGCGGGAAGCGGGCGTGGGCCTCGGGGGCGTACGGCAGCCAGGCGCTCGCGGGGCCGCCGCCGCGCGCCTTGGGCGCGGGATGGTGGGGGTGGCCGGTGAGGAGGGACTGCTCGGAGCGCAGGTAGGGGTCGACGGGCGGGGTGGCACCCGCACGTGCGGTGAGCAGGGCGGCCACCGCCTGGCGGCTGTCGAGCATCTCGGCGGGCAGCTCGTGGTTGGCGAGCCCGGTGTGCCGGCGCAGTTCCTCGCCGACCAGACGGACGAGCGCGCCGTGGTCGAGGCGGTGCCAGGCGCCGGCGGTGCGTACCTCCGGTTCGGTGGGGCGCCGGGCGCCGCGCACCCGCAGCACACGGCCGGAGGGCAGCCGGTGCACCTGGCGTCCGTCGCGTTCGGACAGCGGTTCCGCGACCTCCCGCAGCAGACAGTTCAGCAGGGGCGCGCCCGCGCAGGCGTCGGCGCGGGCGGCGAGGCCGTCCCGTCCGGCCCGGTCGGCGGACGCCGGGGCCTCTGCGGTCGGGGGGATGAGGTCCACGGGTTGTACTCGTTCCCTACGGTTCTTCTCGGGCGGAGACGATCAGTATCGCGGTCGTCACGAGCCGTCCGTGACGCCGTACCCGTACCCGAGGAGTCCGCCCGTGCACCGTCCCCCCACCGCCGAGGCCGAGGTGGCCGCCGAGCTCGCCGCGGTGCGCCCCGCGCTCGGGCCCCGGTTCGCCGCCGAGCTGCCGGGGGCCCGCGCGGCCGTGCTGACGCGGCTGTGGCGGGCGCTGGCCCATGAGCCGCTGCCCTGGATCGAGCGCCGCGAGGCGGGCCGGGAGGGTCTCGCGTTGCGCCTCCCGGACGGCCGCCGTCTGCACGGGCCGCCCGCGGATCCGTACGCGACGACCGGCCACGTGAGGGAGGTGCGGCTCGACGGGGTGGCGTACGACGATCCCGCGCGGCTGACGACCGAGCTCGCCGTGCCGCACGGCGACGGCTTCGCCGCCGAACTCGGCGACAGCGTCGCGTCGTTGGCGCTCTCCCGGGCCGGCGCGGCGAGTGGCGGCGCCGGCCCGGATGGGTGGCCCGCGCACGACTGGGAGTGGGAGCAGCGTGTCGTCGACGGGCATCCGTACCACCCCAACTGCCGTTCCCGGCCCGGCTTCTCGGTGGCGGAGCAGCTCGCGTACGGCCCCGAGCACCGCCCCCCGCCGGTACGGCTGCCGTTGCTGCCGGCGCCGGCCGCGGAGTGTCTGGTCACGGGTGACTGGCCGGAGGAACTGCGGGACGGGCGAGACGTGTTGATCCCGGTGCATCCCTGGCAGGCGGCGCACGTCCTCAAGCGGTCCGGTCCGCCTGGCCCCGCCGCGCACCCGTTGATGTCGTTGCGTACGCTCGCGGTGCCGGGCGGCCCGCATGTGAAGACGGCGCTGAGCGCCCGGCTGACGTCGTCGGTGCGGGACATCTCGGTCGGCTCCGTCGCCTCCGCCGCGGCGCTGTCGGCGTTCGGCGAGACGCTGGCGGCGCGCACGGACGGTCTGCTGCACATGACGCGGACGTGGGGCGCGGTCACCGCCGACTCCCCCGATCTGGCGGCCCTGTTGCGCGAGTCGCCGGCGGCGTACGCGGGGCCGGGCGAGCGTGTCGCGCCGGTCGCGGCCCTCGCCACCACCGAACTTCCCTCACGGCCGGGCTGGTTGGCGGAGCTCGCGCGGCTGTGTCTGGGCGTCGGGCTGCGGTTGCTGGAGCTGGGCGTGGCGCTGGAGGCGCACGGGCAGAACCTGCTGGTGGTGCTCTCGGCGTCGGGCGCCCCGCTGCGGCTGGTCTACCGCGACCTCGCCGACATCCGGGTCAGCCCGGCCCGGCTGACCCGGCACGGCGTGCCGCTGCCCGAACTGCCGGAGCGGATCCGCACGGACGACGTACGGGCGCTGCGCCGCAAGCTGTTCGGCTCACTCGTCGGTGGCGCGCTGGCGGGGACGGCGGGCGACGGGGAGACGCTGCGGGCGGCGCTGACGGCGGCCGTTCGGGAGCTGCCGCGCACGCCCGATCTCGACGCGCTGTGCGAACAACCGCTGCCGGTCAAGGCGTTGACGCTCATGCGGCTGTCCCCCGAGGTCGCGGGCGACCAGTGGACCGTACTGCCCAATCCGCTGCGGCCGCAGGACATCTGAGACTGTTTTTGTGGCGGAGCGCCTCCGATCAATAGGATCCGCCGATGATCAGAACACAACGGCTGGCGGCGGGCGTGGGAGCACTGCTCGCCACGCTCGCGGTCGGGATCGCGTTCCCGTCCGGGGCGGTCGCCGACGAGACCACAGCCAACGCTCCGAAGGTCGACCTGGTCCTCGACGTCAGCGGCTCCATGCGGGCCAAGGACATCGACGGCGGGACGCGGATGGCCGCGGCCAAGCAGGCGTTCAACGAGGTGCTCGACGCGACCCCGGAGGGCGTACGGCTCGGCATCCGCACCCTCGGCGCCAACTACCCCGGCGACGACCGGCAGACGGGCTGCAAGGACACCGCGCAGCTCTACCCGGTCGGCCCGCTGGACCGGACCGAGGCGAAGACGGCGGTGGCGACGCTCACGCCCACCGGCTGGACGCCGATCGGCCCGGCGCTGCTGAAGGCGGCCGGGGACCTCGACGGCGGCACCGGCTCCAAGCGGATCGTGCTGATCAGTGACGGCGAGGACACCTGCGCGCCGCTCGACCCGTGCGTGGTGGCCCGCGAGATCGCCGCCAAGGGCATCGGACTGACCATCGACACCCTCGGACTGGTCCCCAACGTCAAGATGCGCCAGCAGCTCAGCTGCATCGCCGAGGCCACCGGCGGCACCTACACATCGGTGGAGCACACCGATGAACTCGCCGACAAGGTGAACCAGTTGGTGGACCGGGCGGCCGACCCCGTGGTGACGCCGGTCGCCGTCGGCGGCGCGGACTCCTGCACCGCCGCGCCGACGCTGAAGTCGGGCCTGTTCACCGACCGCGAGGAGTTCGGCCGGCAGCGCTGGTACCGGGTCGACGTCGAGCCGGGCAAGGAACTGCGCGCCTCGGTCAGCGTGGCGGCCGACCGGGCCGTGAACCCCTCCCACGGGGTGCTGCTGCGGGCGGTCACCGTGCACGGCCGGGAGATCGTGCGGGGCGAGGCCGCGGGCACCGGCCGCACCGACGTCGTCTCGGCCGGGCTGCGCTACCCGAAGGCGGAGAGCGACGAGGATGAGGCGCCGGCCGAGACGGTGTGCCTCCAGGTGACCAACTCCTTCTCCCCGGCGGCCGGGGTGAAGACCACGCCGGGCATGCCGCTGGAGCTGACGGTGGACGTGGTGGACGGCCCGTCCCCGGCGAGCGACGTGGCCTCCTTCGGTCTGGGCCGCGGCTGGTGGCTGCTGGGCGCGCTGGTGCTGGCCGGCTTCGTCGCGGGCCTGCTGTGGGGCTGGCTGTCACGCTGGCGTGTCGCGATCTGGAGGACGAACTGATGCGGATCACACGCGTGGTGAGCGCGACCCTGCTGGCACTCGGCCTGGCGGCGGCACCGGCCGCGGCCGACTCGACGCCCTCGGCGAGCCCCTCCGAGGACAGCGCGGCGCCCACCCGGGCGGGCACGTCGTTCCGCACCGCCACGGAGGTCGACCAGGGCCAGAAGGCGACCGCGAGCGCCTCCACGGGCGACTACCTGTACTGGTCGTTCCCGGCCGACGCCGGCCAACGGCCCACCGTGAAGGCGACGGTGAACCTCCCCGAGGGCCACACCGGCCAGACCTGGCAGATCGACGTGTACGACGGTCTGCGCCGCCGCCAGGCCTGCCAGTACGGCGCCCAGACGCGCACCGCCGCCGCGGGCGCGGCCTCGGTCGAACTGGCCTGCGTCCTGCGCACCGTGCGGGCCTGGTCCGAGCCGTGGGCGAACGACCCGCTGCCGGGCACGTACTACGTCCGTCTGACCGCCGTCGGACTGAAGACGGCCGACCTCGGACTGCCGGTCGGAACCGAACTGCGCGTGGACTCCAAGGACATGGGCGGTGCGGCTGCGGTGGACGGCAGCCTGGCCGAGCCGCTGGTGCCGGGCGTCGCGGTCAAGTCGACCGCGGAGAAGGAGGACTCGTCCTCGGCGGTGCTGTCGAGCATCGAGCCGGACGACGGCTGGTCGTCGGGCTGGTGGTCGGACCGCTGGGTGTGGACGGCGATCGGCGGCATGCTGGCCGCGCTGGCCGGCATCGGCGGGTACGCGCTGACCCGGGGCTCGGGCCGCCCGCCCGGGGCGCTGCCGCAGGCCTAGGGCGTGGCGCGCGAGCGCCTGAACGACCCTCGGAAGGCCTGCCGCTCACCTGTGGCAGGCCTTCTCTCACGCCTCACGCCTCACGCCTCACGCTTCGCGCAGCGCCTTGGCGAGCGGGCCTTCGCCGCTCACGCCGACCCGCCCGGCGCGCACCGCGTCGGACAGGGTCAACTCGCCGCGTGCCAGGGCCTCGGAGGTGCCGGCGTCCAGCGTGAGACGCACGTCGGGCTCCCCGGGCGCGGGACCGTCGCCGTAGACGGGCGTGTCCCGGGCCCCCACGAGAAGGTGGAACTCCCCTTCCTCCAGACCTACTTCGACCACCCCGTCGCCTTCGCCCTCCAGCGCGCGCAGCAACGGCAACGCGAACCAGTGGGCGCGTACGGCGTCGGTGGGCCGCCGCTCCCCCAGCTCCGCCTGGCCCCACGCCCCGAGCGCCTGCAGGACGGGCAGCAACTCGCTTCCCCGAGGGGTGAGTTCGTAGACGTAGGCCGCTCCGGGCGGCGGCAGCCTGCGGCGGGTGGCGAGGCCGTCGCGTTCCATGTCCCGCAGCCGGGAGGCGAGTACGTCCGTGCTGACGCCGGGCAGGTCGGCGTGCAGGTCGGTGTAGCGGCGCGGGCCGGCGAGCAGCTCCCGGACGATCAGCAGGGTCCAGCGGTCGCCGACGGCGTCGAGCGCGCGGGCGGCGGAACAGTACTGGTCGTAGCTTCGGCGACGAGACATGCGAGGCAGTCTAGACATGTCGTTGGACTTTCCAAGCAGGGACTTGGTAAAACCAAGCAACCCCAGATACCGGAGGGACGCATGGAGTTCCGGCAGTCGAACAAGCTCAGCGAGGTCTGTTACGAGATCCGCGGCCCGGTGATCGAGCACGCCAACGCGCTGGAGGAGGCCGGCCACAGCGTGCTGCGCCTGAACACGGGCAACCCCGCGCTGTTCGGCTTCGAGGCGCCGGAGGAGATCATCCAGGACATGATCCGGATGCTTCCGCAGGCCCACGGATACACCGACTCGCGCGGCGTCCTGTCCGCCCGCCGGGCGGTGGCCCAGCGCTACCAGAGCCGGGGCCTGGAGGTCGACGTCGACGACGTCTTCCTCGGCAACGGGGTCTCCGAACTGGTCTCCATGGCCGTGCAGGCGCTGGTGGAGGACGGCGACGAGATCCTCATCCCGGCCCCCGACTTCCCGCTGTGGACGGCGGTGACGACCCTCGCCGGAGGCAAGGCGGTCCACTACCTCTGCGACGAGCAGTCGGAGTGGTACCCGGACCTGGACGACATGGCGTCCAAGATCACCGACCGCACCAAGGCCGTCGTGATCATCAATCCGAACAACCCCACCGGGGCGGTCTACCCCAAGGAGATCATCGAGGGCATCCTCGATCTGGCCCGCCGTCACGGCCTGATGGTGTTCGCCGACGAGATCTACGACCAGATCCTCTACGACGACGCCGTCCACCACTCGGCCGCCGCGCTCGCCCCCGACCTGGTCGTCCTGACCTTCTGCGGACTGTCCAAGACGTACCGGGTCGCGGGCTTCCGCTCGGGCTGGCTGGTGGTCACCGGCCCCAGGCAGCACGCCAAGGACTACCTGGAGGGCCTGGCCATGCTGGCCTCCATGCGCCTGTGCGCCAACGCGCCCGCCCAGTACGCCATCCAGGCCGCGCTGGGCGGCCGGCAGTCCATCGGCGAACTGACCGCGCCCGGCGGCCGGCTGCGCGAACAGCGGGACGTGGTCTTCGAGAAGCTCAACGAGATCCCGGGCGTCTCCTGCGTCAAGCCCAAGGGCGCGCTGTACGCCTTCCCGCGCCTGGACCCGGCGGTGCACCGGATCCACGACGACGAGAAGTTCGTCCTGGACCTCCTCCTGCGCGAGAAGATCCAGGTGGTCCAGGGAACCGGCTTCAACTGGCCCTCCCCGGACCACTTCCGCATCCTGACCCTCCCCCACGCGGAGGACCTGGAGGCGGCGATCGGAAGGATCGGGCGGTTCCTCGGCGGATACCGGCAGTAGGACCACCGGGCGTCGAGCGCTGACGGGGCGCCTGGAGTCTGCGTCTGCGGGTGCGCTGTGCGAGTCTGTGTCGCATGGGTGATCTTTTTCTCGTCCGGCACGGGGAGACCGCGTGGTCGCGTTCCGGTCGGCACACCGGGTCGACGGACGTCCCGCTCACCGAGCACGGGCGGGAGGAGGCGCGGCGGCTGGCGCCGATGATCCGGTCGCACCGGATCGGGGCCGCGTTCGTCAGTCCCGCGCAGCGGGCGCGGGAGACGGCCGAGCTGATCGGGCTCGGCCCGCACGAGCCGCGGGTCGACGCGGATCTGCGGGAGTGGGACTACGGCGGCTACGAGGGCATCACCACCGTCGAGATCCAGCGTGAGCGGCCCGACTGGTTCCTGTTCACGGACGGGGTCGCGCCGGGCCCGCCCGAGCATCCCGGGGAGAGCCCGGAGCAGGTCGGGGAGCGGGCCGACCGGATGCTGGCCAAGGTGGACGCGGCGCTCGCCAACACCGAGGGGTGCGTGGTGCTGGTGGCGCACGGCCACTTCCTGCGGGTCCTCACCGCGCGCCGGCTCGGGCTGCCGCCGTCCGCGGGCGCCCTGTTCCAGCTGGCCACGGGCACGCTGGGCCGGCTGGGGACGGAACACGGGCGACCGGTGATCGCGGGGTGGAACATCCGCCCGGGCGGCTGACGGGGCACGGGGGATGTCAGACCCTCGTCGTAGCCTCGGGGGCGGTGGGTGAACGACGGGGGCGGGCCCGTCGTCCCCGTGGCCCGGAGGGGGTACGCCGTGACACGACCGCCGACCGCCGCGCAACGGCGGGTGATCGACGCCGCCGATCCCGTCACCGGGCGGCTTCGGGGTACGCAGGCGCAGCTCGCGGCGCTGGTGGTGCGGGGCCTCGCCTTCCGGCATCCGCGCCCGCCGCACGACTTCTTCCTGACGCCCGCCGGGCACCGGATACGCGAGGCCGCGCCCGAACCGCCCGGTGCGGCCGAAGCGGCTCCGAAGGCGGCGGGCGCGGGCGGGGTGTTCGCCGCCCGGGTCGGCGGCGAGGAGGAGCCGGCGGCGGGGCCCTCCCGCGCCCGGGAGGTGCACAGCGCCTGGCAGGGGCTGCTCGAGCTGCGCCGGATGACCAATCCGGACGGCGCCGCGGACCGGCCGTGCGGGTGGGAGCGTACGCATCTGGTGCGGGCCGCCGCGCTCGCCCTGGAGGCCGCCGGGCACCGCGCCGCCGGGCCGGACGGCGACGGCTACCGGGTCCGCGCGACACCGCAGCCGGACGCCGTGGGGGTGCGCGGGCCGGACGACGAGACGCTGCGGGCATGTGCGGCGACACTGAAGGGGGCGGGCTGGCAGGTCGGGGAGCACACCGACTCCCGCACGCGGGACCGCTACCTGCTGGCGTCCCCGCGCCGCGTGTGAGGGGCGTGCCAAGATGGGCCCGGACCAGCGGTCAGGGCAGGACGAGCAACAGCAGGGGGAGCCAGCAGTGAGTGAGCCGTTTTCCGTCCGGATCACCGTCCGCGGATACGAGACCGACACGCAGGGCCATGTGAACCAGAGCGTGTACGTCAACTACGCGGAGCACGCACGCTGGTCGTTGCTCCAGGCCGCCGGGATCACCCAGGCCGCTCTGATCGCGAGAGGCGTCGGGCCCGTCGCCCTGGAGACGACCATCCGCTACAGGCGTGAGCTGCTCGCCGGCGACGAGGTCGACGTGACGTGCGTCTTCGAGTGGAGCGGCGGCAAGACGTTCCGCATCGAGCAGGTCATGCGCAAGGCGGACGGCACGGTGGCGGCCGAACTCACCGCGGTCGGCGGCCTGCTGGACCTCACGTCGCGGCGGATGGTGCCCGACCCGCAGCACCACTTCAAGGAGCTGGCGTCCGACCCGGGCCTGTTCGGACTCTGACGGACGAGGTCACCCGAAGGCCGCTCGACGCTCCCGCGCCCACTGCCGGTACGTCCGCGCGGGACGCCCCAGCAGCTCCGGCACGTCCTCGGTGACCACGGCGTTGCCGCCGTCGCGCACGAAGGCGTTGCCGGCCAGGACGCCCTCCGCCTGGGCCTCGCTGAGGCCCCAGGCGAGCAGACGCTCACGCGCCTGGCGCGGTGTGAGGTCCCGGGTGGCGACCGGCCGGCCGAGGACCTCGGCGAGCACGGCGGCCTGCCCCGGCACGCTGATCGTCTCCGGGCCGGTCAGCGTGTACGTCCGTCCTGCGAGCCGGCCGTCGAGGAGGACCCGCGCCGCCGCCTCGGCCACGTCACGCGGGTCGATCACGCCCTGCGCCCCGTCGCCGCTCATGTTCGGCACCGGCTCGCCCGCCCTGATCGGGTCCGCCCAGCTCAGCGTGTTCGAGGCGAACGACGAGGGGCGCAGGACGGCCCACTCGGCCCCGCTCTCGCGCACGGCCCGCTCGCCGGGCAGGTGCCACGTCCCGAAAGTCCCCAGACCGGGGTCGCCGGTCGCGATCGCGGACAGCTTCACCAGCCGGCCCACCCGCGCCGACCGGGCCGCCGCCACCAGTGCCCGGTCGTGGTCGGTGTCCGGCCCCGGGACGCCGACCAGGAACGCGGCCTCCACTCCGGCCGCCGCCGCTTCCAGGGAGCCGGGGTCGAGATAGTCCCCACGTGCCACCTCCACCCCCGAGGGCAACCCGGCGGCCTTCGCCGGGTCGCGGAGCAGCGCACGCACTTTCTCGCCGCGCGCCGCCAACTGTCGTACGAGTTCACTGCCGATGGTGCCCGTGGCACCGGTCACGAGGATCATGGCCCTCACGGTGCCGGGCATCATCGCCGCGCCTCTAGGAGATTCCGGCACGCTTCGGCAGCCCTCCGGGACCTGTCCGGCGCTTACGGTTGAGCGGTGACCGACGTCCTCACCGAGCAGCCCCTCACCGTCCCCGACCGGGCGCGCCCCTGGATCTCGGGCGTCGCGGCGATGCGGGCCGCGGGCCTCGCGGAGGAAGCCCTCGCACACCCGCCGGACACCGCGACCCAGGTGGTCGTGCGCCTCCGGGGCAACGGGCGGCGCGACACACTGGTCGTCGGACCGCGCACCCAGGCCACGTACCACGCGGACGCGGAGAAGCGGGTGGTGTCCTGTGTGCGCCTGCGTCTGGAGCCGGGTGCGGCGCGACCGGTGCTGGGTGTGCCGGCCGTGGACCTCGTCGGCCGGGTGGTGCCGCTGGGCGCCCTGCCCTCCGACACGGCCCGTGCGCTGGCGCGCGAACTGGCGTACCGGGAGCCGGGGGAGGTCACGTCCGGACTCGCGGATCTGCTGCCCCCGCCCAGCGGCCGTTCCCGCGACCGCGACCGGCTGCTGCGCGCCGCCGTCGCCGCACTGTCGACCCGACGGGACCGCGCGCCGGCCGCCGTGCGGGACGTCGCCCGTGAACTGGCCGTCAGTGAACGCCAGTTGCGCAACCTCTTCGCGGAGGGAGTGGGCCTCTCCCCCAAGCACTTCGCCCGCATCGACCGGGTGCGGCACGTCCTGGACCACGCCCTGACCACCCCGTGGGCCGAACTCGCCGCCGTCACCGGCTACTACGACCAGTCGCACATGACGGCCGACTTCCGCACCCTGATGGGTGTGCCGCCCCGGGCGTTCTTCGCGGGACGGCTGCCGCGGGCCACACCCTGCCAAGCGCCCCCATGAGACCACCGGGGAAGCGGAATTCGGGTGCACCCGGCCCCGCGCACCTGCGATGCTCCCCTCCCATGCCCGCACGACGCGTCAGACCCAGCCTGTACATCTCCGTGGACATCGAGGCCGACGGTCCCATCCCCGGCCCGTACTCGATGCTCAGCCTCGGTGCCGCGGTCGCCGGTGTGCAGGACGCGGACGGTTTCACCGCGGCCGACCCCGCGGCGCGGACCTTCTACCGTGAACTGCGGCCGATCAGCGAGGATTTCGTGCCCGAGGCGCTGGCCGTGAGCGGGCTCGACCGGGAGCGGCTCGGCCGGGAGGGGATCGAACCGGCGGTGGCGTTGGGCGCGTTCGCCCGCTGGGTGCGTGAGGTGAGCGACGGCGCGCAGCCGGTGATGTGCGGTTACCCGGCGTCGTACGACTGGACGTTCCTGTACTGGTATCTGATCCGGTTCACCGGAGCGAGTCCGTTCGGGCACTCCGGCTGCCTCGACATGAAGACGCTGTACGCCGCCAAGGCGGGGCTGCCCCTGAGGGCGGTGGCGAAGCGCGCCATGCCGCCCGGGCTGCTGTCGACGCGCCGCCACACCCACCACGCCCTCGACGACGCGATCGAGCAGGCCGAGCTGTTCGCCAACCTGATGGCCTGGGCCGGCCCCTCGACGCGCTGAGGCCGTCGCCCCCTTCGGCTCAGGACCCGGCCGCGATCCGGGCCAGCCGTCGGGCCTCCTCGCGGGTGGAGCGGGCGATCGCCTCCTCGTCGGCGGTCAGCAGCCTTCCGTTCTCGACGATCTGACGGCCGTTCACGAAGGAGGCGGTGACCGGAGCTGCCGCGCCGAGGACCAGCGCGGTCACCGGGTCGGCGATGGAGGCGTGGGCGAGGGTGTCCATCCGCCAAAGCACCAGGTCGGCCAGCTTGCCCGGCTCCAGGGAGCCGATCTCCCCTGCCCGTCCCAGCACTTGGGCCCCGCCGTAGGTGCCGAGGCGCAATGCCTGACGGGCGTTCAGAGCGGCCTCTCGATGAGGACCGAGTCGGTTGACGAGGAGCGCGTTGCGCAGCTCGGTGTGCAGTTCGCCGGACTCGTTGGACGCGGTGCCGTCGACGCCGAGGCCGACCGGGACGCCGGCCGCGAGGAGGTCGGGGACGCGTGCGATCCCCGCCGCCAGGCGGGCGTTGGACGAAGGGCAGTGGGCGACGCCGGTCCTCGTGCGGGCGAAGGCATCGATGTCGGAGTCGTTCATGTGGACGCAGTGCGCCATCCACACGTCCTCGCCGAGCCAGCCGGTGGACTCGAAGTAGTCGGTCGGTCCCATGCCGAACAGCTCGTGGCAGAACTTCTCCTCCTCGACCGTCTCCGATCCGTGGGTGTGCAGCCGCACGCCGAGCCGGCGCGCCGACTCCGCTCCCTGCCGCATCAGTTCGGTGGACACGGAGAACGGGGAGCAGGGGGCCACGGCCACCTGGGTCATCGCTCCGAAGGAGGCGTCGTGGTGCCGCCGTACGGTCTCCTCGGTGGCGGCGAGGGCGTCCTCGAGGCTCTCGACGGCGAAGTCGGGCGGCAGGCCGCCGTCCTTCTCGCCGCGATCCATGGAGCCGCGCGCCAGGGTGAAGCGCACGCCCATGTCGCGGGCGGCGCCGATGATCGTGCCGGCCAGGTCCCCGCAGCCGCGTGGGAAGACGTAATGGTGGTCCATGGCGGTGGTGACGCCGCCGCGGGCCATCATCGCGAGCGAGCCCTGCGCGGCCGCGCGCACCATCGGCTCGTCGATGCGCGCCCACGTCGGGTACAGCGCGACGAGCCAGTCGAAGAGGTTGTGGTCGGTGGCCAGGCCCCGGGTGATCCACTGGTAGAAGTGGTGGTGGGTGTTGACCAGGCCGGGGGTCACCAGGTGGCCGGTGGCGTCGACGACCCGTACGACGTTCTCCAGGCCCTCGGGGGCACGGCCGGGGCCGAGCGACTCGATCCGGTCGTCCGCCAGGACCACGTGCCCCGAGGCATGCTCGGTGTCGTTCGCGTCCACGGTGGCGATCGCCGCGTTCTCGATGACGGTGCGCTGGGTCATCCGGTCCGTCCTCACAGGTTGGTCAGGTCCTCCGGGATCCGCGCCTCGCAGCCGTCCCGCAGGACGGTGGCCTCGATCAGGCCGTAGGGGCGGTCCGCGGCGAAGTACACCTCGTTGTCGTTCTCCAAACCGAACGGCGTGAGATCGACCAGGAAGTGGTGCTTGTTGGGCAGTGAGAAGCGGACCTCGTCGATCTCCGGGCGGTGTTCGACGATCCGGGAGCCCATCGCGTACAGGGTCTGCTGGAGGGACAGCGAGTACGTCCCGGCGAAGGCCGAGAGCAGGTGTTCCCTGACTCGCGCGTAGGACTCGTTCCAGTCGGGCGCGGGCTGCGTGTCGTCGGTCCAGTGGAAGCGCCAGCGGCCGGAGACCGCGGTGGCCAGGACCCGGTCGTGGGCCTCCGGGAGCGTCGTGTACCTGTCCTTGACGTAGCCCCGGAACTCGGAGTCGGTGGTGTTCAGCACGGTCAGGTCCTTGAGCCCGGCGACGACCTCCCACCGCTCGCCGTCATAGGCGATCTGGGCGAGCCGGGTCTCCTGGCCCTTGCGGACGAAGGAGTGCGCGCCCTGTGCGGAGGTCTCGACGCGCTCCCAGGCGTACTCCTCGACGCGGATCCGGGCGCGGTGGATGGACGGCTGCGAGGTGACGAAGTGGCGGGCGAGGCGGATGCCGAACTGCTCGGCGGAGTCGATACCGTGCTCCTTGGCGAACGCGTACACCGTGTTCTTGGTGGTGTCGGTCGGCAGGACGCCGGCGTTCGAGCCCGAGTAGTGGACCTCCTCCATGTCGCCGCTGAGCGACACCGAGACGTTGAGGTCCTTGATGTGGTGGGTGGCCCCGTCGCGCGTGACCTTGACGACCCGGGTCTCGGCCTTGCCGTACCGGTTCGGCCCTAGCACAGGGCGGCCGGGGCGGGGAATGTCTGCCATGGAGCTAGCTCCCTCGGTATACGGAGTAGCCGAACGGGCTGAGCAGCAGCGGTACGTGGTAGTGCTCGCCGGGCACGACGGCGAACGTGACCGTCACCTCCGGGAAGAACACGCCCGGACCGCCGTCCCGGTGCGCGGGGGCGTCCCGCCGTGCCTCGGCCCGCTCGTTCTCGAAGTACGGTTCGACCGCGAAGTCGAGCCGTACGTGGGTGATCCCTTCCGGCAGGTCCGGGAGGTCCTTGCACCGGCCGTCCGCGTCGGTCGCGGAGCCGCCGAGGGGCTGCCAGCCGGCGTCGTGGCCCGCGCGGGCGGAGATCCGGACGGCGACGTCGCGGGCGGGACGGCCGGCGGAGGTGTCCAGGATGTGCGTGGACACCGAGGCGGTCGTGCGGGTGCTCATGGTGCTCCTCGGTCCTCTTCGGCTTCGACGACGCGGGCGAGCCGGATGCGGTTGATCTTCCCCAGTTCGGTGCGGACGATCTCCCGCTCCCGCTCCGGCGTGTTGCCGATCCGTTCCCGCGCGGCGTCGCGCATCTGCTCACCGGTGCGGCCGGTGGCGCAGATCAGGAAGACGTGCCCGAACCTCTCCTGGTAGGCCAGGTTGAGTTCGAGCATCTCCGCTCTCAGCGCCTCGGACGCGCCGGCCATGCCGCGCTGTTCGCGGGCGGAGGCCGGGTCGCCGAGCCGGGGCCGGCCGATCGGCGGATGCCCGGCCATGGCCTCGTCGAGGTCCCGCGCGCACAGGCCGGCCGTCGCGGCGTCGCTGACGGCGTAGAGGTCGCCGGGGGTGGCGTAGGGACGCTCGGCGAGAAGCTGTCGCGCCCAGGCCGTGGACGCGCACACCTCGTGCAGGGCGGCGGCTGCCGCCCGCTCCTCCAGGGCGTTGAACCGGCTCAGACCGGCGGGCGGGGGAGTCGACGTCACGGGAGCCTCCGTGGCCGTGGCGGCCTGCGTGCTGATCGGACTGCGTACTGACCGGGCTGGGGCCAGCTAACGCCTCACCACTCCCCGCCGTCAACACTTTGTTGAAAAATCCGGGGTCACGGCTCCTCCCGCGACGGGTCACGACGCCCACCGCGGCCGACGCCCCCGCGGCCGCTCAGCCGCCCTTCTCGCGGTTGAGGTAGTTGTAGACGGTGAAGCGGCTCACCCCGAGCGCGGCGGCCACGGTCTCCACCCCGTGCCGCACGGAGAACGCGCCGCGCGCCTCGAGTATCCGTACGACCTCCTGCTTGGCCTTGCGGTCCAGCTCGGCGAGCGGCATGCCCCGCTCGCGCTCCAGGGCGGCCAGGATGCGGTCCAGGGAGTCGGCGAGCTGCGGCAGCCGTACGGCGACGGCCGGCTCGCCCTCCCAGGCGAGCACGACGTCGTCGGGGCCGGCCTCGTCCGGCGGGAGCAGCTCTCCGCCCATCGCGTCGACCAACGGCTTGACGGCCGCGACGAAGGCCTCGTCCCCGGCGCGGGTCACTTCCCGTCCTCGCCGACCACGTTGAGCTGGAGGGAGATCCGGGTGGCGCCCGACCCGAGGGTCCGGCGCAGCACGGCGTCCACCGCGGCGAGCACGGCGTCGGCGTCGCCTTCGGCGGTGTTGCCGAACGGGCCGACGTCCACGGCGTCCAGGTCGGCCGACTCGATCACCTCGCGGGCGACCAGCGCGTGCGCGGGCGCCTCGTCGAGATCGAAGGGCTCGGTGGTGAACTCCAGTCTCAATCGCACGCGCTCAACCTAACGCGCGACGCGGCCGCCCGCCGGGTCTCTTCCCCGGCGGGCGCATGCCCGTCCGGTGCGGTCCGGAGCCGGCGTCAACCTCAAATGAACCTCTGAACATGGGCCGGTGGGCTTCAACCACGCCTGGCGCAGGGCACATTGTGGTCATGCGGGGTCCGCCGACACGGGGGCGGCGGACTCCGCGAACGTGAAGCGGGCGTTCGAGCTTCGAGCACGCGCCGGGCCCTCGGCCCCGCTTCCTCCGGTCTCCTTCCGACCTTCGCCAAGGGACGGACAAGCGGGGGACGATGGAGGACGATGGGGGCCATGTTCGAGAGCGTGCCGGTGAGTTGCCCGGCCTGCCGACGAGAGCGTCTCTACTCCGCGCCGACCTATCCGTGCGCGTGCGGCGCCCCGGTCGCCCCGCGCCTCGACCTCCGCGCGAAGGCTACGGCCGTCGCCCACCGCTCGTGGGAGGAGGAGTGGGTCACCGTGCGCTGCGCGGCCTGCGGTCGCCATGACCAGTGGCCGCGACCGGAGTTGGGGTGCGCCTGCGGCACGGTGCTGCGCATCCCGCTGAGCGCGGAGACGGACGACGATGAGGGGGCGACGGCCTCACCGCCGCAGCGCAAGACGACGGGCCCGCCGCCGGCCGCTGACCCGGCGCAGGACCTCGCGGCCCCCGCACCCCTCGCGTCCATATCCGCGTCCCCGCCCCGCCCCCGCCCCTTCCGCCCCGTCGCCATCCGCACCGCCCGGGACGCGGTCACCGCGACCGCCCTGTACCTGGACTGGCTGGGCTACCCGAAGGTCCGCCGGGCCGACCAGCGCCCGACCTCGGGCATAGGCCTCGCCGCCCGGGGGCTGCTGGCGCAGGTCGATCCCAAGGCGCGCCCGGCTTCCCTGCGGGACGTGGAATGCCTGTGGCTGACGGCCATGACGGAGTCCTCGGAGTGCGTGTACTTCTCCCTCTCCGGTTACACCCCCGACGCCCACGCCCGCGCCGACTCCCTCGCCGTGCCCCTGTTCGTCATGGACCTCACGGGCAGACCCCGGCCGGTGAACGCGGTGGCCGGCGCCCTCGACGCACAGGGCGGCGGCTGAGCCGGCCCGACCGCGCCGCCCCGGCTCCTGTGCCCGCTCACGCGCGAAGACTCACCGGAAGTCCTCCTCCCGGTACTCCCCCGCCGACCCTGCCGCCGTGGCCTCGCGGAGCTCCACCCGGCGGATCTTGCCCGAGACGGTCTTGGGCAGCGGCGCGAACTCCAGCCGGCGGAGGCGCTTGTAGGGGGCGAGGACCTCACGGGAGTGCTCGAACAGCACCTTCGCGGTGTCCGGGCCGGGCTCCCAGCCCTCCGCCAGGACGACGTACGCCTTGGGCACGGCAAGCCGCAGCTCGTCCGGCGCGGGGACCACGGCCGCCTCGGCGACGGCCTCGTGCTCCAGCAGGGCGCTCTCCAGCTCGAAGGGGCTGATCTTGTAGTCGGAGGCCTTGAAGACGTCGTCGCTCCTGCCGACATAGGTGATGTATCCGGATTCGTCGCGTTCGCCGATGTCGCCGGTGCGGTAGTAGCCGCCCGCCATCGCCTCCGCCGTGCGGTCGTCGTCGCCGTGGTAGCCGGTCATCAGGCCGACCGGCCGTACCGACAGGTCGAGGGCGATCTCGCCCTCCCGCGCGCCGGGCGCGCCGGTCACCGGGTCCAGCAGTTCCACCCGGTAGCCGGGGCTGGGGCGGCCCATGGAGCCGGTCTTCAGGGGCTGTCCGGGGCTGTTGGCGATCTGTACGGCCGTCTCCGTCTGGCCGAAGCCGTCCCGGACGGTGACGCCCCAGGCCCGCCGGATCTGCTCGATCACCTCGGGGTTGAGCGGTTCCCCGGCGGCCACGATCTCGCGGGGCGGGGTGCGCAGGCCGGTCAGGTCGGCCTGGATGAGCATGCGCCACACGGTCGGCGGGGCGCAGAACGTCGTCACGCCCGCGCGGTCCATCTCGGCCATCAGCCTGGCGGGGTCGAAGCGGGTGTAGTTGTGGATGAAGACGGTCGCCTCGGCGTTCCACGGGGCGAACAGATTGGACCAGGCGTGCTTGGCCCAGCCGGGTGAGGAGATGTTGAGGTGGACGTCGCCGGGCCGCAGGCCGATCCAGTACATGGTGGCGAGGTGCCCGACCGGGTACGACACGTGCGTGTGCTCGACGAGCTTGGGGCGGGCGGTCGTCCCGGAGGTGAAGTACAGCATCAGGGTGTCGTCGGCCAGGGTCGGACCGTCGGGCAGGAACTCGGCGGAGGCGGCATATGCGTCCTCGTACGGCTGCCAGCCCTCGGGCACTGCGCCGACGGCGGTGCGCGTGTAGTCGCCGGGGACCTCGTCGAACTTGCCGGCGTCCTCGGCGCGGACGACGACGTGCCGTACCTGGCCGCGCTCGACGCGGTCGCGCAGGTCGGCGGGGCCGAGCAGCGGGGTCGCGGGGATGACGACGGCGCGCAGCTTCATCGCGGCGAGGGCGGTCTCCCACAGTTCGGCCTGGTTGCCGAGCATCACGAGGATGCGGTCGCCGGCCTCGACGCCGCGCTCGCGCAACAGGTTGGCGAGCCGGTCGGAGCGTTCGGACAGCTCGGCGAAGGACAGCCGGACCTCGGAGCCGTCCTCCTCGACGATGTGCAGCGCGATGCGGTCGTTGCCGTCCGCGATGGCGTCGAACCAGTCGAGGGCCCAGTTGAAGTGCTCGAACCGGGGCCACTCGAAGCCCTCATGGGCCGTGGCGTAGTCCTCGCGGTGTCGCAGCAGGAAGTCCCGCGCCGCGCGGAACCGCTCCGTAGCCGTCGTCATCCGTCCTCCATCTCGCTCTGCCGGCCACCCGGTCCCGTCGGGCCCACCGCGGCCGCGCGCCCGGTGAAGCGCACGGGCCGACGCCGAACCATTGCCGGGCGGCTCTCTGTCATCGTGTAATCCGTGATGCGGGTGCACCACCCCCGGACAGGGATCACCTCGGGAAAGGAGAGGCCGCCGGCACAGGAGGCGAGGAGACTGACACGGAAGGCAGGGACCGCCCACCCGGAAGGACGAGAGGACCGGGAGAGAGGTGTTCCGGCGCAGGAGTCCGTTCCGGCCAGGGGCGGCCTCGGGCGACGAGCGGCCATTCACCGGCCGGTTCATTGAATTTTCCCATGCTTCCCGCTGTTATATCCCTCACCACGGAGTCCGCCGGGATTTCAACGGGATGTTGCCTAGAATTTGGCCCGAACACGACACACGGAGGGGAGCGGTGACCGTGCGACGGGACTTCCAGGAGCCTGCCAGATGCCGCCCCGACCTGGTCATCGGACGGGAGGAACTGGTCGCGGCCGCCCGCGACCAGCTGACCGGCGGCGGCAGCGTGCTGCTGCACGGCCCGGCCGGAATAGGTAAGTCGACCGTGCTGCGGGCATTGGCCGCGGATTACGGAGAGTCGGCCCGCACCGTCCTGCGCTGCTCGGCGACCGAGTCCGAATCGCACCTTCCCTTCCTCGCGCTGGCCGACCTCTTCGGGCTGGTCCTCGGCGAGGTGTCCGACAAGCTGCCCGCCGCCCAGCTCACGGCCCTGGAGGCGGCGCTCACCGGCCGCGGTGAGTCGAGCCTGCAACGCGACGGCCTCGCCCTGCGCCTGGCCGTGCTGTCGGCGCTGCGCGCCCTCGCCGCCGCCGGGCCCGTGCTGCTCGTCGCCGACGATCTCCAGTGGCTGGACTCCGCCAGTGCCGAACTCCTCGGCTTCGCCGCCCGGCGCCTGGGCGACACCCCCGTGCAGCTGCTGTGCGCGGTGCGGACCGAGGGGCAGGAGTACGACCGCCATCTACGCGCGTCCCCGCCCGACACCCTCGCCGTCCGGCTGAACCCGCTCTCCCGCGCCCAGGTGTCCGCCCTGCTCGACCACCGCGGCTACACCGACCTGCCGCGCTCCACGATGCGGGAGATCCACCGCACGAGCGGCGGCAACCCGCTGTTCGCGCTGGAGCTCGGCCGCGCCCTCGGCGAGAACCCGACCCCGCCGCGCCCGGGCGAGCCGCTGCCGGTGCCGACCTCGCTGCGCGACCTGGTGCTCAGCCGGCTCGACATGCTCTCCGGCGAGGCGCGCCGCACCCTGCTCGTCGCCAGCGCGGGCGCCCGCCCCACGCTCGCCCTGCTCCAGGCGGCCGGCCGGGAGAACGCGGAGGCGGAGACCGCCCAGGCCGCCACGCTCGGCCTGCTGGCGACGGAACCCGACGGGCCGGCCGTACGGTTCGCGCATCCGCTGATCTCGGCCGCGCTGTACGCCGAGGCGCCCGCGCAGGAACGCCGGGCCGCGCACGCCGCGCTGTCCACGGCGGCCTCCGACCCGATCGAGCGGGCCCGGCACCTCGCGCTGTCGACGACCGGGACCGACCCGGGCGTGGCCGCGCGGCTCGCGGGGGCGGCCGCGATGGCCAGGGACCGCGGCGCACCCTCGGTGGCCGCCTCGCTCGGCCTGCTCGCGGCCCGGCACACCCCGCCGGACGGCACGCCCGCCCCGGACGACCGCCGGCTGCAGGCCGCGGAGGACGCGATCACCGCCGGGGAGGTGGATCTCGCCCGGGACATCGCCCACGAGGTGCTGACCCGCGCCACGGCGCCCGCCGAGCGGGTACGCGCCTGGATGGTGGTGATCGAGGCCGCCGGGCAGGCGCTGGGCGACGTCGACGCCGTCTACCCGCAGGCGCTCTCCGACGCGGGCGACGACCCGGGGCTGCTCGCCCAGGTGCACTACCAGCTCGCCTGGCGGGGTCTGGTCGTGCAGGGCGACTTCGCCGAGGCCCGCCGGCAGGCGGCGCACGCCGCGGAGCTGGCCGCGCGCGGCGAGGACCGGCGCAACGAGCTCATGGCGCTCTCCCTCCAGGCGTCGACGGAGATCCTCATGGGGCATCCGAACGCGCCCGTCACCATCAAGCGGGCCCTGAAAGAGCCTCAGGACCCTTACGTGACGTGCCATCACAACGGCGTCGGCATGGCCCGGTTCCGCTGGTTGCTGATGAGCGACCAGCTGCCCGAGGCCCGGGCGACCATCAGCGCGCTGCTGCGCGAGGTGCGCCGCCGCGGCATGGTCGAGAGCGAGGTGCACTTCCAGCGGTTCCTGGCCGACATCGAACTGCGCTCCGGGCACTGCGGACGCGCCCTGGACCTGGCCCGGGAGAGTCTGCGGCTGGCCAGGGACTCCGGTATCGGCCTCGGAGCCTCCGCCATGCTCGCCTCCCTCGCGGAGGCGTCCGGCGGGGACGTCGACCAGGCGCTGGCGCTGGCCCGGGAGGCGGTGGACCGGGCCGAGGAGGACGGCGACCAGATGTATCTGTCGCGGGCTCTGGCCGCCCTGGGCTACGCCCAGTTGGTCGCCGGCGACGCGGCGGGCGCGGTGGGAAGCCTGCGCCGGGTGCGAGAGCTGGAGCAGGGGCTGGGCATCACCGACCCGGCGCGCGGCCGCTGGCAGGGCGACCTGGCCGAGGCCCTGGTCCGCGTCGGCGAGCCGGGCGAGGCGCAGGACGTCATCGACGTCGCCCGGGAGCACGCGCTGCGGCTGGGCCGGGAGAGCATCCTCGCGGTGCTGGACCGGGCGGAGGCGCTGGTGCGGGCGGCGCGGGGCGACCAGGAGGGGGCGCTGGCCCGGCTGACGTCCGTTCAGGACCGGCTGGCCAAGCTGGGACACGGGCTGGAGGAGGCGCGGGCGGCGTTCGAGCTGGCGCGGCTGCGCACCCGGCGGCCGGGGCCGACGTCGTACGAGGAGGCGGCGCGGCTGTTCCGGCGGTGCCGGGCGCTGCCGTGGCTGCGGCAGGTGGACGCCGCGGCCGCGGAGGGGGCGGCCGAGGCCGTGGCCGCGCCCGTGCCGGCGCCCGCCGCCGACGCGCTGGAGGGGCTGGCCTCGATGGAGCGTCAGGTGGCCGCGCTGGTCATGGAGGGCGCCACCAACCGGGAGATCGCCGCGCGGCTGTTCATCAGCGTCAAGACGGTCGAGGCGACGCTGACCCGGGTCTACCGCAAGCTGGGGATCCGCTCGCGGGTGGACATCGTCCGGTTGGCGGCGGGGCACCACGCCAAGTGAGGGATCCGCGGGTTTTACTGCCTGCTGTCGAAGACCGGTACCGGCCCCCGTGGTCTTCCGTGTGCGGTCCGCCGAGGGCGACCGAGGGTTTTCCCTGCCCCAACTCCCTTAGGGGGTTCCCTCATTGGGAAGGGTGAACCCCGAGCCCTAGCGTAAGGGACGTGCCGCTCGCCCGGGCACACGGGGGTCGGTCCCGCGACCCCTGTGCAACCCCCCACACCCGCGCGTCCCCCACCGGCCACCTCCCCACGCAAGGAGATCCATGTTCGGGCTCACCCGTGCCAAGAAGACCGCGGCCGTCGTCGCGGCGACCGCGGCGGCTGCCGCGACCGCGTTGATCGGCGCCCCCACCGCTGTCGCCGCGCCGCAGCCCATCGTCGGCGGCACGACCACCACCACGACGGCCTACCCGTTCATGATGCAGATCACGGACGCCTCGCAGAACCAGTTCTGCGGCGGCACGCTCGTCTCCCCGACCAAGGTGGTCACCGCGGCCCACTGCATGGTCGGCGAGACCACGAGCAGCGTGCGGGTGGTCGGCGGCCGGACGTACCTCAACGGCACCAACGGCACGGTCAGCCGGGTCAGCAAGATCTGGATCAACCCGAGCTACACGGACGCCACCGACGGCGACGACGTGGCCGTGCTGACCCTGTCGACGTCGATGCCCTACACCACGGCGTCGTACGTCTCCTCCAGCCAGACCGGTGTGTACGCGGCCGGCACCACCGCGCGCATCCTCGGCTGGGGCACCACCTCTTCGAACGGCAGCTCCTCCAACCAGCTGCGGACCGCGACCGTCCCGATCGTGTCCGACGCCAGCTGCGGCAGTTCGTACGGCTCCGACTTCGTCGCGAGCGACATGGTGTGCGCCGGATACACCTCCGGCGGCGTAGACACCTGCCAGGGCGACAGCGGCGGTCCCCTGCTCATCGGGGGCGTCCTGGCAGGGATCACTTCTTGGGGCGAGGGCTGTGCCCAGGCGGGTTACCCGGGTGTCTACACCCGGCTGACCACCTTCTCCAGCCTGGTGACCGCACAGGTCAACTCCTAGCCCCAATGGCTCCCTGAGCCTCGCTCAGGGACAAGACCGGGGGGCGTTGCGGGCCTCCACGAGCGGCCCGCAACGCCCCCTCTCCATGCGCCCGACGGGTGTCGGGGACACCCTGTGAGGGTCAGCGCCGTACGACGGTCGTGAACCGGATGTCGTACGGCGTTCGCGCGTACAGGCACGCCAGCAGGTGCTCCGCCTCCGCCGTCACCTCATCCCGCCGGGCCCGGTCCAGGTCGGCGAAGGGTTCGATGACGAGGGCGTCCGGCTCGAGCCGCCACACTCCGGCCACGAAACCGTCGACGAGGAACGTGCGGTGGGCCTGGTTGCCCTGCCAGGTGCGGCCCCGGTACGGGGGCGGGACCACGCGGGCGCGGTCGGCGTGGGACAGGAGCAGGTTGTCGAACTCGGGGAGGAAGCGGGGCGGGGCGGGGGTGTCCGGGTCGGGACGCGGGGCGTCGGGGAGGTCGAAGAGTTCGACGCCGCGCTCGTCGCGGAAGACGAGGAGCCCTGGGCGCAGGCGCTCGAAGGCCTCGCGCAGCCGGGTCAGGCCGGCCCAGGTCTGCATGTCCTTCACGGAGGCCGGGCCGAAGGCCGCGAGGTAGCGCAGGACGACCGCGTCGACCGGTGGCGCGGGTTCGGCGGGACGGCCGAGCCAGTGCTCGGCGGTGGTGAGGGCGACCTGGCCGGCCTGTCCCCACAGCCCGCGCGGGGTGACCTGCACCAGGGGCAGCGTGCAGCGGGCGGCGACCGCCAGGGACTGCGGGTCGGCGTCGGGCCACCGGGCGCCGAGTTCTTCGCGCAGCTGCTTCATGGTGCGCGGCTCGGCCTCGACGAGGTCGCGGGCGAGTGCGGCGAGCGCCTGGAGGTCGACGCCGGCGAGGCCGGCGCGGAACGCGGTCAGTTCCCGTTCCCGGGCGGGCTGCACCAGCGGGCGCAGGGTGAGGCAGTCGTCGGCGGTGTGGGTGTGCAGGGTCGAGCGCAGGGTGACGATCCGGGCGACCTGACGGTCCGCCATGAGCGCCGAGAGGGCCTCGGGCGCGAAGCCGTCGAGGCGGGCGGCGAGGGCGTGGTACGGCGGCCTGACGTTCTGCGCCTGCAGCCCGACGAGGTGGGCGACGGCCGCCTCGGGTGTGAGCCGGGAGCGGCTCAGCAGGAGCTGCCGGTCGAGGGTCGCGCGGTTCAGCGCGCGCACGCCGAGCACGGGGGCGGAGGCCGTCGTCTTCGTCATGCCGGGCACGGTAGCGGGCGCGGAGGGCGTGCGACCGCGTGACGGGACATCGGCGTGACGTCCGATCAGCCCGCCCGGCAGTGGTTCCACGCCGACCAATGTTGTGCACTTCGTTGACTGCGGTCAGATCAACGCCTACTTTCGCGGTGTCCTTCCCCCGGTCAAGGGAGACCGCGATGCCTTCGTCCCCCGTCGCATCCGCATCACCGTCCAGGACCCCCGAACAGACCCGGCAGCTGCGCCGGGTCGCCCTCTCCGGCCTGCTCGGCACGGCCGTCGAGTTCTACGACTTCCTCGTCTACGGCACCGTCGCCGCGCTCGTCTTCGGCGAACTGTTCTTCCCCGGCGCCGATCCCGCCGTCGGCACGGTCGCCGCGTTCGGCACCTTCGCCGCCGGCTATGCCGCCCGGCCGCTCGGCGGCGTCCTCTTCGGCCACTTCGGCGACCGGCTGGGCCGCAAGTCGATGCTGCTGCTCACCATGGGCCTGATGGGCGGCGCCAGCTTCCTCATCGGCCTGCTCCCCACGTACGACACGATCGGCGTCTGGGCGCCGGTGCTGCTGATCGCCCTGCGCGTGGTCCAGGGCATCGCCATCGGCGGCGAGTGGGGCGGAGCCACGCTGATGGTCGTCGAGCACGCCGGGGAGCGGCGGCGCGGTCTGTGGTCCAGCTTCACGCAGATGGGAGCCCCGCTCGGCTCCCTGCTGTCGACCGCCGTCGTCACCCTCGTGGTCGCCCTGCCCCGGGAGGAGTTCGCGGCGTGGGGCTGGCGTGTGCCGTTCCTGCTGAGCGTGGTGCTGCTCGGCGTCGGGCTGTTCGTCCGGCTGCGGGTGGTGGAGAGCCCGCTGTTCGCCGAGGTGAGGAAGGACCGCGCCGAGGCGCGGCTGCCGGTCCTCGACGTGCTGCGCCGGCCGCGCCCGCTGCTGCTGGCCTGCTGCGTCGGCATCGGCGCGTTCACCGCGCAGTCGCTGCTGACCAGCTACATGATCGCGTACGCCACCGGCATCGGCTACGCCCGCCCGCAGGTGCTCACCGCGCTCACGGTGTCCGCCTGCGTCGCGCTCGTCGTCCTGCCCTGCGCCTCCGCGCTGTCCGACCGGGTGGGCCGCCGCCCGGTGGTCCTGGCCGGAGCCGTCGCCTCGGCCGCGCTCGCCTTCCCCGTGCTGGCGCTGGTCGACTCAGAGTCGCCCGGGCTGCTGATCCTCGCCGTCGCCCTCGGTCACGGCGTCGCCCAGTCGACGATGTACGGGCCGCTGGGCGCCCTGCTCACCGAGATGTTCGGCACCCGGGTCCGCTACACCGGCGCTTCCCTCGGCTACCAGGGCGCCACCCTCGTCGGCGCCGGCTTCTCCCCCATGATCGCCGGCAGCCTGGTGGCCGCGAGCGGCGACAGCACGCCCGTCGCCCTGCTGCTCTGCGGCGGCGCCGCGATCACCGCGCTGACCGTGCTGTTCGTCCGCGAGACCCACAAGGACTCGCTCACCGAGGCAGCCGAACGGCCCGCCACCGCCCACACGGAAGAGGTCACGGCATGACGACGGACGCCGCCACCGAGAGCACCCGCGTCCCCCGCGGGGCCGCCCCCGGCCGCCACCGCTCGGCCGTCGTCCCCGGCGCGCCCCACCGATCCGTCCGCCGTGCCGCCCGTGCCGCCGCGTTACTTCTGGCGGTCGCCGCCGTGCCCGCGCCGGGCGCGGCGGCCGCCACCGGCGCCGTCCACGCGGGCGCCGCTCACGTCGAGGGCCGGCTGCCCTCGGGGGCCACGTACGTGATGGACGTGCCCGCGACCTGGAACGGCACCGTGCTGCTCTACAGCCACGGCTACACCCCTTCCGGCGCGCCCAACCCCGCCCGCAACGGACCCGACGGAGCCACCGGCTCCCTTCTGCTCGGCGAGGGGTACGCGCTCATCGGTTCCTCCTACGCCACCACCGGGTGGGCGGTGACCGACGCGGTCCCCGACCAGATCGCCACGCTGTCCGCGTTCTCCGACCGCTTCGGCGCGACCCGTCGCACGATCGCCTGGGGCACGTCCTACGGCGGTCTGGTCACCACCGCTCTCGCCGAGCGGCACGGCGACCGGCTCGACGGCTCGCTGTCCCTGTGCGGCCTGGTCCACGGCGGGGTCGCCAACTGGAACAACACCCTCGACCCGGTGTTCGCCCTCAAGGCGCTCCTCGCACCCGGGTCCGGGATGCCTCTGACCCGCCTGCCCGACCAGCGCGCCGCCACCGCCGCGGCCGACGCCCTGACCGCCGCGGTCGACTCGGCGCAGTCGACGGCCGCGGGGCGGGCCCGGATCGCGCTGGCCGCCGCACTGCACAACATCCCGGTGTGGAACCAGCCCGGCCAGCCACGGCCGGCCCCCGCCGACCTGGACGCGCAGCAGGCCAACCAGTACGAGGCCGTCAAGGGCCTGGTGAAGGTGGCCGCCTTCAACTGGCGGCAGGAGGCCGAGGCCAGGGCCGGCGGCAACATGTCCTGGAACACCGGCGTCGACTACGCACGGCTCCTCGGCCGGTCCTCCGTCCGCGAGGAGGTCACCGCCCTGTACCGGAAGGCGGGGCTGTCGCTGAAGGGCGACCTCGCCACGCTCGACCGCGCCCCGCGGATCGGCGCCGACCGGGCCGCCGTCGCCTGGATGAGCCGCACCAGCGCCTTCACCGGCCGGCTGACCAAGCCACAGCTGTCCGTGCACACCGTCGGCGACGCCCTCGTCCCCGTCCAGACGGAGAGCGCGCTGCTCCGCGCGGTCACCGCCGCCGGCACGACTCCGCTCCTGCGACAGGCGTACACCGAAACCCCCGGCCACTGCACCTTCAGCCCCGCCGAGCAGCTCGCCGCCCTGCACGCGCTGGAGGACCGCATCACCACCGGCGCCTGGCGCGGCGCCACCCCCGACGCCCTGAACTCCCGTGCGGCGGCGGCCGATCCCTCGACTCCCGCGCGTTACGTCCCGTACCGCCCCACCCCGTACCCACGGCCGTACGACCTTGCGCATCCCGCCGACCGCCCCTGATGCCGTACGGCCGTCCGCCGAGCCGTCGGCGGACGGCCGTACCCTTTCCCCCGTGGAGGACGACGACATCCTGGACACCACGGACGACGACAGCGCAGAGAGCGGCAACGGCGGTGACGCCGTGGACGCTCCCGCGCCACGCCCCCAGTCCCTCATGTTGACCTTCTTCGGCAACCACGTGCTGGACGAGGGACAGCTGTGCGTCTACTCCGGCAGCATCATCGACGTCCTCGGCCGGGTCGGGGTGGGCGAGCAGGCCGTGCGCTCCACGCTGACGCGCATGGTCAACCGGGGCCTGCTGTGCCGGCAACGCGAGGGCCGCAGGATGTACTTCGGGCTCACCCCTCAGGCGGTGCGCGTCCTGGAGGACGGCCGTGTGCGCATCTGGCAGCAAGGCGCGGTCAACGACGACTGGGACGGCTCCTGGACCCTGCTCGGCTTCTCGCTGCCCGACTCGTGGAAGCGGCAGCGCCACGATCTGCGCTCCCGGCTCGCCTGGTCCGGGTTCGGCGCGCTGTACAGCGGGCTGTGGATCGCCCCGGGGGACGTCGACGTGTCCGCCGTCGTCGCGGAGCTGGGGCTGACCGACCGCGTCAAGATCTTCCGCGCCCGGGCCGACACGGCCACCGACATCGAGCTGATGGTCCGTGACACCTGGGACCTGGAGAGCATCGCCGCCCGTTACGTGACCTTCGACAAACGCTGGACCGCCCACCTGGGGGCCGGGTCGGGGGACGATCCGATCGCGACGCGGCTGCGGCTGGTCAGCGAATGGCTGTGGACGATCCGCACGGACCCCCGGCTGCCCGCCCTGCATCTGCCCCGCGCCTGGCCGGCCCGCCCGGCCCAGGAGACCTTCCGCCGCGTCGCCGACCAGACCGCGGCGCCGGCCAGGAGGACCGCCCGTGCTCTGCTGGAGACGACCCCGATGCGGTAGGGGTCCCGGCGACGAGGCGTGCGGTGTGGTGGGCGGCCGCCGAGCGGGAGACCTCGCTCGGGCAGGCCCCCTGCCCGCGGGCGATGTGACTCGGCGGTACGGCCTTCCTCGGTCAACGCCCGTCAGAGGGCGCCCCCATGTGCCGCATTTCTTGCACTCCCCGCATTCCCGAGCGATCCACCCACCCGGCCCCCGGAGTACCTCCTAAAGTCGCAGTCGGTCGACCGACCGACCCGCCGACACGGGAGGTATCCGCCGTGATCCGTCTCAGCCCGCCCGACCCCCGCCCGCTCGCCTGCCGTGTCGGCCCCGAGGACGCCGACGACGCACTGTTAAGCACCGACTGACGTTCCATCAGTCACGTGCGACGCTCGCGTCACCAGGGTCGCAGCGCCCGCACCGCGGGGTCGCCACGCAGCCGGTTCGCGCGGTCCGACAGATGCGAGGGACGCAACTCGCCGAAGAGGGAGGGCCGTCCACGGTTGGCGCTCCCGTCGAGCCACTCAAGTACCCGCCAGGCACAAAGGAACTGATGGTCCACCAGATGCGCGGGCAGCCGTGGGTCCGCCGCCGCGAGGGGGCAGGGCGGATCGGGCAGCGTCAGCAGGAGGTCGCCGCCCGCGGGCAGCCCGCGGCTGCCGCGCCGGGCGTGCAGGACGTCCTCGACGCGTTCCAGCGCGCGGTCGATGCCGGCCCTCCACACGTCCCCCGGGGTTCCCCGGACCGAAGTGAGGTCCCGGCGGGCGGCCCACCAGTCGAGGTGCCGGTGCGAGGGGCGGACGTACACCACCCGCGCGCCGGTCTCCCGCAGCAGGTCCGCCATGACGTGCCCGTAGTGGCCCTCCTCGGCGAACACGTACGGCTTGACCAGGACGACCGCGGGCCAGTTCTCCTGGAGCCGGATCCGCTCGGCGATGTGCCGCGCCGTCACCGCCCAGCCGCGCAGCCGGCCCGACCGGCGGTCCAGGGGGTCGCCCTGGACGACGCGGCCGCCGTCCACCTCGGTGGCGGAGCTGACCGGCACGTACTCCCAGCCGAGCGCGTCGGCGACCAGGGCGGCGGTGAGCGCGGCCGACCAGACGGCGCCGACCACCACCAACGGCCGCTGATCGACCCCCCGCCACGGGTAGGCGGCCTGCCGGTGCAGGTCGACCAGGCAGTTCTGCACGAGGAGATGTCCCGGCCACTCGGCGGCCGCAGGCGCCCAGAGCGAGGTGCCGGGCTCGCCCTGCCAGCTGAACTCCCCGACGGCCCGCAGGGACTCGGAGACGACGATTCCCAACTCCGCCCGGACCCGGGCGTGTTCTCCGTCGCCGTCGTCCACGCCGACGCCGTCCGGCAGCCGGGCGGCCGACGGGCCCGCGCGGAGCGCGCGTTCGGCCAGCTCCCGCCACGGCAGGGCCTCAGCCCCGGCGGCGAGCCGGAACTCGCCCACCAGCGCCGTGGACACGGGGTACTCCCGGCCCGAGACGAGGTGCGACAGGCCGACCCGGAAGCGCGCCGCGGCCCGCCGGTCGCCGCACAGCGCGGCCGCGGCCCGCAGCGGCGCGGGCAGCCTGGCCTGCGTGAACCCCCGTACGTACGCCTCGATGCCGCTGATCGCGGACAGCGCCGCCACCAGTTCGGGCGGCGGTTCGTAGGCGGCCGGGGACGGCGCCTCGCCGCGCGGCAGCCAGCCGATGTCCGCGAACACCCGCGCCGGACTCACCCCGGCGAGCTCCGCCAGCGCCCGCACGAAGCGGGGCGGCGGCATGCGCTCGCCCAGCATGTACTTGCGCACCGTTTCCGCCTTGTACCCGAGGGCGTTGGCCAGCGCGCTGTCACCACCGGGCCGCCCCTGCGCCACCGAGGCGGCCCGGCACCCCTCCAACGCCGTTCTCACCCGCTCCCGTTCTTCCCGGCTGTAGGTCATCGGCCCCCTCGACCCCCTCCGCCCCGCTACGCCGCGTACGGAAATGGTGACACGAACGTACGGATCGGGCGGCCCGAACGCCCCGACGCTGCGCGAATCTGACCCCCGGGACATCCGTTCCCGCCGGCGCCGGGCCGATCGCGTCCCGTGTCTGGGGACGGAGGAGGGAGTGGAAGATGACGCCGGAGAAGCCCTCGGGGGGAGCCATGCCGAACAGCGCGAAGCCGCCGGGCGATGTCCCGACGGTGACCAAGTGGCCGCCGTTCCATCCGGGGAGCGTCCTGGGCGGGTACCGCCGCCTGGCCCGTTACGTGAGCGTCCCGGCGCTCTCGGGCCTCGACCTCATGGAGCACGAGGCGCACAAGTGGCGCGGGGAACCCCGGGAGTTGCTGAACCGGCTCTACGACCGCCTCCGTCACAAGCGGATCCCGTACAACCAGGCCTGGAACGCCGGGACCCATCAGCGGGTCCGCGACCCGCACCTGATCGACCGCAGCTCGGGCACCTGCCTCGACCTGGTCCTGATGTTCGCCGCGATGTGCGAGGCGGCCGGCCTCAGGCCCTATGTGACCGTCCTGGGCGACCACGCCCTCGTCCTGGTGCACACCGACCCCGACGCCACGGCGGGACAGCTGTCCGACCCCCCGGTGAGCTCCTGGCACGACCACGACCGGGGCGTCTTCCTCGCCTACGGCGAGGGGCTGCGGCTCAGGGGCGGCACGGCGATCGACGTGGTCGGCGCCTGCCGGGGCGAGGAGAAGACCTTCGCCGAGGCGTGCGCGAGCGGGGCGCTGTGGCTGGAGTCCGGCCAGGACGACGTCCGCATGGTCGACGTCGTCGCCCTGCACGCGGAGGGCGGTGAGGACGTGGCCGAACTGCCGCTGGTGCGCGACGAGTCGAGGCCGGCGATCTACCGACGGCTGCCGGCCCGGCCGCAGTTCGTCGACTTCCCCGGGCGGGACAAGTTCATGGCCGAGCTGCGGGACCTCGCGGCGAGCGGCGGCACGGTGGTGCTGCACGGCCCGCAGGGCATCGGCAAGAGCATGGTCGCCCACCGGCTCGCGGCCGGCGCGGACGAGGGGTGCGGATGGTTCCTCGACGCCTTCGACCAGCGGACGCTGACCGCCTCCCTCGGCGACGCGGAGATCGAGGAGCGGGGGCTCGGCGGCGAGGCGCGGGACGACTCCGACCGCACCGTGTTCGCCGCGCTGGCCATGGAGCGGCTCGCCGACGCCATGGGCCCCTGGGTGGTCGTCCTGGACAACGTCGACGTCGACCCCACCGAGCTGCGCCTGCCCCGGCCCACCCGACAGGGGCAGCTCGTGGTCGTCACCACGACCAACGCCAAGTGGGCCGCCCCGGAAGGGAATCCCACCTTACGGAGCACCTGGGCCAAGGAAGTGCCCGAGCTGGACGCCGACGACCTCCCGCACGTCCTGGACGTGGAGGACGCGCCCACCGAACTCCTCGCCGGTCGCCCCCTGCTGCTCGAGGCCAGCGCCCGGCTGCTCCGGGCGACGGGCCGGGCGTGGTGGAGGCACCGCGCCGCCCGACCCGCCACGCCCGGTCAGGTGCCGGCCGCCATCTGGTCCACGGTGGTGCGTGAGGCCGAGGCGGGGAACGCGGCCGGCCCGCTGCACGACCCCGTCCGCATCGAGCGCCGGCTGGCGACGGTCATGGCCTGGCTGCCGCCCTCCGGCCTCTCCCCCGAACTGCTCACTCTGGCCGTGCGGGACGAGGCGAGCGGGGCCGGGACACAGCCCGCAGAGGTGCACGCGGGTTTGGAGCGACTGCGCGCGCTGGGACTGATCGAATTCACCGGCGGCCTGGCGGCCATGCACCGGCTCTTCCAACGAGCCGTCCGCGAGCACGGGTCAGGGAAGAACGTGGCCGACACCGCCGCGCTGGTCGGCGGTGTCTACCGGAACTTCTTCACCGCGACCAGCGCCAGGCAGCCCGCCGGCGCCGGGCGGGCCGGTCTGTCCACGCCCTTCGACCTCGTCCTGGATCCCCGTCAAGTCGGCTCGATCGCCGCCCTGTTGACGCATCAGCCATCGGACCTGGACGCCTTCCGCAGCCTGCACGCGCTGGGTGTGCTCGTGGAACGCCAGGATCCGGCAGCGGCGACCGAGTGCTTCCAGAAGGCGCTCGAGCGAGTCGCGCACCACGCGGCGGGCGACGACGCGGAGTTGCGGATCATGCGCTCGGACTGTCTGCGCGGCAAGGCACGGGTCGTGCACCGCACCCCGGGCCGGTCGCCGTGGGGCACCGTCGACGACGCCATCGGCTGGGCGATCGAGGCGCGGGAGCTGTGCGCCGTCCCGAACGCCGGCCGCGACGAACAACTGGCCGCGTCCCGCGCCGAGGCCATGCACGGCCTGCTGATCCGCAGGAAGGCGAACGCGGAAGGCCTCACCGCTCAACAGCGGTTGGCTCTGCTGCGCGAGGCCGAGGTCCTCCTGCGCCACAGCGCCGCCGAGCGGGAGCTCCTCACCGGCGAGGACTCGCCCGACGCGGACCGCAGCCGCTTCAACCTCGCCGGTCTGGAGATCTCCCTCGCCCAGGTCGATCCCGATCTTCCGCCTCAGCGTCACCTCGACGCGGCGGACGAGCACTATCAGGCCGTGTTGACCCTGCGTGAGCGCCGCTACGGCACGCGGCACCTGGAGGAGGTGATCACCTGTGTCAACGGCCTGGCACTGGTGAACTTCTACCGCGCCGTCCTCCAGGACGTCGGACCGGCCCAGCGCATCACCTTCCTCACCCACGCCCTGCGCTTCGCCCACGAGGCGCTGGAGGTTCGCCAGAGCCTCGCGATCCCCATCGAGGTCAACGTGACGAAAAGCCTCGACATCCTCGCCAAGACCGCCCTCGCCCGTCTCGACGCCCGTCGACCGGCCGCGCGCGCCGGGGAAGCGGCCGGAGCGGCCTCCGAGAAGCTGTACACGACCTACCGACGCGAGTCCGCCGACGGCCGGTTCACCGTCCGTCCCGCGGTCGAACCCCCCGGCCTGCCCGGCATCCCCGCTCAGCAGTCCTCCCAGGAAAAGGAACCCTCATGAGCACGCTCTTCCCCCGGCCCACGCTGCCCGGCAGCGGCAAGGACCTGATCTCCGACATCGACGCCTACCTGGCCTCCGACGCCATGCGGGCGCTGGTCGCCGCTTTCCAGGGCGACCCGGACGCGCTGTCCGGCGGCCCGGCCACCCTGACGGAACGCATCGACCGGCTCTACGAGTTCACCGCCACCGTCAGCACCCGCCTGGAGGACAGGGAGCGCAACACCGCCGACGAACTGCCGATGACCCCCGACCAGGCCGACACCACCATGGCCGCCGTCACCGCGCTCGGCCTGCGCGACGAACTCCCGCCCCGGCACCGCGAGTACGACCATGTGCTCATGCTGGGCGGCCTCGTCCGCGCCTGCTTCAACCGCCCGGCCTACGCCGCCCGGCTCGTCGACGACGGCGTGGTGAGCGCCGGCGCCGTCACCGCCCTCGGCGGTCACCGGGAGTTCGAGGCGTCCGACAAGAACGTGAAAGACCCCGACGAGCGGGAGTCCGCGATCTCCCAGCGGCTCGGCCACCCCGAACTCACCGACGAGTACGGGGCGCTCGACCTCGGCACCCGGCTGGCGTTCGGGCTCGGCGCCCCGGAACGCGTCGAGGGCGAGGAGTCCCCCGACCCGGTGAAGCAGCCCGGCCTGACCTGGGGGGTCCGTCACTACCGCCGGGGCGACGGGCTGTCCGTGCGGGTGGCCGCGGCGCCGTCCGAGGACCCGAAGCGGCGCGCCCACACCGGCGAGACGTACGCCTTCTTCGCCGAACGGATGACCGCGCTGAAGCCGGGGACGCGGCTGCTGCTCGTGACCACGCCCATCTACGCGCCGATGCAGCACTTCACGGCCGTCCGGATGCTCGCGCTGCCGTACGACGTGGAGGTGGAGACCATCGGCGGCGACGTGCCGGACCGGGCGCCCGCCCTGCGCCAGCCGTTCACGCCGACGAAGTACCTCAACGATCTGCGCACCACCGTGCGGGCCCTGCGTGCCCTCGCGGAGGACGCGCTCGCACGCGACGAACTGGGCTGAGGGAGAGGACGGGGAGGACATGCCGGAAACGATGGCCGAGGCGCTGACCCGGGGCTGGCTGCGACTGCCGCGGGAGGCCCGGCAGGCGATCCATCCGCTGAGCGCGCTCACGCGCGACGGCCTGGTCAACTCACGGTTGGCGCGCGCCTACTTGACGCCCCGGGTGCGGTGCGCGCACCCCGAGCTGGGGCCGGTCCTGCGCGCGAGGGCCTGGGAGAGCCGGGAGTTGGACCAGGTCGCCGAGGCCGTGGCCGGACTGCTGCCCGAGGTGCTGGCCGACGGCCCGGTCGCGACCGGGCTCCGGAAGGCGTTCGCCCGGGCCGGGCTCCCGACCGCCGAGCACGAGGACACGTTGTACGGATGGGTCGTCCGGTGGACCGGGAACCGTCCGCCGTCCCGCGAGGAGTGCGATCGGGTGATCGACGAGCGCTTCGGTCGGGGCCCCGACTCCCGGCCGCCGACGTACGCGGCGCTGGACACCCTGCTGGGGGACGCGGCCGCGGTCGCGGAGCTGGGCGAGGTCGTCTCCCGGAACTGGACTCCTCGGCCGGCCCGCCCCCGCCGGCCGATGGACGCGGCGCAACGCCGCGCGCTGGACGACCTGCTGGACTCCGACGTCACCTGCGATCTGAACGGACTGTGGGAGGCGTACGTCAAGACCCGCCCGTGGGAAAGCCTGTTGGACGACCCGGCCCGGTCGGGGATGTCGGCGGCCTCGGTGCCTGAGCAGCCGACCGTGACCGAGCGGCGGCAGGGGCGGGGCACGTCCCTGCCGCTCCCGCTGGACAGGTCACTGCGCCAGCGGCTGGGCTCCGCGGTGTTCCAGCACCCCGAGACGGCGGGCGAGGAATTCCGCGGGAGTTCCACCCGGGACCTCGCCCGCCGAGAGGCGGAACGGATGTGCCTGCCGCTGGGGCTCGGGTCGGACGACCGGCGGACGGCCTTCGCGCTCGGCATCCACCTGGCGTACGCGGTCAACGCCTCCACCATCGAAGAGCGGAGGTCGCCGCACGCCGGCGGTCACCGTCTCTTCCGCCGCATGGAGAAGCTGATCGCGAAGGTCCTCGACAAGGACCTCTTCGCCTACAGCGAGCGCCGGCCGGGCGACTGGCAGTCCCCGGCGCAACTGCGGCTGGAGAACCCGCAGTTCCATGTGGTCCCCCGGCTGTGGCCCCGGCTGCACACCCCCGACGTGCGCGGGGAGTCGTTCGCCCCGGAGCAGTACTTCAAGCTGCTCAACAGCGCGATCCGGTCCTTCGTCCGCGAGAACGGCAAGCGGGACGCCGACTCCGACGAGTTTCGGATCGTCCCCCTCGCCGGGGACGGGCCGGCGGCCCTCGCGACGGACGTCCCGCAGGAGCACACCGTCTCCTTCCTGGACGCCGGCGCCGTCGTGGTCTCCGTGTTCAACCACCGCGTCGCCCACCTCGACTTCGCGGGGCACACGGACGCCTTCGGGCTGACGCGCTGGTTCCTCACCGCGTCCGACCAGGAGGCCGTCCGCGACTGGTGGTCGCGGGCCCTGGACGCCTGCACGGCGTCCCTCCCGGACGGAGCCGAGCTCCCCGTCCGCCCCACCGCCGCCGAGGCCCGGGAAGTCGTCCGGCGCCTCCACTCCACCGACGACCGCCCTGACGACGACTCAGGAGAAGGACAATGACCCTGACCGTACGCATCGACACGGTCGGCACCGTCCGGCTGGGCCCCCGGCCGTCGGCGCGGCCGTTCCACTCGCCGCTGGCCCTGGCCGGCGGGACGTTGTGCGTCGACCCGTTCGCGCCGGACGCGCCGCCCTACGCCGAGGTGGACGACCTTGGCGAGGCGGCGGGCTGGCTGGAGGGCGTCTACGGCGCGCTCGCCCTGGACGCGGCCCGCGAGGCGCTCGCCGGGGCGCGCGAGGGGTCGGTGTCGCGTCAGGACCCGGTGGACGCCACCGTCCGGTCGGCCGTCGTCGCGTGGGCGCCGGGGCCGCGGCACACGTCCATGGCCCGGCTGGCGACGACGCGCTGGCTCGGCGCCTGGTCGCCGGAGCGTCTCGACCCGGCGCTCCTCGACCTGGAGACCGGCGGTCTGCTGTGGGACCTGGACGGGCTGGTGCCGGACGCGCTGCCGCAGGCGAGGGCGTGTCTGGACGGCTCGGCCGGACGGCTGTCGGCGCTGGCGGGACGGCTGCGGCGCCGGTCGCCCGAGCAGGTGTCGGACGGGCTGGTGGCGGAGGCCGTCATGGACGCGGTGCTCGCCGCCGCGTGTCTGCTCGACGGCCGCCCGCACCACGCCCGGCTGCTGGAGCTCGCCCGGGAGGAGGCGGGCCTGCGGGAGTCGGGACACCGGATGGCGTCGTCCGAGGAAACGGTTCTGGCCGCCTTCCGCACGGAGTCCGCCGGGCGCGGCGGCGAGCGGCTGGGCAGCGTCGACTGGGAGCAGGTGCCGGCGCACGTGCTGAGCGCGGCGGAGAACACGGTGCGCTGGGCCACCGCGCCGGGCCCGGACGGCTCCCGGGTGCTCCAGGTGGAGGTGGAGGCCGCCTCACGGACCGTCCGTCCGGGCGGGCTGGGCTTTCGCGCCTACCACCCGGAACTGCCGCTGCCCGTGGCGCTCGGCCGGCTGGCCGGGCCGTCGGAGCCGGGCGGCACGACGCTGCACGGTGAGGCCGTGCTCAGTCCGGCGGCGGACGCCCTCGACGCGGCGGACATCGTGGTCGACGTGTTCGACGCGTCGATGGTGTCCCGCCCGCGCCTGGGCCGGGCCGCCGTGCGGGCCGCGCACGAGCGGCGGGCGGTGCGCCGGCTCACCGCCCTGCGCCGGCACTGGGCCGCCCGCGACGGCGGCGCCCTGCGGGAGTGGGCGCAGGCCGCCGCGCGAACCGCGCAGAGCCTCGACGAGGACACCGCGGGCACCGGCCCCGACCCGCTGGGGACCCGGATGTGGACGCTCGTCCTGGCGGCCGCCGACACCGCGGTCTCCCTGGGCGCGCCGGCGGCCCGGCTGCCGGAGCGGGCCGCGGCCGTCCGCGAGGCGGCGCGCGCCGGGAACCGGGACGGCGACGCGGGCGACCTGTACGTGCCGCGGCTGCGGGACGCCGCCTGGCGGCCCACCGTCGCCGAATGGCTGACCGTCCGGCCGGACTTCGGTCTGACGGCGACCTGAGCCCGGCCGGGGCCGCGGCGAGGGGGTGGTCAGCGGCCGCGCAGCGCCCGGTCCGCCAGGTCGTACGCCATGCCGGCGATCACGAGGACGACCACGGCGCACAGGCCGGCCGTGTTGTCCACGAACCAGCCCTCGGCGATGGCCAGGACGAGGCCGCCGGTGCCCGTGACCGACACCGTCCGTGCCGCCCTCGGCAGCGCCAGCTGCACGAAGGCGCCCGAGTCGCCGGCGCCGGACCGGAAGGCGGCGCCCGTGTCGTCGCGCCCGCCGGAGCCGCGTCCCCGGGACGTGTCATCGTGGGTCATGGTGCTCCTCCTGAGGAGTTCCCTCCGCCCGCCGCTTCCTGCGACCGCCAGATCCGGGGCGGCGGGCGGACATCCGATGCGTCCCGCCGGAGCCCCGAGGGCGTCCGCGGCACGCGCTGTCATCCCCTTTCTCCGCTCCCAGGACCGCCCCGGCCGCCCCACGCCACCTGCCGCACCCCTCTTGCCCGGCGTCGGCCCGCCATCCATGGGCCCGCTCACCCCGCACGGGTGTCCAGCCGCACGAAACCCGCCGCCCCGGTGAACCGGCCGGGTTATGCGAGTGAAGCCCGGTCCGCGGTTCGCCGGGCGGGGCATGCATGGAGGTCCCGGCCGCACCCCGGCCGGCTCGGCGGACACGACGCGCTGGAGGCGAGTGATGAACACGAGAGCCGAGCACCCCGATCCCACGGTCGAGCCCCCTGGACCCCAGGTCCACGAGGTCCCCGTCCTCATCGTCGGCGGCTCCCTGGTCGGGCTGTCGACCTCCCTGTTCCTGGGCCGGCTGGGGGTGCCGCACACCCTGGTGGAGCGTCACGCCGGCACCTCCATCCACCCCCGCGGGCGCGGCAACAACGTACGCACGATGGAACTGTTCCGGGTGGCCGGCGTCGAGGCCGACATCCACACCGCCGCCGCGACCCTGGCCCACAACCACGGCATCCTTCAGACGCCCACCCTGGTGGGCGACGCCGGCGAGTGGCTGTTCAAGAACATCGACCCGGGCGGCGGTCTGGCCCGCTTCAGTCCGGCCTCGTGGTGCCTGTGCAGCCAGAACGACCTGGAGCCGGTCCTGCTGGAGCACGCCCGTGCCCTCGGCGGCGACCTGCGCTACCACACCGAGCTGATGTCCTTCGAGACCGACGCCGACGGCGTGACCGCGGTGGTCAAGAGCCGTCGCACCGGTGAGCACTCCACCGTCCGCGCGCAGTACCTGGTCGCCGCCGACGGGCCCCGCAGCCCCGTCCGGGAGCAGCTCGGCATCGGGCAGAGCGGACCGGGCGACCTCTTCCACAACATCAGCATGACCTTCCGTTCCCGCCGCCTGGCCGACGTCGTGGACGACCGGCGCTTCATCGTCTGCTACCTGACCTCGCCGGACGCCGACGGCGCTCTGCTGCCCGTGGACAACCGCGAGAACTGGGTGTTCCACGCCCCGTGGCACCCCGAAACCGGGGAGACGCTGGAGGACTTCACCGACGAGCGCTGCATCGCGCACATCCGCCGCGCGGTCGGGGACCCGGACCTCGACGTGGAGATCACCGGCCGGGCGCCCTGGCACGCGGCGCAGCGCGTCGCCCGCGGCTACCGGTCGGGGCGCGTCTTCCTGGCGGGCGACTCGGCCCACGAGATGTCCCCGACGGGGGCGTTCGGCTCCAACACCGGCATCCAGGACGCGCACAACCTCGCCTGGAAACTGGCGGCGGTGCTCGGCGGCTGGGCGGGCGAGGGGCTGCTGGACACCTACGACCTCGAACGCCGTCCGGTGGCTGAGGCGACCAGCGCCCGCGCGGCCGCCCGTTCGGTCGAGCACAGCCACCCGGGCTTCGCCCCGCCGCCGGGTGCGGGCGGCGGGCCGCAGCGCGGCATCCTCAACGTGGCGCTGGGCTACCGCTATCCGATGGGGGCGGTCGTCGGCACCGACCCGGAGTCCCCGGTCGTCCCCGACGAGCTCGCCCTGGCCGGGGCGCCCGGCACCCGGGCGCCCCACCTGTGGGTGCGGCGCGAGGGCCGGCGGCTCTCCACCCTCGATCTCTACGAGCGGTCACTGGTCCTGCTGAGCGAGGCGGGTGACCTGAACGAGTGGCACGAGGCGGCCGCGCGCCTCGCGGACCAGCTTCAGGTGCCGCTCGTGTCGTACCGGGTGGGCGAGGGGCCGGACGCCGACCTGACGCCGGAGGACGGCGCCGACTGGCGCACGCACCACGGCACCAAGCCCGGTGGCGCCGTACTGGTGCGGCCCGACGGTTTCGTCGCCTGGCGGGAGACCGGTCCGGCGCCGGACGCGGAGAAGGTGCTGCGCCAGGCCCTCACCAAGGTGATGTCGCTGGCCTGACGGGCTCTCATCTCGCGCCGCGCGCACGCACGACGGCCGGGCCGTCTCCCCTCCCCGGGGTGACGGCCCGGCCGTCGTCGCCCGTCCGGCCGCGCCCGCGCCCGGCGTCTCCCGGGAACGCCGGTCACCCGCGCGCTCCACACGAGTCGCGCGCCGATGGGGACCGGCTCAAGATCGAGGCACGCTCACCTCGACGCTCTGCGGCCGGGGTACGCCTTCCCCTCTCCCGAAGGAGATGTGCACACCGATGACCACGACGTCCGCGCCTGCCTCGCCACCGCTGACACGACAGGTGTCACAACATGTCTCCCAGTCCGTGTTCGACGGCTCCCGGCTCCGGGTCGTCCTGCTGGTGGACGTCTACGACGGAGCCCAGCAGCAGTTCCTGGAGGCGTACGAGCAGCTCTGCAACCAGGTCGCGTCGGTGCCCGGGCACGTCAGCGACCAGCTGTGCCAGTCGATCGAGAACCCCTCGCAGTGGCTCATCACCAGCGAGTGGGAGAGCGCCCCGCCGTTCCTCACCTGGGTGAACAGCGAGGAGCACGTGGAGATGGTGCGGCCGCTGCACAACTGTGTGAGCGACACCCGCTCGCTGCGGTTCCACGTGGTGCGCGAGACCGGCGGCGAGGCGGCGGGCGCGGAGTCCGGCCGGCGCCGGCTGCAGTCCTCGCCCCGCATCGGCGACGGCGTCATCCGGCACGCTCTCACCTTCACCGTCAAGCCCGGCAACGAGAAGGCCGTCGCCAAGCTCCTCGCCGACTACGCGCCGCCCAACCCCCGCGTCGACGACACCACGCGGCTGGTGCGGACCTCCCTGTTCATGCACGGCAACCGGGTGGTACGGGCCATCGAGGTGCGCGGCGACCTGCTCGCCGCGCTGCGTCACGTGGCCCGGCAGCCCGAGGTGCGGGCCGTGGAGGAGGCCATCAACCCCTATCTGGAGCAGGACCGGGACCTCGACGACCCCGAGTCCGCCCGTGTCTTCTTCACCCGGGCCGCGCTGCCCGCCGTCCACCATGTGACGACGGACCAGGAGCCCGCGGGCGCCGTCCGGCACGCGCTGTACTACCCGGCCCGGGAGGGCGACGGGATGCGGCTGGCGGAGCTCCTCGCCCAGCGGGACGAGGCCGCGGCGGACGACCCGCGCAGCCCGGTGCTGCGCAGCACGATCTTCCAGCGCGACGACGTCGTGGTGCGGCTGGTCGACGTGCAGGAGGGCCTCGACGCCGACGCCGGCACGGTCCTCGGGCTCACCGACCCCGCCCGGACGGCCGAGCTGACGGACCTGCTGGACGTCGCCGCCCTGGGCGCGGACGCCTCCGCGCTGCGGGCCGGGTCCGCAGACCGTCTCCTCGCCCTCGCCCGCATGGAGCTCGTCACCGACCGCCGCTCCCCCGACGCCTGAGCCGTCGCCACCCCGGGGGCGACGGCGCCCAAGTCGACACAGCACACGAACGGAGCAACGTCGTGATCACTTCCCGTCCCAGAATCGTGGACCTCAGCGAGGTCGAGCCGAACACCCGGCGCGGCGGCGACCTGCGCGCCATGCTCACGCCCGCCACGGTCGGCGCGACCAGCGGCTTCATGGGCGTGGCCATCGTGCAGCCCGGCGACCGCATCGGCGAGCACTACCACCCGTACTCCGAGGAGTTCGTGTACGTCGTCTGCGGACAGCTGGAGGTCGACCTGGACGGCGACCCCCACCCGCTGCGGCCCGAGCAGGGACTGATGATCCCCATCGGGATGCGGCACCGGTTCCGCAACGTCGGCAAGGTGGAGGCGCGTGTCGTCTTCCACCTCGGTCCGCTGGCCCCGACCCCGCCGCTGGGCCATGTCGACACCGAGACCACCGACGGGATGCCCGTCGCGGCGGAGGGCGCGGGCGGGCCGGCCGCCGGCCGCGGGGCCCGGTCATGACGCGGCGGGTCGCGGTCACCGGGATAGGCGTGGTCGCGCCGGGCGGCATCGGCATACCGAATTTCTGGGACCTGCTCTCCAACGGCCGCACCGCGACGCGGGGCATCACCTTCTTCGACCCGAGCGGACTGCGGTCGCGGATCGCCGCCGAGTGCGACTTCGACCCGGCGGCCCACGGGCTGGACGCGGAGCAGGTCGCCCGGTGCGACCGCTACATCCAGTTCGCCCTCGTGGCCGGCGAGGAGGCGATCCGCGACTCGGGTCTCGACCTCGGCCGGGAGAACCCGTGGCGGGTCGGGGTGTCGCTGGGCACCGCGGTCGGCGGCACCACCCGTCTGGAGCACGACTACGTGCTGGTCAGTCAGGGCGGGCAGCGCTGGGACGTGGACCACCGGGAGGCGGAGCCGCATCTGCACCGGGCGTTCGCGCCCAGCACGCTCGCCTCCACGGTCGCGGAGCGGTTCGGCGCCCGGGGTCCGGTGCAGACGGTGTCCACGGGCTGCACCTCCGGCCTCGACGCCGTCGGGTACGCCTTCCACACGATCGAGGAGGGCCGGGCCGACGTGTGCGTCGCGGGCGCGTCGGACTCCCCCATCTCCCCGATCACGATGGCCTGCTTCGACGCGATCAAGGCCACCTCGCCCCACAACGACGACCCCGCCCACGCCTCGCGTCCCTTCGACGCCGACCGGGACGGGTTCGTGATGGGCGAGGGGGGCGCGGTCCTGGTCCTGGAGGAGCTGGAGCACGCCCGGGCCCGCGGCGCCCATGTGTACTGCGAGCTCGGCGGCTACGCGACGTACGGCAACGCCTACCACATGACCGGGCTGACGAAGGAGGGCGTGGAGATGGCCCGGGCCATCGAGGACGCGCTCGAACACGCGCGGCTCGACCCGACGGCGATCGACTACGTCAACGCGCACGGCTCGGGCACCAAGCAGAACGACCGGCACGAGACGGCCGCGGTGAAGCGGTCCCTGGGAGCGCACGCCTACGACACGCCGATGAGCTCCATCAAGTCGATGGTGGGGCACTCGCTGGGCGCGATCGGGGCGATCGAGGTCGTCGCGTGTGTGCTGGCGCTGGCCCGCCAGGTGGTGCCGCCCACCGCCAACTACGAGACGCCGGACCCCGAGTGCGACCTGGACTACGTCCCGAAGGTCGCGCGCGAGCGGAAGCTGAACAGCGTGCTCTCCGTGGGCAGCGGGTTCGGCGGCTTCCAGTCCGCGGTGATCCTGACCCGGCCGAGGGAGAGGACACGATGAGCGAACCCCGACCACGGCGCGCCGCCGTCACCGGAATCGGTGTGGTCGCGCCCAACGGAACCAGCACCGAGTCCTTCTGGAAGTCCACCCAGGAGGGCATCAGCGTCCTCGACCGGGTCACCCGCGAGGGCTGCGAGCACCTGCCGCTGCGGGTGGCCGGCGAGATCCGCGCCTTCGAGCCGTCGACGGCGGTGGAGGAGCGCTTCCTCGTCCAGACCGACCGGTTCACGCACTTCGCGCTGGCCGCGGCGGACCTCGCACTGGAGGACGCCCGTCTCGGCCACGCCGACACCGACGCCGAGCCGTTCTCCGTGGGCGTGGTCACCGCGGCCGGCTCCGGCGGCGGTGAGTTCGGCCAGCGGGAGCTGCAGCAACTGTGGGGAAAGGGGAGCCGGTTCGTCGGCCCCTACCAGTCCATCGCCTGGTTCTACGCCGCCAGCACCGGCCAGATCTCCATCCGCCGGGGCTTCAAGGGCCCCTGCTCGGTGGTCGCCGCCGACGAGGCGGGCGGTCTGGACGCGCTGGCGCACGCGGCGCGGGCGGTGCGGCGCGGCACCGACGTGATCGTGGCCGGCGCCACCGAGGCGCCGCTCGCCCCCTACTCGGTGGTGTGCCAGCTCGGCTACGAGGAGTTGAGCACCGCCGACGACCCGGCCCGCGCCTACCGCCCGTTCACGGAGTCGGCCTGCGGGTTCGTGCCCGCCGAGGGCGGCGCCATGTTCGTGGTGGAGGAGGAGGACTGGGCCCTGGAGCGGGGGGCGCGGGTGCGGGCCGTCCTCGCCGGGCACACGGCGACCTTCACCGGGCCGTCCCGCTGGGCCGAGTCCCGGGAGGGGCTCGCGCAGGCGATCCGGGGCGCCCTGGACGAGGCCGGCTGCGCCCCGGAGGAGATCGACGTGGTCTTCGCGGACGCCCTGGGCGTCCCGGAGGCGGACCGGGCCGAGGCGATGGCGATCACCGACGCGCTCGGCGCGCACGGCCGGCGGGTGCCGGTCACCGCGCCGAAGACCGGCATCGGCCGGGGCTACTGCGCGGCGCCGGTGCTGGACGCGGCGGCGGCGGTGCTCGCGATGGAGCACGGCGTGGTCCCGCCCACCCCGAACGTCTTCGACGTCTGCCACGACCTCGACCTCGTGTCCGGCCGGGCCCGTGCCGCCGAGCTGCGCACGGCGCTGGTCCTCAGCCGGGGCCTCATGGGATCGAACTCGGCGCTGGTGCTGCGGCACGGCGCCGCCGACGCCTCGCAGCGGGGCGACGGGAAGCAAAGGAGAGGAACCGCATGAGCGACCGCATCACCGTGGAAGAGCTGGCCGAGCTGATGAAGAAGTGCGCCGGGGTCACCGTCCCGGCCGCGGAGCTCGCCCAGCAGCCCGACATCGGCTTCGACAGCATCGGCGTCGACTCGCTCGGTCTGCTCGGGATCGTCGGCGAGCTGGAGAACCGTTACGGCACGCAGATGCCCCCGGACGCGGAACGCTGCAAGACGCCGCAGGCGTTCCTCGACCTCGTCAACAGCGCCCTGCTGGCTGGAGCCTGACATGCCCGGACACACGCAGAACGAGATCACCGTCGCCGCCCCGCTGGACCTGGTCTGGGACATCACCAACGACGTGGCGAACTGGCCGCGGCTGTTCAGCGAGTACGCCTCCGCCGAGATCCTCTCCACCGAGGGGCGGAAAACGACGTTCCGGCTGACCATGCACCCCGACGAGAACGGCACCGTGTGGAGCTGGGTCTCGGAGCGGGAGGCGGACCGCGACACCCTCAGCGTGAAGGCCCGCCGGGTCGAGACGGGCCCCTTCGCGTACATGAACATCCTCTGGCGGTACGAGGAGGTCGCCGGCGGCGTGCGGATGGTCTGGACGCAGGACTTCGCGATGAAGCCCGAGGCGCCGGTCGACGACGACTGGATGACCGACAACATCAACCGCAACTCCAAGGTCCAGCTGGCCCTGATCCGGGACCGCATCGAGAAGGCCGCCGCGGAGCGCGGGTCCGTGCCGAACCTGTCCGACTGAGCGGAAGCCGCGCGGAAACCGAGCACAACGGAGGAAGGCCCATGCACCAGGCCCTGATCGTCGCCAAGATGGCTCCCGGTTCGGCCCCCGACATCGCCAAGCTGTTCGAGGAGTCCGACCGGGGGGAGCTGCCGCACCTCGTGGGCGTCGCCCGGCGCAGTCTCTTCGAGTTCGGCGACGTGTACCTGCACCTGATCGAGTCCGAGCAGGACCCCGGGCCGGCGATCGCCAAGGTCGCCGGTCATCCCGAGTTCCGGGGCATCAGCGAGCGGCTCCAGGCGTACGTCAGCGCGTACGACCCGGCGACCTGGCGTTCGCCGAAGGACGCGATGGCCCGCTGCTTCTACCGCTGGGAGCGGGACGGGCGCGCCTGACCCACGCCGCGTCACCGGTCGCCGGGCCCGCGAGTCGCGCGGGCCCGGCGACCGTTTCGCGGGGGATGTCAGGCGGGGACGGTGCAGTCGAAGGCGTGCAGGTACGGGTTGACCGGGCGGATGTCGTCGACGACGAGGCCGCCCGCGGTCAGCCGGCGGACCATGCTGTCGGTGGTGTGCTTGGCGCCGCCGACGTTGAGGAGGAGCAGCAGGTCCATGGCGGTGCTGAACCGCATGGAGGGGGTGTCGTCGACGAGGTTCTCGATGACGACGACCCGGGTTCCGGGGCCGCCCGCCTCGCGCACGTTGCGCAGGGTGCGGGCGGTGCTCTCGTCGTCCCACTCCAGGATGTTCTTGATGATGTAGACGTCCGCCCGCACCGGGACGGCCACCCGGCAGTCGCCGGGGACGACGCTCACCCGCTCGGCGAGCGCGCCGCCGGGGCGCAGCCGGGGGTCGGCGTTCTCCACCACGCGCGGCAGGTCGAGCAGGGTGCCGTGCAGGGCGGGGTACTTCTCCAGCAGGCTGGCCACCACGTGCCCCTGGCCGCCGCCGATGTCGGCGACGGAGGAGCTCCCCGACAGGTCCAGGAAGTCGGCGACGTCCTGGGCGGACTGGGCGCTGGAGGTGGTCATGGCGCGGTTGAAGACGAGGGCCGACTCGGGGGCGTCCTCGTTGAGGTACTGGAAGAACTCCTTGCCGTACAGGTCCTCGACCACGTTGCGGCCGGTGCGCACCGCCTCGTCGAGCAGGGGCCACGCGTCCCAGGTCCACGGCTCGGTGCACCACAGGGTGATGTATTTCAGGCTGTGCGGGTCGTCCTCGCGCAGCAGCCGGGACATGTCGGTGTGCGCGAAGGCTCCGTCCGGCTGCTCGGCGAAGACGCCGTAGCAGGACAGGGCCCGCAACAGCCGTCGCAGCGGCTGGGGTTCGGTCTTCACCGCGGTGGCGAGGTCCTCCACGGACACCGGGGAGTCGCCGACGGCGTCGGCGACTCCCAGCCGGGCCGCCGTGCGGAGGGCGGCGGCACAGGCCGCCCCGAACACCAGCTCCCTCAGCCGCATGGACGGCGGTGGAGCAGTCTCTGCGGTCGTCATGTGCCGCCTTCCTTCTCTCTGTGAACTCGGTGAACTCTGCGTGCCCTACGGCTCTTTGTGCCTCGGTGTCACCGGTGGGTCAGCACAGGCCGGCGGGCCGGGAGGAGCGGCAGGAGTTGTTCTCGAACGTGTTCCCGACGCCGGCGGTGTCGGTGTTGACGAGGTCGGCCGGGGAGTTGTCGCTCAGCGTGTTGCCGGTGACGCGGTTGCGGTCGCTGGTGGCGCCCACGAAGCTCTTGAACACGACGATGCCGCCGGACAGCGGGGAGGCGCCGGCGTGGCCGGTGATCCTGTTCCGCGTCACCTCGGTGTCCTCGGCGCCGGTGAGCACGATGCCGGAGCCCTGGAGGGCGTCCAGTCGCGCGGTCTTCGGGCAGGACTTGTTGTTGTGCTCGACGCGGTTCTCGCGCACGCTCAGCGCGCCGGTCTTCGGCTTGTTCTCGTCGCCGACGACGAAGACGCCGGCGCAGTTGTCGATGACGAGGTTGCGCGCGACGGTGAGGTTGCGCAGTCGCCGGACCGTGACGCCGATCCGGTTGTCCTCCAGCCGGTTGCGCTCGACCAGGGTTCCCCCGGTGTCCGAGGCGCCCTTCTCGGCGGTGATGGTGTTGGCGAGGAACAGGCCGGCGTCCCCGTTGCCACGGGCGGTGTTGCGCCGGTAGACGCTGCGGACGGAGCCCTCCTCGGCGATGCCCCACACGCCGTTCTTCTCGGCGGTCACGTTCCGCACGGTCAGCCCGTCGGTGGCGGCGGCCGAGACGCCGGACTTGGCGAAGCCGGTCACCTTGAGGGAGGCGACGGTGACGCCCTTGAGCGGCTTCTTCGAAGTCCCCTCCACACAGATGCCGTTGCCGGCCTCGGCACAAGTGACGACGGCCTTCGCCGCGACCGGCTTGGCGGGCTTGGCGGGGGTCTGCTTCGCGGGGGCCGGCTTCGCGGGAGCGGGCTTGGCGGGAGCCGGCTTCGCCGGGGCGGGCTTGGCGGGAGCCGGCTTCGCCGGGGCGGGCTTGGCGGGAGCCGGCTTCGCCGGGGCGGGCTTGGCGGGAGCCGGCTTCGCCGGGGCGGG